>CALVAM010000013.1 GCA_944325545.1 Candidatus Gastranaerophilales bacterium | reverse complement strand
GTTAATGCAACAAATGATATGGAAAGGTATAGAGAACGTTTGGAAGCTAAATTCTCTTCTATGGACCTGCTTATTGCTAATATGCAACAACAATATAGCTCTTTCTTAGGCTTCTAATTTTTACTTGCTTTTATAGAAATTTTAGTTAACAAAACTTAATAATTTAACTTTTAATAGTCAATTTTTTTGTTTGTAAATACTTTATATATATAAGATATATAAGTGAGCAGAGAAGATTAAAATCAAGCATCTTAAAGCTTTGAGAACGATATTTTTGCTTTCTTAAATTATTTTGAGTATTAGTAAAAATTTTATATAGGAGTATTTATTATGGCAATTGGAGCAAGAGATTTTATTGACAAATTATTAGTTGAAAAATATGCACAAGAAAAAGTTGATAATCACGATGAAGATGCTTTGGTTTCTAAAGTTGATGCTGATGATATGTTAGAAGCAATGAATTGTTCGGCCAATAATTTCAGAACAATGCTTGCTTTGAATAATCGACTTACTATGGTTTGTTATGGAGTTGTTGCTAAATCTGCCAAATATGTGCAAACTGAAGCTGCTTAATAATAATTTAAATTAAAATTTATAGAGGAGTATAAAATGTTTATTACAGAAAATGTAGATTTAGAATTAAATAAAAATCTTGAAATTGAAAATACTGAAACATTTGAAGTAAAAAAGAGATTTATAGTTTTTCATACCGGAGTTAAACTTGAATACCTGAAAAGATTTGTTGTATAATTCTTTTATGGCAGTATATTTCTTTTATGGGGATGAAGATTTTAATATCGAACTTGAATTAAAAAAACTTAGTTCAAAATTAAATCCTGATTTTAGTTCTATGAACTATCAGGTTTTGGATAATCCAGATTATTCTATTCTTATAAATGCCTTAAGAACTCCTCCGATGATGTTTGGACAAATGTTATTAGTTATTAATGCTGAAAATTATTTTCTTTCTAATAAGAACTTTTTTGATGATTCCGAACTAACTGATATCGATGATGCTTTAATAAATAATCCTGATACTTTAGATGTTGTATTTGTAGTTAAATTATCAAGAGATGAAAATAAAAAAATTGATTCAAGACGTAAGTTATATAAAATCTTATCTAAATTTAATTCTAAAGAATTTCCAACATTTAAAACTTATAAAACGGTTGAGATTACTAATTGGTTAAAAAATAATGCAAAATCTAAGAATATTACTTTAAATCAAGATGCAATAAATCTTTTAATTGAACAAATAGGAAATAATTTAAGAGAATTTGATGGAGAACTTGAAAAACTAAAATTAATAGCATACCCTAGTAAAATAATTACAAAACAAATGGTTCAAGATATTTGTATTTCTAACCAAGATTTGTTTAATCTTACAGAACTTATAATGAAAGGTAAAAGAGATTATGCACTTTTAGAATTTAAAAAACTTTTAGATAAAAAACATCCATTGGAACTTTTGTCTGCAATTCAAACAATGTTAAGAAAATGGATAGTTTTAAAAATTTCTCAAAATCAACCTCCTATTGAACTGGCAAAAAAATTAGGTATGCATGAATTTGTTGTAAAACAAACACTAGAAAAATTAAAAAATTCAAAGATTTCAGATTTAGTAAAATTAAAAGATAATCTTTTTAATGTTGAATACAAAATAAAATCAGCAGAAGCTATTGATATAATATCGGAGGTTGAGTGTGCTATTATCAGATAAGTATCCTTTTTTGACAAAATATTTTACTCAAGCATTAAATACAAAAACAAGAGCACTACCTCAAAGCTTATTATTTTATGGTAATGATTTCCAAGCACAGTATATTTTGGCCCTTGAAATAGCAAGATTACTTAATTGTAAAAGGGATAAAACAGATGATTGTGATTGCCTTGATTGCCGTTGGATAAGAGAGAATTCTCACCCTGCAGTTCTTACAATTTCTAAAATTGATAATAAACCTGAAGATGATGAGTCAAAAACAGTTATTTCAATTAAACAATCTCAAATGATAAAAGAAGCTTTAGTATCTTCTTCAGAATTCCATAGAGTGTACATTTTTTGTGATAAAGATGAAAATGGGAATATATCTGGTTTAAATTCTTTAAATTTTCAGGCAGAAACAGCAAATTCTCTATTAAAAATTATAGAAGAACCACAAGCAGGTGTAACTTTTATATTTTTAACAAGATATATTGATGATGTACTTTCAACTATAATTTCCCGTTCTCAATGTTTTTTTGTTCCTTCAAAAGAAAAAATATCATATGATTATTCTATTATAGAAGGGATATTTACTAATTATTTTAATTTTGAGCGTAAAAATATTTTTGAAATATCTCAAGCTTTACAGGATTTAAGTAAAGATTATTCTGTACTTGAAATTTTGAGTGCAATACAGAATTATATATTAATATTATTAAAATCAAACCCTAAAAATAATAATTTTATAGAGCATATAAAAATTTTAGAAACAGCAAAAAAACAGGCTACCCTTGGTTTAAAAAGTATAAATATTTTTGATGATATTTGTCTTAAACTTATAAATTAGTATTCATTAGCGGGTGTAATTGTACCCAATAAATATGCATTTACATACAAGCAATAAATATAATTTGTAATAAATATAAATAATAATATTAATCCATAGATAAGATTTATACCATGATGTTCTGCAAAGAAAATTCTATTTTTGGCAAAGATATTTACAATAAGATTTATAATAAGTCCATTTATTATAGAATAAATAATCGCTATTAGAATATTTTTAATATAATTCCAGGTATAGTTACCCATGATAAAAATAGCTTTTCTATAGTTGAATACAGCTATAATAGAATTATTTGTAGAATAATTCCATAATAATGCCGGAAAAAATAATAACAAAAATACATAAATTATTGTAACAACGAATGGGGAAAGTTTAGATAAAATAAATATGGCGTTAGAAGTTGTAATTAACAGTATGAATGGTAGTAATAATAGTACAATAGCAATAGAAGAAGCAATTCCACGCCATAAATTTTTAAAAAAATTTAATTCGGGTAAGCTAATTTTAAAAATAGTTTTAACATTTTTGTTGTAAATATTATTTGATTCAATATCCCAGTCTCTCGAAATTATTTTTTCGACTAAATTGAAAAAATAACCTTGATAAAACCAAAAGATTGATATTAAACAAATAGACCATATGATATTTATATATGATTTTAAAAAAGTAATGTTATCTATTGAATCAAATAAGTATGTTAAAATTCCAGAAAATATGGAAAATAAAACAAAAATACCGAATAAATAAAAAAAGTGTTTTTTTATTCCTGAAGTTTTAAACATCCAAATAAAAGGTTCCAGCATTTTTTATCCTCAAATTTATCTTGCAAGTGAAATACTTGTTACCCCAACATTTCTTGCTGAATCCATAAGTTTTACTACAGCTCCGTGCTCGGCATTTTCTCCTACTTGAATTAATAAACCGTCAGGATATTCTTTTGCATGTTCAGAAACAACCTTTTCTAAATCACTTGATGCAATTTCTAAATCATTAAAAAAGTATTTATTATCGTTAGTAACATTGAAATTCATGATCTTAGGATCTTGAGAAACCTGTTCTGCATTAACAACTTCTGGGACAGCTAAATTTAAGCCTTGTTGATCAAGTAATGGTGCAATAACCATCATAATAATTAACAAAACTAAAAAGATATCTGTTAATGGTGTTATATTAATTTCATTAAAACTGTCACGCATAATTTACTCACTCCAAGTTTCGTATTGATTTTTTTCTGGAATATTATTAGAAGCACCTTCTAGGGTATTATTAGATGTATAGTTAGAAGTATTTTCCATTGTTTGATTTTCTTCTAACTTTCTTTGGTCTTTTTTATTTAAAGGTTCGCCTGCCACTATAAGTTTTTTGTAGTTTGCGTCTTGAGCTGCATCCATAATATCCATTATAATAGAACTTTTAACTTTTTCGTCAGCTTTTACTACAACTTCGGCATTATCGCCTTGTGGCTTAACTTTTGATAAATCATTTGCTAAATTTTCTACAGAAGATCTTACAGAATCTACATAAACAGTTCCATCCCTAGTTACAGAAACAGTAACTTTTCCTTGTTCAATAGATGTTCCGCTATTAACTTCAGGAACAGTAATAGAGTTATCGACAGATTGAAAAGTCGGAGCAACAACCATCATTATGATTAATAAAACCAAGAATATATCTGTTAAAGGTGTTATATTTATTTCTGTAAATAGAGCTTTTTTACCTGTTTTAATACCCATAATTTTTTACCATTTTAACCTAATGCCACACTTGATTTAGATTGAACATTAACTTCTTCTTCAGAGTCAACAAAACTTAAGAATAACAATTTAATAAGTTGAAAATCATCTTCAAATCTTCTAACTGTAGATTGGAAAGTGTTATAACAAACAACTGCAACAATTGCAACTCCAAGCCCAAAAGCAGTAGCGATCAATGCGGAACCAATACCCATTGCAACTGCCGCAGATTGGTTACCTTGTGAAGCTAAGTCTTGGAATGTGTATAATATCCTAACAACAGTTCCAAACAACCCTAGAAAAGGAGCCACACCACCAATTGTACCTAAAATAGTCAATCTGTGTTCTAATTTTCTAGTAGCTAGAGCAGATGCTATGTCAAAAGAACGAGAGAATCCTTTTTTCTGTTCTGATAAAATTCTTACCCCTTCTTCAGTAACTTCTCCAATGATACCGCCGCATTGTACAGCAACATTTTGAGCTCCCATCAGATTATTTTTTGCAAGTTCTTTTTGTAATCTTGGGATAAATTCAATAACATTTCTTTTATTTGCATTGTAAAAAGCAGCTCTATCAATAGCTACCATAACGGTTAGAATTGAGCATACCAATATCGGTAATAGCACTGGCCAATCTAATTGAATTGAATGTAATAATAGTTCCATAATAATTTACCTCTTTATTTTCATTAATTATATTTATCTTAATACCTTGAACCGCCAAATACGTTGTAGTCAAACGTAAATTGAATATCAATACTTTGTCCTTTAAAATCAGCAGGTAGCGGTCTAAAAGGTGCTGTTAGTTCTACTGCTTTTAAAGCAGCCTGATCTGCTGAAGGAAGCCCAGAAGACTTATGAACTCTGCAAGATAGAAGTCTTCCATCTTTAGCAATCTTAAATAATAAGACAACTCTTTTACTTTCATTTCCTTTAGGCGGATCCCAATTAAGTTTAATTCTTCTTTGGAGTTCTCTCATGTAAGGTCCAAAATCTGGTTCTCGAAGAGCATCAATACCCGGAGCACCTCCTCCGCCTCCTGGATTTCCAAGATTTCCTGACCCGGAAGATCCTCTTGCAAGTTGCCCACTACCTCCACCGCTAGAAGATGGTGATAATGATGGTCTTGGTGCATAGGCACTACCTCCTGAGGATGATCCGCTTCCTGATTTTGCACCTGTTGGAGCAGATGTTCCACCAATAGGTCCTGTAGATAAAGATTTCCCTATAGGAGCTCCTTTAGGTGCAGGAACTGTAAATTTAGAAGAAGGTTTCGCAACCGGAGCCGGTGAAGAAACAGGTCTTGCACTAGGTCTTGAAGTAGGTGGAGCCGGTTTCGCAACTGAAGGTTTGGAAACAGCTTGTTGTTGTTTTGCTTTTGTTGTTTGAGCTTGTTTTTTAGGTTGTATAATTTGTTTCTTTACAGGACTTTGCTGTTGTTGTTTTTTTGTTTGTTTCGCTTGAGCTTTTGGAGCAGAAGGGGTTGAAGCTTTTTTAGGAGCTGGAGAAGGCATAGAAACCTTTCTTTTAGGATCATTTATTCCTCCGCTCCTGGAATTAATATCTGCTCTGTTTTTAGTATTAGGATTTCTTGGAGTTCCTTCTTTATCTACTAAAACAAACTCTATATCTTTTTTTTGTTGAATTGGAGGCTTTTTGAACAATGTTAAATTAATTCCCATCAATGCCAACATCAAAGATATTAACCATATTAATAATACCACAGCCGGATGTAATGCTGTAGAAATTGCTAATGATTTCTTAATTGGAATAACTTCAGGTTTACTTGTTACAATAGATGGTAAAACATATTCCTCTTGATTATTATCTTCATCCTCGTCTAGTATAAAACTTTTTCTGTTTAAAATTGTCACTTTTTTATTCTCTCACTTTTTACTATTTTAGAATAATAAAATAGCAAATATTTTAAATTAACCTACTTACTAATTTTCATATCCATAACCGGAAGTAGAAACTGTAATTGGTTGAGTTAAAAGTAATTCAACCGTCGCATTAGCCGGTATTTCAACGTCATTACCTTTATCCCAAACAGATTTTATTAAGCCACCACCTGCTCCGACTGCAGTTCCTAATGCGGCACCTCTTCCCACATCTCCGCCTGCTAAAGCTCCAAATACGAGTCCAGATAAAGCACCTGCAGCACTACCTCCTGCTAAGTCTTTAGCATATTCTTTTGTTACGTCCATTTTTGTTCCGCCAATCAATACTCCTGAAGAATCATCGGTTTTTATAATTGCAGATATAGGAACTTGAACTCCATACGGTGTATTTATTTGTGTAAATCTTATACACAATTTACCGTTCATACTCCCGCGTTTTGCTTTTGAAGCTTCTATAACTGTTCCATAAACTGAGCTTCCTGCAGGTGCTATTAATTTATTATTGTAATAAAAATCAGAGCCTAATAATAGAGAAACAGACTGCCCAACAGTCATAGTTGCTGAAGATATAGGAGCTGTAAATGTTGCAGGAACACTTGTTCCGGCAGGAACCATTACAACATTTCCTTTTAATGGTTGGTTTGAATTATACTGCATAGGTTGTTGTACATAATTACTATTATTAACTTGTTGAACTTGCGGCTGTTGATAAGTGAAATTAGCTGCAGCATTCACTGTACAACCTAAATTTGAAACTAACAATATTGCAATAATAATTTTATTTACATTTTTCATAAATTAAAATCGTCTCCCCTAATAATATTGTATAATTAATCAGAATTTTGTCAATTAACTACAGTATGTGTCATGTGAATTGGAGCCACTAAGACAATTATTAAATCGGCTCCCGATGCGATAGTAACATGTTCTCCCATTTTCCTTTTTGCTCCCGGAACACATTGTAATGTGCCCATAGCTCGAAACATGGTCCATCTTTGATAATGAGGAATTCTTATGTATTCTGCAGGAGGTGTCAGACCTCCGCCTATAATGTTATTATTTGCCGTGTAGATAAAAGATTTTATTGGTATTTCGTAACCATCTTTTAAATACATTTTATTTACAAAAACTCGCATTGCAGCATTTGTTCCTATTATAGGTTCGTTTTTTTTGTCTATATAACCTGTTAATTTTGTGCCTTCAGGTATTACGTTTTTATTATATAAATAAATATCAGAAGTTGTAATAAAACTTACGGCATCTCCTTCTTCGCAATAAGCTGTAGAAAATTCTTGTAATGATATTACAGGAATGTGAGTTCCGGCAGGGATATCAATTTCATCATAATCACGTAAGTTTATTTCAGCTGAAAAAACTTGTGTAATAAATATTGATAATAATATTATAATTTCTAATAATTTCCTCATACTTATTATTATAATATTTCTTATTTAATTGTAAATAATCAGCTACCCAAAGCTTCATCTTCTTTTAAATATTCTTTTACTAAGTTAATAGGAGTGGCAAATCCTATTCCAATATTTGAGATATTGTTATCAGGATTATAAATTGCTTGGTTTATCCCGATAATTTCTCCTTTTGTATTAAGTAATGGACCGCCTGATGAACCAGGATTAATTGCTGCGTCGGTTTGTATTCTGTTTTTTGCATAATCTATTCTTGAAATAATTCCTTGAGTTAGTGTACCGTTAAATCCAAAAGGATTTCCAATAGCTAAAACTTTTTCCCCGACTTTAATTTTTTCTGAATTTCCTAACTTTACAGTTTTCAAATTCAAGTCAGTATCAATTTTTAAAAGTGCAATATCTTTATTATCGCCTAAATGCTTTATTACTTTAGCATTATAATTTTGGCCATTATTCATTGTAACAACAATGGTTTTTCCAATATCAATAACATGAGCACTTGTTAAAATAATTCCTGATTTATCAATAATGCAACCAGTACCACAAGATAATCCGTCTGAAAGTTGTGAATCAACTGAAACTATTGCAGGATTAATTTTTTCGTAAATTGTAACCGCATTATTATTTTTATAACTAAATGCATAAATTGGTAATGATAAAATATTTATAGTCAATATAATTAAGATTTTTTTTAACATTAACTATCTCCTTTAAATATAAGATTTAGTAAACTTAAAAATATATCAATTAAACATCAATAAAATATGTATATTATTATAAAGAAGTGTAAAATGATAAATATGATTTATCATTGTAAGTGTATAAAAAAATACAAAAAATACTTAGATTTTAATGTAATGCTAACGAAAATATTATTATATATAATATTTTTAAATTAATAATAAAAAGGTAAGCTTTTCAGCTTACCTTTTTTATGTTGTTGTAAAATAAGTTTCATTAGTAATTAAAAATGTTACACATTTTTAGATTTATTAGACATTGATAGTCCGATTAAAGCACCTGCTGCAGCAACTCCACCGATTACTAAAGCTTTTGCAGTACCGCTCATACCTTTTACTTTACCGTTTAAATCAGCTACAAGCTTATCTAATTCACCTTTCGCTTTTTCTACAGCTTCTTGAGCAGTCTTTTTAGCAGTTTCATTAACTTTACCTTTTTCAGCAATAACTTTATCTAAATCGCTCTTTGTTCTTTCTACTGCATCAGTTAAAGACTTGCTTAAATTCTTGTCAGCATATTCTTTAGCTTGTGCTTCAATTTGTTCTGTTGTAAGAGTATCACCCCCCAATTTTAAATCAGGGAAAGTTTCTCGTAATTTCTGCATAGCCTCAGTTAATTTTTCATCACCTGAAAAGATTTTTAAAATCTTTTCATCAAGTTCTTTTACTACAGCATTGTTAGATTTTGTATTTTTTAACGCACCTGTTAATCTTTTCTCTTCAGATAAGAATTCTTCTGCGACTTTTTGACGACCTTTTGCCATTTCTAAAGCTTCACCAATATTTTTAGCTCCAGCATATGAACCATTTAATTTTTTAGGTAATTTTGTTTTTGTTGCATCTAAATTTTCTAAAATAGCAATATCATTGCTGTAACCAGATAATATTTTGCCATCAACTGTTTGTGTATAAGTCTTAGATTTTGCTTCTTTTACAATTTCTTTTACTTTTACACCGGTGCTCTTATCGTACATAGAACCAAGCTTTTCTGCATCAGATAGTGATGTTTTATTATCTATAGCTTTTTCTAAATTTTTTAACTCTTGATTTATTGTTGTGTAACTTTGAGCATTTTGTAATAATTCTTGAGCATATTCTTTTCTCAACTGACGGATTTCGTTATTTCTTTTAGTAATATATTGAGTAGCTTCGTTTGGATCAAAATATACTGTCTTATAATCTATCCTTTTTGTTGTAGGGTTTACAACTGGGACCAAATCAGCCTTATCCCATCCTGCCGGAACGTGTCCTTCGCCTGCAATTATACGACCGGGAATTTCTAAAATTTCTTCTTTTTTTGTATTTTTTAATGTAATAATATCTACTTCTGGATATTGTGTTTTTGCAACACCAAACGCTTTATTGTAAGCATCTGTGTATTTATCTTTACCGCCATCATCGTATGATATTTGATAGAATCTATTTTTCAATGTATCATCTGTTAGCATTTTGTAATCAGTTTCTAAATTTTTAAACAGTGCCTCTATTGTACTTTCTGTACTATCTTTTAATTGTTGTGGTTTACCTGTCGCTGACATATCTTTTTTTAGTTCTTTAACTCTTTTTGTAACATCGCCTGTTAAGCTGTTATATTCCTTTTCAGCTTTTTTGTGATTCATTCCTTTTGGAATAGGGAAATCTGTCTCTCCATAAGGCTTAAAGTCTGGATTTTGGATATCAAACTCACCACTACCTAATTCTAAAACTTTCTTTTTTGAATCATATAACTTTTTCCAAGCTTCATCTTTTGCCGCTACTGCATTATCATAATTTGTTTTTTCGGCTCCTTCATAAACAGCTTTGCTAGCTTCTGCTAATTCTTGTTCTGCTTTTGTAACAGCATCATTTTTAGATGTTAATTCTAACTTATCTTTATCGTTTGCTTCTTTTACAAGCTCTTCATAAGATTTTGCAGAACCACTTCCTTTGTACAACGCTGTTGCTCCCCAACCTGCTGTTGCACCAACTGCAGCACCACCTAATGTATATGGTACAGTATTGTTTTTCTTTTGTACCTGTGGTGTTACCCCTGGATTTACCCCTTGAATTGTTAATTCATCTGTCATAACTAATTACTCCTATATTTTACAACTTACTTTACTATTCAGTCTGTTATTTTCGTACCATAATCCCATTGATTTAATACATCTTATATATCTAAACACACAAACAAATTAAAAATTGCTATTTATAAAAACTATTTTTTCCTTTATTTTTTATATTATTTTCTAAAACTATTATATCCACTGAATTACAGCTTGCAATTTTATCGTTACAAAAGTTAATATTATACTATTTTTCGGTTGAGATTGACTTTTTATAGACCTGATTTTTGTTTAATTTATATAAGCATGATAGTATTGAAGCGATCTCTTTATCTTTAAAACCTAATTTCTTTAAATCTGATATTTTATACTCCAAATCTAATTCCCGAGATTCAGACTCTTCATAAACCATACAAACAATTTCACCTTTTATACCGTCTTTAAAATGTTCTATTACATTGTCTATTTCATCAACTACGATTTCTTCAAATAATTTTGACAATTCCCTTCCTAATGCTACTCTTACATTTGGCCTAATATCTTTTATAACTTTTAAAGTTTTCAAAATTCTCTCAGGCGAATCATAGAATACCATATTTATATTAGAGTATTTCTTAATAATATCTTTTATTTGAGTTTCTGTTCTCGGTATAAAACCTATAAATGCAAATTTTTCATTATCTCTTGGAACTTGAGATAAAAAAGTTGTCACAGCACAAGCTCCCGGAAGAGAAGATACAGAAATACCATGTTTTAATAATTCTTCCAATAAAACAGAACCAGGATCGCATATCATAGGAGTTCCAGCATCTGAAACAAGTGCTATTTTTTTCCCATTATTAAGTTCTTTTATAAAAAAATCTACGCGTTCTTTTTCATTATATTTGTGATAGGAAACACATTTTGTCTGAATTTGATAATGATTTAAAAGCTTTTGAGTAACTCTTGTATCTTCACAGGCAATTAAATCAACTTCTTTTAAAATTTCAACAGCTCTTAAAGTTATATCTTGTATATTACCAATCGGAGTCGGAACTATGTAAAACTGAAACTCTCGAGCCATATTTACTTATCCCATTTTGTTTTTTCTAAAAAAATTCTAACAGCATCATTTAAATTATCAGGAGTTTCCAAGGATGTTTCTACATCTTTAGTAAAAACCTCTTGATTTAAAAAGCTTTCTCTTACTTTATTATAAAGAGATAATATAAAGTATAAAGCTAAAGAAGATATTAAAACTCCTCCCATAGCTGCTAAAAATTTCTTAGCAATGCTTTTTCTACTAACAGGTTGTTTATAAGTGATATTGTCAACAACTTCAGTTTGCTCTGTAACAGCTTGAGGCTGTATATCAGTTGATACCTCCTGCTCAGCATAAACAGGAGATATCAATAATATCATCATACATAATAAAATAAATTTATTCTTCAGCATCTTTTTTAGCAGTCTTTCTTGTTCTTTTTTGACCTTTTTGAGAATTTCTATTAGGTCTTCGACTTCTTTTTGCAGTTTTTTCTTCTTTCTTTTCTTGCTCTTCTTTTATTTCTTGATTTTTTACCCCTTCTTTTACCCCTTCTTTTACCCCTTCTTTTACCCCTTCTTGTTTAGTTTCGGCTTCTTTAGAAGTTTTATCTGCATCATCTGCTATCACCGGTGAAATTTCTGAATTTTCATTAATAACAGTTTTAGCTAAGTCTTCTGATACAACATCAGATTCTTTAACTTTTTTACGACTTTTTGAGCGAGTTTTCTTTTTCTCAATTTTTTCAGTTTTCTCTTCTTGAATTTCTATTACAGCTTCTTGAGCGATTACAGAAGGGTTTTCTTCAATAATTTCAAGTTTTTCTTCTTGAACCGGTTGAATTTCTTTAATTTCCTCTATTTTACTTTGTTCATTTTTATTGTTATTAAACTTATTATTGTTATTAAATTTTTTCTTGTTATTTCCTATAGGAAGTTTAATTTTAGCAGCTTTTGCTCTGTATTCACCTTCAGAAGTTGCTGATGCAAACTTAATATCTTCCATAATATAGCCATTGCCTTGGCAATGAGGACAACGTTTTGCAAATATTTCACTAATTGCTTGTCCTTGTCTGTGTCTTGTCATTTCTACAAGACCTAAATCTGATAGTTGTCCGACTTGAGGTTTTGCTTTATCAGCTTCCATCGCAAGCTCTAATTCTTCCATCATTGTTAATTTATCAACACGAGATGTCATATCAATAAAATCAATAATAATCATACCGCCGATATTTCTTAACCTTAATTGACGAGCAATTTCATGAACTGCTTCTATATTAGTTTTTAAAATTGTTTCATCTTGAGTTGCTGAATTTGTAAACTTACCGCTATTAACGTCAATAACAGTCAAGGCTTCTGTGGTTTGAATAAATAAATATCCTCCGGAAGGCAAATTAACTTTCATTTGCAAAGCTGCTTTGATTTCTTTATGGATATCCATTGCAACTAAAAGCGGTTCTGAGCCTTTATACAATGAAACATTAATATTTTTATTTATATGCCAGTTTTGTAAAATATTTTGAACTCTATTTAAAGCAAAAGCTGTATCTACAATAATTTCTTGAGTATTTTCGTTACAAGCTTCTCTTATAACCCTATACAACAAATCTTGATCTCTATAAAGTAAGCTAGGAGGTGTTAGACTTTCAGCAGAGGTTATAATATTATTCCATTTTTCTAAAAGTATTTCTAAATCTTCTTGAATATCACTTTCAGATTGTCCTTCTGCTTCTGTTCTAACTATAACTCCAATTCCAACCGGTTTTAAAAGATTTACTATAGATTTCAATCTAGCTCTTTCTTTTGCAGATGTAATCTTTTTACTAACATTAATTCCTGCTTCATAAGGCATCAATACCAAGAAACGTCCAGGAAGAGAAATTTCTGTAGTAACACGAGGTCCTTTATGCCCTGTTGGCTCTTTAACAACCTGAACTACTAATTTTTGTTTTGGCTTTAATTTGTCTTGCAATGCACCTTTCCCAATAACATCTTGAGCGTGCAAAAAACCCATTTTATCTGATCCAACATTAACAAAAGCTGCTTCAATTGAAGGTAAAATATTTTCTACTTGTGCTAAATAAACATCACCTAAAATTATTTCACCTCTATGCACAAAAAACTCTGCAACTTTTCCATTTTCCATAACTGCAGCAATATTATCACGCTCAGCTATAATAATTTTATTAGCTACTGCTTCTTTCATCTTCTCTAAATCCTTTTTTACTAAAACTACATCTCTACCAGATTTTCATCAAAGAATTTAATTCTGGTTATCTCAAAAATCTGATCTTGATTAAAAAGTTTAACCAAGTCATCCGCTCTCAATGGAGGTATATCAGACCCTTGACCGGTTTTCAGACATATGAATAGATTTTCTTCTTCGAACCTATAAGCTCGTATTGAATTTTTAAAATCTATTGTTTTTTCAAAACCTTTTTTGTTTTTCTTCGTTATTAAAATCTCACTCGAAGACAAAACTCTTTCTACATCATACTTGAATTTTTCAAAATTGTAAAGATTATTTTCATTAGATTTCTTATATAAAGAAATTTTATATTCTGCCCAATGAGCAGCTATGTCCACAGCCGTAGAGTATCGTTCTATTTGTTTAACATCAACTATTTCAGCTCCTTGAGGTAAATTTTTATTCAAAATTTCTTTAATTTCACCCTCTTTCAAATTATCGTAGATTTCTATATCAACCAATTCCCCTTCACTTTGAACAAATAAAGGCAATGCAATCCCCATCGAAACTTTCATTGTAGGATTAAATCCTAAGGTATAAACCATATTTAAACCACTACGAGCTAAAACTTTATGGAAAGTATTTTGCCAATCCAAATGAGAAAAATATCTTAAAAGTCCTTTTTTAGTAACTTTTAAACGATATCTATACACAGGAATATTTAGATCTCTGTGTGCAGTTGTAGGATCAGCAGGTTCTATATTTATAATTTTTTGAGCTTCATCTGATGCTATATAAGGTCTTGCCATAACCTTTTTAGTTTTCAAATTGGGACAAACTCCACAACTTACGCACTTATTTTCACACGTTGGTTGGTGATTAAATTCACATCCTTGAGAAAAAGCTTGCTTATATTCATCTTTAAGCCACTCTTTATTTATTCCGACATTTATAAAATCCCAAGGTAAGTTATCATCTAAAGAATACTCTTTCATAGCTAATTTAGCTAAATCAAACCCACATTCTTTAGCAGTTTCTGCCCATACGTTTTTGTCAAAAAACTCACCCCAAGCATCTAAATAACAACCTTTTTTATAAAGAGCTTCAATATACTTACAAAGATTTCTATCGCCTCTAGTTAAAGCTGCCTCAATTTGAGAAACAAATTTTTCATGATAATTAATTTTAAGCCCTTTTATATGCTTTGTCTTTTCTTTTAAATACTTAATATGCTCACTTACTTTATCCAAATCCATTTGTGGACACCACTGAAACGGCGTAAATGGTTTTGGCACAAAAATTGAAAGCGTACAAGTTATTTCAAAACCGTGTTTTAAATCTTTTTCCTTTTTTAGAAGTTTTGCACGATATTTAATTTTGCTTAAAAGTTCTGCCATTTCATCCATATCTTCTAAAGTTTCAGTTGGAAGACCTGATATGAAATAGAATTTTATTCTAGACCAACCATTTTCATAAAGAGTCAATGCTGCATTTATAATTTGTTCCTCTGAAATATTTTTTTTAATAACATTTCTAAGTCTTTGACTACCGGCTTCTGGAGCTAAAGTCATCGCAGATTTTCTTACTGACTGAACTAAGTTAGCTAATTCTAAACTAAAACCATCAATACGCTGACTAGGAAGAGATACCGATATTTTCTTTTTATTAAAATCTACAGCTAATTCTTTTATTACTTCTTTTATATTTGAATAATCATTAGAAGATAATGAAAGTAAAGAATATTCGTCATATCCTGTATTTTTAACAAGTTCTTTTGTAATTTGAATAATATCTTCTGCAGAACGTTCCCTAACTGGCAATGTAACATGTCCAGGTTGACAAAATCGGCACATCCTACCACATCCGCGTCTTATTTCGACAATCGCCCTATCATGAACTGAACTTGAAAATGGTATCGGATAAGATGTAGAGGCATTCTCCAATGTTAATTGAGAAATTCTCTTTTCAACACTACCTCCTAATTCTACATTCCAACATCCCTTAATCTTACATAATTCTTTTATACGTTCTTTTCTAGGAAGTCCTTTAGTTTTTTCTAAAACTTCACAAACTTCCACCATCATTTCTTCACCATCACCAATACAAAAAACATCAATAAAATCAGCTAATGGTAAAGGATTAAATGCACAAGGCCCTCCTGCAAAAACAATTGGTTCTTCATCACTTCTATCAATATTTTTAATAGAAATCCCTGACATTTCAAGCATCTTTAAAACTGTTGGATAAGACAACTCATACTGCAGAGAAAAACCAACACCATCAAAATCCTTTAAAGCTCTTTTTGACTCTACGCCATATAAAAATTCAGGTTTAAAATCAGGTGCAGGTGCATAAGCTCTATCTGCCATAAAAGGGGAAATATCTTCTGAATTATCCAATTTTTTTTTGTAAGAATTAACCCTATCATAAATAATTCTTACGCCAAGATTACTTATTCCTATTTCATACTTGTCAGGAAATACAAACGCAAACCTAATTTTTGCAGAGTTAAAATCTTTATTAAATGACAGAAATTCTCCACCTACATATTGATAAGGTTTTGTTGCTTTATATAAAGCTTCATACTGGTCTCTAAAAAAACAATTCATAAACTTATATTATCATAAAAAAAGCTTATAAAACTAAGCTTTTGTTTTTCTTTGTTTGTTTTTTAACATAAAAACAAGCGGAATAACTAAGACCATCAATAAAGCTAAAACTGTAAAGACATCAAAGAATGCACTTAATCTGGCTTGTTGAAGTAAGCTGTTATATAAACTTCCAGCTGCTTTTCTTTCTGCAGTGGGAACAGAATAATATCTTAAAAATTTATCACTTAAAATAGATAATTTATACTGAAACATCGGATTATGCGGTGATAAATGTTCTACCAAATAATTTTGTCTTACCTGAGAAACTCTAGCTATAAAAGTTGCTGAAATAGAGGTTGCAACAGCTGTTATAATATTTTTAAACAAAGCATGTAAAGCCGCAGCATCAGCATTTTTTGCAGCAGGTAAAGTATTAAAAGATAACGCTGTTATAGGAACAAAAGCAGTTGGTACCCCGATACACAACAAAATATTAGGTAAAACTATGCTTTCCATAGAAGAAGTTGGATTCATTTGTGTCAGCATTAAAACAGATGCTCCCATAATTAAAAACCCAATTGTAGCAAGAATTCTACTTTCCACATATTTAGAAACCTCTCCAACGACAATTAGTCCTACGAAACAGACTATTGATCGTGGAAACATTGCTAAACCCGACATAGATGGACTATACCCTAAAAGACTTTGTACAAACATTGGAACGAGAAGCAATGTTGAATAAATCATTATATTAATAAAAGAACTTGCGATTGTTCCAAATAGGAAGTTTCTGTCTTTGAAAACTCTTATGTCAATAACAGGATATTTATATTCCAACTCCCAAACGTAAAAGAAAACAAATGAAAAAATACAAATACCTGTAAGCCAACAAATCCAAGTCTCATCAAACCAATTGTGCTGTTGTCCTTTATCTAAAACTATTTGCATACAAGCCATTGCGATAACTATAGAAATATACCCAACAATGTCAAATTTTTTATTGTACTTCAATTTTACGGGTTTATCGTCAGGAACCAAAAATTTTACCATAATCATTGATATTATTGAGAGTGGTATATTTACAATAAAAATCCATTGCCAAGAATAGTTGTCTGTTAAATATCCTCCAATGAATGGCCCCGCAAGGGGAGAAAACATTGCAGCTACCCCAAATAAGCCCATTGCAACACCTCTTTGTTCTTCAGGGAAGACTTCCAATAATACGGCCTGACACAATGGTAAGATACAACCACTACCAATCCCTTGGACTAGTCTTGCTAAAATAAGAGCCTGTAAGTTCGGAGCTAAAACACACATCAAACAACCAAGTGCAAAAACCGCAATACTATATAAAAATAAAAGTTTTTTCCCAATAAGTTTAACTAAATAACCTGTAACAGGTAGCATTAATCCACCTGATATAATATAACAAGTAATAACAGTATTTGATTCATACTGAGTAGCACCATAAAACCCTGCAATATGAGGCTGACTTACATTTGTTCCTGAAGAAGCTGCCAATGCTAGAAAAGAAGGCAATAAAACCGCTATTGCTATTATATAAGGATTTATTTTTTTCACATTTTCAACTTTATCTTCTAACAAAGCAACTTCATCAGACATTTACATATCTCCAACCATATTTTAGACTAGTGTAAATCTTAACATTATTTTATTTTAACCTTTGGAACAACTGACATGCCCGGTACTATATTGTAATTTGATATATCTTCATCAAATACAATTTTTACAGGGACTCTTTGAACAATCTTTACATAACTTCCAACAGCATTTTCCGGAGGGAATAAACTTGATTTTGCACCAGTAGCTCTTTGGATACTTTCAACATGACCTTTAAAACGTTTCCCTGGATAAGTATCAATTTTAATCCTTACAGGTTGCCCTTCTTTCATATTGGTTATTTGTATTTCCTTAAAATTTGCAACAACCCAAACTTGATTTGGTACAATACTCATCAACGGTTGACCAACTTTTACATAATTTCCTTTTTCTACACTTCTTGCTGAAATTTTTCCGGATTGCGGAGCATAAATTTTTGTATACTCTAAGTCTAATTTTGCTCTGTCTACTTCAGCTTCTAATCTTTCTATTAAAGCTTCATCTGCTTGAGTTTTAGCTTTCCCCGAATCAAGAGCATGCATATATGCTTTTGAACTTTCTTGTGCTGCATTATAATTTGCTTTTGCAACATCTAAAGCTGTTTTACTTTTTTCAAAATCCTGTTTTGAAACAATTCCATCTTTGTATAATTCGTTATATCTTGCAAAGTCTTTTTCAGCAAAATCTAAAGATGATGATGCGGAGGAAATGTCTTCAAATGATTTATTGACCTTTGAGGCACTTTCATCAACTTGTTTTTCAGAAATGTTTAAGCCGGCTTTTGCCTCCGCCAATTTTGCTTCAGCTTGTGCTAATGCAACTTCAAAATCTTTTGGATCTAATTCTAATAATAGTTCTCCAGCCTTAACTTCTTGGTTATCATCTACTAATAAATTTATAACCGGAGCGGAAACTCTTGGTGCTACCGATACAAGTCTTCCTTCTACAAAAGCATCATCCGTTGACTGAAAATAGGTAGAATGAATTGCAGCATATATACCCATTAATACTAAAATTATTGCTGTTATTGTCGGCACAATTACTCGTTTCTTTTTATATTCCGGACGTCTTTTTTTTAACCTTTTTTTTGCTTCTTTAATAAATTCTTTATCATGCTTATCTTCATGTCTTTTCGCCATAATTTCACCTATATTTGTAGTATCGTTTTATCTTTTAAATTAATTTCTATTCTATCCAGTACTCTTAAAAAAGTATCAACTTCTTCTTCTTTTAAACCCTCTACAGAAGTACCCCATATTTTTAATATTGTTGGCAATAATTTATCACAAACATCTTTGCCTTCCTGTGTAATATATAATTTTTTTACTTGCCTGCCTTCTGCTTCTATTGAGGATTTTAAATAACCTTTTTCTTCTAATATTGAAACAATTCTTGTTATATTAGGTCTGTCTTTATATGTAATATTCGCTAATTGTCTTAAATACATTCCATCATTTTCTTTTAGTGCATTTAAAACAGTAAACTGTTCCGGTCGAAGTTCACAACCGTCTTTTGCAAAACTTTGTATCGCAAAGACTTTGGATAAAAGTCCAGCTCTTGATATTCGCATTCCAATTTTCTGTTTTAATAAAATTTCTTGTTTCATAATTTTTCTTGTGTTATTATAATAACACAAGAAGGAAAAGTGTAAAGATGACATTTAAAAAATTTTTGACAATAGTTATTATACTAGCAGGTATGAATTCAGTAATAGCAAAAGAACCTCAAATCAATAAACTTGATTATATTAATTTGAATTGGTGGAAGAGTTATAATGATGAAATTTTAGTAAATCATTTACAGACTCTGTATAATAACAATCATGATTTAAAAATAGCAGCTTATAATACAAAGCAAGCAGAGGAAAATATAAGGTTAATTGGATCTAATCAACTTCCCCAAATAGGATTTGATGGGCGTTTATCTAGAGTGATGAGTGGTCCTCAAACAGAATTTGGATCTGTAATAATTCCCGAATACTCACAAAATGAACTCTTTATGCCGCTTAGAGCTTCATATGAAATTGATATATGGGGGCAAAATTATTTAAATAGAAAAAGTGCAAAAAAACAAAAAGAAATGGTGGCAGAACAAGAAAGATCTACATACATATATTTGACATCAAGTTTTTGTGCAAATTATTATAATTTGATCAAAGCAGATAAAACTGAAGAGATCTTGAAAAATATGATTTCTGTACAGTCAGAAATCGTAAAAATGACAGAAAAAAAATATAATGCAGGTTTGGCTTCAATAAATGAATTATTAAGTGAAAAACAAATTTTAGTAAAGTTTGAACAAGATTTGAATAAACTTATAGAAAGCAGAAAAGTAATTAATAATGAACTTGTAACATTATTAGCGTTAAAAACAGATAAAGAAATAGAACATTCTGATTATAATAATATTTCGTATCCGAATACTCCAGATAGCTTATCTATGACAGTAATTAAGAATCGTCCTGATTTAGTAAGTTCTGAAAAGTACGCCCAAAAAGCAGGGCTAGATGTTAGAGTTGCAAAACGTGATTTTCTGCCAAAGTTTATATTATATGGGAATTTAGGGTTTAACGCTTATAGGTGGAATAGAATGTTTGCAAATGAAACATTTTTATCAAATATTGGTATTGCTCCTAGCTGGGATATTTTTACTGGTGGTGCAAAGCTTGCTAGGTATAGAATTAATAAGTATGAATATAAGAAAGCTGCTGAAAAATACGAAAAAACTGTTTTAACATCAATACAGGAAGTTAACGATGCTCTTGTTGAGACTAAAACTGCCAAAGCAAATCTTATTAAATCAAATGAAGAACTTGATTTAGAAAAAGATAAACATATGAATACTGAAAAACAGTTTAATGTTGGAGATATTTCTAAGCTTGAAGAATTAAAATCACAGCTTGCTTTATTATTAGTTGAACAAAAAAATGTTATATATAAAATCAACAGCGTTATATCAACAATTTCTCTTTACAACGCTGTTGGTGGAATTGATTATACTAAAGAAGAAAATCTTTAGTTTGTGAACATGTTTAGTTTTTCGGAAAAACAAGCAGAATCTGTTATGCAATTGTTTTGAAGATATCTGGAAACTTTTCCTCCGTCTCTGAATAATAAAACATATGGTAAATTAGGATATATATGATAACGTTTATTAAAAGCTTTTGCATCATTTGAAGCTATATCTAACTTTACAAAATTATATTTATCAGAATAATTTTGCTCCATGCTATTAAAGACAGAATTTACGTTGGCTAAATTATCTGCCCAAGTGGCATAAATTAAAAGTGCCATCGGTTTTGAATCTGAAAGAGCCTGTTCATAGGTCAAAGCTTTTACAATCCCAGTTGATACAGTTAACAATAACAATAATGATATAAATATTTTTTTCATAAATTAAAATCCTTATTTGAATCACACAAAAGTGCCGGATTTAAATTTATAAATCCGGCAATAAAATCAAATTTACTCAGCTTTTGATAAAATATCCATTTCTTCTGCAGAAGCATATGCTGAATGACAACCACAGTCACAATAGATGACTTCCCCTGTAGTTCCGCTTGATAAATCAGAAGCTAAATAAAGTCCTGCTCTTCCAACATCTTCTAAAGAAACATTCTTTTTCATTGGAGCTCTCATAACAGCAGCTTTTAACATTTTAGAAAAACCACTAATACCCATAGAAGCTAATGTTTTTACAGGACCTGAAGATAAACAATTAACTCTTATACCTTTAGGACCTAGGTCAACTGCTAAAAATCTCATGGCTGATTCTAAAGCTGCTTTTGCAACTCCCATTACATTATAGCTAGGTACTGAAAGCACAGAACCTAAGTATGTTAATGCAAATATTGAACTCCCTTCATTCATAATAGGTTCAGCATGACGACATACAGAAACTAAAGAATAAGCACTAACACCTAATGCAATGTCCCAACCTTCTTTAGAAGTGTCAACAAATCTGCCCATTAAATCTTCTTTTGGAGCAAATGCTACGGCGTGAACAACAAAATCTAATTTACCGTAGATTTTTTCACATTCTTTAAAAACTGCTTCGACTTCATCTTCCTTTGTTACATCACAAGACATAATTAATTTAGAATTCATATCTTCAGCAATAGGACGAACTCTTTTTTCCATAGCTTCACCAGCATATGTAAATGCTATATCTGCTCCAGCATCGTATAATTGTTTTGCAATTCCATAAGCTATGCCGTGGGTATTGGAAACTCCAAATATTATCCCTTTCTTCCCTTTCATTAAATCCATAATTTAAACTCCTCTTTATTTTAAATACTATATAACAGTATCAAAAAAATGATCCGAAATCAATAAACATTAAAGATAATAAAAAGAGCTTGAATAATCAAGCTCAGATATAAGTACATATCCCAATCAACAATTTTTATTTATCTATAACTTCTATCGAAATATATTTACTTTTAATAAAAATATTTCCGTACAAATTTCTTATATTAAATTATAAAGCCCTAATCAAACAATAGTTTGTTTAATTTATAAACTAATTATATATTAACACATACCCTTGTATACAACCATTATAGAACATCAGAATAATTTTTACAGTATTATTTTTTATTTTTTTACAAATATTTACAAGTTATTTATTATTAAAATTACTCACTGTATCTTTTATGTAATAACAAAAATCTGATAATATATTATATATTTCGTCAAAATTTAAGTTATTTATATTTAGAAGAATAATTGATTTTGCATCATTACAAGATTTTGGAGCAATCGTAAATTTCATTTTTCTTAAAATATTTTTATCTAAATTTTGTTTTAAAATGTTCCATTCATATGGGGTAAATTGAGTATAGATTCTGATTTCATTTCCTGCTTCTCTAACCATTGATATATTACAATCTGTAGCTAATAATCTTATTTTAATAAGTTTTATAAGATTTTCTACCTCCTCCGGTATTCGAGAAAATCTATCTTTCCATTCAGAAACGATGTAATTCAGTTCAATTTCATTTTTAACATCTGAAAGTCGTTTATATTCAATCATTTTTTGTTCACTTGAGCCAACCCATTCATCAGGAATATATGCAGTAATATTAATATCAATAATAGCGGGTTTGTTTTCTATAACAGCTTCACCTTTTAATTCATTTACAGTTTCTTCTAATAATTGACAATAAGTATCAAATCCAACATTAACCATGTGTCCATGTTGTTTTGTTCCAAGAATATTACCGACGCCTCTAATTTCAACATCTCGCATTGCAATTCTATAGCCACTTCCGAGTGTTGTAAATTCTTTTATTGCTTTTAATCTTTCAGAAGCTTCTTTTGAAAGTTCTTTTGATTTTTTATATAAGCAATAGCAATAAGCTTGTTTTTCGCTTCTACCGACACGTCCTCTTAGTTGATATAGTTGAGCTAATCCTAATTTATCTGCTTCCTGGATAATTATTGTATTAGCATTTGGAATATCAATACCATTTTCTATAATGGTAGTACAGAGTAAAATATCATAATCATGGTTATCAAAACCTATAATAACATCTTCTAATTGTTTTTCACTTAATTGCCCATGACCAATCGCAATCCTCGCATTTGGAACAAGTTTTTGAAGCTCTAATTTAAATTCTTCAATTGTTTCAACTCTATTATACAGATAAAAAACTTGACCATCTCTGTCTAATTCATTTGTTATGGCATTCTTAACTAATTGTTCATTATATTCTCCTACGAATGTTTTAATAGGTAGTCTATTTTGAGGAGGAGTATTTATTACAGAAATATCTTTGATGCCGGAAAGTGACATGTATAAAGTTCTTGGTATTGGCGTCGCTGACATAGAAATAATATCAATATTTTCCCTAAATTCTTTTAATTTTTCTTTATGTCTAACTCCAAATCTGTGTTCTTCATCTATTACCAACAAACCTAAGTCTTTAAACTGAACATTATCTTGTAAAAGGCTATGAGTGGCAATAACAACATCACACTTACCTGTTGCTAAATTTTTTAAAGTTTCTTTTTTTTCTTTTGCACTTCTGAACCTACATAATAATTCAACATCAATGCCAAAAGGTTTAAAGCGTTCTAAAACTGTTTGGTAATGTTGTAAAGCTAAAACTGTGGTTGGAACAATTACTGCAACTTGTTTTAATGATGTAACAGCCTTAAACATTGCTCTCATTGCAACTTCAGTTTTTCCAAACCCTACATCTCCACACACAAGCCGGTCCATTGGGTTAGGACTTTCCATATCTGATTTTATTTGCTCGATAGATTTTAATTGATCAGGAGTTTCTATATATTCAAAAGCATCTTCCATCTCTAATTGTAATGGGGAATCCGGTGCGAACTCAATTCCTGTTTTCATCTTTCTTCTTGCATATAATCTTAATAAATCGTAAGCAATTGTTTCAACTTCTTTTTTTACTTTTGTTTTGGTATTTTCCCAATCACTTCCGCCCATTCTGGAAAGTTTAGGTTTAATTTGGCCGGAACCTCGATAACGACAGAGCATATTTATTTGTTCAGCCGGAATATGTAATCTATCTTTGTTCGCATATTCTATTGTTAAATAATCTTTAAGTTGTCCGTCAAATTCTTGTTTTGTTAATCCAATGTAAATCCCTACCCCATGAATATTATGAACAACATATTCTCCTTCTTTTATATCATTAATATTTTCAATATATTCTGCTTTTTCTTTGTAATGTCTTCTTCTATTTGTTGAAATATCTTTCTGTCTTTTATTAAAAAGTTCTCTGTCTGTTAATAAAATAATTTTTCCATCAGGGATTTCTGTTCCTTGGGATGTAATACTTTTTATAAAATTGATATTTGAAAAAACTTCAAATTCTTGTAAAACATTTTTTACACGTTCTTGATAATCTGTTGCAATGGTAATTTGATAATTATTATGATTTTTTATATAATTTGCAACACTTTGCATATCTGCATCAAAAATCTGGATATTTCTTGAGTCTATATCTATAATTTCATTTGTTTCATCTGAAATAAAATTATTCATACAAATTTTTTGCATAGAGGCTATTCTTTGTATGATTTCTTTAAATGTAAAATGATTTATTTCTTTTAAAGGATAAATCATGTTTATTTTTAATGCTTCATTATATAAGTTAATATAGTTGTCATCAATTTGTTGATATTTTGCAGTAACTTCTTCATATTCATCAAAAATAACAATGTAATCTTTCAAATAATCTAGAATACTTACGAAATTCGAATTAAAAAATGCTTGGTAAACGTTTATTCCTTCAAAATATCCTTCATTTTCTATTTGTTCATTAAGTTCTTTTGAAAGATCTGAAATAGTTTTATCTGGAAGAATAAATTTATAAATTGGTAATATTTCAATATGTTTAATTTTTTCTACAGATTTTTGAGTTTCATTATCAAAAAATCTAATATCAACGATTTCATCTCCCCAAAATTCAATTCTTACAGGCATTTCGTTAAGCGAAAAAATATCAGTAATATCCCCTCTTATACTAAATTCTCCAATATCGGAAACCATTGTAGAACGTTTATAACCTAATTTTGAAAGGTTATTCAAAAGCTCTTTTTGTGAAATTGAATCGCCTATTTTTAAATTTAGGCTTTGTTTTATGAAAAAATCTTCTGTAGGAAATTTTTCTAAAAGCACTTTTACAGGAGAGATAACAATATCCGGTTTTGAAAATAATACATTTAATTGTTTTTGATAATCATAAAAATTAGGATTAATTGTTTCATATAAAGAAACATTTTGATAAGGAATCGTTTCAGCATCTTTATCAAAAAGAGTTTTAATATCTGAAGCATATTTTAAAGCTGACTGTTCGGTTGATGTTATGAATAATACTTTTCTGTTAGAGATTTCATAAATATTATATAATAACAAAAGCTTGCTAAAGGTTGTTAGCCCTGTTAAAGTGAAACTTTTGAATTTAGTGATATTAAATCTTAATTTGTCGTAAAACGAAGCTTTTAAAATATTCATTAATTATGATTAGGACTTTCGTATTCTATTCCCATTTCTTTTAAAGCTGCAATAAATCTTTCAGCACAAGAATGTTGAACTTCAGGAGGTACTACACGTAAAATTTCAACAGTTTTAGAAATGATAGGATCTTTATCATACCAACGGCAACCATTGACAGGTTTTACTAAATCATAAAATCGATCAAGAGCTTCTTTTGAAACTTTTTCTTCTAATTTATCAAGAAAAACAACTGCATGCGCCTTTAATTCTTCTTGATAATTTTTTAATAGTTCGATAACTTCTAAAAGTTTAGGATCGTGGTCATACCATCTCTTATATGCCGGACTCATTAAAATCCTCCTTTAATTATTTGAGAAGATTCTATTGAATTAAAATTATCGCCAACTTTTCTTTCATTAGATTTGTCGTCATCGTAACGATAAATTTTTCCACCTAAACTTCTCAATTTAGTTTCAAAATCTTCATAGCCTCTATCAATATGATGTAATTTTTCAACAATAGTTTCACCATTAGCCATTAATCCTGCAATAACAAGGGCAGCACCTGCTCTTAAATCGCTAGCGGCTACAATAGCTCCTGTTAAATTTTTAACCCCTTTTACAATAGCATGATTTCTATCTTGATGAATATCAGCCCCCATTCTTCTTAAATCCGGAACTTGCATAAATCTGTTTTCATATAGACTTTCAGTAATAATACCAACTCCGTTAGCAGTTGTTAACAATGTCATAGCTATAGCTTGCAGATCTGTTGGAAATCCCGGATAGGGTTGAGTTACAAAGTTAATAGATGATAATCTGTTTTTGCAGCTTACTTCTATGGTTGTAGGTTCGACTAACTTTATGCTTGCACCCATTTTAATTAATTTATCATTAAAAAAAGTTAAATGAGCCGGATAAACATTTTTTATAATAGCTTTACCTTTAGTTGCAACAACCGCAGCCATGAATGTTCCGGCTTCAATTCTGTCGGGGATGGTAGTATATTCTGCTGAATGTAGCTTATCTTGAGTTACACCATTAATAATAATTTCAGAAGTTCCAGCCCCAACTACGTCGGCACCAATTGTATTTAAAAAATTAGCTAAATCTACAATTTCAGGTTCTTGGGCTGCATTTTGAATTCTGGTAGAACCTTCAGCTAAAATTGCCGCTAACATTAAATTCTCAGTAGCCCCAACAGATGGTATATCTAGATAAATATCGGTTCCTGTTAATTTAGATGCTTTAGCATGAACATATCCATTTTCTATCTTTATTTTTGCACCTAAGGCTTCCAAACCTTTTATATGGAAATCAACTCTTCTTTCTCCAATCGCACATCCGCCCGGTAAAGCAACTATAGCTTCTCTGCAGCGCGACATTAAAGCTCCCAAAATTATAAATGAAGCTCTCATTTTACTTACGAGTTCATATCTTGCTGTCATCGATGAAAGATTAGTTGAATCAATTTCAACAGATTTTTCTTTTTTGTTATAAAAACACTTTGCTCCCAATTCTGAAATAACATTAAGCATTATTTCAACATCAGTTAGATTGGGTACATTATATATTTTGGTAGAGCCTTTAACTAATATAGCAGCCGCTAAAAGCTTTAATACAGAATTTTTAGCACCACCTATAGAAACTTCACCTTTTAGGGCTTCACCACCTTGTATCTTGAATTTCTCTACCAAAATTCCTCCATTCTATTTTAATAATACAATTATTAAAACAAAATGTAAAGATATTAATTAAGAAAGAAATTACTGCATGAATGTTAAATAAGCAAATAATTATTTTTTGTATTTTGAATAGTCCCCATCTTATAAGATTGAGGTATGTTTATTTGAATATATTGAGTTTGTTTTTTTAGACCACACAAACCAATTACAGAATCATGCTTAAAAAATTTTTTTAAAAATTGCATATTTTAATCCTTTCATATATGTGTTATAATTCTTTTATTGGTTTAATGAGGAATTACTAAAAGTCAAAGATAGGAGTATTAATTATGGCAAAAGTAACAAAAGAAATGGGAATTTTAGATATTGTACAAAATCATCCTGAAGCAATCGCTGTTTTTCAAAAATATGGAATGGGATGTATAGGTTGTGCAGCTGCTAGATTTGAAAACTTAGAAGCAGGGGCTAAAGTTCATGGTTTTAACCCTGATGATATGGTTGATGAAATAAATTCAATTATTGAAGGTTAATAAAGTATGTTAATCTGGCAATTATTATGTGTTGTAGGAATTATTTTCATAATATTGGAAATATTTACTCCTAGCATGTTTTTTCTTAATTTTGCATTAGCATCTTTTTTGACAGCAATAGTGTCTTTATTTATTAGTAAAATTATTTTTTTAGCAACTATATTTTTTATACTATCATTTTTGTCTTTTGCTTTTTTGAGACCAATGATTTTTGGTCGTTCAAAAAAAGAAACTGAAACAGGTATAAATGATAAATATATAGGAAAAGTTGCGAAAGTTATAGAAGAAGTTTCTGAATTTAGGGGTGTAATAGCTATTTATGGAGAACGTTGGGAAGCTAGAAGTTCTGATAAGACAATCATTCCTAAAGACGAAGAAGTGAAAATTATAAAAAATGAAAGTATAATTATGTTTGTAGAAAAATTAAATAATTAGGAGAGTTTTATGATTTCTTTATCAATTTTTTTAATAGCATTAGCTTTAATTGTTGTAGCAAAAGGTGTAATAATTGTTCAACAAGCAGAGGTTGTTATTGTAGAACGTCTAGGTAAATTTGACAGAGTTTTACAATCTGGTTTTAATTTTATAATACCTATAATTGAGGCTCCTCGTGCTATTGATTGGAAAGTTACGCAAAAAGGTTTTGATGGCTCTGCGTATTCTATAATACAAAAAAGAACAAAAATTGATTTAAGAGAAGCCGTTTATGATTTCCCAAGACAAAATGTTATTACAAAAGATAATGTATCAATTAGTATTAATGCACTTTTATATTTTCAAATAATTGATCCAAAATCTGCAGTATATGAAATTCAAAACTTGCCTGATGCGATTGAAAAATTGACTCAAACAAATTTAAGAAATTTAGTTGGTCAACTTGATTTAGATGAGAGTTTAGTTTCAAGAGATAAAATTAATCATGAACTAAGAGCTATATTAGATGATGCAACAAATAAATGGGGTGTAAAAGTTAATAGAGTAGAACTTCAAGATATTATTCCTCCTGCTGACATCCAATCTGCTATGGAAAAACAAATGAAAGCTGAACGTGACAGACGTGCTGCAATTTTGGAAGCAGAAGGTTTGAAAAAATCAGCAGTGTTAAAAGCAGAAGGAGAAAAAGAAGCCGCAATCAATCGTGCGGAAGGTGAAAAACAAGCTAATATATTGAGAGCAGAAGGGATTGCTCAAGCAAGAATTCTTGAAGCTGATGGTGAAAAGGAAGCTATTCAAAGAATAATAAATGCTTTAGCTGATAAGGGGCAACCTGATAAATATCTTATTGCGATGAAATATTTAGAAACAATGAAAACCATTACAAGTGGCAAGGATAATAAAATTGTTTATATGCCATATGAGGCAACAGGTATTTTAAGTTCTGTAGATGGTATTAAACAAATGTTTGATAAAGGTTAATAAGAGAAGTAAGAAAGGATTATTTATGAAAAAATTATTTGCAATATTTTCAATTTTATCAATTTCTTCGGTTGCATTTGCATATAGTTATAATGCAAATCTTCCAGTGCCTGGTAAAACAATAGCAAGTCAAGATTTACAATCAGATTCATTGTTTTCAGTATATTCTTTTGCTCTTAGAGCAGCATCTCCTGACTGTAAAGATTTTTCAATTATTAATACATCTGTTACAAAACCTAAAAAAGACGGTATCTGGGAAGAAAATTGGACAGTTAAAGCTTGTACAAATAATATAACCATTCCAATTATTTTTACAGATAAAGATGGGGTTACTAGCTATGATATAGATCCAATGAGGGTTAAAAAGGAATCTAAGTAATGGTTATAAAATTCGGAACTGACGGCTGGAGAGCTATTTTAGACAAAGATTTTACTAAAGATAATGTTAGAAGAACAACGCTTGCTATTGGAAAGTATGTTAAGGATAATTTTGGTTTTGGGAAAAAATTTTTAATAGGTTATGATCCAAGAAATAGTGCGGATGAATATTCTTTTTATTGTGCTGAAGTTCTTAAGAGTATTGGTTTTTCAGTCGAGTATTCCGAAAAAATTGTTCCTACTCCAATTTTAGCTTATAATGCGAAAATAAAAAATGCTGTTGCTATTATGTTTACGGCTTCGCATAACCCTCCTGAATATTTAGGAATGAAATTTATTCCTGATTATGCAGGTCCGGCAACAAGTGAAATTACGAATGAAATAGTTAAAAATATTGATTTACCTTTTGATGATGCTGATAATGAGGGGCAAATAAAAATAGTTGATTTTTCAGTAGAATATTTTAAGCATCTTGATTCAATAATTGATTTTGATAGTATAAAAAGGTTAAAAACAAATATTGTATTTGATGGTCTATATTCTGCATCAATTGGATATTTTGATAAAATTTTAAAATCTAAAAATATTAAGTTTGAGTCATTACATATGGTATATGATATCAATTTCGGTGGTGGCATGCCGGATCCAAAACCTAAATATTTAAAAGAGTTAATTGAAAAAGTTAAATCTACTCCCGATGCAATAGGACTTGCAAATGATGGGGATGCTGACAGATTTGGAGTGATTAGTGAAAAAGGAGAATATGTTTCACCAAATGAAGTCATATTAATTTTATTAGAGCATTTAATTCAGAAGGGCTATATGGGTTCTGTTGTAAAAACTGTTGGTTCAAGTATTCTAATCGACATTGTTGCTAAAAAGCTTGGTATTGATGTTATAGAAACTCCTGTTGGGTTTAAACACGTTGGAGAAGCAATGCGTAAATATGACGTAATAATAGGTGGGGAAGAATCCGGAGGGTTAAGTATAAAAGGTCATATCCCTGAAAAGGACGGTATTTTAGCTAATTTACTTATATTAGAAGCAATGGCAATGTCTAATAAAACTTTAGTAGAGTTACAACAACAGTTATATGATATTGCAGGTACTAAATTTTATACAAATAGAATAGATATAGAACTTCATAGTCAAGATGAAATTCAATCTATATTAGAAAAGGTTAGAAATATAAAAGCAATTGGAGAGTATCAAGTAACATCAATTGATACAAAAGATGGGGTAAAACTTATGCTTGGTGATAGAACGAAGATATTAATTCGTCCAAGTGGTACTGAACCTTTGTTGAGAATATATTTTGAAACTGATAATAATGAGAAACTTGAAATATTAAAAAATACTTTTAATATTAATAAATTATAAAAATTCTGAAAGAATTATGTTACTCAATAAAACTCCTTTTAGATTTAAACTAACATTGGTAGGGGTTTGGTTTATGTAATCTGAATATTTGTCTAAAGTGTTTCTATATTTATTGAGAAAATCAAGTCCGAATTTTTTATTAAAGTTTAAAATATTAATACCTTCTGTTTTTCTAAATCCCAAAAATATTTCTTCTTCAAGTTTTTCGTTTTTTGTGACCTTGTGGCTAAAGTTTTTTTTATCTATATTTTGGATATAATCCGTGAAATTTTCAAAATTAGAATAGCGAATTCCATTAATATAGCCGTGTGCAGCAATTCCAAAACCATAATATTCAGAGTTATTCCAATAATTTAAATTATGTTTTGATTCAAAACCTTTTTTAGAAAAATTACTTATTTCATATCTATAAAATTTATTTTCTGATAAAATTTCGTTAATAAATTCATACATTTCTGCTTGTATGTCATTATCAGGAATCTTAACTGTTGAGTCTTTAAATTTTAATTGATAATTTTCATAATCAAAAAAATTACCCCAGTAAGAATTATTTTCAACTTTAAGACCGTACGTCGAAATATGTTGGATATCTAATTTTAAAAATTCCTTTAAATCAAATTTTAATGTTTTTATATTTTGATAAGGTAATCCATATATTAAATCTAAACTTAGATTATTGAAATCGCATTTTTTTGCAAATTCCACAGATTTTATAATACTTTTAGAATCGTGCCTTCTTCCTATAAATTTTAAAATTTTATTGTTAAAAGTTTGAGATCCAATACTTAATCGATTTACTCCTAAATTTTTCAGGCCATATAGATAATTATAATTTACATCATCCGGATTTAATTCCAAGGTTAATTCGTATTCAGAATCAAAATTAAAAATTTTTATAATATTCTCTATGTAGTTTAAATCTAATAAAGAAGGAGTTCCTCCGCCTAAATATAAAGTTTTAATTTTTTCGCCTTTATAAAGAGTATTTATTTCTTGAATTAAGCTATTAATATAAGCAGGTATTAAATCTAAAGTAGCAAATGAAATGAATGAACAATATTTGCATTTAGATTTACAAAAAGGGATATGAATATAAACACTTTTAGGCATCACTCATCCAATTTAATATAATTTGTATCCCATCTTAAATCAATATATTTAACTTTTTTGTTAAGCATTTGTACTTGAGGTAAAAGAGATGGAATTCTGTGTATTTTTTCATATGTTCCGGCATTAAAACTGCCTAATCTGATATTAACAGTCGGAATTTTAACATAAACATCTTGCGGGTTTCTGTAATCGATATATTCAACAGTTTCTCCAGTGTCAGCTTCTACAACTGCTGCTAATTTTTTAAAACTTAAAACTTTAGATTTATCCCAATTTCTGTAATCATCACCTCTTCCATATGTAATAACTTTTACAACGGAATAATCCTCACTTAACGGCATATAATCTCGTCCAATTAACTTTCCATCTGTAGAGAAAAAAGCAATAGGAGCGACATCTATGTCAGGGGAAATAGTTATGGCAGGGGTTCTTTCTATTACAATAATTTGTAATCTTGCCGGAAACCAATACCTTCTTATATAAACATCTCTTATTGGCTCAAGTTGTTTTATACTGTTTTTAAGATTATCCGTTTTGACTAAGAAAATAGGTTTTGTAGATACTTGATTTCTTCTTAGAGCTGATAAAATCTTTTGAGACGGTACGATTCTATTATTAACAATTTCTAAAGCAGAATTATCTATATTATCAAATGCATTTTTATGTAACCTCCATTGTGGAAGTTTTAGTATAAAAAATGCCAAAAATATAATAAAAACAGTAATAAATAATTTGCAAAGAGCTCTTAATTTTGTCAATCTTCTTTGTGATTGACGAATTCGTCTTTGCATTTGGGCTTGTTGTAAACGTCGTTTTTGATTATATCTTGGAGAATCTTCATTTGACATTATTTATTCAAACCTACACTATTTAAAATAAGTAATACTAAGTTATCATAATCAATACCACAAACTTTAGCTTGAGCCGGTAAGTCACTTGTATCAGTCATTCCAGGATTAGTATTGATTTCTAAGATGTATGGTATATTATTAACTATTAAAAAGTCAACTCTTGAAACTCCTGAACAGTTACAGACTTTGAAGGCTTCAATTGCATATTTTTTTACCTTGTTAGTCATTTCTTCAGAAATTTCTGCAGGTAATATAAATTCAGTCATACCCTTAGTGTATTTAGCTTCATAATCATACCATTCTTTTTTGGGTCTTAATTCTAGTATTTCTGTAGCGAAAGGTTTACCATCTTTTTCTAAAACCCCTACTGTAGCACAAATACCTTCTAAATACTCTTCAATTAGTATTTCAGAATTGTATTTTCTGGCTTCAGCGATAGCGTCATATAATTCTCCGTCACAATTAACTTTACTCATTCCAAAGCTAGAACCTTCACTTACAGGTTTTACCATTAATGGATAAGATAAGTCTGCTTCTAAAACTTTCTTTACAGGATTTTCACCTTTTAACAAATAAACAGATTTAATTAAAGGTAAATTTTCTGTTTTAAGTACTTTTTTTGTATATTCTTTATTCATACAAATTGCACTGGACATAACTCCGCATCCTGTGTAAGGTATTTTTAGAATTTCTAAAACGCCTTGGATACATCCATCTTCGCCAAATTTACCGTGTAATGTGTTATAGGCATAATCAAAACCTTTTAGATCATTCATTACATTTTCAGTAACATCCACGATTTGAGAATTTTTGTAACCTAATCTTTTTAATGCTTCTAAACAATTTTTACCTGATCTAAGTGATATTTCTCTTTCAGATGACATTCCACCGCATAGAACAGCTATTTTAGCATTTTTATCTTGTATAGTATATTGCATAATTCTTCCTCTTTTTCTGTTTTATCTCCTATAAAAATAATTTCCGGAGTTAAATCTATAGTATATGTATCTTTAACAGCTTTTTGCATTTTAACCATCATTTCTAATATATCTAAAGATGTAGCATTTCCTTTATTTATTAAAAAATTTGCGTGTTTATCCCATACTTTAACTTTGTCAGTTTCAAAATTTTTAACACCTGCTTTGTCCAACAGTCTACCAGCAGAATCGTTTTCAGGATTTTTAAAAACGCTTCCGGCATTTGGAGTCGCAAGAGTAGGTTGTATTGATTTTCTAAAATTTAAATTTCTGTCTAATAGAGATTTTATGTCTTCTTTAGGAAGTTTTTTTAATTCAAATTCTGCAGAAAGTAAAACATACCTGCCTGTCTGTAAAATAGAATGTCTATAAGAAAAATCCATTTCTTGTTTTTGCATAAAAATTATTTCTTTATTTTCTCTATCAAATAAACAACAAGAGATTAAAACATCAGAAATACATTGTCCGTGTGCTCCTGCATTCATATATAAATCTCCCCCGATAGTTCCGGGAAAACCTATCATAAATTCAAAACCACTTAAAGAAGCCTCGCTAGTTTTTTGAGCTAAAAGCGGTCCTTTTACTCCACAATCAGCATAAACTCGTGTACCTTTAATTTCATAATTTTTCATTTCTGATGTAATTATAATATTTCCGTCATAGCCGTTAGAAGAAATTAAAACATTAGAACAACTGCCCAAAACTATATAATTTTCTAAACTCCTTAAAAGCTCAGTAAATTCTTCTAGAGTTTCAGGGAAATAGACTTTTTTTACTATTCCGCCAATTTTATATGTTGTTAAATTTTTTATCTCAAAATTTTCTTTAATTAGCAACGCAAACCGCCTTTTCTAATTCTTTTCCTAAATTTGTAATAGTACCTGCACCTAGCCCAACTACAACATTTTCAGATTGTAGTGTTGGTAGTAATTTCTTTGCAACTTCAGAAATACTTCCACCCATATATTCACCATTACAAATTTCTTTTGCAAAATTTTCGCCAGTTATGTCTTTTATTTCATCTTCAGAAGCTGCATAAACGTCAGTTATAATAACTCTGCCAGCTTGATTAAAAGATGTTTTAAATTCATTCCATAGACTTTTTAAACGAGTATATCTATGAGGTTGAAAAACTGCTACGACATTTTCTTTGCCAAATTTTTGTGCTGCCGCATCAAGAGTAGCTTTAATTTCTGTAGGGTGGTGTGCATAATCGTCATAAACTTCTATTCCGGAAAATTCACAAACTTTTTCAAACCTTCTGCCCATTCCTGTAAATTCTTTAAAATAATCTTTGATTTTTCTTAAATCTACTCCTGCTTCATTTAAAGCTGCAATTACTGCCAATGTGTTATAAACATTATGCATTCCTGATAATATTATCTCTAGGGAAATTAAAATTTGATTCTTGTATAAAATATCAAATTTTGTACTGTTTTTTTCATAAGTTATATTCTTTGCTATATAGTCAGCATTTTTTAATCCATATGTAACAAATTCCCCTGATAATAGATTTACCCCTGTATTATCATTATTAACAATAACTTTTTTAGATTGAGAAATAGCTTGATTAAATGTTTTAACTATGTCACTAATACCATTTTTATAAAAATCCAAATGATCTTCTTCCAGATTATTTATTACTAAAATATCGGGATGATATTTTGTAATTGTTCCATCACTTTCATCAAGTTCTGCAATAAAGTATTTGCCGTTTTTATGTTGAGCATTTGTACTGATTTCAGGAATAATGCCACCATCTACGAAAGAAGGATTTAAATCAGCTTTCTCAAGAACAAAAGAAGCTAAGCCGCTTGTTGTTGTTTTACCATGAGTTCCAGAAAAACCAATAAAAATTTTGCCTTCTTGTTGAGCTTTAGTTGAAATTTCTGCTAATAAATCAGATCTATGATAAATTTCTAAACCCAATTCTTTTGCTCTAATAACTTCAGGATTGTTATCTCTTATTGCTGTGCTTTTAATAACTATAGCATCGTTAGGTACATTATCTTTATTGTGACCGATAGAAATTTCAGCTCCTAAATGTCTTAATTTTTCAACATACTTTGAATCAGAAATATCAGAACCGGAAACAATATTCCCATCTTCCAGTAAATATTTGGCAAGTCCGCTCATCCCAATTCCACCAATTGCAATAAAATGATATTTTCCCATAATCTCTCCAATACTTTAGAACATTATAGTATAAATACACTATTATTTACAATAATAATTTTATTTATTTATAGAGAAAAGATACAAATTTTCCGCCATAATTTTTTTGTTTTATTAAATTAAAATCAGATAAATTTAAAATTTCATCATGTTCTAAAATAATTAACCCATTATTGATTAAATTAATAACATCAAGATAAATACCGCTTTTGTATGGTGGATCTATGTATATGACATCGAAATCGGATTCTTTTTTTAATAATTTTAAGCTATCTCCTAAAATAATATTAGGTTTTATATTGAGATTAGAGTAATTTTTCTTTAATATTTCGAATACTTTCGGATTTTTTTCAAACCCTTTTACGAGCTTAAAACCTCTTGAAAGAGCTTCTAACCCCATAATTCCTGAACCTGCAAATACATCAAGAAAGGTTTTATTTTCAAATTCACCCATTATAGAAAATAAAGTATTAAAAACTCCCATTCTAACTTTAGAAAGTGTCGGACGAGTGATTTTTTCATCAGGAGCTATTATTTTTCTACCTTTATAAATACCTGCAGTAATAATCATTTTAACCCTGATCCAATTTTTCTATTTTAACATTGAAGACACTTTCAATATCAATCCCGTTTAATATTATTGTAATCAAATCTTCTGGCGAAAAATTTTGTTTTAAATGCGGAATCAGGCCTAAAATTTTAATATTGGTATATTCTTCTACAACTCTCGGAATAGCGTTCAAAAGAGACTTAGAGCAATCTTCATAAATATTATTAATAATAACTCCTCTAATTTCAACTCCTTTTTCTTGAGCTGCATATATTGACAAAAGAGTATCGTTTATAGAATCTTCTCTTGGAGTTAAAACAAATAACACAGGTATTTGAAGTTTTTTAATTAAATCAACAGTTTGTATATTTGGAGCAAGAGGACTTAAAAGACCGCTATCTCCATCTAAAAGAGTACAATCAGACATTGTTAATAATCTTGAATATTCACTATTGATTAAATCTATATCAATTGGTTCATTTTCCAATTCTGAAGCGATTAAAGGTTCTAAATTTGATTTATATAAATATGAAAAATGTGTATCAATGTAAGGATCAATGGTTTTTGTAAAAGTTAAGTCGGGAGATTGCATAAAACCATTGTGTTCAATACCTGAAGTTTGAATAGGTTTATAAACACAAGTAGAATATCCTAAAGATTGCATAGTTCCTGCAATACCTGCGGTTAAGAATGTTTTGCCTTCTTTTTTATTTGCTGATGTTATGTATAAATTTAACATAGAATCCTTCTATTAATAAATTATTTGTACTGTAATATTTCTTGAACGAGGTTTATTATCAAAGTCGAGTAATACAACCTGTTGCCAAGTACCCAAATTAAGAAGTCCATCTTTCAACGCAATGTTGACAGAGTTACCAACAAGAGCGGCTCTAACATGGGCATAACCGTTTCCATCATGCCAGATTTCATCATGATGATATTCTATACCAGTAGGTGCGATTCTCTCTAGGGCTTCTTTTAAATCCTGCACCAAACCTCTTTCAAATTCTATAGTAGTAACTGCAGAGGTACTGCCTTGAACAGATATACAAACAAGAGCATCTTTTAATTCTTTTTGATAAACACAGTTTTGTACGTGTTTTGTTATATCAATAATATCATTGTTTCCTTGTGTATTAATTGTAAATTGATCATTAATTATCGGCATTATCAACCTCTTCCTTTACTCTTATTAAAGAATGTCGTTTTTTATATATAACGACGCAAAACAAAACTATAAGAACAGTAACAGCTAAAATTACAAGTTCTAAGTATTTTTTTACAGTTTCACCAAAGAACATTAAAACAATACTAACAAGAAAAAACCTAGCACCACGTCCTACAAAACTTGCTAGAAAGAATTTTATAAAATTCATATCTAAAATTCCACTTGCGATAGTAAAAATTTTATAAGGAATAGGAGTAAACGCTGAGAAAAATACAGCAAAAGAACCATATTCTTTATACATTTTCTCTACGGCATCGAATTTATCGTGATTTTTTCTGAATAGAAAATTAAAAACCGGACGTCCTCCGAATTTTCCTATCAAATATCCAATAGCACCTCCTACTGCGGAAGCTATTGTACATACAGTTGCGTAATATAATGCTTTTTCAGGTTTAGCTAAATCCATAGCAATAAGCAAAATATCAGGTGGAGGCACTAAAAAGAAACTTTCTACACAAGAATTTATAGCAAGTCCTTGTACTCCCATAGCCTGAAACCAATTATTCATCGTTACAAATATTTCGTGCATAGTTTATTCAATTTCCTTATATAAACTTGAAGCCTCTTGTATACTCACATTGCCTGTAGGAATAACGAGCACTTCTACTTTTTCTACTCTATTAGAGTACTCAATTTCAATAACATCACCAACTTTTAATTGCTTTGCCGGTTTTGCAGGATTACCGTTAACTAATACTCTTCCCATTTCTGAAACAGTATTAGCAACAGTTCTTCTTTTTATAAGTCTTGATACTTTTAAAAACTTATCTAATCTCATAATTCTTTTATAATTTCTTTAACTAAACTTTTAAACTTTTCTTTAGCCACATTTGCAGCTTGAATAACATCCTCATGAGAAAGTCCAACAGTACTTACTCCAGCTGCAGAATTACAAATACAACTTAATCCGATTACTTTCATCTTTGCCCAAGAAGCAACAACAGCTTCCGGCACAGTTGACATACCAACAGCATCTGCACCGATAACTCGAGCCATTTTAACTTCTGCAGGAGTTTCATAAGACGGACCTGTGAAAGCCATATAAACACCTTCTTGAAGATCTATTCCAAGCTTTTTAGAAATCTTTCTTGCAAGTTCTACATATTCTACTGTATAGATATTACTCATATCAGGGAATCTTTCTCCCATTGAATCATCATTTGGACCAATTAAAGGATTTACTCCCATATGGTTAATGTGGTCTGTTATTATCATTAAATCAGAAGGTTTGAATTTAGCGTTTACTCCACCAGCAGCGTTAGTTACAATAAGAGTTTCTACTCCTAATTTTTTCATAACTTTTATAGGGAAAACAACTTTTTGAATAGAATGTCCTTCATAAAAATGGAATCTTCCTTGCATCATAACAACTTTTTTATCGTTTATTTTTGCAAAAACTAACCTTCCTTTGTGTCCTGAAACAGTTGATGCTTCAAATCCTGGAATTTCTGAATAAGAAATCGCTTTTTCGCAATACTCATCAGCTAAATCTCCAAGACCTGAACCTAGAATAATCCCGATTTCAGGTTTAAAATCCTCTATAACATTTTTAATATACTCACAAGCCTTATCTAACATAACACTAAATCTCCCAAATGGTATTTTATAATAAACAAAATAAAATACCAATAGGAGAGATAAATAAAAATACAGGGAAGCTTTAAAAGCTTCCCTTGATATAATTTTAGTAATAAATTGTATAATTAAGCCAATTTGGCTGATGTTCAGTCCAGTTAACTTTACCCAAATCTATGATATCACTCGCTTTTAATTTTTTAGGGTCACTTATACCTAAATCTTTCATTATATCATTTCTAAAATCTTGCATATAGTCATTAAGAGCTTCTTCTATTCGCTCTGGTGTCCATTTCTCTTTATCTGACTCAACAGACTTTTTTAATTGAGGGAATTTATCTAAATTACTAGCTAGGTATTTTTTTACAATTTTATCTATACTATCACCTGAATTAACAACAACTAAAGAACCATTTCTTGTATATCCGTTTTCTATTAAATTCTTTTTCATAGTAGGCGATGACTTATCATAAACTAATGCCATATGTTCGTTACCCATTAATCTATTTTCTAAAGCATACATTGCCAAATCATTATATAATTCAGTTCTTGGTTTTCCTGTAAGTAAATATTTAACAATTTTATCTTCCATTTTTATTTGTGTTGCTTCAGAAGTAACATGTGAATTCATTAAGTATTTAAAAGTATAATCAGGAAAGCCATTTTCTGCTGAAGTATTTGCAACCTCAAAATCAATTGAATCAATAATTGCGTCAATATATTTTGCGGCATCACCTTTAGAGCAATCTTCAGGTAATATTTTATCCACAAAATCTCTTAAAGAAACCCCTTGAGGAAGCTTAGATTTATCGAAGTTAACATTATTACCATCAAATTTCATATAATGTTTAACAATTTTTGTTTTTGTCTCATCAGATATTGTACTATTTTCATCAATAAATTTTACCAATCTATCTGCAATATCTTTATCATCAGGATATTTTTCTACTATTTTATCAAATGGCAAATGATAATTTTTGTCTCTAGCAACTTTATTATTAATAAAATCAATTACATCTTCTTTGGTATTCATTTTATCAACCATTTCAGCATAGTGTGGTACAATATACCTTCCACCTAATCTATATTCTAAAGCTTCATTATATTGACCTCTGCCCATATCATCCTTATTTACATATTTTACTAACGCTTCTTTAAATTCATCAAAATCACTTACTAAGCCATCCATTTCTTCATATGTAGGTTTTCTTGATGGCTTGAAAGTGTATGTTTTATTACTATCATTATCTGTTGTGACTTCAAAATAAGTTTCAAGAATTTCTTTCTTCGCTTTCTCTTTATCTTCATCAGACAAATCAGTTTCATTTATCCAATTCATTACAGAATCTAAATAAACAGCATTTCCCAGATTACCTTTATCTGAAGTATAGATTTCTTTAGCTTTAGCTACTACAGCATCAATTACAGCTTTGTTATCAATATCAGTATCAAGATAATTAATAACTTCTAAGCCATTATTATTAATAAGAGCTATTATATCCTCATCTTTTGCTTTTAATTCAATAGCATCAAAAGCAAGTGACTTAGCCAATTCCGGGTCTTTAGTATCAATATACTTCTTAAACAAAGCTGTTTTCTTTTCATCAGTATCAGCAGTATCCAGTTCTGTTAAGAATGTATCTAACAACTTAGGATCTCTAGCAGCATAGCCGTCACTATCGTATCTTGGAATACCATCCATATTATAGAAGTCCATATATTTTTCATGAACTCCATTTGTACTATCTGCTTCAATTTTATAGCCGTCATAGACTTTTAAATTAGATACTTTTTCTTTTAACTTAATTTCTTCATCAGTTAGTTTTTTACCGTCTTTTTCTTTTGTTCGAATTTCTTGATAAATACCTGCTAAAATCTCATGTACAGTCTTATCTTTTTCAAGTACTGTTGTAACAGTACCGTTTTCATTATTAAATAAGAAATTTATAACATCAGCATTTCTTGTAAGTAACAAATCTTGTACAAAAGACTTGTACTCCTCTGATGTTCTATCTACATAATTATCATCACGGAGTTTTTCTGCAATATTTTCGATTACTTTAATATTACCATCAGAAAGCTTGACAATCTCTTTTAATGCTTGTAAGTTTGCCTCTTTTCTTGTTTTAGCAGCTTCTTCTGTTTCACCTTGAACAGCCTCTTTTATTTTTTGAACAGCTTCATCAAAAGCTTTTGTTTTATTTTTTACTTCTTCTAATGTTTCTGCTGATAAATTTACTCCGGCAGATAAACTATCATCATCAGCGTATTTTTTAACAAAAACTTCTGTTCCATCATTAGTTACTTTAGTATAACCATCTGCAAGAGCTTCTTCTGTACCTACTAAAGTATTAGTTTTAATATTTATACTGGATGGTGTATTTAATTTTTTTACAGCTTCTTCGCTTAAGCCTTGATATCCACCATTAGAATATACAGGAGTTCCTTTATCTACATCCTGTTTTTTACCTGTATCTGTAGTAGGTTTTGTTACTTCTTTTTGTGGTGTTGTCTCTACTTCTTCCACAGGAGCTGCTCCATTTGCAGATTGAACCTTTAATTCAGTTCCTAATTTTATATTGTTTACGTCTTTAATATTATTAACTAAAACTATTTGAGCAATTCTTTCATTTATATCTTGCGGTCTTGGCTTTTTCCCTTCATTTTCTAATGCCTGTTTGGCAATTTTATATAATGTCATACCAGTGGCAATTTTTACGGTCTTTCCATTAAATTGATTTGTAAAAACTTCTTTATCATATTTTTTAGTTAAATTTTGAATATATTGATTAAAAGCTCTTTGAGAAGTTTTTCCATCATCAGATAAATTTTCTTTCTTTTCTATTTTATTGGAACTAAAAAATGTTGTTTTATCTTGACCTGATTTAAAATAATCATTAGTGTATTTATCAACATCATAATCTTTTAAATCACCACCTTTAAAATTACTCAAAGCTTTTTGTAATAAATCTAATTCAGATTTATCGATTTTACCATCTCCACCTTCGGTTTTACTATCAATTAAATCAAATAATGGTGCCAGACTTTTTAAGTCCTTATGTTTAGTTATCAAATCCTTATAGCTGTCACCTTCATTAATAACATAAGTTTTTCCATTAATATTTAATTCATAGCCCATTATATTGCTCCTTTCATCAACGCAAATACATTCCTTAGGATTCTAAACGGTTAATTTGATGAAAAACTTTAATAAATAAATACAAATTTTTACAAAAATTTACAATTAAATGTTTCAAAATCTGTTCTAGAAGTATTAATTAATTTTTTGTTTTAGCTCCAATTTAGGTAATGTTGCTGTTATAATTTCTTAATATTTAAACATAATGTAGTAAATATGAAAATGTTTTTAATTCAGTTATTTGTTTTAAGATTAATTTTATAAAATTTATTATTAACAAATTAACATCTTAATTATTTTATGTTATTCTTAGCTGAAAGGGGAGTATTTTATGATAAAAGCTAAAGAATTTTTGATAAAAAATCAAGGGTTGTTTACGATTCTTGGACTAGGAGTTCTGTTTTATTTTATATTTTTTCATAATATTTGGGCTTATGCACTTATGGATGTGGATGAGTCAAGATATGTTTCTATGGCAAAAGATATGTTTAATACTAAGGACTTCCTTACTCTATATTTAAATAATGAGTTCTTTTTTGAAAAACCTCCTCTATATTTCTGGGGAGAATGTCTTTCTTTTGCTATATTTGGAAAAATTACAGAGTTTACTGCACGTTTTCCGGTAGCATTATATGGTACTTTATGCGGATATTTGACTTACTTTGTAGGGAAAAAGGTCTATTCAAGAACATATGGTGTTGTATCAGCCCTAATTCTTGCAACATCTTTAGAATTTTTAATTCTTGCTAAATTTGCGATTTTAGATATAGTAGTTGCAACTTGTGTCTGGTTTTCTTTAGCTTTTGGAATGCTTACTAATTTTTGTAGTGAGAAGAGTAAAAAATATTTCTGGTGGTTATTCTATATTTTTTCCGGTTTAGCGGTTATGGCAAAAGGAATTCCAGGTTTTGTTATTCCGTTTGGTTCAATGTTTTTTATATCTATTTATTCTAAAAAATTTAAAGAAATTTTCAGACCGCAATATTTTTTAGTTGGTTTTATTCTTTTCTTTTTAATTGTACTTCCTTGGCATATTGTAATGTTAAAAATGCATGATCCTCTGTTTTTTAACGAATATGTTATGAAACATCATGTCGCAAGATTTCTAGGCTCAAATGAAATTGGAAGACAACAACCATTTTACTTTTATTTCTTAACAATTTTATGGGGTTTTTTCCCTTGGATTCTTTCAACCCTGACTGTATTAATCAGAAAAATATTTAAACGTGATTTTAAATTTAAAGACCTATCTGACATCCAAAGATTTATGGTCTATAATGGAATAATAGCTATTTTCACACTATTATTTTTCTCATCATCTAAAACAAAGCTAATTACATATATTCTTCCTATTTATCCATCATTAGCTTGTCTTGGGGGATATATTTGGACAAATTATATAGAAAAAGCTGAATACTCAAGATTTATTAATAAAACTGTTTATTTTCTTGGTGGTATTTTTGTTTTAGCCTCTTTTGTTGCTTTATTTACAAATCTATTTTTACCGGAACAGTTAGCTTTAGATATCTCTCCAGCTAAGCCTTTATGCATAGCTTTATTATTCTTAGCAGGTATTTTTTCTATAGTATTTGCAAAAAAAGAAAAATACTTAGGAGTGTTTTTTACGTACATCATTTTAATGCTTTCATTATCAGCTTTTGGTACAGAAAAATTCTTTAATATTGATTATAAATTTGGACAAGATGATTTATTAAAATTTGCTCAATATTCTAAAGAAAATAATAAAACTCTTTCTTGTTTAGGTTTTACTCATAAGTATTCTCTGATTTATTATGGAGGGAAACCGGTTTATTATTCAAATGATAAGGATTTAGGTGCTGTTGTAAATGAATTGAATAAAAATGATAATTTAGTTATTATGCGTAAAAAAGATATATCAGATGAAATTAAATCTCTAAACTATAATATTTTAGAAGAAGGCAGACGCTATATACTTATGGAGAAAAGATAGATGCTAGATATTATTACTGATTTTGGGTTTAATCTATTTAAGCTAATTCTAAAATTAATCCATCAAAAAGCAGGGTATTCTAAAGACGCTTTTGATAGGAAATGTGGAGATTTTATTGTTCCTGATTTTGAAAAAAAACGAGTAATAATGTTTCATGGTGTTTCTGTCGGTGAAATAAATGCAATAGAAAAGCTTGTAAAACGAGTAAGAGAAGAATTTCAAGATGCAATAATAGTCGTAACAACCGGTACTAATACTGGGCAGGAAAATGCTATTAAAAAATTAGCAGAAGCTACTGATTTTATAACGTATTTCCCTTTTGATACGCCCAATTGTGTAAATAAATTTTTGGATAATATAAAACCTACAGAAATTTTGATGGCTGAAACTGAAATTTGGCCGAATTTTGTTGGTATTTGCAAAAAAAGAGGAATCAAGCTTTATATTATAAATGGTAGAATTTCTGATAGAACATTTAATTCTTATATGAAATTTAAATTCTTTTTTAAGCCCTTATTGAATAAGTATGCAGGTATTTTTACCCAATCTACAGAGGATTTAAATAAATTTTTAAAGTTAGGTGCAAATCAAAATACAACAAAACGCATGAATAATTTGAAATTTGATATTACAGCTCCAATAGTTGATATAAATTTGAGTTATACAGGAAGAATATTTCTTGCTGCATCAACACATTCTGGTGAAGATAGAATAGTTTTAGATGTTTATACGAAATTGAAAGCTAAGCATGAAGATTTAAAACTTATATTAGCCCCTCGTCATTTAACAAGGCTTGATGAAATTAAAGAAATTTTTAAGAATACTTCTTATTGTCTACGTTCTTCAGGTGGAGATTTGATTAATAATGATATTATGATTTTAGATACCATGGGAGAGTTAGGTAAAATATTTTCATTTGCTTATTTTTCGTTTATAGGAGGAAGTTTTAATAAAACTGGCGGTCATAATCCGCTAGAGTCGATAATTTTTTCAAAGCCTGTAATTTCCGGACCTTCAATTAGCAATTTTAAGGATATTTATTCAATTATTCAAAATGCTAAGGCTGGTTTTGTAGTAAAAACGCAAGAAGAGTTTTTTAATATTGCTGATAAATTATTGACTGATAAACTTTTTTATAATCAAACAGCTAAAGCCGGAGAAGATGTCTTTAAAGCTCAACAGGGTGCTTTAGAATTTGTTATTAATGTTTTGAAGTAGTTTTATAGACGAAAAAGTGTATTATAAAAAATTAGTGTTCAGTATTTTTAAAAGAAGTAGCAATTATTTTTATTATAAGTTTTTATCTGTTCAAAGGAGTTCATTATGAAAATATTACCAACATATTATAGTTATTCTCTAAGACAGAGTTTTAAAAAACATGCTTCTGAAGAAGAAATAAAACAGGAAGAAGATAAAATTAGCGAAGAAGAAGAAAATATAAAAAAGCAGATTGATGCTTTAAATAGGGAACAAGTAAGATTAGATACTGAGGAACGAAAATTAGAAAGAGAAATGAGAGATTTAAAACGTTCTGAAAGATAAATTTTACATTCCTTAATCTGTTTGTGTGCTAAATTATAGTTATGTCAAAATTTATACCAATACATATTCACTCGGAATTTTCATTATTAGATGGAACAATAAGAGTAGGGGAACTTGTTAATTATGCGAAAGAAAATGGGTTACCTGCTATTGCTATAACAGATCACGGAGTTATGTATTCTGCTATAGAATTTTATGAAAAGGCAAAAGAAGCTGGTATAAATCCTCTTATTGGTTGTGAATTCTATGTTCATGATGGAGATATTCATGAAAAAGATAGTTCTAATAATCCTTTATACCATTTAATATTAATAGCAAAAGATAAGAAGGGATATGCTAATTTAATAAAATTAGTTTCTGTTGCTTGGTGTGAAGGGTTTTATTATAAGCCAAGAATAAATTTTGAATTATTAAAAAAATATCATGAAGGACTTGTTTGTTCTTCGGCATGTTTAGGTGGTGAAGTTCTGCAGCATCTTTTAAATGGTGAAAAAGAAAAAGCAAAAGCAACTGCTTTAAAATATAAAGAATTATTCGGGGATGATTATTATATAGAATTACAAGATCACAATTTAGAAGATCAAAAGCGTACCAATCCTGACTTAATAAAGATAGCAAAAGAACTCGGAATTAAAATGATTGTGACAAATGATTCTCATTATTTAAGAAGAGAAGATGCAGATGCTCAAGATACTTTGCTATGCTTGCAAACTAATGCGGATAAGGATGACCCGAATAGATTCCATTTCCCTAATAACGAATTCTATTTGAAGTCAAAAGAAGAGATGCGAAAAGCTTTTTCCTGGATGGATGACGAAACTTTTGAAGAATGTGTTAAAAATACTGAAGATATTGCAAATAAGTGTAATATAGAAATAGAACTGGGAAATGCTCCACTACCACATTATGATGTTCCTGAAGGTTATACTAATGAAACGTATTTAAAGCATATAGTATATGAAGGAATGAAAAAACGTTATGGAGAAATGACTCCAGAACTTAAAGAACGTGTGGATTATGAATTAAGTGTAATTAATAAAATGGGATTTCCTGCGTATTTTTTAATTACTTGGGATTTTATTCATTATGCGAAGACACATAATATTCCAGTTGGTCCAGGAAGAGGTTCTGCCGCAGGTAGTGTTGTAGCTTACGCTTTAGAAATTACTGATTTGGATCCGATTAAACATAATCTCTTGTTTGAAAGATTTTTGAATGAAGAACGTTTTACCATGCCCGATATTGATATCGATTTTTGTATTGAAAAACGTCGTCAAGTTATTGATTATGTAACACAAAAATATGGTGAAGATAAAGTCTGCCAAATTATTACATTCTCAACGTATGCTCCAAAAGCTGCTTTTAAAGGTGTCGCAAGAATTTTAAAAGTTCCTTTTGCAGAAAGTAATAAATTAACAGGTTTAATAGAACCGGCAATAGAGCTTGCTCAGGCTACTAATCCAAAAGCAAAGTGGATTAAGGATGCTATTCAAGTTGAAGGATCTGAGCTTAGAAAATTATATGATGAAGATTATCAAATATTAAACCCTGAGACTGGCAATACTGTTAGTTTTAAAAAATTAATTGATATGTCAATTGCGATTGAAGGACTAAAATGCGGTACAGGTACGCACGCAGCTGGGGTTATAATATCACACGCTCCTCTGGATACAATAATTCCTGTTCAGCCATCAAAAGATGGAATTGTACAAACAGGTTATCCACCTCATGAAGTAACAGAAGTTTTATCTCTTTTAAAAATGGACTTTTTGGGATTAAGAAACCTTACAATGATATATAAAACCGTTGATATGGTTAAGAAATATCGTGGAATTGATGTTGATATAAATAATATTCCGCTTGATGACAAAGAAACGTATAAAATGTTGGTAAGGGGTGAAACAATTGGGGTATTTCAACTTGAATCTCAAGGAATGATGAATCTTGTAAAACGTTTAAAACCTGATGTTTTTGAAGATTTAGGTGCTCTAGTTGCTTTATTCCGCCCTGGGCCATTAGGTTCCGGCATGGTTGATGAATTTGTAGATAGAAAACACGGTGTAAAACAAGTAACTTATGCTCATCCACTTTTAGAGCCTATTTTAAAAGATACATATGGAACAATTGTTTATCAAGAACAGATTATGCAAGTATTCCAAGCTTTGGCGGATTATTCTCTTGGTGAAGCGGATATTGTTCGCCGTATGATGGGTAAGAAAAAAGTTGAAGAAATGCAGAAGCAAAAAGGAAAATTTATTGAATTAGCTTCTACTCGACATGATATGAAACCTGAAGATGCTACTACATTATTCGAACAAATAGAAGCTTTTGCATCATATTGTTTCAACCGTTCGCATTCTGCAGCTTATGCTTTTGTCGCATATCAAACTGCATATTTAAAATGTCATTATCCTGTTGAATACCTATCAGCATTGTTATCAAGTGTTTCTGATAATAAAGATCAGACTCAATTATATATAGAAGAAGCTCAAAAATATGGTATAAAAGTTCTTCCGCCTGATATTAATCATTCATTCTTAGAATATGCTCCTGATGGAGAAAATATAAGATTTGGTTTAGCTGCCATAAAACAAGTAGGTGAACCTGTAGTTGAAGCTATTATCAAGGAAAGAGAAGAGAATGGTGAATTTAAGAGTATTTTTGATTTCTGTAAGCGTGTAGATGCAAAGTTTGTTAATAAAAAATCGCTTGAAGGACTTATAAAAGCTGGAGCTTTTTCAAATATTGAAAAAAGTCGAAAACAATTATTTGATAATATTGAGCATATTTTAGATGTGACTTCAAAAGAAGCTAAAGATAGAGCAATGGGGCAAGTAAGTTTGTTCGCATCTTTGGGTGAAGATAATGAGTTTGAAAATGTTCAATATCAATTGATTGGTAGTGATGCAGAATATACAGATAAAGAAATTCAAATGTATGAGAAAGAATTTTTAGGATTTTATGTCACATCGCACCCGTTGTTTTCTATAAGAGATAAATTGCAATTCCTTATGACTCATAGAATTTCAGAATTGGCAGAAGTAAAAGAAGAGGAAGAAGTTACTATTTGTGGACTAATTACTGCTACAAGACAAATTCCTACTAAGAAAGATCCTTCTAAATTTTTGAGATTTGTAACGGTTGAGGATTTAACAGGAAAAGTCGATGGAGTGTGTTTCCATAGAAAATTACAAGAATATGCTGATATTTTAGTCCAAGATAACAAAGTTGTTATCACAGGTAAAGTTCAACATAGGGGAGAAGATCAGATAAGTCTTTTAATTGAAAATGTAAAATCTGTTGAAAATTCTAACATTGTAACTGTAAGCTTAAAAAAAGAAGTTAAGTATGAAGAATTGTGCGGAATAAAAAATGTTCTTGCAAAGCACCATGGTGATGACCCTGTAATGTTTAAATTACCAGCAGTTGATGGATATTCTACTAAAATACTAACTTCACCAATTTTTTGGGTAAATTCTACTAATGATTTAGTAAATCATATGTCACAGTTGTTTAATGATAAAGTGGATATTTCAATCCGTTCGCTCGATCAACCGCTAGAAGTATAGTTTTGTTTTTATTTTTTGCTTCTACCCCACCCCTAGCCCCTTCCTCAATGGGAGGGGAAGTAAGTATAAAACAAAAACGCCCACATTATTGTGGGCGTCGTCAATTATTATAATAATTATTATTATTAACCTAGACCGAATGTCGGTGCGGATTCTTTTATTCCTTCGCTGCAAGCTTGTTTTAAAGATTCTAGTCTTGCTTTTGCATCTGCCATTTGGGTTTCTAATCCTGCTTGTTCTAAGTCGATATCTGTTTGTTCTGCTTCTAGTGGTGCTAAAGCTGCGTCTTGTTCTGCTTCTAATTGTGTTTTTTGAGCTTCTAACCAAACTGATACGTTTGTTTGATAATTTGATGACATTTGCTGACACATCATTTGAGCTTGAGATTGTTGTCGTTGTGCCATTGCCATAGCTTGATTGAAAGCATCAACATCAACTTTTTCAAATGTGCCATTTGCACCGTATTTTCCAGTTCCTTTATTATCATCGCCAATTTGTTCTTTCAATGTTCCTGACATATATTCAGTCATCATTGCTTGATATTTATTTTGATCAAATATTGTAGAAAGTGTACCACCTTTTCCATCAGGTAATTCTATAGCTTTTCCACCATTTGCAAGCATAGAAGCCATTTGGTTAGCAACAAATGATGTAATACCATATCCACCCATATTCATTGGGTTGAACATTTGGTTTTGAGTACCCAAACCAAACATATTTTGAATACCCATTGTGAATTGGTTTTGAAGCATCTTAGTAGATTGCTCAAGTTGAGTCATCTTATTAGAGTACATTTTCTGTACTTTAGTAATATTATTGGCTATTCTTGACTTGCGGTTGGCAAGTTGAGAACTACGTAACACCATTTTATTGTAGTTACGTTGAAGCCTCATTTTTTCATGTAATAATAACAAGAAAGCCATTTTTGTCTACTGCTCCATATTTTTTATACTCTTATATATATAAAGTATATTTCCTTTTTATAATTTCTAGAATTTGATATTTTTGTTACAAAACTTTACATTTATTTAACAAAAAATTTGTTACAAATATTTACAGCATATATTATAATAGTTTTAATGAAGTACAAACGATTATCAAAAGAACAAATTATAATATCATTAGATAGGTTAACTCGATTTAAAGAAACTAAAGAAAAATACTTAAGAGTTTTTATTGATATTATTATTTCTAATTTAATCGAACCTAAAATTAAAAAGTCCGAAATTTTAATGATGGATTTTGAAAAGATAAAATATATTGCTGTAGAAATTTTTAATAGTTCTTTTGATTATAATTATAAAGATTTTTCTATAAATAAAAAATTAGCAGATTATGAAAATTCTATTTTTAATAATGATTTAGAAACACAAAAATTATTAGATAATAATATTGATTATATATCAGCTTTAAAATTAATTGATTCAGATTGTGTTATAAATTTAAAGTGGTTAAAGAGCTTAGCTGTTGATAATAATCAAAAAATAATGAGAGAAAAGTATTTGCTTAAATTCCCGATAGAAAAAGTAATATTAGTAGAGGGAATTACTGAAGAAATATTATTACCGGCTTTTTCAAGATATTTAGGATTTGATTTTTATCAACAAGGAATTCAAATTATTCCTGCAGGCGGTAAAAATCAGGTCGTTAAAATGTATTATAAGCTTCAAGAAGAATTAAAAATTCCGATATTCTTGTTATTAGATAAAGATGCAGAAGATAATATTAAGCAAATTATGCCTAGATTGCGTAGTATTGATAAAGTTCATTTAGTTTCTTGTGGTGAATTTGAAGATTTATTACCAAAGTCTTTAGTAGTAAAGACAGTAAATTCTCATTTTGAAAATTTTATGACCATATCAGAAAAAGAATTATTAGAAGAACGTTCAGCAGTTGAGAATTTAGAAAATATTTTTAAACAAAAAGGCTTGCACGAATTTAAAAAGGCAGAATTTGCAAAGTTGGTAAAAGTTAATATAAATGAATATTCTGATATCTCTGAAGAAATAAAAGATATAATTAAAGAAATTTTTCAAAATAAAACGCTTGACAGTAAAATTTGTTCTTGATACTATAAATTTTGTGGTTAGCCCACAGCCGAAGTATGATAGGTTTATTGAAAAGTAAATAATTTCAAATTAAAAAAATTTGCGCTTGTAGCTCAGCAGGTAGAGCACTCCCCTTTTAAGGGATAGGTCGCGCGTTCGAATCGCGCCAAGCGCAATTTTTTGTGCTTTTCTTTTCCTCTTTACATTAACTCCTGTTTGTCTTAAACTTATAAGGTTAAAAGACTTATTTTGAGGAGATTATATTATGAAAAATAGAGTTTTATTATGTATTATGGATGGTTGGGGATTTTCTAACGGTGCTGAAAAATATGATGCTACTAAATTATCACATCCTGTTCATGTTAATGAACTAATTAAAGATTATCCATCAATAAAAATTCATGCTGATGGTAAGTACGTAGGATTACCAGAAGGGCAAATGGGAAATAGTGAAGTCGGACATTTAAATTTGGGTGCCGGAAGAATTGTTTATCAAGATTTGTCTAAAATAAATAATGCTATTAAAGATGGATCTTTCTTTAAGAATGAAAAATTTTTAGAAGCTATTGAACATGCTAAAAAGAATAATTCTTCATTGCATATATATGGTTTAGTTTCAACAGGTGGGGTTCATTCTTCTTTAGATCATTTACTAGCTTTAATACAATTAGCTGCAAAAGAAGGTTTAACAAAAGTATATGTACATGCCTTTTTAGATGGACGTGACACACCTCCTGCAAGTGCTTGTACGTATTTGGAAATTGTTGAAAATGAACTTAAGAAATATAATTTACCTCCTGTAGCTACTGTTATTGGAAGATATTATATAATGGATAGAGATAACAGATGGGACAGAGTCGAAAAGGGTTATAATTGCTTATTATTAGGTGAAGGAGAAAATGCTTCATCTGCAATAGAAGCTGTTAAAAAATCTTATGATAAAGGTGAAACTGATGAATTTGTTTTACCAACAGCAATTGGATCTGCTGAAGAAGTAAATGCATCTAGAATTAAAGATAATGATGCTATAATATTCTTTAATTATCGTCCAGATAGAGCTAGAGAAATTACTAAAGCTATAAATTTTGTTGATTTTGACGGCTTTGATAGAAAGAAAGTACTTAAAAATATATATTATTGTACTATGACAAGTTATGAAGCTACATTCACATACCCAGTAGCATTCCCTAAAACTAAGTTAGTAAATATTTTAGGAGATGTATTAGAGGCTAATGGAGTAAATCAGTTTAGAACAGCTGAAACTGAAAAGTATGCTCATGTTACTTTCTTCTTTAATGGTGGTATTGATGAACCTAAACCTCATGAAACTAGGAAACTTGTAGCATCACCAAAAGTTGCAACTTATGATTTACAACCAGAAATGAGTGCTTATGAAGTTTGTGATAACGTATTAAAAGCAATTGATAATAAAGATTATGGATTTATTTTGGTAAATTTTGCTAATCCTGATATGGTTGGTCATACAGGTGTAATTGAAGCTGCAACTAAAGCTTGTAAGGTAGTTGATGAATGTGTTGGAAGAATTGCAGAGAAATGTATAAAAGAAGGTGTTACAATGGTGTTAACAGCTGACCATGGTAATGCTGAAGTGATGGTTGATGAAAATACCGGTAAAACACAAACTGCTCATACTACTAATGAAGTTCCTTTTGTGGTAATTAATAGTCCAAAAGAAATTACTTTAAAAGATTCTGGAGCTTTATGTAATGTAGCACCAACTGTTTTAGAATTAATGGGTATAGAAAAACCTGCTGAAATGGATTGTGATAGTTTGATTAAATAATTTGTTTTAGCATTAAAGAGAGAGGATGTATGACGGATACAAAAGCTTTGGATATAGATTTATCATTAAAGAAAAATAATGTTGATGAATTCTTTTATAATCTTAGTGAAAATCCTAATGGATTTAAAAATAAAGATTTTAGATATACATTAAGTTTAATATATCAGCTTGTTGAGGATGAATTTGAGGGGATATTTTTATCTCCTAATTCTCCTGTTAGAAACACTGATTTTTATTTAATTAATGATGGAACGGAATCTAATCCAAAGCTTTCTTTTTTTGTTACTCCTACTAATAATTTTCAGTTTTATTTAAAATCTAAGGGGTCAATGTTTAGGTTTTCTTCAAAAGAAGTAAATGGACAAATTGGTTATATAATGCCTTTGGATATAGTTTTAGATTATTTTGGCGGATTTGGTGAAATTGTAGATTTTTCTTTTTTAACAGAATCGTTTGCTTATTTTAATAAGTTAACACATTTTGTGATGAAGTTAATTGAAAAATTATATTTTATACCTACAGTTCATAAAAGAGAAAGTGCTGGAGCAAGTTTTTTTAGAATAGTATATGAACCGATTATTTCTAATAAAGAGTCTGCAAGAATTATTAATGAATTAGAAAATAATTTGCCGGAAAATATTTTCATTAAAGGTCCTAAGCCAAAGGATTTTGTAGAAAGGTTTGTCAGAGAATATTTGAATTATCTTATTTATAAGTTTTTAGGGATAAAAGCTTATCGATTTAAAGATGTTAAATCCGGACATTATATGTTGAAAGATTTGGAACAAAAATCTTATTTAAAAGGTAAAGATTTGGCAGAAAATTTTGCACAATGGTTTGATGAATTATATTTAGGTAAATATGATTTAATACCATTTTTTAAAATCAATAAGATCAGTGATGATGATTTTGAATTGAAAATTCATATTAAAAATAGAAATAATAATGAAACAATTTTGATAGATGAACTTTATCAAAAAGATGAAATTTGGGGACTTGGTACTGATGATATTGGTAAAATAGTTGAAAAACAATTAAATTATGCACTTAGATATATGCCCGAGTTAGAAACATTGTTTGAAGATGAAAGTAAGCTTGCTTTAAGTTTAAATTTAAATGAGGTTTATAAAATAATTGCTCAAACAGCTTATTACTTACAAAAAGCTCAAATAGAAGTAATTTTACCGGAAGAATTGACTAATATTATTATTCCAAGAGCTTCTATAAATGCAAAAGTTAAGGCTGCAAGATCAGATGATTTAATGAATATTTTTAATACGGTTTCGAGTAGTGCTATTTCTTTGGATGATATTTTGGAATTTTCTTATGAAGTATCTTTGGGAGATGAAAAAATATCTTTGGAAGAGTTTAATAAGTTGGTTAGCGAGAGTGATGGTTTAATTCAGTATAATGGAAAATATATATTAGTAGATAAGGCTGAAGGTTTGAAACTTATCGATCAGATAAAAAATGCAAATCATAAAAAAATGACAAGATTAGAGTTGATACATGCATCTATGTCAGGTCAACTTCAAAATTATGATTTTAATTATGATGAAGCTTATGCAAAGGTAATTAAAGATTTTGCAAAACCTGTGGATGTAACTCAGCCGGAAGGTCTGAAAGGTGAACTTCGTGCGTATCAACAAACTGGTTTAAAATGGCTTTGGACTAATGTTTCTAAAGGTTTTGGATGCTGTATGGCTGATGATATGGGGCTTGGTAAAACGATTCAGGTTATAAGTTTGATTTTAAAATTAAAAGAAGAAAATAAACTTAAAAATCCTGTTTTAGTAATTTGTCCAACTACTTTAATGGGGAATTGGATGAAAGAACTACAATTGTTTGCTCCGGATTTGAAAACAGAAACATATCATGGTTTGGATAGAAAGCTTAATTTGAAATGTGATGTTATTTTGACTACATATGCAATAATGAGAATTGATGTAGAAGAAATGAAAAAGAATTCTTGGGGTATGATTGTTGTTGATGAAGCTCAAAACATTAAAAATCCTGATACAGCTCAAACTCTTGCGATAAAGGCTCTAAAATCTGATGTAAAAATAGCAATGACGGGTACTCCTGTAGAAAATAGATTAACAGAGTTATGGAGTATTTTTGATTTTATTAATAAAGGTTATTTAGGTTCTTTGAAAGAATTTCAAAAGAGTTATGCTGTACCTATAGAAAGATTTAAGGAAAAATCAAGAGCCTCAAAATTAAAATTATCAGTTTCACCTTTTGTTTTAAGGAGGTTGAAAACTGATAAGCATGTTATTTCAGATTTGCCGGAAAAAATGGTTATGAATGATTATTGCTATTTAGCTAAATCACAAGCTATTTTGTATGAGAAAACTTTAAACGAAATGATGGAAAAAATAAGTGGTTTTACAGGTGTAAATAGAAGAGGAAATATTTTTAAACTTATAACTGCACTAAAACAGATTTGTAATCATCCTTATCAATTTTTGAAAACCGGAGAAATGACTAAGGAGCTTTCTGGAAAAGCAGAAAAATGTGTTTCATTGGTTCAAAGTATTATTGACAATAATGAAAAATCTCTTATATTTACTCAATATAAAGAAATGGGAGATTTATTAGCTAAAATTCTGGCAGATGAGTGTAATTCTGAACCTTCGTTTTTCCATGGTTCTTTAACAGTTCCTCAAAGGGAAAAGCTAATTGAAGATTTTCAAAATAATGATGATAGAAAGGTAATGATACTTTCTTTAAAAGCTGGAGGAACAGGTTTAAACTTAACTAGTGCGACTAATGTTATTCATTATGACTTGTGGTGGAATCCTGCAGTAGAAGAACAAGCTACAGACAGAACATATCGTATTGGTCAGGATAAGAATGTTATGGTACATAGATTGATTACTTTAGGTACTTTTGAAGAAAAGATTGATGAAATGTTAAAATCTAAAAAAGAGCTTGCTGATTTGGCAGTTTATGAAGGAGAAAAAATTATTACAGAACTTTCAGATCAAGAAATTTACGATATTTTTTCTTTGTCAGCAGGATAGTGTGAAAGGTTTTTATGGCTTTATTATCTTCTAATCAAGTTTTAAAATTATTACCTTCTTTATTTGATTTAAATTTGGTATCAAATGATGTCGGGGTAAATATTTTTAGAAAATTGGAAAAAATATTTATTTTTGACGAGGGTTTTATATATTTTGCAAATCCTGAAAGTTTGCAACTTAAATATTTGTATAAAAATAAATTGGATTTTAAAATAGATGATGTTTTTAATATATCAGGTAAAGTAAAAGATTTTGTTTTTAATTGTAATGGTGCTTGTAATGGTTCCAATGTTGATTTGATAAAATCTTTAAATTTAGATAGTATAGATTGTTCTTCATTTTTGATATCTAAAATTATGATAAAATCTACAGTATTTGGAATGTTAATTTTAGCGAAGAAGGAAGGAAATTTTTATAAAAAAGATGATTTAGATATTTTGAATGCTGTAACATCTGTACTTTCATACGTAATAAAAGATTTGGAATTATCAAATGTTTTTAAATTACAATTAAAAGCGTTAAAAGAAGGAATTGTTGAAAAAAATCAAGCATATAAGACTATAAAAGAGCAAAATGAGAAAATATTAGAGGCTGATAAAATTAAAAATGAATTTTTGGCTAATATTTCTCACGAACTTAGAACTCCATTAAATTCAATTTTAGGATTTGCTGATATATTGGGTGCAAAGTTATATGGAGATTTGAATTATAAACAAGAAGAGTATGTTAATGATATAAAAGTTTCAGGAACTCATTTATTGGGTATGATAAATGAGATTTTGGATATGTCAAAAATAGAAGCAAATGCAATGAAAATTGTAAAAAGTACTTTTTGGATATCTAGAGCAATTGATGAAGCTTGTAATATTCTTCAACCTTTGGCTCAAAAGAAAAATATTGTTATAAATAAAGCAATTCAAGCTGATTTTGAAGTCTTTGCTGATTATACAAAAATTCAACAGATAATTTATAATTTGATGAGCAATGCAATAAAGTATTCGCCGGAAGATGATGAAGTTGAGATAGCTGTAATTTGTGATGATAAGAGTTATAAAATTGCAGTTCATGACAATGGTGTTGGTATAGATAAAAAATACCACGGTAAAATTTTTGCCAAATTTGTTCAATTAGATTCAGCTTATACGAAAAAAGAAAGTTCTACAGGCTTGGGGCTTACAATTACAAAAGAATTGGTTGAACTTCATGGTGGTAATATATCATTGATAAGTGAAGTAAATAATGGTTCAACATTTATTGTAGAGATTCCTTTTTAATAAGATCATTATTAAAATAACCAACAATATATTTGAAAGTATTAAGAGCAGTATCAATATTCATTGTTCTAGGGGTATTGCTTCTTTTTTCTTTAACTGTAATAGTATTATTTTTTAAATTAACATCTTCAAGAATATATACATGCCAAGTCCTACCATCAAGCATTTTAGGTCCTGTTCCTATAACGAAACTGTGTTGTTTTTCCTTATCCATTCTTTCGAAAAGTTCCATTACTTGTTTTTTGTAACGAGTTAAATCAAAATTTAAATCTTGTTCTGCAATAATAGTAGGTTTTATTCCGGTTAAAACTTCCATAAAGTGAGAAGGAGAATTTTTTTCAAATGAATAATCATTGAAAGTGTCTGCGAGTTTGCAAATCCAAGGTTTTGATTTATGTTTATTTTCGTACATATCAACAGTTATATCCATACTTCTTATAATTTCATTTGGTTGATTTTTGTATAATTTTTCATAACCATCTATAACTGCATTTGTAGGAATTGTGTATTTTTCTTTTTGACCTTTTTTATTATATAAGTAACAATTAATTAATTTAGGATTATTGTCATCATATTGAATTTGTTCTTTTAAAATATTTCTTCCATTATTTGTATGGGATAGTGTTTCTAGAGTTGTCATTAGATAACAATCACTAAAATACTGTTTAGAACGCTTGAAATTATCAATATCTTTATCAGAAATTGAGGCTCTAAAATTTAAATTAAAACTATTCACACAACTCCACATATTTATATTAAATCTAAAACATATTTATTATTGATAAATTATTTCAAAAATGTTACAATTATTAAGTATTATAAAGGGACGCAAAAATATGACTAAAATATTGATTGGTTCTGATCATGGCGGTTATAAATTAAAAAATGAAATTATAAAACATTTAAAATCTTTAGATTTTGAAGTAGAAGATTATGGTTGTTATTCAGAAGAGAGTTGTGACTATCCTGAGGTGGCTAAAAAAGTTGCAGAGTCAGTTTTAGATACGAACAACAAAGGTATTTTAGTCTGTGGAACCGGAATAGGAATGTCAATAGTGGCAAATAGATATAATGGAATAAGAGCTTCTCATTGTACAGATACTTTCACAGCAAGAATGACTAGAATGCATAATGATTCTAATGTTTTGTGCTTAGGTGAAAGAATTACAGGTGTAGGTTTAGCTTTGGATATTGTTGATATTTGGTTAAAAACCGATTTTGAAGGTGGAAGACATTTAAGAAGAATAAATATGTATTAGTTGGAGTTATAAATGGAAAAAGAAGGGTTGAGTTCATATAAATTTGCTTGTGTAGTAGCTAGATTTTTGGATGATAAGATCGCAAAAGATTTATCTATCTTAAATATAAGTAATGTATCTTCATTTGCAGATTATTTTGTAATTTGTTCAGCTCAAACAAATACGCAAGTGAAAGCTTTGACAGAGAATCTTACTGATAAGGTCAAATCAACTTTTTCAAGGTTACCTATTGGACGAGAAAATGATATAAAAAATAGATGGAATTTAATAGATTACGGTGATGTTGTTGTTCACATTCTGCATCAAGATGAAAGAGAAGCTTATGCGATAGAAAAATTTTGGAATCATGCTTTTAGTATTCCGAAAGAGACATGGTTAGAAGAGTCAAAAGAGTATTCAGAATATAATAATATTGAAAGATAAAATAATGGATAAAAAAGAATTAAATAAGGCAATAGAAAAAACTGTTTTAAAAATGGCTTTAGAGCCTAAAAATACTGAACATTATCATGAATTAGCAAAATATTATGCTATGGATAATCAATATGAAAAAGTTATTTCTGTATATGAAAGTCTTTTAGAAATTGATCCAAAAGATTTGCAAACACTTTTGAATTTGGGTAGTATATGGTTTTATTCAAAAGAATATAAGAAAGCTTTAAAATATTTTAATCAAGCAATGATTGTAAATCCTAGTAATTATTTAGTTTATTATAATATGGCAAATACATATGCAGAATTGAAGAATTTCCCTAAAGCGTTGCATTATTATAATAGAACTTTAGACTTTAACTCTCAAGATCCTGAGGTATATAATGCAATAGCACTTTTATATCATGATTTTGAAGATTATGTAGAATCTAGAGCATATTATGAAAAAGCCTTATCTTTAGATCCGGATAATTTAACAGCTTTAGTAGATTTAGGTAATGTTTGTTTCAAATTATATGATTATGATAAAGCTCTGGAGTATTATTATAAAGTTTTTGATTTAGCACCGGACAATAAGACGGTTGCTTTGTGTATAGCCAACACTTTGGCAGTAAAGAAAGATAAAGATAAGTGTTACAAATACTTTGAGAAGGCGATAGAGTTGCCCGGAGATAATTATAAAGCATATATTTGTTATGCAATAGCAAAATCTGATTTTAAAGATTACGAGGATGCAATTGAGCTTTATAACAAAGCTATTGAAATTAATCCTAAGGAAGCGAATGCATATATATTAACAGGGAATTTGTATTCTAATATAAAAAAATACAAAGAAGCTGAAGCTCAATATAAAGAAGCTTTAAAAATAAATAAATTAGATCCGAGTATTTATGTTTTGATTGCAAATGTTTATTATATGAATAATGAAATTGAGCGTTCAATATATTCATATCGTGCGGCAGTAAATATGCGGCCAGAAAATGACGAATATAAGTTAGTGTTTATTCAAGTTTTAGAAGATTTTATAGAAGAATATAGAAAGGGAGATATCATTGCGTCCTTCTAATGAAATATATCCAATAGAAAGAATTATTTCTGCTGCATCATATTTAACAGCAGGAGGAATCGGTTTTGTTTGGCTTATAATAGCTGCTATTTTGAGGAAAAGAGTTACTCCTTTTTTGATGTATCATATTTTACAATCGATTTTTTTATCGATTTTGTATTTTTTATTAGTGACTTTTGCGGAGTTGATTTTTGTAATTTTGTATAGGATACCGTTTATAAATGCGATACCTTATTTTATAAATGTTTCATTACCATTTTTGTTTAATTTATCAGTGCTTCAGGCTTTAACTACGTTAGTAATATTATATTTAGCGATAACCTCTGGAATGGGAATGTATAGTTATTTACCTTGGGTATCGGACATAATAAATATAAATACCGGTAGAAAGTAGTATTTTTAATACATTTTTACTAAATTTTTAACTTCTTTTAGTATTTGTTGTGCTTCTTTTCTAGCTTTATCAGCCCCAAGATTAAGTATATCAATAACTAATTTAGGGTTTTGTTCGTAGTATTTTCGTTTTTCTCTAATTTCAGCCATGCGTTCGTTAATTTTTGCTCCTAATTGACGTTTACAATCAGCACAACCTCTTAAACCCTTTTCGCATTCTTCTTTAACAGTATTAATTTCATCGTTAGAGCCAAAAATTTTCCAATATTTAAATGCAACTTCACAATCATCAGGATGCCCAGGGTCATCTTTTCTCATTCTACTTCTGTCTGTTATAGCTGACATAACTTTTTTAGCAGTAATTTCAGCAGTGTCAGAAATTTTTATATCATTGTTGAAAGATTTTCCCATTTTATTGCCATCAAGCCCGCAGATTAAAGAACAGTTGTTTAATTTGGGTTGAGGTTCTTTGAAAAAGTCACAATTATATACATTATTAAATCTTCTTGCAATGTCCCTTGTAAGTTCTACATGAGCTACTTGATCAATTCCTACAGGAACAAAATCCGCTTTGAACATAAGAATATCAGCTGTCATGAGAACTGGGTAACCCATAAGTCCGTAGTTGATTTGAGAAGTCATGCCTTCTTTTGATTTTAGAATTTTTGCCATGTCTTTGAGGGTAGGATCTCTTTCAACCCAGTTTTGTGGAGTAATCATACTTAAATAAAGATGTAATTCTGCGATTTCAGGGATTTGTGACTGAACATAAATAGTAGATTTTTCAGGGTCAACTCCGCTCGCAAGCCAATCCATAGTTATATCAAGTATGTCTTGCCTAAGATTTTCAGTTTTATCATATTTAGTAGTTAAAGCATGCCAGTCAGCAACAAAGAAGTAGCATTCATATTCGTTTTGTAATTTAACCCAGTTATCAATTACTCCTAAATAATGACCTAAGTGTAATTTACCTGTTGGACGCATTCCTGATACTATTCTTTGCATAAAATAATTAACCTTTCGTAATTTTAATAATTTTTGTTTCCCCAGAGTCTAAGTCTGTAAAAATTATTTTACCATTAATTTTAATATTATCATTTCCAAAAATTGTTTCAATATTTATATCTTTTTTTAAGTTATTAATTTTAAGTTTAATTTTATGTTGAGGATTTTTAAAATCCAGGTTTCCGATAACAATAATGTCCGTATTATTTAGAGTTCTCGTATATGCAAAAACTTTATTATTTTTTGTATTTAAAGGGGTAAAAGCTCCTTTTGTAATAATATCTATATTATTGTTTCTAAAAGTGTATGCTTTTTTAAAATTGTTTAAAATTTTATCATTATTACCATTAGGTTTTTTAGAAAAATTAAAGATATCTAATTTACCTCTATGAACAAAGTATGAGTTATCATCAGTTTCAGAGTTTGTAGCAGTTGAGTTCGCCCAGCTATACAAATAATCATCTCCATTAAAGAAACCATCAATACAATACGGATTAAATGGTAAAGTAGCATTTAACCAAGAAATCATGTTAGAGAAATTTTCGCCATGTAGTAAAATTGGGCTAACTTCGTCATGTGTTGAAAAGCTTAAAATAACACTTTTTTTATCTTTAAAAGAATTGAGTAATTTTAAGTTAAATTTAATATGATTTATAAATTCATCACTATTCCATTCTTTAATGTTGAAAAAACTTCCATAATACCCGTCAAAACCAGTTTGAAGTAGTTTGTCATAAGGAGTAAACGGGGCGTATTTGCTAGGAGGTTCTCTCCAAGAGTCAGAAGCTTCTGCTAAGAAAAGAAATTCAGGTTGTTGAGCTCTTGTATATTTAATAATTTCACTCCAGAAGTTTGCAGGTTTTATTGTTGCAACATCCGCTCTTATACCATCAGCACCAATTAGCAGGACTAGATCAATAAAATCTTTGTGAGCTTTAATAAGATCTTGATTAAGTTTGTTATTAGATCCGGTATTAAATAGTCTTACATCTGTCCAATCAGTAGGAACAATAGAAAGTTGTTTATGATCTTTTAAAAATAGTTCAGGGTGTGTCAAGAATAAATCATAAGCTCCACAGCTTGGTAAATCAATAATTACTCGAATATTTCTTTTATGACATTCTTTAATAAATAACTTAGCTTGTTCTATATCTGTTAATTCAGAATTTTTATCAATTAATTGAGGGTTAATGTTCCAGAAATCTGCCATAGAGTATAGCGAACCCGCTGTCCCAAGAGCTTTTAATTTCCCGACAGGTGTTATTGGTAAAACATGTAAAGTGTTTATCCCTAAATTTTTAATTTCATCTAGTCGTTCAATAGCGTTTAAAAAATTTCCACTTTCTTCGTTATTATTAATGATCCCATCGTTGTTTAAATCTTTTGAATTAAAGTTTCTGATGTTTATACAGCAAATGTTAGCTCTGTTATTAATGAATAATGACCTTAAGTCATTAATATATGCTGCAGAAGAAAAATTATTAATAAAAAATAACGTTAGTATAGATAAAATAAATTTCGTTTTCATAAGTACACCATAATAATATTATCAAATAAAAGGAAATATGTTAAGATTAGTCATATGAAATATTATACAAAGTTAACAAAAATAGGTTATGTAACAATTGTAGAAAATAAAAAAAAGATTGTTAATATAATTTTGGATAAAATTAAATTTGAAGGTTTGTATCAAAAAACAGATTTAATTAAGCATGCTTTTATGGAATTAGATTTGTATTTAAATAAAAATAAGAATAAAATTGAACTTCCATATAGTCTAAATGGTACAGAATTTGAGTTATTGGTTTGGGAAGAATTATTAAAAATAGAATATGGCATGCATAAAAGTTATAAAGAAATAGCTCAAGCAATAGGAAAGCCAAATAGTGTAAGAGCTGTAGGAAGAGCATGCGGAAGAAATAAGTTAGCAATTCTAATTCCTTGTCATAGAGTTTTGTGTTCGAATGGTAAACTTTCTGGTTATGCATATGGTGAATTTAAAAAGCGGTGGTTATTAGAGTTAGAGGGTGCTAGTCTTTAATTTGGAATACACATTTAACACAATGAGCTTTGGGCTTAAGAATAAGATTATCATCTAAATCGTAGTTTTTAGCAATTCTTGTAATTAAAGGTTCGCCGCAAATAGGACATTTTAAATTAGTGGCTCTATTGAGAATTTGTTTTTTCAATTCTGAAATTGTTTCAGGAGAAACGTCATCAAAGACATAAGTTTTTTCATGTTCTTTTATTTCATTAATAGAGCATTTAAGAACTTTAGCTAATTGTTGTCTTTGAGTTACGGAAAGAAAAAGCTCTTTACCAGAAATTAAGTCCTCGAGAACGTCTAATTCAATATTGGATTTTTTTGAAAGCCCAGTAATAGAAAGACCAGCTTTTTCCATTTTTTCTTGTAAAAATTCTGCTAAACTTTTCATACATATATATATAACATGAAAAGAAGATAAAAATGAATGTAAAAAAATGTAAAAAAATAACTTGATTTTAAAAATTTTTCATCTTATAATGAAGGAACGCGATAAATCAAAGCGTAAAGAAAATTGATTTACACGTAGGTTTCTCGTAAGGGGATCTAAAATGCCGAAATATAAACATAGCAAGTCTATGTAAGGACATTGAAATCGATATCGTTAAGAATGTAACGAAATGTAAATAGCAAAAAGAGAAGAAGTTGACAAAGAAAATTGACGATATATGATAGAGGTGTTGGCAGCGGTAAGCCGGTATTAAATAGCGAAATAAATAATTAAGTCGCAGTTTGAGGAAGAAAAAGTAGTCAAATGTTTTAGTACAAAGCCGTTGAACTAGTCAAAAGAGTTCTAAAAGAAATAAATAAACTTGAACCTTGAAAACAGAATAGCTGAAGACGAAAAACTTGTTAATTCAAAAGCGAATGATAAGACAACGTAAAAAAATGAAGTTCGAGCGGTTAATCGAGAGATTAGCTAATGGACATAACTTTTCTGACAATGGAGAGTTTGATCCTGGCTCA
>CALVAM010000012.1 GCA_944325545.1 Candidatus Gastranaerophilales bacterium | reverse complement strand
CAAAAGTCGAAGACTTGAAGCAAAACTCGCAGACTCGTTTAATGCGAGTGAGCAAGAAAGTCCCCCCGTCGACATTTTAAAATATTTAAAGGATTTTGTATGCCAGAACCTAGTTTATACATTATCATATTTATTTTTTCCTTTTTTACTGCTCTATTTATGATTTTACAAATAAAGTTAGAGAAGGAATTATTAAAAAAATTCACCCAAAATGATTCCTATATAAAAAAAATTATTTCCGAAGAATCCGCACTCAATGAATTTAGTATAAAGTTAATAATGTTAAACTGGCTTCCACTATCTGGGAGAGGGAGAACCATACTATTTAATTCTAATATCAAGTGCGTAATTTATGAAGAATTTATTTTATTTCAACTAGAAACATATGAAAAGAATATTTTAAGACGTATTATATATAAAAAAGATATTCAAACAAAATGGGATTTATTTGCAGGACATATAATAAGCTTTAAAGTACAAAATATAAAATTAACCTGCAAAGTTTACTCAAGAATTGAAAATTTTAAACTACAACCTAAACCTAAAAAAATCCCCATATCATAATACTCAAAAGTTGACTGTTTCATAAAAAATAAGTTATGTTATAGAAGTTGTAAATTAGTTAATTATAATACATTCATTTTATGACATTATTCAAAACACTAACAACAATTTGTTTCATTGTCTCCATTTCTTTAGGGTTGCTTTCTGCTATAAGCAAGGTCAATGCAAAAAGTGTTCCATTATCAATAAGCGGTTTATCATTTTTGTATAGCATATTATTTTTATCAAGAAAATACAGAAAACAGCTTGCCGCAATTCTTTTGTTGCCATCAGAAAATGAATGATTTTTTGTGATTAAATACAGTAACATTGCAGCTTTTTCTTCTAATGTCGGATATAGCTCATCACCATCAAAAGTTTGATAAATTTGATTAACAGAGCTATCAAAACTTTCATCTTTAGGATTTCCAAAAACATCTGATGCAAATTCAGATTTCATTTCTTTTACAATTTGCAAAAACTCATTTGTTGATATTTTAACCGATTCTTTTTTTGTCATTCCTTTTTCATCAAGGGCTTTATGGTCAAAGTTATCTAATAAATCAAGCCCAAGAGCAAAATTATTTAATATTTTTGCAACAGTTTTAGCTTCTTCAATATTTTCAAGCTGATTTGTTAAGCTTCTAGTGAGTAAATCAACACTAGTCTTAAGAGCTTCAATACTTTTTTGTTGTTGTTTTATTCTTTTTTCATTTATTATATATCCCTTGGTTAAATATTCTTTTAAAATATTTGTTGCCCAAATTCTAAATTGAGTTGCTCTTGAAGAATTAACTCTATATCCCACAGAAATAATTGCATCAAGATTATAATATTGTGTATCTTTTGTTTGTGTTTTTCCTTTTATTGCACCATGTCTTGTGGTTATTTCCAAAATGGAAACAACCTCTTCTTCGTTTAGTTCACCATTATTAAAAATGTTTTTTAAATGTTTACTTATAGCTGGAACTTTTACGCCAAACAATTCAGCCATTTGTTTTTGTGTAAGCCATATAGTATCATTTTCTAATTTTGTATCAAGGAAGATTTTACCATCATCACTTTGATAAATTATTATTTCACCTTTATTTAAGTCTTTCACTACAAAAACTCCTGATTATTAAACAATCTTAACATAAAATTTATAATAAAATTACGAATAATTAAATCCTAAAAGATTTCTCATATTGTAATACTCCTGAGTTGACTGTTTCATTACATGCATAAGACTTGAATATAAGCTAATTTCTGGTACAATAACATTATCGAAAAGTTCCATATTCGGGAGCATATACGATTTTTGTATAAATACAAAAATTGTATATGGGACGCAAAAACCCAATGCGAAGCATTTAAAGGGTTCAAACGCGAACGAGCAGAGGGCGAAGGAGTTGTAGGTTGGGTGAAACCCAACAAGCTATTATTCATAATTTAATTCGTTAATTTTATATGTATTATTAAAATTACACTAAATTAGTTAATAATAACTTTTTATAATTTATTTTACATTTTATTATAAAGTGGTAGAACTAATTTTTTGTTGAGTTTCACCTTAAATAAAAACGACAAATAAACTTAAAAAATAATCTATAAAACAAAAAGACTGTTACTATCTAAAACAGATTTTTTTCCTATGGGAAGAGTAATTTTATCTTTATCATGAGTTATTTTAAATCCTGCAATAACTGGAATTTCTAGCCGATTCGCTAACTCATAAAAATACTCTTCTAACCATTCTTGATTATCTACATTTAAAAAATCACCTAAAACTATAGCCTTACAATTATTTTTAAATTGATTTATATTAATTAGTTGTTGGAACATTTTATCAATCTTATAAACAGGCTCATTCAAATCTTCTGCAAAAAATATAAAATCCTCACTAGGAATAAAATCAAGTCCACAAAGTGAAACTACAGTTGCAAGATTCCCCCCAAAAATTATACCTTTAGCATCTCCTTCTCTATAAATCTTATCCCCTTCAAATTCTAATTTTTCATTATTGATTGCTTTAAAAAAAGATTTTTCAGTAAAAGAAGATACTTCAGAAAAATCACTCGTCATCATAGGTCCATGATAAGTTATAATACCTGTTTTTTTATAAATCATCAAAAGTAATGCTGTAACATCCGAAAACCCAATAATTGGCTTAGGATTATTTTTGATTAAATCATAGTTTAACTGACTAACCAATCTAATCGCACCATATCCGCCTCGAGCTGAAATTATTATGTCAATATCAGCATCTTCAAAAAAATTATGTAATTCATTAATTTTATCTTTATCGTTCCCTGCTAAATACCGTTTTTTATCAAAAATGTTTTTAGCAAGTTTTACTTTATAGCCCAGATTTTCAAAAAAGGCTATAGCATTATTCATTTTATTTTTATCAACTCCGCCAGATGGAGCAATAATTCCAATAGTTTTCATAAATTGATTGTAACATATTTTTAAACTTTTGTAACAAATTATGTTTTTTTAGCAATTTTAAAAAATTTTAAACGTTTATAATAGTGTATACATAAAAGAGGACAGAACTATGGGTGGCGTACCAGGATTAGAACAAAATTATCAATATGGTCTTTACGGACAAGGTAATAAAGTCCCTTTTGGCGGCTTAACAGTCGGTCCAAGAGTAACCCCTGCGACATCAGTTGAACCTACAACCGGAATATCTATGCCGGGACAAATCGGATATGTGAACGACGAAAGCGGTAACAAAATATCACTCGGTCAAGACGGAGTAGGTTTAGCTCATCGTGATGCTAAAGATTATGGATTTATGCTTGTAGCATAAGGTTTTATTTGTAGTAAGCAAAAGCGATCTTGAAAAAAGGTCGCTTTTTGTTTACTACATGTTGTTTTATTTGATTTAGTATAATATCTTAAGTTTGTGTTATGATCTTATTATGACAAAGTTTTTGTTGATTAGTGAGGACAGCGAAAAAGAGGCTTTAGTAAAGGAAGTTTTTTCTTCTGATGAGGTTATTGTATCAGTTGATCAAACTCTTATTTTTGATGTATTAAAGGTAGAAGAGCCTGATATTGTAATTGTTGATGGTGATATAAAGTCCTTAGATTTGAAACCTTTGTGTAGAAAAATTAAACAATATCCTGTCGTTATATTACTGATATTGGGTGAAGTTGAACATAATAAAGATGTTATGCATAATGCTAATCTTTTTATAAAAACTCCTATTGATAAAAATTTGCTTTCTGCAACCGTAGATTCAAGCTTAAAAACAAGGCATTCTTTGTTAAAGATGGCAAAATCAAATCAAGAACTGGCTAGAAGTTTGTATCAGTTAAATGTTCTTTATAATACAAGTTCTCAATTAGCAGGTTCTTTAGATAAAGACAAGCTTTTGAAAATTATGGTTGAAGGTATCGAAAAGTCTTTGAACTTTGAGCTTGCTTGCACTTTAATGTTTCGCTCTGAAAGAGAACCTGTGCTTATTATTAATTCTGTAAATAAGATTTCAGATAGACTTTTAGAAGCTTTAAAACTTAGAGCTATTTTGAGTTATAAATCTCTTTTAAGCGATCCGCCTTTTGATATTAAAATCGGGAATTTGAAGATAGAAAAAAATATTAAGCATAATATACAAGAATATGATTTTTCAGTATTACGTTATGATAATATGTTTGCTCCGATTATGTTGAATGAAGAGTTTTTTGGTTTTACTGAAATTTATCGTGAAAAACCTTTTACGACAGAAGATGCAACTTGTTTTCAGACTCTTGTTCAACAAGTTGCTATACCTTTGCAGAGTGCTTCTTTTACACAAGAATTAAAGGCTACGAATAGAAAATTAGAAAAGCTTGAAAGGTTAAAATCTGAATTTATTTCAATCGTTTCACATGAATTGAGAACACCTCTTACTGCTATAAAAAATGCTATGGATATTATTTTAAGTGGTAAAGCAGGAGAAATGAGCGAAAATATTGAAAAATTTGTTTCTATGGGAAAAAGAAATGCTATAAGGCTTTCCGGTATTATTAATGATTTGTTGGATATTTCTAAAATTGAAGCAGGAAAAATGGATTTTAAATTTGAGTTAATTCATATTGAACCTGTTATTGAGTATGTAAAAAATAATTTATCGGAAGTTGCAAAAGAAAAAAATTTAGTTATTAAATATGTTCCATCAGGAGAAGATGTTGAAATTTATGCAGATTCTAACAGATTGGAACAAGTTTTAACCAATTTAGTTTCTAATGCGATAAAATTTACTCCTGATGCAGGAGAAATTGAAATTTCTTCAAAGATAGTTAATGCAAGAGAGTTGCAATATGATAATTGCTTTGAAGAAGATATAAAAAAACTTCAAGGAAATTATTTGCAGGTTTGTGTAGAAGATCACGGTATCGGTATTGAAAGAAAAGATTTAAATCACGTTTTTGATAAATTTGCACAAATAGAAAATTCGCTTTCAAGAAAAGTTGGTGGGTCCGGTTTAGGTTTACCAATTGCAAGACAGTTGATGGAATCTCATAATGGTGCAATCTGGTGCGATAGTGAAATTAATAAGGGGTCAAGATTTTATTTTGTTATTCCTGTTGCAAATGATAAAAGTAATTTTATGATGGTGAAAAAACAGTTACTTCAACGAGCTCGTGCTAATAATTCTACGATTGCGGTTATTAAAATTAAGTCAACAGAAAATGTAATTGAAAATCTGTTGCGTGAAAATAATTTGTTAAATAAAACTTATATGACGAATTCGTTAATTGAAAAAGATGCAAATATGACAACATTATCACTTATTTTAGTAGATGGAGATAAACCTTCTGCAGAATTTTTGAAAAAGAAAATTGAGTCCGTAGTTGAACAAAATAAAAATTTGTACGGAGAATGTGATATAATGTATTCATATGAGATTGAAGGAGACAGGCATGAAAAAGATTCTTATAGTTGATGATGAGCAAGATATAGTAGAAAGTCTTAAGTTTGTCTTGGAAGTTTCAGGATATGCATGTTATACGGCTTTTAACGGTGAGGACGGTTTAAGGCTGGCTAAAGAAATCTTGCCGGATTTAATTATTCTGGATGTTATGATGCCAAAAATTAACGGATATAAGATAAGCAGACTTCTTAAATATGATAGTAAATATAAAGATATTCCTATAATTATGGTAACAGCTCGTTCTCAACTGGAAGATAAAATGATCGGAGAAGAAACAGGGGTTAATGAATATATTACGAAACCTTTTGAATTGGATCAAATTGTCAGTAAGGTACAGGAATATTTAGGGGAAAATTAGAAAAATATACTTTGTCCGAAGGTTAATATAATGGAAACAATTACAAACAAAACTTTAGAAAAATTAAAATATGAACTTGTAAGAGATGGTATCGTTTCATATGAAACATTGGAAAAAGCTGAAGAATTAGCAAATGTTCAAAGAATAAATATTGGTCAAGCTCTTATAAATTCAGGAGTTTTGGCAGAGGATACTTTGCTAAAGTTTTTGGAAGGGAAATTGCATATTCCTTATGTTAATCTTGAAGATTATGAACCGGATGAAAAATGTTTTAAGTATGTTACTTTTGTTGATGCAAGAAGATATAGAATTATTCCTTTATTTAAAATAGAAGATGTGTTGACCGTAGCTATGGCGGATCCTTTGGATTTGTTTGCAATAGATAAAGTTATTGAATCTGCCGAATGCTCAATTGAACCGGTTATTGCCTCTGAATCAAGTATTATTAAAAAAATAGATGAATATTATAAAGTCGCTGATACAGTTGATAGTATTACTTTTACAGATGATATTGAGGAAGATTTTGATTGGACGGAAGAATTACATACTGAAGAAGTTGGTGAAGAACATATTCAACATGTAATAAGAGCGATTTTAAAACAAGCTATTATTGAAAATGTCCACGAATTGAATTTTGAACAAGTTGAAGATGGACTTAAGGTTATTTTTAAGAAAAATGGTGAAGTTTACGATAAGGGAATTGTGCCTTCTATTTTAAATACAGCTTTTGTCTCCAAGTTGAAGACTCTTTCCGGTTTGGATGCGTCTGTGTGTGAAATCCCTCAACTTGGAAAATTATGTTTTAAGGTAGAAAATACTATTTTGATTGCTTCGGTGTCTTCATTTCCAACTATTATGGGCGAAAGAATTTCTTTGAAAATTTATAGACCTCCTATGGCTTTAGATAAAATTATTGATGATGAGAAACAAAAAGTTATTATAAAACAAGCTTTAATAAATCCGGGGATAATTTTAGTATGTGGTTCCCCTTTAAGCGGAAAAACTCATATTATTTATTCAATGTTAATGGAGGCAGCTAAAACTAATAAAAATATTATGACAATTGAATCCATTGCGAAGTATGAGCTTAAAGGTGTTAATCAATGTGAGTTGAACGAAAATATAGGTTTTAATATGGATAAAGCTCTTCGATATGTAGAATTTCAATCTCCGGACCTGATTTATCTGGAAGGCGTTAAAACTCGTGATGCTTTTGAATTTTTATCTGAATTGTTTTATAACGATAAAACTGTTATTACTGAATTTATGGCTAATAATATGACGGATTTAAGACAAAAATTGGCGTTTGAAGATTTTCAGTCTTTTAAAACTCTTATATCTTGTTTGATATTTATTCACTCTAAAGACAGTATAGAAGTTTTTGATAAAGAAACTTTACAAAAATATTTAGCATAAAATATAAAGGAGGTTAATTATGTATCAAGTCTATATTGATAAACCATCATTTTTTGAACCTGATATGGTTGGTGAATTTAAAGATTTAGAATCCGCAGAAGCCTTTGCTAAAAAAGAAAAAGATTCTGATGATGAAATTTCTTATGAAATAAAAGAAACCAATGGTACGGTTAATAGTTATGGAGAATTGATTGCTCACGTTGTGAAAAGAGGTTAATATTGATCGTTAAAAAGCCTTGGCTATTGCCAAGGCTTTTTATTATTTATAATTATTATTAATTAATATCTTACCGGTACTTGTTCATCTGATTCTGCTCTTCTTCTCTCAAGTTGAAGTTGACCGTTTTTCACAACTTCCTGTAATTGACATAAATTCTGTTCAATATTAACAAGAACTTGCTCTGCATAAACAGTTGCTCCATCCTTTGTTCTTGCAGCTTCATCATTTGCTTGTGCTCTAATTGCTTCAGCTTCATCTAAAGCTTTTCTTTTAATTTCTTCGCAATCAGTAATTACCTGCTCTTTGATTTTTTCTGCTTCTCTTTGAACTGCTCTTAATAAATCTGATTCGCTTAATAATCTGTTAGCCTCTGCTTGAGCATCAGCAATTATTTTTTCGGCTCTTTGTTGTGCTTCATATTGCAATTCATCTTTTCTTCTTAATAAAGAACGAGCTTCTTTGATTTCATCAGGTAATGCTGCATATAACTTATCCAAGATGTTTGTTACATTTTCTTTTTTTACTACGGTAAAACCACAAGCCAAAAGAGAAAATCCTCTGTCTAAAGTGTCTTCAAGTTCGTTCATTAATCCATATATAACATCTTGTTGTGAATTCATTTTATACTCCATTTTTATTATGATAGTTAATAGAATTGTACAATAACCAATCAATAAAAGTCAATCATTGTTTTTAATCCGTAGTGTTTATTCGCTCTATTGTATTAATATCTTGTACTAGGGTATTTTTAATTTGCATTATTAACAAGCTAATATTATCATAATTTATTATGTAATGACTAGGCAGGAGAAAAAAGGGCTGTCTTAGCTGATTATATAAATTTTTAAATATTTTTACAGATTTATATCTATCAATATTAGTTTTTTTATATTCGTCTGGTAATTTTGCAATGATGCAACATAAAATGTCGTCTATTTTATTCTTTTTTATGAATTTTTTATTTCCGAAACTTAAATCAGAATAGTGTAGGATTATTTTTTGTAATTTTTCGAAATAATTTATAATTGCATTAATATCTGTCATATTATTGTCCTTATTTTATACAAAATTTCATCACAATTATAATACATTACTCTTTTTAAAACAATACTAGTGTGTTAAAATAGTCTTGTTATGTCAAAGATTATTATATCACCTTCAATATTATCTGCAGATTTTACTAAGTTAGGTTGTGAAGTCGAAGCTGTTAAAAAGGCAGGAGCACAATGGGTACATATTGATGTTATGGATGGACATTTTGTGCCGAATATTTCTATAGGTGTACCTGTTGTAAAATCTTTAAGGAAAGTTACTGATTTAGTTTTGGATACTCATTTAATGATTGAAAATCCTGAAAAATATATTGAACCATTTGCAAAAGCGGGTGCGGATATTTTAACTTTTCATTTTGAAGCTTGTAGAGATGCTAAACACGTTTATGAGATTATTAATTTAATTAAAAGTTTTGATGTTAGAGTCGGTTTATCAATAAAGCCTAAAACTCTACCTGAAAGTATTTTTGAGTTTTTAGATTATTTAGATTTGGTTTTGGTTATGACCGTTGAACCGGGATTCGGCGGGCAAATTTTTATGCACGATTGTGCAATGAAAATACCTTCTATTAAAGAAAAAGCTAAAAATAATTTGATTATACAAGTTGATGGTGGAATCAATAATCTTACTGCTAAAATTTGTACATCTTTAGGTGCTAACTCTTTAGTTGCGGGTAGTTATATTTATGGTAGTGATGATTATAAAAAGGCTATTGAGAGTTTATTTTAGTCTTGTTATCTGATTTTCAAAATGGTTAAAATATTATAGAATACTTATATGGAAAATCTTTTAGAAATTAAAAATTTAGATTTGTTCATTGGGAAATATCAGGTATTACATGATATAAATTTGAATTTAAAATATGGTGAATTACATGCTTTAGTTGGTGAATCCGGATGTGGTAAATCAATGACTGCAATGGCTGTTTTGCGACTTATCCCAAAGACTGCTTTTATTAAAAATGGACAAATTTTATTTCATAAACAAAATTTATTAGATTTAAGGGAAAAAGATATTAGGAGTTTACGAGGTAATAAAATTGCACTTATTCCTCAGGATCCTATGACATCGTTAAATCCTTTGTATACGGTAAGAAATCAATTAGTTGAAGCTATTAAAGTTCATTCTAAAGTAAGTGAAAGACAGGCTTTAAGGAAAGCAAAAGAAGTGTTAGATTTGGTAAGTATACCGGATATAGATAACAAATTAAATTATTATCCTCATGAACTTTCTGGAGGAATGAAACAAAGAATAATAATTGCAATGGCATTAGCTTGTAAGGCAGAATTAATTATTGCCGATGAGCCGACAACGGCTTTAGATGTTACAATTCAAAAGCAGATTATGGATTTGTTAGGTGAAATTAAAAACGAGTTTAAGACTACGATTTTATTAATTTCTCACGATTTGGCTTTAGTCAGTAATTATGCGGATAATATTTCAGTAATGTATTCCGGCTATATTGTAGAAAAAGCTCCTTCTGATATATTTTTTAAAAAGCCAATTCATCCTTATTCAGAAGCTTTATTGAATTCACTCCCTTTTATAAATCCAAATTTGAAGTTAAAAACGATTGTAGGTTCTCCTCCAAGTATTCAAGAAGATATTTTTGGTTGTAAATTCCATCCTCGTTGTGATTGTTTTAAGTCAGGAATATGTGATATGAAACTCCCTGAACTTGTAGAAAAGGAGATTTATCACTTTGTTTCTTGTTTTGAAAGATAATTTATGCAATTTTTTTCAATGCAAGAAAAACATCTTCAGAAATTAAACCATTTTCTAAATCTTTTGAAATAACATTAAGTGCTTCTTCTTTGCTCATGGCATCTTTATAGCTGCGTTTTTCTCGAAGAGCGGTATATTTATCAGCAGTACTTAATATTTGAGATGTTGTTGTATATTCAAAATTATTATTAATTTTAGGATATCCATCTCTAGTCGGAGTTTGATGATGGTATTTTACTAAATTTAAAACATTTTCATTGACACCTTGAGTTTTTAGAAGTTCATAACCTAATTCTGAATGTAAGTTCATAATTTTTTTCTCTTCTTCTGTTAATTTGCTTGTTTTGTTTAATATTTTTTCCGGAATTAAAACTTTACCGTAGTCATGTAACATTGCAGCTTCTTGTAAATCAGTTAGATTGACCTCTTTTTTTAATTCTTCAGGTAATGCTGAATATATTTTTGCTGCAGTAATTCTTGTATCTAAAAGATGTTCTTTTTTTAATTTTTCTAATTCTTGAATATTGATTACTAAAGGAATTTTATTTTCTTTTAAAATTTTAATGATTTCTGGATTTGATTTTGCTATTTGTAATAGTTTTGTCTTATCCGTGAAATTATCATATAGAGGATTTGTGCTAAATGAATCTTTTCGAAAATCATTTTCAATATATGGTTTCGCAACATTTGACCTAAAATTGATTTTAGGAACATTAATACTGTTTATTATTGGGGTATTAAACACAATCGTCATTATTTTTCTTCACACATTTTTAACACTTATAGTTATGTAAAGTATTTTTTTAATGACAATTTGACCAATTGGCTAATATTGTTAACAAAATTTTACATTTAATCAGTCTACTTTTAATATTTCATAAATATCCATCTTATGAGATTTTCCCCTAATTTCAACATCTGATATTTTTATTGAATCTACAAACCCTTTAACTTCTTGGTATGTAGAAGAACTTATTAGCATTTTAGTTTTATATACTTTATTATAACTTTCCAGTCTGCTTGCTAGATTTACGGTATCTCCAATAACAGTATATTCCATTCTGTTTTCTGAACCGATATTCCCAACAAAAACATCGCCTGTATTAATACCTATACCAATTTCTATTTTAGGTTTCCCTTCTTTAATCCACTTGTTTTGTAATTCTTTTACTTTTAAAAGCATTTCATATCCGCATCTTACAGCATTTTGTGCGTGATTTTTATCTTGAATAGGTTCTCCAAAAATTGCCATTACAGCGTCACCAATGAATTTGTTAATTATTCCATTGTATTTGGTGATTATAGGTTCCATTTCCGTAAAATATTCGTTTAAAATTTCAGAAACTTGTTGTGCTGACATTGTTTCTGACATAGATGTAAAGCCTCTTATGTCTGAAAATAAAACTGTTACATTTGCTTTTTTTCCCCCAAGTCCGAGATTATCGATATTAGAGATAACTCTTTTCATAACATCTTCGGACATATATTTACCCATTGCAGACTTTACTTTTTCTTTACTTCTATTTTCAAGTATAAATTTATGAGTATATCCGAAAATAGTAGTTATTATGAACATTGTGATTGGTGTTATGATATTAATTATTATGCCAAAGTAAAAACATAATGTAGCGAGTGTTAAATAAGCTATTAAAAGTGTTGTTGTTAAAATTGTTGATTTAGCTAAATCATAAAGTCTTATAAATATATAAGTAAGACTTATTCCAAGTACAATTAAAAAGAAATTAATAAAGTCAGGAACAATTTTTAAAAAATCATTATGAACAATGTTATCAATGGTTGTAGCTTGTATATCAACTCCTGGATGGTTTGTTGTAATAGGAGTATTTTTATTGTCGTTTAAACCTGCACCGGCAGGAACATTGGCACCAATAACAATGATTTTATTTTTGAATATTTCTGGATTTATGATAGCTTTTTTACCATTTTTTAGGTTATCATAAGAATCCATTATGTCTACTGCTGAAATCATTGGATGAGAATAGCCATTCCAAAGTTTGTAATATTTTATTGGTACAATAGATTGGTATTTAGAAGTTCTTTGTTTAATATTATAGTTTAATTTTGGTATTTTTATATAATTTTCTGAAACTATTATTTCCGGGTTGTTTTGAGAAATTAAAAATGCTCCTAATGCTAGAGAAGGGTAAAAATTTCCTTTATATGGAATGATGTATTCTTGATTTCTGTAGACTTCATCTATAGAATATTTTGTTAATTTCCCATTAATAAATCCGGGTAATATAGAAACAGAGCCGATTTTTTTTACAGAATCAAAGTACATTACAGGAAAAGTTAGAACACTTGAATATAGATATGGTATTTTTTTATATTCATTCTTTACATTGATAGAAAATTTTTCACTAAACCTTTTGTCGTAAATTTCTCCTCTTTCAATGTTTTCCCAAGGTTTTATGTTTGGCATAAAACCTACGACTAAATTATTGAATTTATTCAGAGTGTCAAAATATTTTTTATCAGAATTAATATCTTCTTTGTCCATTGATGATATCAATGAATCGTGTACTATAACTTTTGCTTTGGTATATTGGTTGAAGTATTCAAAAATTTTGCAATTAAGTTCTCTTTTCCACGGCCAACGATATTTTTCAACAGTTTTGGCATCAATTACTACTAAAACTATATCGCCACTGCCATATATTTGTTTTTTATTATCAAAAGGTAATTTTTCAGTTAAAACATTTTTAACCATAAAATCGTAAGCTCTAGGTTCTACAAAATTATATGTTACAAAGTAGACAAAAATGTATACAAGTAGGACAATAATACTAGAGAGTGCAAATTTAATTTTGTTCATATTATTATGATATTATAAATTATGGAAAAAGGATAGATATAAATGAGTGAAAATTATATTCAAATGATAAGTGAGGATAAAATATATCCGATTGTAAGATGTAAAGATGCTGATAAAACTGTCGAAATAGCAAAGGCTTTAGTAGATGGCGGGATAAGAGTTCTTGAAATTAATGTGGAGAATCCTTCAATTTATGGGGCAATTTCTGAGGTTTCAAGGTTTGCGAATGTTTGTGCCGGAGGTATTATAACATCTCTTCAAGCTGATGCGGCTTTTGAAAGTGGGGCTAAATTATTTTCTTCTCCAATTTTTCAGATGAATATGGTTAAAATTTCTAAAAATAAGAGAGTCCCTTTTATTGCAGGTGCTTCTACTGCGAATGAAGCATATAATGCTTGGAAATCTAGAATTCCTCTTATAAAATTGTTTCCTACTGAAGCAATGGGAGGAGTTCAATATATAGAAGATATTTTAAGACAAATGCCTTTTCTTAATTTAATGCCAATGGGTAATATTAAATTAAGCGAAGCAACTACTTATATAAAAGCAGGTGCTACTGCTGTTGGGGTAGGTAGAGATTTCTTTCAAGGGTTTACTCCTAAAGAAATTACTGATAGAACTAAAGAAATTTTAGCAGAAATAAAGGATTATACTGAATGGAGCAAAAAATAGATATTGCTGTTATCGGTGAGTGTCTTATTGAACTTTGTGCCAATGGTACTTTAGCAGATACTTCTACACTTAATAAATATTTTGGTGGCGACACTGTTACTACTGCTGTTACTATTGCAAGAATGGGGGGCAGAGTCGCTTATATTACTCAAATAGGGAATGATGGTTTTAGTCAATTTATTTTATCAAGTTTGAATAAGGAAAATATTGATACATCATTAATTAAAATAAATGATGAACAAAATGGAATGTATATTGTTTCTAATTGTCAGGGAAATAAAGAAGTTCTTTATTATAAAAGAAAAACGGCTGCTACAAAATTGTCTGTTCAAGATTTATCAGAAGATTTTATTAAAAATATAAAATTGATTTATTCTACAGGTGTTGTTCAGTCTATTAGTGCAAGTGCAAGGGAACTTGTTAGAGAAAGTTTTAAATTAGCAAGAGAAAATGATGTTTTAACAGCGTATGATCCTAATTATACTTCTTGTTTTATGAATTCTACCGATACAAAAGAATATTTTGAAGAAATTATCGAATATACTGATATAATATTTGTTAGTTTGAAAAATGATGCCCAAAAACTTTATGATATTGAATCTGTTGATAAAGTAATGAATTATATGTGGGACAGAGGTGTTAAAATTGTCGTTATAAAATCTCATATTGATAATGGTTATTATACAGGGTATCGTGGAGAAATTAATTTTAGAGAGTTTTATAACTCTCAAAAAGCAGTTGATACAACTGCTTCCGGTGATGTTTTTAATGGTGGTTTTTTAACCGCTCTTTCTAAAGGTTATACTCCTTTTGAGGCGACAAAATTTGCATCAGTTGTTTCTGGTATTCAAACTCAAAATTATGGTGCTATTCAGGCGATACCTTATTTAAATGCTGTTATGGAGAAAGTTTAGTGACAAAATATTTAGTCTCAGGTTATATCGGTTTTGATAATTTTGGTGATGAAGCTATTGCAAAAGCTTTAGTTGAGAAGATTCTTTCAGGTAATTTTGATGATGAATATGGGATCGTATCAAGTGATAATGAAGAAAAGTTTATTACGTTGATTTCTTCTAATCCTGAAAAAACTTCTTCTTTGTATTGTGTCGATTCTTGTAAAATGTTGGAATTTTTTAAACCATTAATCAATTCTGATGTTTTGATTTCTGGTGGGGGAAGTCTTTTACAAGATGTAACAAGTAAAAAAAGTTTATTCTATTATTTGGGAATTATTTATTTGGGAATTATTTTGAGGAAGAAAGTTGTTATTTTTTCTCAAGGTATTGGGCCTATAAATTCAACCATTGGAAAATTTTTAACGAAGTTTGCATTGAAAAATTGCTATAAAATTTCAGTAAGAGATGAAAAATCTCTAAATTTGTTGAATAATTGGCACATAAATGCTTCTTTAGTAAAAGATCCGATTTTGGAAATTGATGTTCCAAATAAAAATCAAAAGGGTATTGTGGGAGTTCAATTGAGAAGATTTCCTACTCTTTCAGACAAATTTTTAACTAGTTTAGCAGATGAAATTGTTAAAAATTTTTCTGATAAAAGAATTGAAATTTATTCATTTCAAGATAGCATTGATTTAAGTGTTTGTGAAGATTTTAAAAGACTTTTAAATAAAAAAGGTTTGGTTAATGTTGAGGTTTATAGAAATCTTTCAATTAATGAAGTTTTTGATAAGATTTCCATGTTGGAATATTTAATTGCAATGAGGTTTCATGCAAATGTAGTCGGCATAAAAGCTGGTGTTAAAACTTTAGCTATTGATTATGATATAAAGGTTAAGAAATTAGCTGAAGAATTTCATTTACCTTTATTAGAATTAAATGAATATGATTTTTCAAAACAATTTGATGAACTTATTAAGCAAGGTATAACTCCGGCAAATATTTGAAAAATTTCTTGATAATAAAAAGGGTGCAAATGCACCCTGAAAATCCAACTATCACAAATCAATATATTATTTTAAGTTTTTCATACTTCATAAACGAGGTTTTAGCATACCTGCAATTATCAAGTCTTTTTTAATCTTATAGAGGTTTATTCCATAAAGATTCTGCAAATTTATTTTGAACAGTACCATTTTCAACAGATAAAGAAACATTGCTTGGTGTGAAAATGAATACCATATCACTAATTTTTTGTGCAGTACCATTTAATGCGTGAGCTGCACCGCAGACGAAGTCAATTGTTCTTTGAGATTGTTCTTTATCTAACAAATCAAGGTGTAAAATAACAGTTTTCTTATCGATTAATTTTTTAACAATTTGAGCTGCTTCTGAGAAAGAACGTGGCTCGATAACTGTAACTTCCCCTGATTTGTATGAGTTAGGGTGAGAAACAACTTTTGATTCTCTTTCAAAAGAACGTTCAGGTCTGCTGCTTACTCTAGTTCCATACATAGTGTCCAATGCTAATTGTCCGTCTGTTGCATAGTCGTTATCTCGATCTACTAAATCCATGAAAGCTCCTTCATCACTTTCATCATTAAAACTTTTTGTGAAAAAGTTTACAAACCCTTTTAATCCTTCTGATAATGTCATTTCTCCTCCAATATACTTTTACTTAAATAATTTTCTACCAATTCTAATTATTGTTGCTCCTTCTTTAACCGCAATCTCATAATCATTACTCATCCCCATAGATAGCTCAGGTAATTTTACATTAAATTTTTGTTCTAAAATATTTCTGAATTGTCGAATATCTCTAAACAACATTTCTAATTCTTTTGGACTTGCTTCAAGTGGTGCAATATTCATTAAGCCGATAACTTCAATATTTTTTAATTTTAATATTTCCGGAAAATCATTTAATAAATTTTCTTTAGAATATCCAAATTTTTGAGCTTCGCCTGCATTATTTACTTGTAATAAAATTCTCTCTCTTTTATTTAAATCACAAGCAACTTGGGAAATTGTATTTGCCAGTTTTAATGAATCAACAGAATGTATAACATCAAAATACTGTAATACTTTTGAAACTTTGTTTGATTGTAAATGACCAATAAAGTGGAACGTTGAATTTTCTTTTATTTCTTTTGGCAATGATTCTATTTTTTTTATAGCATCAATAGCTCTTGATTCTCCAAAATCCCTAATTCCTGCTTCATATCCCTTTATAATGCCATCTCGTCCGAAATATTTCGTAACTGCGATTATTTTTACTTTTGAATGTGCAACTTTTTGTTGAATTTCTTGAAGATTTGCTTTAACCGCTTGAGCATTTATTTTTAAATCCTCACCCCAGTCTTTAGTTGGTATCAACATTTCCTCTCTCAACCTCTATTTTATTATATACCAGAAAACATGCCTTGTACAAGAGTGTATATGTAACAACTTTTCTTGTTTTTTAGAACATGCCGAAACCCATGATTTGCATGGATTTCGACCATGTCTAATTTGTTAAGTTTTGTTAAGTTATCAATGTTTTGTTAAGAATTTGACAAAAATTTTACATTTTTTTCTTAAAAAGGCATGCCTTTTTTAGTTACTTGAACATAAGAATATAGTAAAATTACGAGTTACTATTTATTATTGTCCTAAGTAGCTTAGTGTTTCCATAACACTACTTGCAGTGGAGAAAACCCTTGAGTTCATTTGAATCATTCTTTGAGCTGATATCATGTTTGTAAGTTCTGCTGCGATATCAACATTAGAACCTTCATAACCTCCTGATTCTATTGCTCCAAAAGATACTTCTCCTGCCATACCATAGTAAACTTCACCGACATCAGCACCCCATTCCCATAAGTTATTATTTATAGATACAAGTCCTTCTTCGTTTACCATTGTTGCAAGTTCTATTACGAAGTTTGAGTTTTCTATAGAAGAGCCTACTGCTTGTACATCTCCGCCTGTTACAGTCACTCCCTCAGGTGTTATGTATTTCCATTGAACAGCATAATTATCATCTACATATTGTGTAAGAATAGATCCGTCACTATATGTGGCTGCTATTATGCCATTTTCATCTACGGTTGTAGACATAAGTGTTATTCCGTTTTGATCATTGTAATTTACCATTTCCTGTAGTAAAACGGTTTGATTAAGTTGTTTAGAAGTATTACCGTTACTGAGCCCTGTTTGACCTATGAAATTACTTTCAGAAGGATTAAATGTAATATCTGCACCTTCTGTGTATGATATGCATCCGTTAGCTACTGAGAATTCAACATCATCAATACCTTGGTCTTCAAGTGTTTGATTGAATGATGCAATGATTTCATTTATTGTAGGATCTCCATCAGGTACTGTTAATGTAACTGCTTGACCATTGATTGTTGCAGAAACATCTCCTGTTGTAATACTTGCATTATTTAATTCGCTAATTTTTTTATTTCCTATATTTTGATCACCGCTTATTGTTGCACTTAAATTTTTAGGAACTTTGACTGTTTCTCCTGAACTTGAATTTGAATAAGGTGTTTTGGCTGCGACAACTTTCATTCCTGATTGGTTAACGATATTTCCATCTGAATCTGTTGTAAATATTCCATCTCTTGTGTAATATAATTTACCTTCCGCATCTTGTACAACAAAGTAGCCGTTGCCTGAGATCATTAAATCCATGTCGCGGCCGGTATTAATAAAACTTCCGGATGTAAAATCTCTTGTGATTCCGCCAACTTTTACACCAAGACCTATTTGTTTAGGGTTTGTTCCTCCGCCGTCTTTTGTTGCAGCACTACCATATGATATTGTATTTGAATACAGTGTTTCAAATGTCATATTGGCTGATTTATATGCTGTTGTATTGATGTTAGCAACATTGTTTGCTACTACATTGATTTGCTGTTGGCCGGCATTTATTCCGGTGCTTGATGTGTAAAGTGCTTGTGACATTATTTCCTCCCAATATAATTATTTGTTTTGTGCTGTTGTTGTATTTTCTTCTGTAGAACTACTCTCTCCTTTTTCTCTTATGGAGATGATATTTGCTATTGAGTAGTATTCTCCGTTAACTTTGACTTTTCCTGTTCCATCTTCAAAACTTGCTTCTGTTACAGTTCCTGTTATTTCGATGGTTTTATCTTTGTTATCTGGATCCTCTATTGATATTGTTACATCTTTTCCTATCATTGAGAGGGTTTGAGTTACTTCTGCATTGGCTGCCATATCTGAATAAAGTGCGGCGATATAGTTCATACAGCCTTCTAAGCCTTCATTCATTTGTGTCATTTGCTCTAATGATGAATATTGAGCTAATTGTGATAACCATTCTGTGTTGTCAGTTGGTTGTGTTGGGTCCTGACTTTTTAGCTGCTCTAGCATCAATGTTAAGAACATGTTGCTATCATTTTCATCTGTTTTTTTTGTATCCGTAGATGTTGCGTTGTTATATGCAGTTGTATTCTGTAGATTTGTAATTTCACTTGATATTACACTCATAGCCTTCTCCCATTTTTATTTATACATTACCATTTTTTTCATTTTCTATTGTGAACATTGTTTCTGCAAATTTTTGTTTGTTTTCTTCTTCGCGTTTTGAATTTTGTTCTTTATTTCCACCTCGCGAACCTTCTTGTTCTGTCCAGTCTGCTTGATAACTACTTTCCTGTGTTTCATTCATTTTTACGGTTACATTATCTACACTTACTCCGTGAGCCATTAATGTGTCTTTAAGTCCATCTATACCCTTCATGATTAGATTTCTTGCTTCTTGAGTTGCTACTGTGAATTGTGCAGATAAACCTTCTTTTGTATTAATCAATTGAACTGAAACTTTTCCTAATGATTCAGGATTTAGGACAATATTCACTTTTGAATTATTATGTAATCCTTCCAATTGTTTTGAAATTTGTTCTACTATCTTACTTGGACCTATATCAGTTGTTGTATTTGTTTTATTTGTTTGAATATTTTGTGTAGGTTTTAATGTGTTGTCTAATTTAACATCTGCAAAGTCCCCTTCTGTTTGGAACATTGCTTTTATACCTTGTTCTTCTGCACTTTGATTTTGCATTAAATCTGGGTTTTCTGAAGAATTATCACTCGTTGTTTCGGATTCAATGGATTCGATTTTTAAATCTTTTAAAACTTCTTCATCTACGATTTCTTCGATATTTTTTACATCAGTTTCTTCTATTGTATTTGTTTCTTTTTTATTTAAATTTACTATGTTGTTTGAAGTTGTTTCTTCTGTAGTATTGTTTGAATCAATGTTATCAAATATTGTATTTAGACTTTTTCCATTTAAAGTTACATTTAAATCATCTTCTTCAGTTTCATTTTCATTTTCTGTATCTGTTTTTGATGTACTGGCAGCTGTTTCATTAATAGTATTTACTATTGCTTGTGAAGTATTTATAATATTGTTAATAATACTAGGGTTTTCTTCTGTATTTGTGATATTCATATCTGTATTTTCTTCCGTTGTTAGATTTTTGTTTTCTGTGTCGTTACTGTTTTCGGGGATAATTTCTTCTATTGTATTTTGAATTTCTTCAATTAGGTTATTTTCTGAATTTGAGTTAGTATCTTCTTTTTGTGTTTGGATATTTTCTTCAGTATTTGAAGATTCTTTCATAGAGTTTTCCTTAGTATGATTGTCTTCTCTTATATCTTTTTTTTGAGAAGTATTATCTTCTAAGGTTTTATTTTCATTATGGCTTTCGTTGGTGATATCTTTTTCTGTTTCTTTTTGGGATAAGTCATTTTTCGTTTTTTCAAAAAGGCTTTCAAAATTATTTTTAGTATCAGAAATAAAATTTTTATTCATGTTTTTTTCTGATAAGAATTGGGAATTGTTAATTGTATTTGATAAAGCTTGTGTCATTTTAGTTTGTTTTGAACCTCGCTGATGTTATATCATCAATTTCTTTAGTTTCAAGAGCTAGAAAATTTTTATAATATTCTTTTTCTTGTTTTTCTTTTAATTTTTTTAATACCTCAACTTTTTGATATGCTTCTTTTACTTCTTTTTGTTTATATGCAAGAATTGATTTTGTGTTGTTTATTATTCTTTCTTGGTTATTTGCATCTGTTACCAATTTTATGGAATAACTTCTGTGGTTTTCAATTTGCATTATGTTAAGTTCTTCTGAAGTGTAAAGAGCTTCTAATTGCTTTGTATTATTTTCTTGAGCAAGAAAGATATTTTGAAGTTTTGCTTGTTGCTCATTTAATGCTGCAACTATTTTTGCCATTTCCATTTGCCTCTGCTCAAGTTCTTTTTCACGCAAGTCTAACATTACTTGCAGCCGAAACTTGAATTTCTTCAATTTTACCTACCTCACCAAGATAGTACTATCTGTACCTCTTATACTTTACACGATTTTTCCATGACTCCCATCATATATTTAGTGGATTTATATTAAAATGGTTAAAGTTTATTTTTTTGTAAATATTTTGTAATAATTTTCTTAAACTAGGCAATTTTTTGTGTTTTTGTAACTTTATATTACTAAGTAGTTGTGTAAAGAAGGTAGATTAAGTTATGACAAATCCTATGTTTAGTACTCAACCAAATTATTCAGGAGTGACAATACAAATTTCTAATCCTGCAGTAAATGTTGGGCAGAATAGAAATAATGACGGGTATTGTATGTATAATCCTTATGCTACAAATCCTCAGGCTCATGTTTTTAATGCAGTGCCTTATGCCGATTATTTGCAAGTCCCAAATTTGAATTCAGAGCAGATTACTTCTAAAAAGCCAGTTAATTTGCCACAAGAAACGTATAATTCACAAGAGCTTAGACAATTACCGGTCTATCCTCCGCAGTATTATTTAAATAATTATAATTTACAAGCAAATGGCGATAATGAAAAAGTTGATAAGATTGCTAAAGATTTAGAAAAGTTAAATAATTCAATGCCTAAGGATAATTCTTCTCAAGGAATTACAGCAAATAAAGATGGTGCTTCTGATAAGATGGGTTTGGCAGATAAATTGAATAGTTTACCTGTGGAAGAAAATGTTAAAGAAAATGATTATATTCAAAAAGAATATCCGGTAAAAGCTCCTCAAGAAGAAGATATGACTAAATCCCAAAATATTATAAGCGATTTGGATGCAAGAAATGCTGCAATAAATGCAGAAAAAGAAAATTCTAAAGAGCAAAGAGTTGTTGCTTTGACTGATGAATATATTAAATCATTAGAAAATTATCTGAATAATCCAAATGATGAAATTAGACTTATGGCGTCAAAGGAGATTTTAACAAGATTGGATGAAGATAAGAGTCGTTATGATGATGCGGCTTTAAATGCTTTATTGAATAAAATGATGCAAGATCCGTCTAAAGTTATAAGAATTGCTTCTTTAAGTGCGTTTAATTCCGGATTAGCTAGCGGAAATGATTATACGATAAAATTGTTACAAACAATACAAACTAATCCAAGTGCTGATAAAGAAGATGTTTTACAGGCAGCGGATATTTTGTTAAAAATGTCAGCAGGAAGCGAGATAAAAAATATTCCAAATCCTGCTGTAAAAGAAGATAATTCTAAGGAACAAAAATAATGGGAACTTTGGCAAACATAGTATGTAAGACAGCTGGAATTGCCGGTATGAGTTTGGCGGTGTATGATGCTTATTCTCTTGCGAAAGATAATTCAAAACGTCAATCGCAGGTGGTTACTGCTAATTATTTGCAAAGAGTGCATGCAGGAACTAGAACTCTAAATACAGAAAGTCAGGTTAATAACGCTATTCAAAATAAAATTGCAAGTTTTAGAACAGATAATTCAATTGTACCTGTATATGGATCTATAAAAGGCTTTGTTTCCGGATTTATTAGTTCTTTAGGTGATAATATTATACCAGTTTCTCTAGCTTCATTAGCACTGGCTGCTAAAGGCACCCTTGCTAAAGTAGGAGCGTGGGGATTAGCTGCCTATGGTTTACTAACTGTTGCTAGAGAAGGTTTTGGACTCGGCAAAAATACACCTATGGATTAAATTTTATCTCTGTATGTTGTGTTTTTGAATAATTTTCTAGTTTTGTATTTAAATTGTCTTGATTGTTATCTATAGCTTCTTGTACATCTGTTAGGAGTCTTTTTTGAATTTCTTTTTCTTTAGTGAAAACATCAAGCTCTTTTTCTTTTTTATATGCTTTTACCCCGGATTTATATAAGAATCTTGGACATATAAATAGCATTGTGATAGCTCCGGCTCCTAAACCAAATATGCCGGCACTTTTCCAAGATGCTGTGTAGCTTCTTGCTATGGCTGTTGTTAAAGCTCCTACAACTGTTGAAATTCCTCCTGCATTAAGGATGGCAAGTCTTCGCTCCATTCTTCGGTTAATTGGATTTCCATTTGCATAATTACTTCCCCTATATGATACCTTAGGGGATAAGGCACTAACAGGTTGAATCATCTTCTCACACACACTTTCTTTTAATATCTACCTTTATATTTTAACTCATGTTCTTGTTTAAGTAAATACTTCTTAGGTATAATTTATTCATTTTGACTTTTAGAAATTTGTAATTAATCATCTAAATAGATGTGTTATATTTGCTTAAAACATGTCAAAATGCACATTGAGAGAATATATGTCATGCCCTTTGTTTATAGATTGCAGAAAGTTTTAGATTTTAGAATAAGGAAAAAAGAAGAACAGTTATTAGTTGTTCAAAAAGCTCAGCAAGAGGTATATATACAAGAGGAAAAAATTAGACAAAATGATGCAGAAATCCAACAAACAATTTTGAATAAAAAAACTGCTGATTTCAGGATGATGGAATATTATGATAAATATTTGCATCATCTCTGGGATAAGGCTGATTTGCTTAATCAAGAGTTACAGAGATTGTTAAATGTTCTCGAAGAAGAAAAACAAAAGTTGGTTAAGTTAGAGCAAGCCGTAAAAGTTGTTGAAAAACATAAGGAAAAACAAAAAGAAGCTTATTTAGAAGAACAAAAAGCGATTGAGTTAAAACAATTTTCAGAAATTGGTGTTCAAAGGTTTTTTATTCATTCCAGAGAACAAGCTGAAGAGTTAGAAGAACAATTGAAAAGTATAGAAATGGAAAATGAAAATGAATATTGAAAATAAATCTATTGACGTTAATAAGGTAAATAATTCTTCAAATGTTCGTTCTAATTCCAGAAAGGACAGTGTAGGTGGAACTTCTTTTGCAGAAGAATTGAATTCCGGTCGAGATGTTAGTAAAAAAGAAGAAGATTCTAAAAGAGTTGAAGAAGATAAAAAAAATAAGGTTGATGAAAAAGATGTAGATAAAGAAGAAACTATTTCAGAGGAAGATGAAGAAAAGCCTATTGATGATGTTATTTCTGGATTAGAAGAAACTGTTGAAGAAATTCAAAATCTAAATCAGAAAGATGAAAATTCTGAAGGTTCTTTAAAGGATGTGATTTTAAATTCCGATATCTCTAACAAGAAAGAGGATAACAGCTTGATAAATAATGATTTTAATATTCAAGATAAGCAAGATGCTCAGATGAATTTGAATATGAATTTAAACATGAATTTTAATAGTGAAGGTAAACCTTTTAATGAGTTTATGAACCCTAATAAAGAAAATGGTCAATTGCTATTAAATGAAAAAGATTTATTGGAAGAACAAGCTATTCTTTCTACTATGAGTGAAAATATTGCAATTGCTAATAGAAATAAGATTTTGAATGAAAATTCTGTTAAAGAAAATGATAATATTAATGAAAACAGAAATCCGTTTGCTTCAAAAGTGAAAACGGTATCCGATAGCGAAGGTATAAAAAAAGTTGATAAAAAATCTAATGTAACCATAGAAACTGTTGTTAAATATGATAATTTAATAATGAATGAAGCTGATGTCGATTTGTTTTCAAAATTAGTTGAAAATGGTTCTGTTGATATGTCTGAAAATGTTAAACAGACTCAAAAATCTGTTCAGGTTTCGAAAACATTAGCTGATATGTTAGCTAAATCTATGAAGGATAATCAACCTATTAGAATAGATTTTGACAATAATATTTCTGTCATTATAAAAGTAAGTAAGGAAGGAAAGATTTCTGCAGATTTTCTTCCAAGTTCACAAATTGCAGAAGCTTATTTAAAAGAAAATTTACCTCTTTTAAAACAAAGATTTGATGAAAATAATATTCAATATGACGAATTAAATCAAAGAAAGCAAAGACAAGAAGACAAAGATAATAGAAAGAAGGGCCGCAAAGATGAATGATTTATACACAACGGCAATTAACACACAAAAAGCCACTGTTCAATGGATGGATGTGTTAGCAGAAAACTTAACAAATGTTTATACTCCAGGGTATAGAGAAAATAAAGTTACATTTAAAACTTTTCTCGGAGGTGCGGTTATTGATAATAATGTTAAAAACCTAGGACAGGGTAAATCTATTCCAGGGACTTCTAATGAAAACTTGTTTTTTGAAGGTACAGGTTATTTTGTATTAAGAACTCCTGAAGGGAATGTTTCTTATACCCGTTTAGGTGAATTTACTTTTGATTCTGAAGGTGTTTATAGAGCTAAAAGCGGTGCTACTGTTCAAGGATATATATTAAATGATAAAGGTGAAATAATGTCCGGAACTAAATCGCTTAGTGCTGATTTGTACGAAGAAACGGCTTTAAAAGGTGGGGCTTTGAGTGTACCTACTACGAATATAAAACTTTGGATTGATCCAAATAATGGTAAATTTTTAGGTAAATATGATGAATATGAAATAAAAAATGACGGTACTATCTATGGAAAAGCCGATGGTGGTAATCGTTCTGTACCTTTATATAAAATAGCAACGGCAAACTTTCATAACCCGAATGGATTATATGAAGTTAAAGAAGGTGTTTTTGTTGAAACTCCTGAATCAGGTAAACCTGTAGTTGGTCGCGGGGAAATTCGTTCAGGTTTATTAGAACAAGCAAATACTGATTTTAAAGCCAATATGTCTGATTATCAACAGGCTAAGGTTCAAATGGAACTTGTTAATGCTTTGATTAAGTCAAACAAAGATTTGCTGCAATCAGCAATGGAAATGGCAACTCAATAGGTGCTACGCACGTAGACAAATGGTCGGGTGACATAAGTTAAGACTACAAGCGGAAATATAAACATCAAGTCACCCTCTAAGACAAAACTCTAAATTGGTATTTATTTAAACCGCACGTAGACAAATGGTCGGGTGACATAAGTTAAGACTACAAGTAAAAATCAAACTCCAAGTCACCCTCAAAATCAAAACCTAAATTTATGTTTACCCCACCCCCGCACGTAGACAAATGGTCGGGTGACATAAGTTAAGACTACAAGTAAAAATCAAACTCCAAGTCACCCTCAAAATCAAAACCTAAATTTATGTTTACCCCACCCCCGCACGTAGACAAATGGTCGGGTGACATAAGTTAAGACTATAAGCGGAAATATAAATATCAAGTCAGGGGTAAATATATAAAAAATCGGCTTAAGGTTTATATTAAGTTAATAAGACAATTAAAAGAATTAGTTAAACTCCGTTTTATAAAGGAATTAAAGTTTTAATTCCTTTTTATTTTTAAAAAGTAATTCTGCCATTAACTCCGATAAAAGGATTTGAATAATTGTCACCTGTTGTTGCGTATCCGCCAACATTTAATTTACAGCGTTTGTAATTTTTATCATAACTGCAACTGATTGAGGCACTATTGTTATCTACTGCAAATGCAGAATTTAAGCCTTCTTTATTGTGATAACTTGCACATAATCCGATATTTTTTCTTTGACTAAAAACTGATACTTTATAAGAGTTTGCGGCTGTTTGTGAATTATATTCAATAGCTAATTTGTCGTTTCCTACATTGAAATATCCTTGTAAGCTCCTTTTTGAACTTCCTTCTTTTTTTTCAAAGCCTATTCCCATTTTTTCACCGGCTAAAACAGAATATTCTTTATTTTCTTTTGTTAAAGAAGCCTTTACATTAAAGCCTTGTACTTTGTAATTTAAGTTCTTGAATAGTTTTGAAGTTTTTTCGACAAAGGGAACTTCGTTTTCTCTGTTTGTTACTTGATATAAACTGGTTTCGTTTTTATGTTTTGGTGGAAATGCGGATTCTTCTAAAGTTGGGGTTGGTCCATTTGGTTTTTTAGGACCTTTTTTAATCCATTCTTGTGCCTTTTCACCTAAGTTTTCTCCGATTACTTCAAGTTTATTAAGTGCTGCTTGACTAAGATTTGATTTTAATAAAGTTTCATCAACATTATTTTCTTTTGCTATATCTATAAATTGTTCAAACGGACTTGGCATATTCTCTCCTTTTGTATATATAAAGTATATATCTATTATAAAATTGCTTTTTTGTTACAAAATTTAATACTTTTAGTTGATGTTTTATAAAATTATGTAAAGTTTTTGTTTAGAATGACGAAGTAATAATTGACTTAAGAGAATAAATCATTAAAACCATATAGAGAGGTTTAACTAATATGGCAGAAATTGTAAATTTATTATCAAGAGTATTAACAGCAAATCCGAATATTGCTCAAATGGGTGGAATTACTAGAACAAGCGGTTCTAATCCTTTTGCTCAGTCTACAAATGGAAATCCTTTTGTTACTCCAAAAAATTCTAATCCTTTTGCAACTTACGGTCAAAATCGACCTGTAGCAGGCGGTTATTTTGCAGGATATTATAATAATCAACCTAATATTGTCGGAAGAAGACTTTTTATTGAGGTATAGACTCGAAGGTATACCTTATTACCCCAAATTTAAGCTGTACAATATACGTACAGCTTTTTAGTTTTAATTCGGATTTTATGATAAAATGGGCTTGAGGAGTATTTTATGAATAAAAAAATCTTATCAACCTTATTGTTAGCAAGTTTATTAAGTTCAAATATATTATTAGCTCAAAATTTAGTTTTTGCAGAAGAGCAAACTAATACTACAGAAGAAATAGTTGTTCCTAAAAAAATTGAAAATGAAATATTTGCTTCTATAGTTCAAGTTTATGGTGAAAAGCGAGCTAAAGAAATTTATGAAAGAGTGATGCAGATTGCAAAAGAATCAATTGATAAACGTTCTGAAACTCTAAAAAATGAAGATTTAACAAGAGCTGATGATTGGTATAAAGATGAAATTATTTATATGTTTTATGTTGATCAATTTGGTGTAGTTACTCCTGAAAAGCCTAATACTTTTAGAGATACTTCTGCTATGTTTGATTATTTGAAAGATTTAGGAGTGACAACTCTTTATTTGCTTCCTTTTGCGGATTCTCCTATGTCAGATGCAGGGTTTGATGTTAAAAATCCTCAAAATATTCGTGCTGATTTAGGTGGAAAAACTCAGTTTAAAGAATTTGTTGTAGAAGCTAAAAAAAATGGGTTTAAAATAAAATCTGATTTAGTTTTAAATCATGTTTCTGATGAGCATGAATGGTTTCAGAGTTTTTTGAAAGGAGATGTTTCTAAAAAAGATTATTTTGTTGTTAAGGATAAAATGCCTGAATATAAGAAATATGTGGATGAAAAAATTGGAACTGTTGTTGAATATAATGACGGGCATGGAAAGATTTCTAAAAGGCGTTTGATTTTTCCTGAAATAACAGAAAATCATTATAGAAAAGTTGTTTTAAACGGCGAAGATTATTATTTTTATCATACATTTTATCCGTTTCAGTTGGACATAAACTGGGAAAATCCGGAAGTTCTTTATTATTGGTTGGATACTATCAATTATTGGACAAATATTGGTATTGATATTTTTAGAATGGATGCTATTCCTTATTTGTCAAAGGAAGATGGTACAAATGCGGAAAATTTACCTAAAACACACGCGATTGTAAAGTTATTAAGTAATTATATTCAAATGACTTCTCCAAGAACGGTAATTCAGGCAGAAGCTTGTCAGTATCCGAAGGACATTTTACCTTATTTTGGTAAAGAAAGAAAATTCAAAACAACAATAAACGGTCAGGAAAAAGAAATAAAAAGAACTGATGAGTTTCAAATTGCGTATCATTTCCCATACATGCCTGCTATTTGGGCTGCTTTAATTACGGGAGATAAGCAACATTTTATTAACGCATATAAGGATACTCCGCAAATACCTTCAACTGCTGCTTGGGGAGTATTTTTAAGAGTACATGATGAACTTACTCTTGAGATGATTGATGTTCAGACAAGAGAAATTATTTATAATGCATTGGTTTCTAAGGGGGCTGAATTTAGAAAGGGGCTTGGTGTAAGTGGAAGGTTGGCTAACTTTTTAGATAATGATCCTGATAGAATTGAGATGGCATTTTCTATTTTAATGTCTATGCCGGGGATTCCTATTATTTATTATGGTGATGAAGTTGGGGTTAGAAATAATTTTGCGAATGCAAGAAAAAATGAAAAGGAAAGAATTATTAAGCACAAGAAAAGCAAATTTAAGCTTTTAAGTTATTTTGACAGCAGAGATATTAATAGAGGTGCGGTGCCTGCAAAATTATTCTATGGAGCATCTAAAGATTATTATGAATTTAATAGTAAAGTCTATAAAAAAGTAAAAAATCTGATTGCTTTAAGAAAAAGTTTACCATCAATGTCGAGGGGCGATTTTACTTTGTTAAAAACATCTTCGCCTCATAATTTTGCATATATAAGAAGTTATAAAGATGAAAAGATATTGGTAATTAATAACTTATCTGATGAGAAATTAATTGCGGAGATAACAATCCCTGTGGATGTTGTTTTAAAATCTGATGGGCATATTGATCATTTAAAAAATCTTGTAAACGATGATGATGTAAGTGTTGATATTTCGCTTAAAAATAGAACAATGCATTTGAGAATACAACCTTATGGAGTAGTTTGGTTAAAATTATAATTAAAAAGCTCTAGTAATCTAGAGCTTTTAATTTATTATTGAACAATTGCAAATCTAAAGTCTTCTGCCCAAGTTTTGAATCCTCCTTCAAGTTCCATTACTGAGAATGTATTTTGGGCAAGCAGATATGCTGCTCTTGCTCCTAAATGGCAGTAATTGTTATAACAGTATACTATGTGTAAATCTTCTTTGTTTAAATCTTTCAGTTTTTCTGATAATTCTTCATATGGTATTGAAATAGCTCCAGGAATATGCCCTACTTGATAATCAGAGTTTAATCGAACATCTATGATTTTGATATTTTTGTCTTCTTCACTTAATTCTTTAAGCTCAACTGGGCCCAGCGTGAAGGCTAGTTTTTTTGAAAAATAGTTGGCAGCTTCTTCAGAGTTGTTTCTGATATTTAAAATTTTTTCATCAGTCATAGTAATTTCTCCTTAGTTATATATGTATTTGGTTGAAATGAACATGCTAATCATTATCATTCCTGAGATTAAAAAGTTTATTCCTACAAGAGTTCCTATTACCCAAATAGAGGTTGATGGAAGTCCTAATATAATTATTAGTCCAAGTAAAAATTGAATTATTCCAACAAAAATATTTGCCCACCAAAAATAAAGGGTTTTTCTGTTTTGGACTCCAAATGCTGTTGATGAAATACTTTCCATTAAGAAATATATACCAATTAGACCTGTTAAAATTATTAGGTTGAACATTGGGGACATAAATAATATCAAACCGAGTGCAAATATTAATATTCCTAAAAGTATATTTAGGATGTAATGTCTTAAGTAATTTCTTGTTAAAAATGCATTTATTGCTTTATAACCTCCATAAATCATTAAAGTTATACATAACATTATTCCTAGTGTTAATGATGTTATTTTGGGTAAAATTAACATTGTTATGCCTAAAATTGAAAGTAATATTCCTTCTGTAAGTATAAAATTTAAAAAATGTTTTTCACTCATATGATTTCTCCTTTTCAAGTTTAATCATATGTATGTTTTGAAAAAATTTTATCCCTCAACTGATTAAAAACTATTGATATATTTTAGAAATTATTGTAAACTTATATTAAGTTATAATAAAAAGAAGAAAAATGTTTTTAGTTTACCCAAAGAGAGAGAAGAAAAAAGTTAGTTTAAAAGGTGCTGTTCAGATAAGTTGTAACAGTTTTTTTGTCTATAGGGAAGATGAAACAGGAAAAACTTTTTTGAGAGCTCCTAAAGATAAAAAATCTCATAAATACGTTTTAAAACGAATGGTAAAATTAAATCCTGAAATTTCAAGTTTATTAAAACGTTATAGAATAAAACCAAGTGTTGATACAAAAACTTTACAGGAGTTGACGGGTGGCCATATGAATGAAACCTGTAAGATTGCTCTTGGAGTTTATTCGATTTTATCGGAATCTGTAAAAGATGGACTTGAAATGTCTGTTATTAAAGAAGCTTCGATGTTACATGATTTAGGTAAGGTTTTGATACCGTCTAAAATTTTGAATAAGCCGGCTAAATTAAATGTTAAAGAACGCGAGATAATGAATATTCATTCAGTTTTGGGGTATGAACTTTTAAAGACACAAAAGATTTCGGAAAAGACCCTTGAGCTTATAAAATATCATCATCAAAATATGAAGCATTCCGGTTATCCGGATTTGGATGAAAATAATTTACCTTCTGCGATCGGAGTGCAGATAGTTTCTATTGCTGATAAGTATAGTGCTTTAAGAGAAGCAAGAGTATACAGAAGAAAACTTAGCAGGGTTGAAGCGTTACTTATTTTGTATAGAGAAGTGCGTGAAGGTAAAATTTTACCGGAGGTGTATAATGCTTTGGTAAAATATGCTGAAAAGTTTGATAAATAAAGTTTGTATTTTTATTTAAGATGAAAAATTAAGTTGAATATTTGTATATATTTTCTCTATTTTTTTATGTTGTATAATAGTAAAAAATAGAGAGGAAGGAATGTATGCAAGTTTCATTAAAATGGTTGAATGAATTAGTAGATTTGAAAGATATAGATGTTAATCAAATCGCTCATGAGCTTACAATGAGTGGGTTAGAGGTTGAAGAGGTTGAAGAATTAAAACCTCAGTTTACAAATATAATCACTGCAAAAATTGAAAAAATAGATAACCATCCTAATTCAGATAGGCTTCATTTAGTTACTGTAAATACAGGTAGTGAAATTAAGACTGTAGTTTGTGGTGCTCAAAATATCGAAGTAGGTCAAGTAATTCCTTATGCCTCTGTTGGTTCTAAGGTATTGGATAGAAAAACCGGAGAACAGTTTGAACTTACACCAGCAACTATTAGAGGAGTTGAATCTCAAGGTATGTTATGTTCCGCTGATGAATTGGGTGTAAGTGATAGAAATTATCAAGAAGAAGATGGTATTCTTATTTTAAACAGAATTTTCCCGAATGTAGGTTTAGGTTTGGATGTAGAGAATGTGTTAGGTTTTGAAAAAGATTTCATTTTACATACTGCACCTACTGCAAATCGTGGAGATCAAGTATCTGTTATCGGGATTGCAAGAGAATTATCAGCTTTATTTGATAGACCATTAAAATTTGAATATGCAAAAAGAGAAACAGAAGATGCTGATTTTAAGGTCGAAATTAAAGATAATGATGTTTGTAAATATTATTCAATTGGGGTTTTAAAAGATGTTGTGATTAAGTCTTCTCCTGATTGGATGCAAAAAAGACTCGTTGCTTCAGGAGTAAGAGCTATTAATAACGTAGTTGATATTACTAATTATGTAATGCTTGAATATGGTACTCCTCTTCATGCATTTGATTTTGATAAATTAAATGGATATTTATGCGTAAGACGTGCAAAAGAGGGAGAAAAATTAGTTACTTTAGATGAAGTAGAAAGAGAATTAACAAATGATTCAGTAGTTATTGCAATCGAAAAAGAGCCTGTATGTTTGGGAGGAGTTTTTGGAGGTGCTAATTCTGAAATTGACGACAATACAAAAAATATTGCTTTAGAGGCTGCTTATTTTACTCCAAAAGCTAACAGAAAAAGTTCAAGAAGTGTTGGGTATAAATCTGATGCTTGTGCAAGATTTGAAAGGGGTATTGATATAGAAGCTGTAAGACCAGGTTTATTAAGAGCTGTTGAACTTTTAGAACAATATGCGGATGCTAAATTTGAAGGAGTAGTTGAGGCAGGAAATAATAAGTTGGAACCTATAGAAATTACATTAAGATATCCTCAAATTAAGAGAATTTTAGGATGTGAAATTGAAGCTCAAAAATGTATTTCAATATTAGAAAAATTGGGATTTGAAATTTTGGGTAAAAATGAAATAGCTTGTAAAGTTAAAGTTCCATCATTCAGAGCTGATGATGTTACAAGAGAATCTGATTTGATAGAAGAAATTGCAAGAATTAATGGGTATGATAAAATTACTCCGACTCTTCCTGATCGTTCAGGTGTTGCGGAAATCTCTCTTGCAGAAAGAGTTATCGCAAAAATTAGAAATATTATGATGGGGTTAGGTATGAACGAAATGCAAACTTCATCATTAATTGGTGAGCCTTTATTAAAACAATTTAATATACCATATGATAAAGAAAATGCAATTTATGTTGAAAATCCTGCATCGGAAGATTATGCAATGCTAAGACAGTCATTAATTCCAAGTCTTCTGAATTGTATGAAATATAATTATGACAACGGTCAAAAAGATTTTTGGGGATATGAAATCGGAAGAAGTTATGTAAAAATCGCTGAATCTGAAGAAAAGAATTCCGGCGTAAAAGAAACTCAAGTATTAGCGGGAATTATAACCGGAAATATTCAAAATTCTTTATGGCAAAATACAGGTGATGTTGATTTTTATACAGTAAAAGGTATTGTAGATAAGGTTTTAGAAGAATTTGGTCTTGCAAGAAGAATAAAATTTGCTTTGCTAGCTGATTCTCCATTAGCAGATTCTCATAAATGCATGCATCCATATCGTGCTGCAGTGCTTACAATGCTTGGTAAGAAACCTGAAATTATTGGTTATTATGGAGAAATTCATCCGGAATTGAAATCAAAATTAAAATTAAATCAAAATGCTTTCGTATTTAAACTTGATTTAGATATGTTAATATCTGGAGTAAATGAAAGTGTAGTAAGATATAAAAAATTACCACAATTCCCGGAAGTACAAAGAGATTTAGCAGTTATTGTTCCTCAAAAAACAACTTGGGATGAATTAGAAAAAGTTGTTAAAAAGGGTGTTGCGAACAATATCTTTAATGGTTGTGAAGTTTTTGATGTTTATCAAGGTGAACACGTACAAGAAGGATTTAAGTCTGTAGCGTTTAGAATAAAAATGCAGGATGCGAGTTCTACTATGACAGATGAAATTATTGAAACTCAAATGGCTAATGTAAGAGCTGTTTTAAAGAAAAATATTTCGGAACTTTCTTTTAGAGAATAACAAAAGTCCCGCTTTTTAAAAGCGGGACTTTTGCTAATAATATTTAGTATTTATGCATTTTATTAAGAAATTAATTTTGGCAAAAATAAAAAATCTTGGTATAATAGTGTATAGTAAGAATACATTAAATAATGGTAGAAATTAAATTATATATTTTGTTATAATTGATTTGTATATAATCGGAGAGAAATATGGCTGAAAAAGATAAATTAGGTGAAGCTAAATCACAAGATCTTACAAAGATGTTAATGTTAATATTGGCATCTATCATTATAATGTTTGTAGTTTTTGCAGGTGTTAATTATGTTATAATGGAAAATCTTATTACACAGAAAATAAATACATTGTCTTTGACTAAAGAAGATATGGGAGAAGAAGAAGCTGATGGGGATGAAATACAAAAAGGTATTATAGTAGATTTGGGTGATTTTATCTTGAATTTGTGCGATGAAGCTCAAAAGAAATATTTAAAAGTAAATGTTGCAATAGAAGTTTCTCAAAAGGATACAGATTTCCCTGCCGCTGAGGAAACAAAAAGTGGTGGTGGACATGGCGGTCACGGAAGTGCTCCTGCCGCAGTAGACCCGATGGAAGCTATTCAAAAAGAGATGAATCAGTATAAACCGGCTATAAGAGATGCTGTGATTACGAACCTTTCAAGTAAAACATCAGCTGAGCTTGCAACTACTGCGGGGAAAGAATTAGCAAAAGAGCAGATAGCTAATGATATAAATGCAATTTTAGCAGGTGAAAGAGAAGTCTTAAGAGTTAGTTTTGGACAATTCATTATTCAATAGGATGATATGACAGAAGAAAATAATATTATTATTGATGATGTAGAAGAAGTTTTTGAGGATTCCGGTCATAAAAGTTATAAATTATATAATTTTAGACGTCCGGATAAGTTCTCAAAAGATAATTTACGAGCTTTAAGAGACATTCATAGAGAATTTTCTAAAGCTATTTCACTTGTTTTAAGTGGATATTTAAGAATGCGAGTTGAAATCGAAATTGTTTCAGTTGATCAACTTACATATGAGGAATTTGTCCGTTCTATGCCTTCTCCTATTAGTGTAGGGGTATTTGAATTTGAACCTCTTTCAGGGCAGATTTTACTGGGAGTTAGTTTTGAAGTAATTTCTTGTATTGTAAACAGAATGCTAGGTGGAATTGGTACGATTGATACTCAGTCCAGAGAATTAACCGATATTGAAAAGGCTTTAGCTAAGAAAGTTATTAATATTATAATTAAATCTTTGGAAGATGCTTGGAATACTATTATTCCGGTTTCCGGAAAATTTATAAGTTTAGATGATAATTATCAGTCCATTCAAGTTGCAACAGCTGGTGAAATTGTAGCTTTGTTAACATTTGAAGTGCAGATTTCAGGCAAACATTTTGGATTATTCAGTTTGTGTTTCCCTTATCCTGTTTTGGAAACCGTTTTGGGACATTTGAGTACGCAGCATATTTTCCAGACAAAAGGTTTGGTAGCTTCCAATGATGAAAAGATGAAAATGATTTCAAAAATTAATACTTCTAACGTTGACTTAAGAGTTCAATTCGGACAATGTAGTATAACTTTGGATGATTTTTTACAGCTATCAGAAGGAGATATAATTAAATTGGATAATAAAGTCCAAGATGATTTGATTGTAAAAGTAAATGGTGAAAAGAAGTTTTTTGCTCGTCCGGGTACGTTAAAAGACAAAATTTGTGTTAAAATAACAGATGTGTATGATGAAATGCACGAATTATTAAGGAATTATTTTTAGAAAGGGTTTTATAAATGTTTGAGGATGAAGATTTAATAAGTAATAATCCGGAAGAGAATGATAATGATAATTTTTCAAGCAGTGCGGATACTGAAAATCCTGTACAAAATCTTGAAAACAATGATGATGTCGATACTTCAGAATCTCATGATAAAACCGTTACTGTTCAACCGGTTAAATTTGCATCTTTCGAGGATTTGGAGCAAGTCAAAGGACCTGCTAATCAAAATTTAAATATTCTTTTGGATGTAAAGTTACAATTAACGGTAGAACTTGGAAAAACTGAATTGCCTATTAAAAAAGTGCTGGAATTGACCAAAGGTTCTATTGTAACACTTAATAAAGCTGCAGGAGAACCTGTCGAATTGTACGCAAATGGAAAATTAATAGCATACGGTGAAGTTGTTGTTATAGAAGACAATTTTGGTTTAAGAATTACACATATTACAGATCCTGCAAGAAGGCTGAATTCTTTAAGTTCAAATGTAAATAATAAAGAGGCAGAGTAATTTTATTTGTTTATACAACCATATCATTGAAATCTTTTATATCATCATAGTTAAACATATGTATGAATGTGTATAGCATCTTTGCCGAAAATCTTTTTGTGCCGACTTCTAACATTGTTCTTAAAGCTTCTTTGTTATTTTGGATTTGTGTATGTGTTCTGTTGAAAGCCAGATTATCATAATAATTTGCAACATTTATAATTTGGCTGTATTCTGAAATGTAGTCACTTGATAGTCCTTGTGGATAACCTGAACCGTCATTATTTTCGTGATGTTCAAGAGCTACTTTTGCAATTTCTTCCGGTAATTCAAACTTTTCTTTGATTAATTTGTAGCCAATAATTGGATGCCTTTTTACCTCTTCTTCATTCATTGTTAGTAATGCTTCTGAATCAGTTAAGTCTATTTTTAATTTTCCGATATCGTGTAAAAGAGCTGATAATATAACTTGATCAACATTAAGTGCTGAAAAATCAAGTTTTTGAGCGATTAATCCCGAAATAATTGCAACATTAAGCGGATGGCATATCTCATATTCTCCAAGAAATCTTAATTTTGAGCCTTTACTTGAGCGAGTAAGGTGTTTGTATATTTCGTTTTTGATAATTCCAATGAGCGTATTTAATTTTAGTAATCCTTCTTCATAGTATCCTTGGATAAGCAAATCTAATATTTTTTTATAAAAATATTTGATTTTTACCTGGGTTTCCATTTTAACATAAGCATCCTTATTTATAACGGTTTCAAAATCATTTGCATCAAGACTTTCATATGAAAAATTTTGGATAATATTACCATCTTTATTATTTTTTTCACTATTAAGAATATTGTCAGAACTTTCTGCTTCATTAAAATCTTCTGTATAGATTTTAACGTAGTTTTTAAGCATTATAAGTTTCCCTGGGGTTAAAACTTCTCCTGCTTCAAAAATTTTGCCTTTGTTTTCTGTATATAAATCAAAAGGCAAAACTTTATATGTACTAAGTTCTTTGTTGGTAACAATTCTCATACTAGGAATTATATCATTTAATGTCAAAAAGTCATACTATATTTGTTTTATTTTCTATAAATTTTAATTTCTTTTTGATTTATAGCTATAGCTTGCATAGATGATAATTCCTATTATCAACCAAACTATAAAATATAATGAAGAAGTTGCTTTGGCACTAAATTTACAATACATTAAACCAAGACAAGTTATAATACCAAGGATTGGGAACCAAGGGCAGAATGGAACTTTGAAAGGTCTTGGTCTATTCGGTTCTGTTTTTCTTAAAATTAACACTGCGATACATATGATTATAAACGAAGTAAAAGTCCCAAAGTTACATAATTCTGCAGAGATATTTAAATCCATAAATAAAGCACAAATAATTACGATTAAGCCGGAAATCCAAGTTAAAATGTGTGGAGTTTTAAACTTTTTGTGAATTGTTGTTAAAGACTTTGGTAAAAATTTATCTCTGCTCATTGCAAAAAGAATTCTTGTCGTTCCTAATTGATAAATCAGCAGAACGGAAGTAAGTGCACATAAGGCCCCCATAGAAATTAATCCGGCATACCAATTTATATTAATAAATCTCATGGCGTGAGCTAAAGGAGCTTGAGTATCAATAGCATTAAAAGGAACGATTCCAGTAAGAACTAAAGCTACCAGTATATATAAAATAGTACATAAAATTAAAGTTCCCATAATTGCAATAGGTAAATCTCTTTGAGGATTTTTAGTTTCTTCTGCAGCAGTAGAGATTGCATCAAAACCAATATATGCAAAGAAAATAACAAAAGCTCCCGTAAAAATTCCTTCTAATCCGTTTGGAGCAAAAGGTGTCCAGTTTTCAGGTTTAATGTAAAAGGCTCCAATGACAATGAACGATAATATTATTGTCATATTAACTCCAACCATTATTGTTGCAACTTTCGTAGATTCTTTAACTCCGCGTATTAATAAAATAGTTAAAATGAGAACAATTGCTATTGCAGGAAAATTAACTGCTATAGGGATTTCAAATCCAAAAGGTAATTGCAAAAACGGCATTTTATCATGAACATTCCAACCATATTTATTACAAATTTCATACATTGTTCTATAATCATTCCTAAGCCACAGCGGGCAATTTACAATAAAGGAAGGTAAAATATGTTTGAATCCTTTTAAGAATTGAACAAAATATCCGGTCCAAGCACTTGCAACAGTGATATTTCCAATAGCATATTCAAGCATAAGAATCCAACCAACCATCCAAGCCATAAATTCGCCCATTGTTGCATAAGTGTATGTATAAGCACTTCCTGCAACGGGTATCATTGATGCTATTTCTGAGTATGATAAAGCTGAAAAAACACTTGCGATAGCAGCTAATATCATTGAAATTATTACGGCTGAACCGGCTCCGGCACCATCTGAGCTTCCAACTATTGCACTTCCTATAATTGTAAAAATACCGGTACCAACAACAGCACCTATTCCAAGTACTATTAAGTCAAATACATTTAAAGTTTTCTTTAATTCGGAATTAGAACCTTCATTAATTAATTCTTGTGGGCTTTTACATTCTAATAAATTATTTAATACCTGCTTCAATTTGTTCATTTTTTCCTGCTATCTTTTCATTATTTTCAACTAGTATTTCGGCTTTTCTGTTACTTTGATAGCCATATGTTCCATATATTAATGCACCCATAATTACCCATACTATGAACATTTCTGTTGATAATATTGCAGAATCACCTTTTGCAATAACCATAGAAAATATCATTAAACCTCCGCAACATAAAATTCCAAGGATTGGTAAAAATGGACAAAATGGAACTTTGAAAGGTCTTGGACGGTCAGGATCCACTTTTCTTAATATTAATATTGCAACACATACGATGATAAATGAAGTAAATGTTCCGAAGTTGCATAATGATGCTGCAACATTTAAATCTAAAATTAATGTCCCTAAAATACCAACAATACCTACTGTTATTGTAAGAATATGAGGAGTATTAAATTTAGGATGAATTTTTTGGAATACTTTCGGTAAAAAGTTATCTCTGCTCATTGCAAATAAAACTCTTGTAGAAGCCATATGCATAACAATTAATACAGAAGTTAATCCTGCAAGAGATCCTATTGAAATAAGTCCTGCAACCCAATTTTGATGAACCGCACTCATTGCATATGCCATTGGAGCTTTGAATATTCCTTCAGGAATTGCAACTCCGCTTGTTGGCTGCATTCCTGTTAATACCAATGCAACTAATACATAAACAACAGTTGTAACAATTAAAGAACCTAAAATTCCAATAGGTAAATCTTTTTGAGGATTTTTGCATTCTTCAGCAGCGGTAGCCAGAGCATCAAATCCTATATATGCAAAAAATATAATAAAAGCACCCATAAATACACCTTCTAAACTGTTTGGTGCAAAAGGTGTCCAGTTTTCAGGTTTTACATAAAACATTCCGGCAAGAACAAATAAAGCTATAACTCCTAATTTTACAGCAACCATTAAACCTGCCATTTTAGCAGAATCTTTTGTTCCTTTTACCAGTATTAAAGTAGTAATTCCTATCATAATAATAGCAGGTAAGTTTACGCAAATTGGTATTCCAGCAATAGAAGGAATTACAGAATGGTAATCAATTCCTTGAGCAGAATAAGCTTTAACCGCCGATCTAAAGTCGTTAACAAGCCATAAAGGAGGATTTACAAACCAAGCCGGAAGTATATTTGAAAAACCTTTGATAAATTGTAAAAAGTGATTTGTCCAAGCACAAGCAACAGCAATAAATCCTATTGCGTATTCTAACATTAAAATCCAGCCAACAATCCAAGCTGCAAATTCTCCTAATGTAGCAAATGTATATGTATAAGCTCCGCCAGCAACAGGAATCATTGTTGCAAATTCACTGTAACATAAGGCAGAAAATACGCAAGCTATGGCTGCAACAACCATTGATATAATTAAAGCAGGGCCAGCTCCAGGGCTTGTTCCGTCAGGACTACCGGCAGCTGCGATTCCAACAACAGCAAAAATTCCCGAGCCAATAATTGCACCTACTCCAAGTATTATTAAATCCCAAACTCCAAGAGTTTTTTCTAGACCTCCGGATTCAGCTTTTGCTAAAGCATCATCTGGATTTTTTCTTGTTATCATTTTTTTTAGCACTTGTGATAACGGAGAGGTGAAATTAATTTTTGCCATCTAAATTTACCTTTCTTTTACTTGCTCTTATCAATGTTCTGTTTTTAGATAAGTAATTTATTTATTTTTTATTAAAGGGAATCCTAATTTTTCCCTTTGTTGAACATATAGTTTTGCAACTGCAGATGCCATTGTACGCACTCGATTTATGAAATTAATTCTTTCATCTTTACTGATAACTCCTCTTGCATCAAGAAGATTAAAAGTATGTGAACATTTTAATACATAATCATAAGCAGGTAACACAAGCTCTGCATTTATACAATTATCAACTTCTTTTTGATAAGCGTCAAATAAACTGAACAATCTGTCGGCATCTGAATATTCAAAATTATATTTAGATTGTTCGATTTCATTTTGAAGGTAAATATCACCATATTTTAATTCATTGTTCCACATAATATCAAAAACAGATTCTTTGTTTTGGATATACATAGCAATTCTTTCTAAACCATAAGTTATTTCTAAAGCTACAGGCTTAACTTCTAAACCACCTACTTGTTGGAAATATGTAAATTGAGTAATTTCCATCCCATCTAACCATACTTCCCAGCCAACACCTGCGGCTCCAAGAGTCGGAGATTCCCAGTTATCTTCTACAAATCTTACATCGTGTTTAGACAAATCAATCCCCATTGCTTCAAGACTTTTTAAATATAATTCTTGAGCGTTATCCGGTGATGGTTTTAAAATTACTTGATATTGAAAATAATGTCCTAGACGATTAGGGTTTTCTCCGTATCTTGCGTCTGTCGGACGTCTGCAAGGTTCTACCATTGCTGTCGACCAAGGTTCTGGACCTAGTGCTCTTAAAAAAGTAGCAGGGTTCATTGTTGAAGCCCCTTTTTCTATGTCATACGGCTGTTGAATTATACAGCCATAGTCTGACCAAAATCTTGATAAGTTCAATATTAAATCTTGAAAATTTAAAGCCATCTATATTCCTCATTCTATTGTATTTTTTACACTTATTATACTCATAAAATTTATTATTAGCAAATTTATATTATTTTTTATTAACTTTTGTTACAACATTAAAATTTTTCGAAATTGCTATTTGTATATATACTTTATATAAATATGAGTGTAAGTAATGATAATATAAATTTAAATATAGAAAGAAGTTTATCATATACTATTGATAAGCAATTAGATAGTGAACTTGGCAAGGATGTAAATTTAAATTTACGTGAATGGCAGTCTGTTTTTGATATTGTTAAAAATGATTCTGCAGTTGGTAAAAAACAATATCGTGGTGATGATACAGACATAACAAAGGGTAATAATTTTGTTGTAAATGCTGGACAAGCTTATCAAATTACTAAAAATGCTTGGAATCAAATTTTAGAAATTGCAAAATCTAATGTTGAAAGATTATATGGAAAAGATGTTTCTTCTAAAGAATCTGAAACGGTTAATATGTTAGATGAAGTTGTAATAACTCCTTCTAATAGTAGTGAAGAAAAAGCTGAGCAATCTCCTGAAGAAAAAGTGAAGACAATTCTTCAAAATGCAGGTATTAATTTAGAACAAGAAAATGATGATTTACAAGCAGATGTAGTTTCTAAGTATAATACAATGATGGCAGTAGCTAAAGCAAACGGGCAAGAATTAACAACAGAAGAAATTCAAACAAGACTTTCTAATTATGTAAAAGGTTGGAAATATTCTAGATTTGAAAAAGATGTTGTCAAAACCGGAGATTTAACTTTAAAATATGATGAACATTGTAAGGCAGGTTTTAAAAATCTTGATGAAATGAAAGAAGCTTATAAAAATTTTGGTGATACTTTTGTTGAATATTATGATCAGGATGGGATCAATGATTCAGCATCTAAAGATAAAAACGTAAATTTACATGAAATGTTTTATAGTTCATTAGTAGATTTTTATACCGGAAATGGAATGAATAAAACAGAAGCACGTAAAAAAGCAATTGAAGCAACTGAAAAATATAAAAATTTTGAATTATCAAAATTTGATTCTTGGGAATTAGATGATTCTGAAGAAGCGGAATTACTATCTGCTGTTGCAGTTAAAATTTCTACTTTAGATCAAGATAAAGATTTTAGCATTTCAACCGATGAAGCGGCTGCATATTTATTAACTAATGCTCAAGCTAAAGATAATAAAAATGCTATAACTGGTGAAGAAATTATTTCTACGGCCTTTGCTCTTGAAAACGGACAAGCTGCTTTATTTAAAAATTTAAAGACTTATTATGATTTCTTAACAAAATAGGTTTTTATAAATAATAATATTAATTAACCCATTTAAAGCTGGTTACATAGTCTTCTCCGTTTATATTACCACTAATTTCTGCAATGAATTTTCTATATGCCTTGCTGGATAATTCAATTCCAGGAATTTTATTTATGTTTTCTAATACAGGAGAATCTTTTGATAAATCAACTCCAGGTATTGAATTAAATAGTGAGTTTAACGATAAATTTCCAATCGGACCAAACATTGTTGATATTTTCTTTGATAATAACCCGAAGACTTCCATTTTAGCATCTGATGTCGAAAAATTATATTTTCCGTTTATAAATAGATTTAAATTTTCTCCTTGTGTTGTAATTTCAATATTTTCTGCAATACCCTTTCTTATGTCTATATCTCCATGAATTTTAGAAAAATCTCCTGTTTTCATTGGGGTGATTATATCAATGACGTTATTAATTGAAATTCCTGTAATTCCACTTTTTATAAGGTTACCAGCTCTTAATAAATATTCCAAAGAACCCAGTTTTGGCATTCTTCCATCTGCTGCATCAAAGGTTAATTTCCCATCTAATGTCTGCATACATTTGTCAAAATTAAGACCATTACAATTTAAATTGATATTTCCTGTTAAATCACCATAAATTTGATTATTTAGTTCAAATAATGTATAACTGAGGGCGTTTGCATCTATTTCTTTTGCTTTAAGATTTAGAGTAGTATTGTAATTTTTTAAATTATAAGATAATTTTCCGTTTAAATTTCCGTTTGCTAGGTTAAATCTGAAGTTGTTGACATTAAAAATTTGTTTTTCATTTAATGAGATATTGGCTTTAAAGTTTTCTGCTATGATATTTTTTAAGTGTATGCTATCTGCATTTAGTTCTAAATTTTTTATTATAATTGTACCTAAATCAAATCCTTCAAAGCTTTCAAATGTTTTAATATTATCTACTTGAGAGAGTTTTAACTTATTTATAATATAATTTATATCTAATAAATTTGTTGTAAGATAAATTTTTTCTACGTAATATGGAGCGGTTAGTTTGTTTTTTATTGTTCCTTTCATTAAAATATCGTTACCCAGAATTTCTCCAAGTGTTGATATTTCGATATTTTTTTCTTTAAAATCTAATGTTATATTTTTCATTGTTGTATCTAAAAATGGAATATTTGTTTCAAAAATATGAAAACTTCCTAATAATTTTGGATTTGATAATGTTCCATTAAATTTTAAATCTGATGTAAATTGCCCTTGTTTAATATTTGGTTTTCTAAAAATTATGTTAAATATTCTTGCGTCAGTTGGTGTATTTGTTTTTATGTATAAGTCGTGGAATGTTAAATCGTCTTTATAAACGTCAATTCCGCCTTTTGCTTTAAGCATATTTAAATGTGTTTGTTTACCACTTTGAGAAGTGATAATTTTATCATATGAAAATTCTTTTATGCGAACTAAATTTTGTTTAATAATTTTGGTATCAAGATTTAAGACTATAGAATTTTCTATATCTCCTACTGTCGCTCCAAGATGATATATACTTGAATCTTTTGCCATTTGTGCATTTGCTTTTAGATTAAAGTTATCTTTTTCCCCTTTTATATTGGCTGAATATACGATATCTCCTTTTATTTTTACCGGATAAATTTGATTTTTGTTTATATATTTATCTATGAATTCTTGTTTTGGTTTTGAATTGAAATATAAATCGAATTTTTGTGTTTTAAATATATCGTAGATTTCCCCATCTATTAATATTGGCATTTCATCTGCAAGTATGTTTATTTTGTTTAATCTTAAATTATTACTTCTAATTATTAAACTACCATTTACTATTTTTATTGGAAGATTTAAGGGATTATATCTAAACCAAATCCCGCCTAAATCTGTGTATGCATTTATTCTATTGTTATTTATTCGACAATTTAAATTTATTTTTCCTCTCTCAAATGTGATTTGTTTTAAATATTTTTTTATTTCTTTCGGAATAATAGAAAGATTTGAAAGTGAATTTATATTTTCTAGATTGAATTCTTTAAGTTGAATATTTCCGTTAATTTGAGGTTTCTTAGAAATTATATCATCGGCTTCCAGGTTTATATTGAATGAATTTTTACCGTCAAGATAATTCCCTTTTAAATTGATGATCTCAAGCTTGTTATTTTTAAGTTTTATTTCACCATTTGATAAATTTAATTTATTATTTGGAGTATTTAGTATTTTGGCAACAAAATTTATTTTATCGTATTCTATGTTGTCTACTTTACCATTATATTTAGAATCTACTTTTAAATTTATTTTTCCAATTTCGTAATTGTAATTTTGAGAATTTGGTATTATGTCAAATAGGTTTAGATTTGGGATGTTAATGTTAAAGTTTGCGATATTATTTTTTATTTCACCTTGTGCTGTTAGTTTTGAATTTCCGATATAGGATGTTATATTGGCATCAGCATTTAAGCCGTCTAAATTTATTTTTCCGTTGGCATTACGTATATTAATACCTTGTTGGCCGAATGTGTTATTTATTAATTCTAAAGTTCCTTTAGTTGAAAAGTTTTTATTGAATTTTAAATCTTCTATATACTTTACTTCTCCGAATACTTTTAAATTTATATTTGAAATTCCTTTACAAATGTCAAGTTTTGGTAGAATTTTTTGAATTTCAGGTATCATTGTAGAGTTTTTTATTGCTAGATAGAGTTTGTTTGTGTCTTGATTTTTAGAGTTTACATCAAAGTCGAATTTGCCCTGAAGAGTGCAAGTTCCATTAATACTAAAAGGTTGGTTATTAACAAATCCTTTTATGGTTTTAAAAACAGCAATTTCATCATTAAAAGTTAGTTTCGCCTCTGCATTTTGAAGTATTAAATTAGGCATTTCAAGGAAATAGGTTGTTACATTATAGAAGTTTAAATAACCCCATACGTGAGGATTTGCCCTGTTACCTTTTACGGTAATATCAATATTACCCCTACCTTTTACATCCATTATCGGAACCGGACCTATTACGAAGTTTAGAATTTCGTGGATTGGAACAACTTTTTCTTCTGCAAGTTGTAAATCGACATTTTTAGTACTCCAAATTCGCATATCGGAATATTTTACATTATATAATTCTACTCCGCCCTTTACCCAAACTCGTTCAAGTTCGCCTGCAGGAACTGTTACATCAAAATTTAGATATTTTCCTGTGAAATTAAGTTTTATAATTGCTCCGCTTGCATTTTTTATAGGTTTTATTAAAATTCCGTTATCAATATAAACATCTCCTAGTATGTCGGGTTCATTTATATTTCCGGTTATTGAAAAGTTCCCGATAACATTGCCGTAGAATTTATATTTTTTTAGCTTATATAAATTGAATTCTTCTACGTTTAATGCCGGAAGCATTGAGATAATATCTTCTACTTTTGATTTGTTAATTTGTACATTTAAATCTAAGGTTGTTAAGGTTGTTTCTAAAAAATTATAGATTTTTCCTTTTAAGATTGTGTGAATATTATTTGATTTTATATCAATATTTTCAAAATTTATAATTTTACTTGTTATATTAAATTGAGATTTTATTTCTAGTTTATTTGGAAATTTTATTGATTTTGCGTCATCTTTTGAAATGGCTGAAAAATTTTCAACTGTCGCATTTAAGTATGAATTATTTATGTCTAAATTAATTATTCCGTTTAATTCTTTTATTTCTAAAGGTAAATATTGTTTTAAATATTCTCCTAATGGATTTATATTAAAATTTTTAATATGAACATCAATGGAACTTTTTTGAACATTGTTGTTTTTAGGCAAGTATAAGTTAGCTTTTGCACTTGAAACTGAATTATTAATATCAATTTTGCTTTCTAAATTTAGTTTGAAATTTCTGCTTGTATTTTCGAATAGCAAATTTTTTCCGGTATATATGATTGGAGTTTTGATATCTTTTTCCCATAAAGAGATAGAAAATTCTTTTAGATTAAAACTGTCACATTTAACCTTTGTTTTAGAGAAATTTTTGAAAAAGTTTTTATCAAGTTCAATATCTTTTTTTATACTAGCATTTATGTGTAGATTAGAAATTTTGATATTATTAATGTGAAATTTACCTGATATAAGAGGTAATATTCTTGTGGTAATTTCAAAATTGTTTAGTAAGATTTTATCGTTTGATTTTTTTTCTGTGATTTCAATTTTATTTGCAGAGATTTTTGCAGTAGGAATAACATTTAATCTTAATTTTGGTTCTGTTATTTGAATATTATAATTTGTGTTTGCGGATAGATTTTCACAAACTACAAGAACTGTTTTGGAAAATATCAAAGGTAAGCCTATTAACCAAAACGTATAAAAAAATATTAAAATTATTATATATTTATTTAAAATTTTATTCATTTTAATTATTAATATGATATCAGTAAAAGTATCAACTAACAAGTGGATTAGAAAAAAATAGTCCAATAGCTTTATTTAAAGTTTTGTTGTTTATATAAAATTATGTTATAATTTTTTTGTGAGAGATTTATTTAAAATATTGGTAGTTGGGATAGTATTTTTAGTTGCTCCGCTTGTAAAAGCTGAGCCTTATAAGGTTTTAGTTATTCCTGATAATATTGTTACAGAAAATATTGCAATAGATTCTTATATTTATAATGCGACTTCAGAGTTTTTTGCAAATGAAGTTGTAAATATTTTAAATGGAACTACTTATATAAAATCTCCTACAGTAAGTGATCAGAGAAAAATTTTAAAAAGTGATGCTTCTTGCATGGTTCCTGCAAGAAATTTAACTAATAGATTTAGAACAACTTATAATATTGATTATCCGCAATTAAGAAAAGTGGCAAATAAATCAAAGGCAAGATATGTTTTGTTAATCACTTCTGCGATAGATTCAGAAAATTATATCTTAAGGCGAACTGTTTGGGATTTTCTTAATATTCCGGGAGCTACAGTTGTTGATCCGGCTTATAAAATTTCAACTTATGCTGTTTTAGTTGATACATACACAAATACAGCTTTATGGTCAAATACTTTTTATAAAACTATAAGTGTTGTAGAAAATAGAATAATTACAAGAGGTCCTTCTCCTCAAACTGAACAGTTACAAAAAATTAGGGATTATTCAAGGATGATTTGTCCTGAAATTGCTCAGAATGTTCAAAAAAGTATTCTTTTACCTGATGAATATGATAAGGAACAAAATAAAATTTATTATGATATGGGCAATTTTGATAATGTATTTACAAAAAAATACAGGAGATGGAATAAGGAAGGGCAAAAGAATTATAATGCGGCTAAAACACGTGTTGATGCAAAGATTAGCGATGTGAAAGATAAGTATAATCAATTAAAAGAAGAAAGAAAGCAAAGAGTTGAAGAAAAAGCTATGCAAAAACAATTAGATGTAAAAGCGGAACCTGTTATCGATAATGTTAAAGAGTCAGTTGGTTCAACCTCTGATATTGAAAATAATATACAAAATATAAATTATAAAAAGCCTGTTGGAAAAAAAGTTAATGATATTGAAACAACATATGAGCCTATAAATATTCAAAAAAGCAAAAAGAATAATTTATATAGCGATATTGATAATTCTCGTCCGGCTTTAAGGGATTATAATTAAGTCATTGTCATTAAAAGTTCTCGGATAACTTTTGTGGCAACAGCAGTAGAAGCACCGCTTGAATCATAATCAGGAGCTAATTCTACGACATCTGCTCCTATGATATTAAAGTTTGATAAGTATTTAAACCAACCAATAAGTTCATTAAATGTTAATCCCCCAACTTCCGGTGTTCCTGTTCCAGGCATGATAGAGGTGTCTAATACATCTAAATCAACAGTTATAAATATATTTTTATTTTTTAGACAATCAAGTTCTGAGTAATTATGAATTAATGTATTATATTTTTTCATAAGTTCAAATTCTTCTTTCATTCCGGAGCGAATACCGATTTGTTTAATATTTTCAAATCCTACAATTTTCCCTGAATGTTGTATTACTGCAGAATGCGAAAGAGCTTCTCCCATATATTCTTCTCTTAAATCAGTGTGAGCATCAAAATGAACTATTGCAATATTATCAACATATTTGGATATAGCCTTGATTTCAGGTAGTGTTACCAAATGTTCGCCACCGATTCCAAAAACACGTTTTTTGTCTTTATAGATTTCTTCAACGTTTTTTTGTATTAAATCTAAAGAAGCTTTTGTATTTCCAAGAGGGAATTCTAAATCTCCGGCATCATGAAAATTACAATCTTCTAAGTGTTTGTCAAAATAAGGAGAATATTCTTCTAAACCCCAGCTTGCAAGGCGAATTTGCTCCGGAGCAAATCTTGATCCCGGACGGTATGAAACTGTTCCGTCAAATGGCATTCCTAACATAATGATGTTTGATTTTTCGTAGTTTTTATTTTCTCCCATCCAGTTTCTGTCTAAAAATGGTCCTGTTAACATAGTTTTCTCCTTATAAGCTGTAATATATGTATTATAATCTAAAGATAATTTAAAAATGAGGTTATTTTGTTTTGTTTGTAAATATTTGTAAAAAATATTAAAGTTATTGTTTAAAATGCCGTTATTTTATTTGGAGATATAGTATGTCAAATGGGTTTGATTATAGCAAATTAACAGGTATGAAATTATTATTTGCTAAGTTGGCAGATAAAGATCGTAATGGTTTTTTAGATAAAACAGAAGATTATGATGAAATAAGTGTTTTTAATAAAATGAATGATTCTTATGAGGAGGGTTTAGGGGACAAAAAGAGTGAAATTTCTATATTTAAAGATGATAATAAGGAAATACATTATCCTAATTTTATAGACAGAAAACCTGAAGTTAAAGATATAAAGAATTCAAGAGAATATTTAAAAGAAGAACAGTTGAAGTTAATATCTTTAAAAGTTCAGCAAGAAGCGATGAAAAAACAGATAAACTTGTCAAAAGCTGATTTGGATTATTGGGCTGATAAAATTTTTTCAATATCGGAAGAATATAATATACAGCCAACATTGTTGATATCAGTTATCGCTAAAGAAACAAACGGTAGTTTTAGAAGAAATTTAAATTCTTCAACGGGATCAGGACCTATGCAAGTTACTACGATTACAATACAGGATTTTTTTCCTAATGCAAAAGGTAGTTGGAATGGTGTATATAAGAATTTAGACAATGATTTATTAAATAGTATTTTGTATAAAAAAGATGAAAATGGTGATTTTATAAAAGATGAACAAGGAAATTTTGTGTTAAATAAATTATCTCCAAAAGCTTTAAGAGATGAATGTTCTAAGAATGATAAATTAGGAATTGAAGTCGGTTTATTATGTTTGAAGATGAAATATGCAAAAGCTGTTGCAGAAATTAAGTTTGGTCGTGCAAATTATAAAACAGTGCCGCAAACTATTGATAAATTAAAATCAGGGGAGATTCAGTTAACAGAATTAGAAAATCAAAGAGCTATAGAAATTGCTTTAAAAAATTATAATTCAGTTTTTGATTCTTATGCCACAGAAGTTATTGATACTCTTAAAACCAGTGGTTTTGATTTTAAGGATGTTAAATTAATAGAGCCTATAAAATAATATAGTTATAAACTTGATTTAAAACATTGTAAAAATCATTTTCATTTCCAAAAAATACATAAAATTCAGCCCTATTTCCTCCAATCATTTGTAAAGATTTAACTTCTATTGGAGGTCCGGCAGGAGTTGAACGTGCAGGGTTTAGCGGGTTAGAAATTACTCCGGTCGCTCTTAGTATCGGAATGTATAGATTATTTTGGAAGATTTCATACTGGGTTAACCCCTTTGTTATTATTCCAATATTATTTTCTTTTTCGTCAATTAATAGGCCTCTTTGCATAGGTGCTGTATTTGTTTTTGCTTCTATTCCTTTTTTATCAGGTAAATTTTTTCTTATATCGTAATTCGGATCAAAATTTCTTTTGATTAATGTATTCATATCTTCTGAAAAAACTTCTTTTATAGGACTTGGAAGTTCAAATTTTGCTTCTAGAAGATGGTTTTTTTGTGAATTATTCCAACTGAATTCAAATTTTAAATAATTTGAATTATTGTCAAGACTAATAATTAAAGGGATAACATCCCAATTATTTTCAAGATCGACTCTTAAAGAAACTCTAAGAGGAGTATTCAATATTATTTTGGTTCTGGTAATTTTAAATTCACTTCCCGTATCGTTTATTTTGGGTCCATGATTGTAACTGTCCCCCTGATCAACAAAGTCTATTAAAGTAAATGGAATTTTATTTATTAAAATTTTATTGTTTAGAATTTTTAAATTTATATACTTATTTTTAATGTAGTCTGTGGCAATTTTTAAGTCGGAGTGCGAAATTATTGGTAATAAATATTCAATTTCATTGTTTTTTAGGTTTTCGATTTCTGTTAAATATGTATAGATATTTGTGTAATCTTCTGTTACAGGAATTCTATTTGTATCAGTCAAAAGATAATTGTCAAAACCTTTTTTGTATGAAATTTTTTCATATCCTTCAAGTTTTTGTGTTGTTGTAAATTCTACAATGCCTGAAAATGTACTATTTGATAAATTTATTATTTTCTTTTCTTGAAAATTATTTTTAAATTTTAATTCATCAATTATAGTATTAGCAATTTGTTTAATTTTTTTATATCTGATTAAATTTTCTTTGTGTACATCATCTGTAGAACATCCGCAAATACTGTCGTGTGCTTGATTTTGCAGTAATAATTTGTAAGCATATTCTATGATTGTGTTATATTTGTTTTCTTTTTCGACTTTAAGAAAACGATTTGCTAAATCTAATAAATATGTACATTCTACGTTTTCTTTTTTTAAATCCAACCTTGAAGAATAGCAGCCTTGCAGCACAAATGTTTTAGAATTATCTCTTAATTCATTATTCCAATAGAAATCTTTAAAATTGTTTTCAACTTTTTTTAAGTATTCAAAAGGTGAGCTTAATTTTATATGATATTCTTCTTTTAAAATTTCATTTATGCTCTCAATTTGTTCTTTAATATCAATCGGAATACCTAAATGATCCGCTCCTATTGGTAAAAGAATGGTATCTTTAGATTTTTCTGCAATTAAATCCAAATTTTGTTTAAGTATTTCAGCTTTTTTCTCAATAGGTAAGTCTAAAGAAAAAGTATCATTAAAATATCCTCTAACAAGTTGCACGGTATCCATACCGCACCATGAGAATTCACTAGGGAAGTCTCCACATCCTCTCCAAACAATAGCTTTATCAATATTAAAGTCTCTAAGAATATCTACGACATTTTGGCTATGACCAAATGTATCAGGTAAATACCCGATAAAATCTTCACAACCTAACTCTTGAGAATATTTAAGTCCGATTTCTAAATTTTTTCTAAAACAAGTTTCATCAGTTAAAAACTCATCTATTAAACAATAAAAAGGACCTATAAAAAGTTTTTTTCTTTTGATAAGGGATATTATTAAATCTTTATTTTCTGGTCTTAATTCTAAATAATCTTCTAAAGCAGCGGTTTGACCATCAAAATAGAAACAAGGAATTTTATTTTTTTGCAATAAATCCAATACGTTATCAAAAACTCTCAATAAACGCATCCTAAAAATTTCAAATTCTCTATACCATTCTCTATCCCAGTGGGAATGTAAGTAAGCAATCACTTCTTTTGTCATATGCCTATAATACATCAATTTTACTTTGATATCAAATAAAAAAAAGACGGATTTTAATTCCGTCTTAAAAAGCTCTCATTATACTTTAAAATATATAAATTTATACTTTAATAGTTTCTGTTACAGCTTCATAACAATCAGAACAAATAGTTTCATATCCTGAATGTTCTCCAAGTTTTCTGTATTTCCAACAGCGTTCACATTTTTCACCTTCAGCTTTTACTACCCAAACAGTAATTCCATTTTCAGTGTATTCGTTTAAGACTTCTGATGGTGCATTATCAGTAATATATGCTTGAGAAGTGATAAATATGTCAGCTAAGTCATTTTCGTTTGCTTTTAATACCGCACTATCTTCTGATTTTACATAAACTGCTACCTCTAAAGAGCTGCCAACTTTTTTATCTGCTCTTAAAGGCTCAATTGCTCTGGTTACGACCTCTCTTGTTTTAAGGATTTTTGTAAAATCTTCTTCAAGTTGTGGATTATTCCATTTTTCATTTACTTTAACCCAGTCAGCAAGGAGGATACTTTCTAGTCCTCCACGTTTATCTTCAGGAGTATTTCTCCAAATATCTTCTGCTTGGTGAGGCATTACAGGAGTTAAAATTCTTACTAAAACTTGTAATGTTTCATATAAAACAGTCTGACAAGCTCTTCTTGATAAAGATTTTTTGCCTGCTGTATATAATCTGTCTTTTACGATATCCAAGTAGAAAGAACTTAAATCTACTGCCGCAAAGTTTTGTAAGCATTGGAAATATTTGTAGAACTCATAATTTTCAAATGCTACAGTTACCTCTTCAACAACTTTATTAAGCTTATGTAGAGCGAATTTATCAATAGGCTTTAAATCTTCATACTGTACATAATCTTTTTTTGGATTAAAGTCGTGAATGTTACCTAATAAGAATCTTGCAGTGTTTCTTGTCTTTTTAAATATTTCAGCAAGCTGTTTAATTATATTATCGCCTATTTTTGTATCGTTTCTATAATCAACAGAAGCAGCCCAAAGTCTTAGAATATCAGCACCATAGTTTTTAATAATATCATCAGGTCTAATATAGTTACCTAAAGATTTAGACATTTTTCTGCCATCTTCTCCGAATACAAACCCGTGTGTTAGCACTGATTTATAAGGAGCTTTTCCTTCTGTAGCAATAGCAGTTAGAAGAGATGATTGGAACCAGCCTCTATGTTGGTCAGAACCTTCTAAATACATATCAACAGGAATGTGTCCTAATTCTTCTGAACGTTTTTCAACAACAGCTCTCCAAGTAACACCTGAATCAAACCAAACATCCATAATATCTGTTTCTTTTTTGAAGCAGTGTTCTTTTCCGCATTTAGGACATTTAAATCCTTGAGGAAGTAGTTCTTCTGCTGAATATTTAACCCAAGCATCAGAGCTTTCTTTTTCAAAAATTTTAGCGATATTTTCGATAGTTTCATCTGTAACAATTGGTTCTCCGCATTCTTCACAATAAAATACAGGAATAGGAACTCCCCAAGCTCTCTGACGAGAAATACACCAATCAGCACGGCTTTCTACCATGTTTGAAATTCTATTTTCCCCGCTTGCAGGTATCCATTTTACGTTTTTAATTGCATCTAATGTTGTGCTGCGGAATTTATCAACTTTTACAAACCATTGAGGAGTTGCTCTATAAATAACAGGATTTTTACATCTCCAACAATGTGGATAACTGTGATTGATATCAGCTTTTGCAAGCAATGCTTCGCAGTTTTCCAATTTTTCTATAACAATTTTATTTCCTTTATAATAAGGAATCCCTTCTAAGTCTTTATCACCAACTATTTCAGTCCAAACCCCTTTACTATCAAGTGGTGAGAATACTTCAATATTGTATTTGCAACCTACTTCATAGTCTTCAAGACCGTGTCCCGGAGCAGTGTGTACAGAACCTGTTCCTGCATCTAATGTTACGTGTTCGCCTAAAATGATAGGTGATTTTCTATCATATAAAGGATGTTTTGTATTTAATAATTCTAAATCTTCGCCTTTGCAAGAACCGATTACATTGATATCTTTTTCTTCCCAAGCAACACCTTCTAAGAATGAAGCTAAAAGACCTTGAGCCACAACGTAAATATCATTATTGTACTCAAAGAATGTGTATTCAAATCTAGGGTGCATACTTATTGCCATATTTGATGGAATAGTCCAAGGAGTAGTTGTCCAAATAACTGCATAAACATTTTTACTTGGAAGATCTACAAGTTTACTTATTTTATTTACCCCATCATCATCAAATTTGAATCTTACATAAATAGAAGTTGATGTATGATCAGCATATTCTACTTCGGCTTCAGCTAATGCTGTTTCACAAGAAGCACACCAATAGACAGGCTTAAGTCCTTTTTCGATGTATCCTTTTTTATACATTTCACCAAAAACTCTAACTTGTTCAGCTTCAAACTCAGGATTAATCGTTAAATAAGGATGTTCCCAATCTCCCCAAACCCCAAGACGTTTGAATTCTCCTTCTTGGCCTTTTAAATTTTTATGAGCAAATTCTCTGCATTTTGCTCTAAGTTCTGCCGGAGTAAGAGCTTCTCTTCCGCCTTTTATGTTTTTTACAACAGCATTTTCAATCGGAAGTCCGTGTCCGTCATATCCTGGAACATAAGGAGCATAGTATCCTTTCATTGATTTATACTTTATTAAAATATCTTTTAAAATTTTGTTTAAAGCTGTACCAACGTGGATTTTTTCTGAACTCAAATATGGTGGTCCATCGTGTAGTACAAAAGAATTTGTTTTATCGCGTTGCTCAAGATTCTTTTGATAAACATTTATTTCTTCCCAATATTTTTGAGTTTCTGGTTCTTTTTTTGTAGCGTTTGCTCTCATTTCTAATGTGGTAGAGGGCAAATTAAGTGTTTCTTTGTATTCCATGTTTTAATCCTTTTGTATACTATCTTATTCCTCTTAAAAATAGCATAAACAAAGAAAATCTGAAACATTTTTTAAGTTGTAATTAAGATTTTTTTATAAAAATATAAACAAAATGGCTTCTAGTCTATAATATCAATAAAACTCATTATTTTAGATAAGTTTTTCTTTGAAAGAATATTTAATTTAGTATTAATTTCATAAATTAAAGCTGCTTTGGCAATATCTGGTCGGTAGACTGACGAGTCATAAAAATAACTAATAGGAATTGCATATACCGAAGCAATCATTTCTAATGTTTCCGGTGACGGTCTATGTTTTCCGTCCTCTGCCCTTGCAACAGTACGCCTGTCTAAGCCTACTTTTTCGGCAAATTCCTCCTGAGTCAATTTACTGGCTCTTCTTAGTAATAGAATTTTATCTGCAATATGTTTTGTAGTTTGCAAGCATTTCGTTTTAATACTTTTCATATACAAATATTAACTATATATAACTCAATTTTCTATGACAGAATATTGTATAATATACAACGCATTGCAATTTATATTAATACATATTTGGGTATAAATCCTTTTATAATTTAAAAATAGTAGATGTAAAAAATTGTAACAATATAACAAAAATCCCTAAAGTTTTATAAAAAAATGCCGTTAATATAAATGTGCACAATTCTTAAAGAGGAATTTCTCAAAACCGTACTGTAGCAGACTAAAAACAGAAAGGAAACAATTATTATGGGTATGAACATTAATCCGGCATTTAGAATGGGGCTTAAAGCATTAAGAAATCCCCAAAATCATCGCTTAGAAGATATTGTTAAAGCTGGAGAAGAAGAGGCAAAGAAAATAGTGGATAAAAACGTAAACAACGCTTACGATCCCAATGCCGGTGCAAAAGAGCAAGTCGATACAAACATTAATAAACCAAGCTTTTGGGGATAACTCCTTAAGATTTTATATAAACCGGTCAAAAGAAGATTTTCGACCGGTTTATATAACTAATAAATCATACTAATTCTACACTTCTACTTTATCATTGGTAAAATCTTTTTGGAAGCTTACATTATGCTGAATTTTTCTAAGTGTATTAGTTTTTAAACTCTTCATTTTAATAAATTCAGCCATTTTGTCGTAATCAAAAGCGTTTTCCCATCTTGCAACAACAACTGTAGCAACACAGTTTCCGATTAAATTGACGGTAGTTCTTCCCATATCTAAAATTTGGTCAATTCCTAAAAGAACTGCTACACCTAAAATTGGAATTCCAAAGCTTGTAAGAGTTCCTGCTAACACTATTAAAGATGCTCTTGGAACACCTGCAACACCTTTACTTGTGAGCATCAATGCAAACATTATTACAAGCTGTTGCTCAAATGAAAGTGGATGTCCAACAAGCTGAGTAGAAAAAATTACTCCCATTGCAAGATATAGAGTTGAACCGTCTAAATTAAATGTATACCCTGTAGGCATTACAAAACTTACGATGGACTTAGGAACTCCAAATTTTTCCATAATAGCCATTGCTTTTGGTAAAGCCGCTTCTGAGCTTGCTGTTGTAAAAGTTAATAATGCAGGCTCTTGTATTGCTTTTATTAGTCCTCTAAGCGATATTCTTACAATTTTACAAGCAATGAATAATACTAAAATTACAAAAACAGCAAGTGCTGTATATAATGATAAAATTATTTTTCCATAATTACATAAAATTCTGATGCCATTTGTTCCAACTGTGTATGCAATTGCACCAAATATCCCGACTGGAGCAAAAAACATAACATATTCAGTAAATTTAAACATTATTGTGGCAACAGAATTTAGTATGTCAACAACCGGTTGTGCTTTTTTGCCGACTGCACATATTGCTATTGAAAAGAATATACAGAATACAACAATTTGTAATAAATTTCCTTCTGCCATTGCTTGGAAAATACTTGTTGGACAAAGACTTAATAATAAATCTCCAAAAGAATTATGATGTGTAGTCGATGCCATTTCAACAATTCTTGTTAAACCTGTTTGAGCAGAAGCAATATTTTCCATTCCAATACCTGGTTTAAAGAAATTTGCAAATCCTAAACCTATAAATAAAGCTAATGTTGTTACAATTTCAAAATAAACAATAGTTTTTATACCTAGGCGACCTAAACTTTTTACATCTCCGTGTCCCGCTATTCCAACAACAAGAGTTGCAAAAAGCAGGGGAGCTATAATCATTTTTACCATTCGTAAAAATATTTCTGCTAATACATGCATTTTTACTGCATAATCACGAAAAAATATGCCAAATAATATCCCGAATACTAATGCTAAAAATATTGCTATTGTCAAATTTTTTTGTTTCAAAAATCTTTTTCCTTTTTCTTCATAACTCTAGGAATTTATGAATGTTTTGAAAGTAATTCCCTAATTGAAAATTATACTATAAAAAAATTTTTTTTTAAATTGTATCGCTATTTTGTAGCAAATTTTTATTTTTCAGGTTTTGTATTATTATGAAAATTTCTATTTTAAGAAAAATTTACCCTTATTTGAATTTTAATCAGAAGAATATAAAATGGCGTTCACTTACTGATGACGAATTTGAACGTTCTTTAAAAGATTATCAAGTAATCGCAAATTGTTTCGAAGATGCGACAAGATATGCTCTTATTAAATCTGATAAAGGCAGAGAATTATTAAGAAAAAGATTTAAAATTCAAAAAAATGCAAGCATAGATCCGGCTTATAAAATTCAGGTTAATGTAGATGAAAATAAGAAAGAAATTTATAAAGCTACCCCTCTTGATTATTATGGCGGATATTTCAAGCTTTATAGAGAATACTCCGATAGTCCGGAAGGTCTTGCTTCTTTTGATTATTCTAATTCCAAATTAGGACTTGGGGTAAATATCGCGATATCTAAATTTATAAGTAAGCATCCTTTGATGAAACCTATTTTAACAAGATTGTATATGTTTCCGGCTATTGTAAACAGAAATTGCGAGTATAATAAACCGTCTAATGCTTTTAAATGGTTTACAGGAATTAATCCTATTTCAATTGGAGAAGATTCTTTTAATCTTAATCTTAAGAAAAATAAAGAAGAGGTTCTCGATATTTTAAATAAAATAGGCAATTCTAAAAGTAAAGATTATAGTTTTGTCGCAGTAACAGGCTTAAAAAAGATTAAAGAAATTTCTCCTTGGCATACTGTTCCTATTAATTCGGTAAATTTAAGTGATAAAACTATTGAGATTATAAATAAAAGAACGAATAAAATTACTAAAATTTCTTTTGATGAATTTATGAATAATTTTAAAGCTATAGTGGGAATTAAATGGTAGCAATTATGAATTTGAAAAATATAAGATATGATTTTAGATTAATGCAAAATAAGAATTTAACTTCTAATAAAGGAGTGCGTTTTTTTAATTCTTTTTTTAGAAATGAAAATTTGAAAATTAATAGATTAAAACAAGATATTTTTCAATTAAATACAAATATATCAAAACGTTTTGTTATTGAAAGAAATAGCGGAGAGACAATTCCTGTTAAATTAACTATGGTTTCTAAAAATGATAAGAAATTTTTTGATATTAAAAATTTAAATTCGGAATCTTTAGGGTTTGCAGTTTTACAAAAATCTGATAGAAATATTTTTAAAAATAAAGTTTATGTGGCTCCGGAATTGGTTTCTATTGAAACAATTAATAATGGCAATAAGGCTTCAAGATACAAAGGTATTGGAACTACTTTATTAAAAGAAGCTGTTTTAGAAAGTAAGAGAAGTGGTTTTGATGGAAGGCTTTTTTTAATGGCATATGATTCAAAACCTCCGACTCCTTTTTATTATAAATTAGGTTTTCGATTTTTGGATGAAAATAAAAACAGTTTAATGGAAGAATATTTTTCTTTATCAAAAGATAAAAGTACAAAATTAGATTCTTCAATTAGCAAAGGACTTATGTATCTTCCTGAGGAAAATATTATTAAATTATTGAATCTATAGTTTTAAGAGTATTTTTGAAGTTTATTATTTTTTCTATATCATTTTTTATTTGATAGTAGTAGTGCATATTTTCATACGTAGGAGCTTTATAACATTCACTTAAAAATTTATAAACTTTATTAATGTCGTTTTCGTTATGATTAAATTCAGTTTTTTGATTTGATAAAATTTTATTAAGTTCGTTCAAATTGTTTGTAATATCACTTTTAAATTGAGATTTCGAATTTTGCCATAACTCAACCTTTTGATTTGGGATTGGTAATTCAAATTGTTTTTTAGGTAAGATTTTTAATGTTGTATTAAAGTTGTTTTTTTTGGAAATAACTGTATCAAGTATATGAAACCAGATTAATTTGGTAATTCTACCCAAAATAATATTTGGATTTTTATAAGCCTTTTTAGTATCTTTAAGTTTTTCTGACGCACCTACAAATGAAAAATCTTTATAGCTGGAGTTTAAAAGTATATTTTTTAATTCCGATATTGCTTTTATATTTGAATTATTATTTTCAAAGTTTTCTAGAATTTTAATAAAGTCAGCTGCGTAAATATTTTTTTTATTTCCCCATATAATATTAGATTTAAATAATTGTTCTGCCCCTCTTAAAGAATAACCCGAACAACAATAGTCTAATAAAATATAATTTTTGTTGGAGTTTTTAACATCTTTTTTACTTAAATTTTTTGAAGATAAAAAGTTTTTGAAGGTCCTATAGCCGGAACTTTTTTTGATATTGTTAATACATAAGTTATAGTTTTCAGTTAGATAAGGTTCCGTAAAAAATCTTTTAGCATTACTCATAGGAATATTAATAACATTTTCTTCTCCTATTTTTATTGCTAATGCTTTACAAATACTTGATAAAGATCGTCCAATAGGTAAAACAACATAATTATTTTCTCCAAATCTTTCATCAAAAACTTTTTTTATACACTCAGATGCAAAGTCATGAATTTCTCCGATGGAACGCATTTTTGCAGGTAGATTTTTTTCTAAAACCAGATACTCTGCTCTTAATTCATGTTTTTGAATGTTTGATAAATTTAAAAATTCTTTTTTGCTGAATTTTTTAAAGTTGTAGATAGGATCTAAATTAAAAAGTTTGATAAAAAAGTTTTTATTTAAATTACCTTTAAAATTTATATTTTGTTGGTTATTTATAGGATTTAAATTATTATTAAAATAATAATTTGTATCTTTTTTGTATAAATTTTTATTATTGTAATTTTTATTGATGTTTATTTGTACAAAATTAGTATTAGCAATTTTCATAATACTTTTATAAAAATGTGTAAAGATTTTTTTTGCTAAAAAAAGAGGATATCTTTTGATATCCTCTAATTTTTTTAGTAATTTTTAGATTTTATTAAAAAATATGCTTTAGGGTGAGCACAAACCGGACATTTTTCAGGAGCTGCTTCTCCTTCAAAGCTAAATCCGCAATTTGAGCATTCCCAAGTTACTTTTTCTGATTTTTCAAAGACTTTATTTTCAGTTATATTGTTGAATAATTTTCTGTATCTTTCTTCGTGGTCTTTTTCTATTTGAGCAACTTTTTCAAATAAAAATGCAATTTCTTCAAAACCTTCTTCTCTAGCTTCTTTTGCAAAAGTTGCATACATGTCTGTCCATTCATAATTTTCGCCATCAGCTGCGTCTTTTAGGTTTGTTAATGTATCAGGGATTTTTGAGCCGTGTAATAATTTAAACCAAATTTTAGCGTGTTCTTTTTCATTGTTTGCAGTTTCCTCAAATATTTTTGATATTTGTACAAAACCTTCTTTTTTTGCTTGAGAAGCATAATAAGTGTATTTATTTCTTGCTTGAGATTCACCTTCAAATGCTTTTTGTAAATTTTTCTCCGTTCTACTTCCTTTTAATTCCATATATCCTCCTATTTTAAAAACTCATTATAACATATTTTTTATAAAAATAAATGATTATATAGAAGGAGGGTTGACAGATTTTAAAAAATACTATATAGTACAAAAAGTGTAAAAAATACAATTGTTTAAATGGAAATAGTTAATGATTAAAAATTGGTACTTATTAATGCTTAATTTATGTATTGTCGTTCGAAAACATTTGTTTTCGGTGGTTTTTGTGGGAAATTTTGTGTGAATTTATAAAGTAGAAGTGTAATATTTTAAAGAGGCTTGTAAATTCACACTAGAAATTACAAGCCTTTAATTTTGTACATAGGTATTATAGGAGGGAAAAATGAGAATTAATCCAATCAATTATCAAACAACTTTGACTAAAACTTCTAACAAAGAAGTTATGCATAACTATTCTAATGTCAAAACTCATTCCCAAGCTTATAAATCTATGGATTTGAATTTATTAAACAAGAATTATAATAATGTAGGAATAAATTTTAAAGGTACTCAAAATACTACATTAGAGGTTTTAAAGAAAATACCTTTAGAAGAAAGGTTAGCATCTCTTTTTCAAAATTTTAAAACCGGAGATTTGATATTGATTGGTGAAAATTTGAAAGAAGCAAAGAAGTCTATGTATCAAGCAACCGGTGTTATAAAAAATGTTATTAAAAGGGCATTTTTTCTCGAAGATAATGATATAAAAGGGTATTTAGGTTTTGCAAAAAGTCTTTCTGGAGATAATGAAGTTATAAATTTAAATAAGGATAATATTAAGTTAATATCTGAAAATAAGGTTTATGAATTAAAGCCGGATGAAAGTTTTTATGTAATAGAAGGTGATAATATTGAAATAAATGGTTTTTTATTACCAATAAAAAATGAACCACATAGAGATTTAAGTTTTTTTAGAAAAAGTTTTGCGAGAGCTTTTGACTTTGAAAATCAAGTAAAACCTGATATTGATAAGATTAATAAAAAATCTATATCAAGTTTAACCGTAGATGAAAAAAAACGTGTTTCTAAAGTTACATTTGCGGATGTTGGTGGACAAGACAAGTTGATTAATGAAATGAAAAAGAGTATTATTTATCCTTTAAGATATCCTGATGGATATGCAAATATGGATGTTAATCACGGATTTATTTTATATGGACCACCTGGAACAGGAAAGACTCATATTGCTAGAGCTTTGGCAAATGAAGCAGATGCTAATTTTATTAGTCTTAATGGTTTAGATTTAGAGTCAAAATGGGTTGGGGAATCTGAGGCAAATTGGAGAAATCTTTTTGCAGAAGCTAAAGCTAATCAGCCTACGATTATTTTTATAGATGAGTTCGATGCTGTTGCAAGAAGCAGAGATAGTCATGATGAATATGGTAATAAAGTTGTTAATCAGATTCTAACTTTAATGACTGATATTGATAATGATGCGGATAATATTTTTGTTATTGGAGCTACAAATAATTTTAAAGCATTAGATTCTGCAATTACTCGTTCCGGCAGGTTCGGAAAACATTTAGAAGTCGCTCTTCCTGATAAAGATGGAGTTTCCAAGATTTTTGATATTCATTCTAAAAATAAACCATTAGATGCTTCAATATCTAAAGAAAATCTTATAAATAAATTGTTTGAATTAAAAGCAAGTGGTGCGGATATTAAATATATAATAAATGAAGCTCATAATAACGGATATGAAAGAGCTGGCATTTTTAAAAAAATGGAAGATAAAACTCTTCACAGTTCAGATTTAGAAGAGTTTAAAATTCAGCAGGAAGATTTTGATAAAGTAATAAACGATTTTTGTGCTAGTAAACAAATAGCTCAAAGAAAACCTGTTGGTTTTAAAAATTCAAAATAACAACAAAAGCCTTCTCACTTGAGAAGGCTTTTTAATTTAATTTAACAATTTATTGTAACCAATTGTCCCAAAAACGTTTTTTATCAAGTTCTTTTTGTTCAGTCTTAGGGTCAATTTGTTTAGGTGCGATATTTGTTTCTCCATAAGTATAAGGGTCTGAAGCATCCATTGCACCTTTATTAAATGTAAATGAGCCTTTTGATTTGTTTGTATGTTGTTCTTTAGCGTTTACTTTAACTTCTTCAGGAGGTGTTACTGTTTTTTCTGCTGTAGAAGTTTCTGCAGGCTGTTCATTTTTATATATAATGTCAGATAATTCATTTTTTTCTTTTTGAAGCATTTCCATTCTGGAAGTTTGCATTACAGAAGCAGCATCTTTACCTAGGAAATGCATTCTTCCTAAATCATCTGTATAAATTGTTGTATTTGCCATTGCTGAATTTGCGATTAATGCAATTGATAATGAAAACAGTATTTTTTTTAACATAACATATTCTCCTTTTAAAACTATCTTTTATAATATTATACAACATTTGTAGAAGAATATAAATAGGATTGCTATTTTACATTAATTTCATTTGTTATATCTTTGCCGCCATATAGAACAACGCTTTTGGCAAATACGTAATCATATTTATCTTTTTGTGCTTTTTTGTTGATTTCGTCTTTAATATTTTTTTCTATTGCATTAAGTCGATTGTTGTAGTCATTTTCTAGAGCAGTTTTCTTTGCATTAAATTCTTTTGTATATTTATCTTCCAGTTGTAAAATTTTCGCACTGTCTGTTTCGTTTGCAATCGCACCTCTTGCATTAATAATTATTTTATTTAATTCATCCATTTTTTTAGAATGTTCTTGTTTTAATGCTTTAACTTGTGCTGAGTTAGAAACGATTTTTTGTAAATCAACAACTGCAATGGAATCGGCTGCTTTTACAAAATTAGTCGTACAAATTAAGCATAAAATTGGAATTAAAAAATTTTTTTTCATAATATACCTCATAATAAATTTCACTATAAATTTATAATTTGGAGTAATAAAAAAAACATTCGCTAACTGGAGAAAAATTCATTGAAATATAAGTTAATTTAATTTAAAATGTAGCTATGAAAAAAGTATTTTTTGTATTGTCATTAATATTGTTTAGTTTTTCATCATCTGTTTGTTTTTCAGAGGAACAGATAAAAGAAACATATAAATTAAATGGTCAAGTAGAATATGATGATAATCCGGTAGAAACAATATATTTGGATGAAGATATAGAAAAACCGAAAGTTAATATTCCACAAAGATCTTTAACTTTACCAGTTGGAGTTTTAAACATAATGACAAATACCAACACTCCCAGGAGTGCCCTTGCAAGGGCGTCAGTAAATAGAAATAATTTGAAAGATATTTTGCCTTTAAGTGCGAGTCTTTCGGAACAGTTTAAGGGGTTTACCTATGGAACTCTTTGGGGAGAGGAATTATCGTTGTCACAGATGGAAGCTTCAACAGGAGTGTTTGTAAGATATGATGCTCCTAAAAATTTTTCAATTTCAACAATTTTTCAGCAATCAGCTTCTCAGGACGTGGGTTCTTTGTATGGAACAACAAAAATAATTCCTGAATGGCATATTACTGATAAATTAACGGTAAAAGATACATTTACAAATTATGTTAATGCTACTAAAAATAAGAATGAGATAACATTGGTTTATTGTCCTTCATTAAAAAAATATGCAGAATCTTTAAAATTTGAATTAGGATTGGCACAATCTTATTACGCTAATGGAAGACAGAGTTCTGCTGTAAGTTTTACAACCGGGTTTAAGTTGTAAATATTCTTAAAATTATATATAATTGATTTGTTATGATAAAGAGAATAGAGAAGAATAGATATTCTAAAAAAAATAAAAAAAGTATTTCAAAAGAAGTAAAAGATACAAAGAAAAACAGTGGAAATTCAGGATTTTACTATTCTTTTTTGACAATAATATTGTTATTGTGTTTAGTACAAATAACAATAAGTGCTGTGTTAAATATCTCTAAGATAATTTCTTATAATGCAAAAATTATTCAAATTCGAAATACAAGAGATGCAGCATTAGCTTTAAATGACCAATTGAAGGACAGTATAAAGAATTTTTCAAATGCTAATGGCTTGGAAGCTATTGCAAGAAATAATTTAAAGATGTCAAGCGAGGACGAAGTTTTAGTTATAATAAACTCTGTTCAAGATAATGAAGAAGAAAAAAATGAGAAGAATAAATTTGTCGGGTTAATAAAACATGATTAAGGATTTGATAAAAGAGGGTTTTATTTTAAAAGAACAGGGGTTTTATAAAAAAGCAATCGAAGTCTTTTATAAAGCTATAGAACAAGATAACGCAAGTATAGAATTATTATTGGAGATTGCAGAGTTATATTATCTTATTAATAATGAAGAAAAAGCTTTAAGTTATATAGAACAAATTTTAGAGAAAAATCCCACACATATAAGGTCCTTAGAGTTATTAAAACAAATTTTTATTGACAGGAATTCTTTAGAGGAGGCGGAACAAACTGCTAAAAATATTTACTGTATAAGTCATAAAGAAAATGATTTATTGGAAATTTTTAAGTTATTAAATAAGCAAGGTAAGTATGATGAAATTTTTGAATATAATTTAATAAAAAATACCGAAAAAATAGCTTATGAATATGCTTATGCATATTTTTGCAAACAAGATTTTGAAAAGGCTGAAAATGAAATTAAAAGATATTTAAGCAAGTATTCGAATGATCAAAAGGGACTTCTTTTATTAGGAAAAATTTATTATGCTTTAAATAAAAAAGATGATTGTGTGGATTTGTTGAAAAAATTTGATTTAGAAACAAATGATTCTGAAGTATATAATTTCAGAGGGCTCGTGGAAACATATCGAAATAATTATCAAGATGCAAAGAATTGTTTTTTGGAAGCAATAAAGAAATCTCCTCGGGGTATTTATTATTATAATTTAGCAAATTTATATTTTAAAGAAGGTGAGATTTTATATTCAAAAAAATATTATAATATGGCAATTACCTTAGAACCTGATAATAAAAATTATCATTTTGCGTTGGCAAATTTGTATTATTCTCAACAACATTATAAAAAGGCTTTAGAAGAATTAATGGATGATTTTTTTGAAGGGAATTTGTTAAAATCGATTATTTTGTATGAAACCGGTTATCTGGCTTTAGCAAAATTAGAGTTACAAAAATTGTCAGAATCTCATCCTGATAATGAAATTGTAAAATCTTATCAAGAAAAAATAAATCTTGAATTAGGAGTTATTTAAAAGGTTCAAGTTGAGAAATTATGTTATAGATTTCATTTAGTCTGTTTTTATCATTAATGTACCAAAAACCAATAAGTACTTCAAAAGCAGTTGCAAGTCTGTAATCAGCTTGAATAGATTTTCTGGCAATAGGAATGGAAAGGTTTCTGGCTCTTCTAACAAGCTCAAGTTCTTGTTCAGAGAGAAAGGGTGTTATGTTGTCAAGCATGCTTTTTTGGAAATGAGCATTGACTCTGTCTGTAGTTAATTTGTGCATTAGTTTTGAATTAGAAGTTTTGAAAATAATGAATTCTCTAACAAAAACTTCCCAAATAGCATCACCAATATGAGCATAATTTTTGAGTGTTAAAAGATTTTTATCCATAGTGAAATTTTAACATAAAATAAAAAATACCCCCTTTACAAAAAAAATTTATTTGTTAATATAATAAAGGAGATAATCCTCAGTAGCTCCCACGGCGAGTTTACGAGCGTGAGTTACAGATATCGGAGCGGTTGCGACGGCATTGAGGATTTGACAATTGAATAAGTTTTAAGAGATAATCCTCAGTAGCTCAATGGCGGAGCAACCGGCTGTTAACCGGTAGGTTGTTGGTTCGAGTCCAACCTGGGGAGTTTTTTATTGGAAAAAATATAATTTTTGGGGTTTGTTGTGGAACAGTTTCGTGAAGAAATTAACAAGTTTAATTGGGGAGCTTTTGCCATTGAACAGACATTGTCGGAATTTGATTTTTTTGAACCAATAGGGCTGTGTTTCAAATATATCTTGATTTTT
>CALVAM010000011.1 GCA_944325545.1 Candidatus Gastranaerophilales bacterium | reverse complement strand
GACTCCGTCTGCGAACAGAAAAACGTGACTAAATGTCACGTTTTTCGTGGGGATTTTATTCTGTTTAACAAATTTTGTTTAAGCAGATGGAGGAACGAGACGTAGTCGAGGCTTCCGCTTTTATTAACCTAAAAAAAAGAACCCCAAAAGGGATTCTATCTATATTTCTCTAGTGTTTAAATGGAGCAAGGACTCCGTCTGCGAACAGAAAAACGTGACTAAATGTCACGTTTTTCGTGGGGATTTTATTCTGTTTAACAAATTTTGCTTAAGCAGATGGAGGAACGAGACGTAGTCGAGGCTTCCGCTCTTTTAATTAACATAAAAAAAAGAACCCCAAAAGGGATTCTATCTATATTTCTCTAGTGTTTAAATGGAGCAAGGACTCCGTCTGCAAACAGAAAAACGTGACTAAATGTCACGTTTTTCGTGGGGATTTTATTCTGTTTAACAAATTTTGCTTAAGCAGATGGAGGAACGAGACGTAGTCGAGGCTTCCGCTCTTTTAATTAACATAAAAAAAAGAACCCCAAAAGGGATTCTATCTATATTTCTCTAGTGTTTAAATGGAGCGGAAGACGAGACTCGAACTCGCGACAGTCTGCTTGGAAGGCAGATACTCTACCAACTGAGCTACTTCCGCACAAGAGTTATTCTAACTCAAACATAAAAACATTTCAAGTATTTTTTATAATTATTGTGGCAAAGGAGTTTTTGCATTACTCATTGGCTCAACGCTAGATTGCACCTCAGTTTCCTCATCTGGTTCAGTGTGAGCATACAACCTCAAACTAAGATTTGAAATCAAAATTTTCTTATCCTTTTCATAAGGCTTAACTTCTAAACTATTAATCTTAATATAATAAGGATATTGATAAATATCTTGTATTAATTTACCCAAATTAACATAATTAGAAATTAATTCCATATCAACATCACAAACAAAATAAATACCTTTACCAAAACTAACAAAAGGATCACCTTCAGGATTATACTGATAATCAATTCTTTTAATCTTAATCGTATTGGAATGAACCATTTCAATCACATCATTGTAAAGAGTAAAGAATAAAGTATCACTTCCTAAATCTGATTCTACAGGAGAATAAATCTTTTTTTGAGAAGTAAATATAGAATCTTTAATCTTTTTAATTTTTTGCTTAACAATAGATAATTTCTTTTCTAGAGTTTCAAGTTGACTTTGCTTACTGTTAACAGAACTTTCAAGACTTTTCATCTCTTCTATCTTAGGAGAAAACAAAGAGTAAACTATAAAAATTAATAACCCAACCGCAGCCAGAAAAGCCAAAACACCATAATATCGTTTACTTTTATCCATTATTATATCCTTTATTCTTTTATTGTTTCTAAATCAGGTAAATTTCCAACACCTTTTTTGTCATCTTTACCATTTTTATCTTTACCATTTTTATTTTTAACTTCCTTTGGAGCATTAGAAATTTTAAATTGATAAAAATCAGCATTCAAAGAGGTTAAAACAGAGTCTACCTCCAAATCTTCATCATTATTGATTTCAAGCGGAGCCGAATTAGACGCTAAAGACAATTCCTGCAATTCAATTTTGGAATCCGGATTATAATCCTTCAAACTCCTAAAAAATGCATAAACACTCTCCAAATTATCTGCTTGACCTTCAATTGTTACTTTATCATTAAAATTTAAATGAGTTAACCATAGCTTTTTAGGAATTTCAGTTCCCACTATTGTATAATAAGAATAAATATTTTTATTATGAACTAATCCAACCTTAATTTCATCACCTTCATCAAACAAATCAGAAGAAACATTTTCATTTTCTTTTAAAAACTTTTGAATTTGTGTAATTTTTGAATCCAATTCTTGCCCTTTAGAATTCAAATCAGAAACATATTTTGAAACTATAGAAAATCCAATAACAGAAGGGATTATTACAAGAATTGCAATAACTATAAATATTTTTATTAAATTTTCGTTAGATAATACAATATTTTTCCCTCTAAAATTAAACTCAGGAGGTTGTTCTAAAATATAAATATCACCCAAAGATTTGTTATAGAGATTGAAGCACGCACTTGCATACGGCATAAACTCTCTGTAAATAGCCGCACCAATTACATCCATACTAATAAAACCTGCAACAGCTTCATCGACAGTTGGAGCAAATGATAAATCTTTTTCTAAACTGTATCTATTTGCGTTCAAGTGTATAATCCTTGCAGAGTAGCTTATCTTACTTGCAACAATTTCAGCATTAATCAAATCTGTCTTAGAAACTATATATAAATACTTAGAAGGTAAGTTTTTCAACAATGGATCAATTGCAGAAACAACAGCAGAATAATTTTCATCATCCCCTAAAACTTCTCCAATTACAACCCTTTCTTCAAAAGCGTCAACGTAATTCTTACCATTCATTAAAATCAAACGGCAACAATAATTTTCAATAATTAACATTACCCAATTTGAATCATCGGAAACATTAATCTGTTCTTTATACATCAATGTATTCAATGTAGCATTTACAGATGTTTCAATTGCATGAATCTTATAACCAAGTTCTTTAATAATCATTGCTATCTCAATTAACATAACTTTTTGAGAAGCGACATAAGCAACTTTGTTGAATTGCATAGACGAATTTGGTAACATTGCAGCACTTATACTAGGATCGGTATTTTTGAAAAACGGATTTTCAGCTAATTCTTCCTCAATAGCATTAGAAATTTGTCCATCATCCAAAGCCGCTGGATAATCATTAACTTTAAAAGCCACAGTAGGAGTACATAAAACCAATGGAGAATTCTTAGGAATTTGTAACTCTAACAACAAATCCTGTAAAGTTTCTTTAAAAATATCCAAATCTGCAATAGCACGCTGATGAATATCAAACTCTAAAGATCTAACTCCGTATTTAATAACTTCTTTAGTTAAAAAATTTATTTCTGCAATCTCAAGGCCTCTCTCAGGAGTTATAGCCACACCAATTATTGAACTCTTTTTAAATAATTCCATTTTCTCTTTCTTCCTATTTTTTTTTATTGTACAATAAAATATAAAATTTGTACACAGGATAAATAGATGAGAAAATTAATTGAAGAGATAAATAATCTAAAAAAAGAAAAAAATGCAATAATTCTTGCCCATAGTTACCAAAACATAGAAATTGATGAAGTGGCGGATTTTGTAGGAGACTCTTTATATTTGAGTCAACAAGCTAAAAAAACAAACGCAGACATAATTATATTTGCAGGAGTATATTTTATGGCTCAAACTGCAAAAATAATATCTCCAGACAAAAAAGTTATATTACCTAATATAAATGCAGGATGTTTAATGGCAGACATGATAAACCACAAACAAATGCTTGATTTTAAATCAAAGCACCCTAACATTCCAATAGTTTGCTACATAAACTCTACTGCAGAAGTAAAAGCGGAGTGTGACATCTGTTGTACAAGTTCTAATGCTTTACAAATAGTAAAGAGTTTAAATTCAGATAAAGTATTATTTTTGCCGGATCAAAACCTCGGTAAATGGGTTGAAAACCAACTTAATAGCGTAAAAATAATAACCTACAACGGTAATTGTCCTGTCCATCACAATATTAACGTGTCAGACATTAAAGACGCTCGGAATAAATATCCTAATGCAAAAATTTTAATTCATCCGGAATGCAAACCTGAAGTAAGTAAGTTAGGCGATTATGTCGGAAGTACCAGCGGTATTATCAATTACGTAAAAAACAGCTCAGATAAACAATTCATAATCGTAACTGAAAAAGGTGTATATGACAGATTAAAAAGAGACTATCCAAATAAAGAATTTATTCTTATAAAAGACAACATGCTTTGTGAAAGCATGAAATTAACTACTCTTGAAGAAATTTTAAATGCATTAAAAAACGAAACAACTGAAATTATATTAGACGAAAAAATAAGACAAGCCAGTTCAAACTGCATTGAAAGAATGTTAAAGGTTTCAAATTAATGAATGAAAATTATATCTATGGTAAAAATTCAATAATAGAAGCATTAGAAGCCGGAACTCGAGAATTTAATAAAATTCTTATTTCCAATAATTCGCGATCAGATCAAAAAATCGAAAAAATAAAAAATTTAGCAACAGAACGCGGAATAATCTATCAATTTGTTGCACCACAAAAATTAAATCAAATTGAAACAGAAGGAAGACATCAAGGAGTTATTGCATTAATATCTCCAGTTAAATATGTAGAATTAGAAGATTTTCTTGAACAAAATAAAACTTCTGATACATCTGTAGTTATTTTAGACGGAATTGAGGATTCACATAATATCGGAGCAATCATCCGTTCTTGTGTTTGTGCAGGCGTAAAAGCCATAATTTTACCATCAAGGAGAGGCGTTTTAATTAATTCAACAGTAGAAAAAACAAGTGCTGGTGCTATTAATCACATTTCAATAATAAAAGTTAACAGTTTAGTTAATGCTGTTCAAAAACTAAAAGAAAACGACTACTGGGTAATTGCTTCTGATCATCATGCAAAAGATAATTATTACGATGTTGATTATACAAATATGAATTTTGCATTAATCATGGGAGCAGAACATTCAGGCATTTCAAAATCATTAATAAAATTATCCGATTTTAAAGTTAAAATTCCAATGTTAACAAATTTTAATTCTTTAAATGTTTCAAATGCCACTGCTATAATATTATTTGAGAGCGTCAAACAAAGAGGTATTAAAAATGAATAGAAAAAAAGAATCCATAAATCTCACTATCGATGATATTTCTGAGGAAGGAGTTGATTTTAACAGTATCAAACCTATAGAAGAAGATGATGATTCTATTTCCATAGAAGAGCCAAAGACACAGGAAAGTTTAAATTCAGTTAATTCAGACGATTCTGTTAGAATTTATTTGCAACAAATAGGAAAAATACCTCTACTATCAGCTCAAGAAGAATTAGAAGTTGCAAAAAAAATATATGAAACTCAAAGTGAAATTGCGAGAAAAGTATTAATCAATGCAAACTTAAGATTAGTCGTAAGCATTGCAAAAAAATATATCGGAAGAGGCCTGTCATTTTTAGATCTTATACAAGAAGGTAATATGGGACTAATAAAAGCTACCGAAAAATTTGATTACACAAAAGGCTACAAATTTTCGACATATGCAACATGGTGGATACAACAATCAATAACAAGAGCAATAGCTGATAAAGCAAGAATTATAAGATTACCTATCCATTTAATTGAATCTATAAACAAAATCAAAAAAGCTACTATGGATTTGACAACAGAGTTGGGACGAATTCCTAATAAGCAAGAAATTGCAGATAAAATGGGAATTTCCGTAACAAAATTAAACTCAATTGTAAAATCTACACAATCTACAATTAGTATAGATACTCCGACCGGACAAAAAGATGATTCTAACAAAATCATTGACTATATTGTTGATGAATCAACAATTGCTCCGGATAGTTTAGTATCACAAGAGAGCATGCTTGATGATATTAAAAATATGCTGGATCAACTAAGTCAAAAAGAAAGAGATGTTTTAATATTAAGATTCGGATTAAACAATGACGGAAATAAAAAGACTCTTGATGAGATTGGTTCAATTTATGGAGTATCCCGAGAAAGAATAAGACAAATTGAAAATCGCGCAATTTCAAAACTAAAAAAACTATGCAGAAATACAAATATTTCTTCAGGATTAAAAAATTATTTTGGAGCATAAAATGATAGATATTGACAGAATTAATAAGTTTGTTGGTGAAAAAAAATTTAATGAAGCTAAAGAGTTAATAATTCCTGCTCTCAAAGAAGATGGTAATAATATAGAATTATTAAAACTTGCGGGTTTAACTTTTATAAATCTTGAAGAGTGGAAAGAAGCACAAAATAATTTTGAAACAGTTTTAAAATATGCTCCGGATGATGCTACTTCTTGGTTTTATTTAGCAAATTGTTATGATAAAAATAATGACCTTATTTCTGCAAAAAATAGCTACATTAAAGTCATCGAATTACGTAAAGAATATTTAGAAGCATACAAAAACTTATGCGTAATATTAATGAAACTAAACCAACCTGAAGAAGCTTTAAAATATGCAATTATTGCAAACGGTTTATCTGATGAAGAATATATTTTTGATTTTGTAATCGGTACTGCTTATATGAAAATTAGAGAATTTTCAAAAAGCATTGAACCTTTTGAAAGAGCTTTGCAAAAAGAACCGGAAAATTTAGGAATTTTAAATAGTTTAGGAACTGCATATATGGCAACAAGCCAAGGGGAAAAAGCTATTAAATATTATAAAAAGGCTTTAGAAATTTCTCCTGAAAATCCTATGGCTTATTTTAATTTAGGTTCTGCTTTTCAAATTCAACAAAATCATGAAGAAGCTTGTGTATATTTAAAAGAAGCCGTTAAACTTGATGAAGAAGATGAAAGTTTTAAAATTGCTTATGCAATGTCATTGGTAAAATCTGAAAAATATGAAGAAGCCGCAAATATTTACAAAACACTAATCATACAACATCCGGAAAAAGAAAATTATAAATATAATTTAGTGACATGCCTGGAAGCTTTAGGGGATACAAAAACCGCAATTAATATGTTGGAAAAAATGGTTTTTGTTAATCAAAAATTTATACTACCTGCACAAAAACTTGCAAGTTTATATATAAAAGTTAATAATTTATCAAAAGCAAAAGATATTTACGATAACATCTTATTAAAAAACAATCCGACAGCTGAAACATTACATCAGTATGCAGTGTTGTCATCAACCCTTTGTGATACTGATACAGCAGAGAGAATACTAAAAAAAGTTATAAAAATGAATCCTAATATTGCGAAAGCTCACAAAGATTTAGCAATTATATATTTAAATAAAAGATTATTTGATTATGCAGAAGATGAATTTAAGATGGCTTTAAACTTAGCACCAAACGATTTTGAAATAATATTTGAATATGGAAATTTTTTATACTCAACATCTAAAAATAACGAAGCTGAGAGATATTATACAGAAGCCTTAGAGCTTGAACCGGAAAATATTTTGGCACTAACATTTATGGCATTAAACAAATTAGTACTGAACCAATTAGATGAAGCTAAAAATTATATTATGAAAGCTTTTAAAATAAATCCTCATCACGAATATATTCAATTTTGCGTCGGCAGAATCCTATTTGCAAGAAAAGAATATGACGAAGCTAAACTATACCTAATAAAAGCAGTCGAACAAAATCCTGATATTGAAACCCAAAATACACTTGCTTTAACATATTTTGAACTTGGCGAGTATCAATCTGCTATAAATATCTTTGAAAATTTACTATCTAAAAAACCTGATAATATTTCAATTTTAATGAGCCTTGCGAAATGCTACGAAAAATTAAACAACAATGATAAAGCCTTAGAACTTTTAGAAAAAATTGTTTCAATTTTCCCTGAAGATGAAGAAGCTCAGGAATTGATTAGAAAACTTTCTTAAGATTTATTAATTCATATTAATTCATATAATTCTTATGATAATAATAAAATATTAAAACAGCTGCAAAAATCATGTAGTAAAAATTTATCAATGTTAATATAAAATGAGCAAAAATATTACCACCCAAAATAGTTGTAACTATCGAAATAAAGAAATAAGCAACAAACAATATCAAATATAACAAAATATTTTTCAGAATATTTCTACTAAATAAATCCTTAAAAGTCCCAAACAAAGCTTTAAACGGATTTTTTTCCTTAAAAAACATCGTTGGCGGGTACAAAAAAATCACAAAATATGTAACTACCATACTAACCAACAGTAATAAATTCCAAGCATTTAACCTAAACAATTGTTCATCAGTCAACGATAGCAAGAAAGTTCTCAAAGTTTCAGGTGAGGTAACTGCCTTAGAAAATTCTACTGCAGAAATTCCAATTTGCCCAATAAATTTCATCCCTATAAAATAAGATACGCCCAAAAAGAATACAACAACAATAAAAACATTTATTATCATTCCTAAAGAATTTAAAAAATACTCCCCTACGCCTGCAGGAAATTCTTTTATTAAAGAGTTTGGATCTTCATATTCTTCAGATGATACAATAGCTTGCTTTATCATAAAAAACCAACCTGATAAAAAAGCCCCAACCATCATCAAAAACAATATTAAAGCAAAAATTAAACCTAACAAATTCCCATTCATCGAAAATATAATATATAAACTGGACAACAAAGAAAACAATATTAATGGAGTTGCCAATATAATAAATTTATTAGTTAATTTAAAACTTTCTTTTATATAAGTTAACATCTATTATCCTCTTTTAAACTCTATATTGCATTACGGTCTTTTCTATTATATCATCAGAAATTTTTGCGGCTAAATCGCGGAAATTATTTGCAATATTAGAATTTGAATTAATTTCTGAAACACAAATACCTTTATTGATAGCTTCCATAATTGTGAAGTAATTGTTAGGAATTCTCCAATAAATTTTTTCTCCTAGCGTATTTTCTATATCCTCTATTTTTATATCATCACTTTCTATATATCTATTAACAATAATTTTTACCTTATCTTTAGGATATCTTCTTGAATTAAATAAAGTTAAACATCTCTGTGCATTTCTAATTGCCGGAACATTTACGATAGTTGTAAATAAAACTAAATCTGATAAATCAAGAATTTTTAAAGAATTTTCATCAATATTAGAAGACATATCAACTACTATATATGAAAAAACTTTTTTTAATTCATTAAACAATTTTGTAATATCCTGCGGAGAAATACTTTCAGCCTGTTCTATATATGTAGGATCAGATAAAATATATAATAAACTATCCTTATATCGCTCAAAAGCTTTCAAAAAAATCTCTTCATCTTTATTTATAAAATTTTTGATTACATAACTAACATCAAATGTAGGATTTAAATTTAAAAAAGTAGAAACATCTCCCAACTGAAGATTTAAATCAATTAATGCAACCTTACATTTAGTCACTTTTTCTAATTCTTTAGCTAGATTTATTGCAAGTGTTGTCTTTCCTATGCCGCCCTTATTAGAATATACAGTAATTATCTTAGATTGAGAATAAACCTCTGAATAATCATTATTAATTAAAGAAGAAATTGTTCTCAATAAATCATTTTTTATAATAGGCTTAGGTAAAAATTCTTTCGCACCCATTCTTAATGCTTTTACAATCGTATTTGTTGAATAATCAGTCGAAGTTATTATCAATTTAGAAGCATGTAAACGTACCTTTTCAATAAATTCATCTGAATCAATATCTGTTATATCAACAATTACAATAGCTTCACCATTTTGTTTTTTTATATTTTCAAAACCTCTATCATAATCTTCATACACTTCTATATTTTCTATCAAATCAAAATCTTGTAAAAATGACATCAAAACTTTTCTTGAATTCTCATTTTTATCAAGAACTATAACAACAGGTTTGTTTTGCATTTTAGACCTCTTCTAATTTAAGACAAATAAATTGAAATTATAAATAAATTCCATAATTTAATATACCTTAAATTTAAGATTAGAACAATGAGTTATTCAAAAATACTTTCTAAATCTTTTTTTACACTGGAAAGACTTTTTATATTAAAAAACTTACCCAAAGTTTCTATCAATGTTGGATTTAATAATATTGGAGCACATCTTCCAACATAAATTTTAACATTATCAAATTCTGATAAATACAACATCTGAGAAATACTATGTCTTTCACACCTTGGGAAAAAGATCGTAATCGGAATATCAAATTCTTTAATTATTTTTTCGCCAAATTTACTTATCGCAAAAGTATCAAAACAAGCATTTATACAAATAATATTATCAGTATCCTCACAATACGAAAGTGAAACAATTAAAACATCTTTAGGAGTTTTCTTAATTAAATTTTCAAAATACGATTTTTGCTCTAAAGTATAAGCATTTAAGCCTATAAGAAAAATTCTTGAATAATTTCCTTTCAAAAACTTATTTTTTACCTTTTCAAAAGTTTTATCAAAGTTATATCCGACGTCAACTGACTCGATTTTTTTCCCTGTTTTAAAACCTTTTGCTTCCAGAGCAGAATTAATTATTGGAGAAAAATCTTTATTCTCAATAGAGATTACACCTTTTGAATACGCAATATCAGTCGTATAAAGCCTACCTCTATACAAATTTTCTACATTATACAAAGAATGCTTTGTTAATAAAATTGGTCCCGGGAAAGTTGCAAAATCTAAATAACAATTATCCATTCCTTGTCCGTATTGTCCTTTCAAATGCTTATATTCACTGAACTTAGGAAAAGTATGAGCGAGCATCATTTCATCGTGTGTATAAACATCAATTTCAGTTTCCTTTAAAGCGTCCAATACATCCTCTAATTCTTTTATATTAGAACCTACAACCAATAAAGCTTTTGAAGGAGTTGTTGAAAAAGATACAATAGTTTCTCTTTGCGTTCCATACCTTTTTTCTTGAACATTTCTAAGTTCTTCCATTAAAGTGTTATCAAATCTTACAGCATCTTTTATCAATGTTTTTATTTCTTCCAATTTATATTTATTGACATTTAAACTGTCTAACAATCTCAAGATATAAATATAAGCTTCTTCATTATTTACAGAAAAACTTTCTAAATCCAAAAGATTTATGCAAATACTTTTGGCTAAAACTAACAAGATTGTATATAAATTTCTAATTTCTTGAGAAATTGATTCTATTTTTTTTAATAATTCTTTTTCCCCAAGTTGAATAGATTTAATTATATCTGCTTTATTATCAAATTTTAAAACCGATTTTAAGTAATCCGGCACCAAATCATTTTGTTCACATAAAGAAGCATATTCTTCTTTAATTCTAGGTAATTCATTATTTAATCTCAAAATTATTTTTTCAAAATCTTTTTCTGAAAAATCAGAATTTAAAACCATTACAGATATAATATTAAGAATAATATTTTTAGCAATATCCTCTTTTTTATTATTTTCATATAATTTCAGAGCATAGTGAGCAAGAAGCTTTAAATATAAAATCAAAACCTCTTGAAGCGAAGATATTCTTGGATTAACAGAACATCTTCCGTTAGCGGTACAACTATCATATTGGTAATCTTCATTAAAATTATTTGTCATAGCAAATACATAATAAAATTAATCACAAAATAATATATTCCCCAATATGGCAATTTAATTAATAATGTAAATTTTTACTACAAAAGTATTGACATTTTACATACTTTAGAGTATACTTGCCGAGTGTGTTTAACCATGAGGGTTTATATTATGAAAATCAATGCTATCCAAAGTTATGGGCTTACCTGTTCGCCTAGAAAAATTAACAAGAAATTTAGAAACGAAATTCCAACAAACTCTAATGAAACTCTCGCAACAGATACAGTTTCTTTTAAAGGCAAAGGGGCTGTTAAAGGTGCTGGGATTGGTGCTGTAGTCGGAGTTGGAGCTTTAGCTGCGATTACTTTTTTAAGTGGCGGCATAGCAGCTCCTGCAGCATATTTAGCTTATGGTGCGATATTTGGTTCTCTTGGCGGAGCTGTTGGAAAATCTGTAGACAAATATAATGAAGAACAGAAAAAATTTAAAAAATAAGATTTAATATTTTCTTATTTTAAGTAAGAGGTGAATTGTAAGCGTTCAATTCATCTTTTTTGCTATTTAGTGGAGTTTTATGCTATAATTTAGGCAAATTATAGGAGAAATCTTAATGTTTAGTACTGATATTATCTACGAAGTAGTGACGTTCTCAATCGGCGATACAAAATCCGGAACAAAAATGGGGAAATTGCAATTAAAAGACCCTAAAACCGGAGAATTTTTGAATTGCATTCTTTGGGAAGAAGCTTTAAATAGAATCGATTCAAAATTATTCCGCTCAGGAAATGAATTAAAAATTGTATCAGGTTCTTTTAACGAAAAATATAATAATTGTTTAGTTTCTTCTTTAGAACTAATAAAAGAAGCTAAAACAGGTTTAGATAAGCAAGAACAGGAAAACTCTTATAATGAATTAATTTCTTACATTAATAAAATTGAAAATAATGATTTAAAAAACTTTGTTTTAGATATTTATGAAAAAAATCGAGAAAAAATCTTAATTTCCCCTGCTGCAAAATTAATGCATCATAATTATATCGGAGGCTTACTTGTACATACTTTAGAATGTGTAAAATATGCAGAAAGTAATCTTCAAAACTTTTTCCAAAGAGTTAATAAAGATGAAGTATTTGCAGCTTGCTTGTTACATGATATCGGGAAAATATTTGAATATACAATTGATACTGAATCAGGTTTAATAGATTACGATGAAAACTTTAGAAAAGAATGGGTTTCTCATTCTCAGTACGGATTTTCAATATGTATGCTAGCAGGATTTAAACGAGTTGCAAAAATGATTGCAGCTCATCATGCCCGTGCGGAATGGGGAGCTATTATTGATTTAAACGAAAAGGATTTGGAGCCTTATGTTTATTTAATTCATCATATTGATGATTTGTCGGCAAAATTTGGTAAAACAAATGTCGCAATGTTAGGTTAAAAATGAAAATAAACATAAAATTAATAAATTAAATCAATCAATAATTTACAGAAGGAATCCTTATGGAAATAAATCGTTTAAATAAAAATAATATTAATCTTTTTGGGAAAAATTATATTTCCAAAGATGATAATAAAAATATAAAAAAAGATGATTCACAAAAATTAGTAGAGGAGCTTAATAGAATGAGTATGATTAATAATGTAAATATTAATAAAAAAGATTACGAATTAAATCTTTCTATGGAAGAGTTAGAAAAAAGAACTCACAAAGACTATCTAACAACAAAAAAAATGCTAGCAGTTGACGCACCTGAATATTTAGAATTAGCAGATGGAGATAAAGAAGCTTTAAAACATTTAGTAAAGGCTGCAAAGGTTTTGGATAAAGTTAATATGCAGCTTGATAACCCTAATAACTTACCTTTTCAAGAATATTTGGAAAAAGAAATTGCAAAAGGTAACGAGCAAGCAAAATTAACAAAGATTCTTTTTGATGCTCAAAAAGGAGTTTGTTCACTTGATAGAGAAAGCAATATGATAGAACTGGCTAAAGGTGTCAAAGAAAGACCCGGAAAAGGTGTTTATCCTCAAGACTTAGAAAAAGAAGAATTTCACAATATATTAATTAAAATGTTAAAAGAAGGTAAAGTAGATGAAGTTGCTAAAATTCTAAATCAACGCTCTGTTGTAGAAAGAGTTGGAAATGAACTTGTAGCTACAGATTATGTAGATAAATTTAAAGATGATTTTGCTTATATGTCATCAGAACTTGAAAAGGCCGCAGAAACATCAACAAATGAAGATTTTAACGAATTCTTAAAACTGCAGGCAAAAGCTTTAAGAACAGCAGACCCAATGTTAGATGCTTATGCGGATAAAAAATGGGCAACCCTACAAGATACTCCGTTAGAATTTACAATAACAAGAGAAAATTATTCAGATGAATTAACAGAAACTGTAGTTGAAAATCCTGAATTAAAAAAATTACTTGATGAAAATGGAATCACTCCTGTTGCTAAAGACTTTTTAGGCGGTCGTGTCGGAATAGTTAATAAAAAAGGTACAGAAGCTATTTTAGGCGTTAAAAATTATTTACCGCTAATGGCACAAAATATGCCTTTCAAAGATAGTTATATCCAAAACATTTCACCGGATAAAGAATCTAAACAAACAATGGTTGATGTAGATTTAGTTGCAGTAAACGGTGATGTTGGAGAATTTAGAGCAGGGATAACTCTTGCAGAAAATTTACCTAATGATGATAAATTATCAATAATAGAATTAGATGGCGGAAGAAGAAACGTTTATCATAGACAAATAAGATTAATTACATCGGATGATGCTAGAGAAAAAATGAAGAAACGTTTAGATGCAACTCTAAACCCTGAACTACATAAATATTATAACGACGAAGCAGATCACTGGTTCACAGTAGGACATGAAAACGGACATTCTCTTGGACCAAAATCAGGTACAGAAGGTTTGGGTAAATATAAATCAATTATTGAAGAAAATAAAGCTGATATGGTTTCTCTTGCAATGCTTGATGTATTAACAGAGGCAGGAATGTATACACCTGAGCAAAGAAATCAAATAATAGTAACATATGCAGCAGATAATATGATGACTTCTAAACCAACTCTAAGCCAAGCTCATAGAGTTCGTTCAGTTATGCAAAATTACTATTTTATAAAAGAAGGTGCAATGGAAATTTCTAAAGACGGTATCTTAAACGTTAATATAGAAAAAATGATACCAACTGCAAAGAAAATGCTTGAAGAAATTATCCAAGTACAAATGAAAGGAGATTTTTCTAAAGGGGAAAAATATGTGATGGATAATTTTGTATGGACTCCTGAAATGCAAACAATGTCAGAAAACATTAAAAAAGTATCCAAAACTCTAAATGGAAAAGTCGAATCACCTTTAGCAGATAAGCTTTTAAATGAATAATGTAACAAAAACTTAATAAAAAAGCACCTGATAGCAATTTATTTTTTCAGGTGCTTTAATTATTATGTATTATTTCTTGAAAGGTTTAGTATGAAAATTTCTAATAATTTTAATATTCCTAATAAATTTATAAACTTTAAGTCAGAAGAAAAGATTGAAAATCCTACTCTTAGTCAAAATGAATCTTTTATAAATGATGATTTTATAAAAACAATTCCAACAAAAAAATCAAGTTTTAACACTAAAGATATATTACTTACTTTAGGTTTTTTAGGTTCTGCAACTGTTGCCGGAGTTGCTATTCACAAAAATAAAGGATTAAATGAAAGTTTAAAAAAAGCTCTTGAAAAACTAAATCTTTCAGAAAAAAATCAACAAGAATTAAAAACTAAACTTGAAGAAATTAATAAAAAACTCCAAGATAAAACAAAAGAAGCTGCTGAAAATTTAAAAAAAACTAATAAAAGAAAAACAGAAACTCAAGGTTTTTACAAAAACGAAAATTTCAAAACAACTTCAAATGAAACAGTTCCAAAAAACAATACAAAAACAACTAATAATATAATATTTTCTACAAACAAACAAGACAATATTCAAACTTTTAATTATAAATTAATTCCTTTTAATTCTAAAGAAGAAAGAGGATATATAGAACAAATTTCTAAAAAAACAGAAAAAATTACAAAAAAAGAAACGACTAAAAAAGATTCGCCAATAAAAGAAGCTGCTATAGAAACTAATGAAAAATTAAACTTTTTAGATAAGTTAAAGCTTAATATTGAAATTCTTTTATTCAACTTAAGAACAAGAAAAAGTTTAAATGTTGATAAAAAAGCGTTTTTAAATACAAGTGAAAACAATACTTTGAATTTAGATAAAGCTCCTGAAAGTTATTTAAAAGATTATACTTATAATTCTAAAAAAACTAAAATTAAAGATATTAATATTCAAGATACGAGTGAGAAAAAAACTAACAAATTTGTTCATAAAATAAAACAAAACATAGTAGCTTTATTTTTTAATCTAAAGACAAGAAAAAACTTAAATATAGATAAAAAAGCGTTTCTAAATACAAGTGAAAACCATACTTTGAATTTAGATAATGTAGCTAAAATAGATTTAAACCAAAAATCTAATTTTAATTGGTTTGATTTTACAAAAAAAGAAGAAGTTCCAATAAAAATAAAAACTAATAAAGTTTCTAAAAAAGATAGAATTTTTGCAGAAAAAAAGAAAGCTCTGGAAGACTCAAAAAGAAATCAAAAAATAAAAAGAAAAACCAGTAAATGGGGAAAAAAATTTAATAACAAATACAACGCTCAAAATGTTCAACCTAAACAAACGGAAGAAATAAAACCCAAAAGAAGTTTAAGACAAAAAATTAAAAACTTTTTCAACAAACTTTTTGATGATAAGGATATTTAAACTTAAATAAATTGAATTTCGTTTAATTTTTGATATATTGTTGAAGTTGCCAAATATAATATATCATAATCAAAATTTTGCCATTCAAAATCAAAACCAATGTTTACAATTTCATCATTATAAATAATTTTTGAATTAAAAAAACCTATAAAATTAGCATTTTCTGTGATTAACATTTCTTGTAAATTTTGATTATACTCTAATAATTTTTCAATTGAAAGCCCTTGAACAGGTATAGAAACAAGATTTTTACCATCAAAGACAGATGTAATTTTACAATAATTCCCTTCCACAAATTCTTCTAAAAAAGAAGCCCTTGCAATTTCTTCTGATACAGATGCCAATTTATTTCTATATTTAATAACTTCGCTTACAGAATTAGCAATATTAACGTATCTATTAGATTTAACAATTACAGGAAATTCATTTGGATATGCTAAATTTTTTGGAGTAAGTATTTTATATTTATGTAATAAATTTTTTGATTTTCCAAAATCAATTAAAACATTTGCCCAATTTGAATTTAAGGCTATACAATTTATAAAATTATTTCTTAAAACATCAGAAATTCCCTGTAAAATCCATTTTTCATTTTCTACAAAAACTACATCTATTTTCAAAGCTTTGCATTTTTTAGCAAGTTCTACAAAAGTATTAAATTTAATATTTATACACCCATCAATTTTTATGTCAGAAGTAATATATAACTTATTAAGATATTTAGAAGCTTTAATCAAATCCGCAGAAACACCATCTCCTGCAATTAAGACATTTAGTTTTTGCAACTTGAACACCCTCCACCACAGCTAGAGCAAGTAGAAGACTTCCCAATCTTTTTCATGTCAATGATTTCATTATTTAAAACTTTTTCGATAATTATCGGGAAAAAAGTTTGTTCTATATATTTTAATTCATTTTCAATTTCAAGAAAATCAGCACCATTAGAAATAATTATCGGGTATTGTGCAATAATTTTTTTAGGATTTGTATAATAAAAAGTAATCCCTGTAACTTTAACTCCTTCCAAAACAGCTTTTTTTACAGGCTCTTCATCAGGGAAAGAAGGTAAAAGTGAATAATGAGAAGTTAAAATATTTTTATCTTCATATTTTTCAACTCCAACTCCTACAATCAAATCGACATCGTCGTTAGTTGTAATTTCATTTTGAAAACAACAAATCTCGACATTTTTCAAATTATAAATAATAGCATCAATTGTCGGAGTATATTTGGAATAAACAATTGCAATCTTTTTCTTCATACAATTATTTTAGCATAAGAGATTTATACATTTCCAAATACTTTTTAGCACTCTCTTTCCAACTAAAATCGGCTTCCATAGCAGATTTTCTCATCGCATTAAAAGTATACTTATCCTTATAAACATTCATAGCGGTAAGAATAGCCTCTTTCATATCCCAACCGTCATATCTCCAGAATTTAAACCCGTTAGAATTGTTTAATGGATATCCTGTAACAGTATCTTCCAGTCCGCCAGTTGCTCTAACAATTGGTAAAGAGCCGAATCTCATTGCAATAAGTTGAGATAATCCGCAAGGCTCAAAGCGAGAAGGCATTAGAAAAAAGTCACTTCCTGCATAAATTTGATTAGCTAAATCACCTCTATAACCAACATAAGTTCTGATATTTGAAGAATTATTAGAAAGCCAAATAAATAAATTTTCATAAGCCTTATCTCCGGAACCTAAGAAAATAAAATCAGCTTCCAAATTCTTTAAATCATTTTCTACTTGCCTAATTAAATCCAAACCTTTTTGTTCTACAAGTCTTGAAATCAAAGCAATTAAAGGCCTTTCTGGATTATATTTTAGTCCAAAATATTCAAGAATTTTCTTTTTATTTTCTTCTTTATTTTTTAAAGAGTTAACATCATAATTTTTAGTCAGAGTTTTATCTGTTTTTGGATTAAACACATCATAATCGATACCGTTAACAATACCCATAAGTCTATCAGTTTTCCCTCTTAAGGTATAATCCATACCTTCACCATATTCTCCTGTAAGAATTTCTTTAGCATAATTTGGAGATACTGCAACGATTTTATCGGAATAATTAATAGCCCCTTTCATCCAATTAACTTTTCCATAATGTTCACAACCCCATTCATTAAATACGATATCTTTTCTCATATTTGCAAAATCTAAAATATCTTCAAACCAAACCCCTTGATAAGCAAGATTATGGATTTCAAAAACATTTTTAGTTTTAGACCAAAATTCATCAAACTTATAATTTGCTTTTATATAAAGAGGAATCATCGCAGTATGCCAATCATTAGAATGAATAATATCCGCTCTAAAATTTAATTGTTTAGCATATTCTAAAGTTGCAAGGGAAAAAGCAATATATCTTTCATGTTCATATCTTGGATCAAGCCAACGCGGATAGACTTCCTGAAAACAAGAAAAATACCAATCATTTTGGACAAAAAATACATTAATATTTGTATTAGGAAGTTTTGTCATATGAAGCTTAAATTTTTGCGGAGAACTTCCGAAGGTAATCCACATTTCTGAATTTTCTAATTCTTTTAAACCCCATTTTTTATAATCAATACATCCGTGAAGAGGAGTAAAAATCGCAATTTCAGCATCTTTTTCCAAAGCTTTAGGCAAACTTCCTACAACATCAGATAATCCACCTGCTTTAGAAAACGGAGAAACTTCTGCAGCTGCAAACAAAATCTTCATAGATAAAAACTCCTCTTATTTAACATTCAACTTTAATTTGTGATAAACGATTATAGAATGTTAATTTATTTTTATCAATAAAAATTTAAAATATATTAAAATTTATTTTACATATTCATTAAAAAATTCAACTAATTTTTTTACAACTTGATTTACAAACTCAGGCTTATCATACAAATCAACATGAGAAGCTCCTTCAATTGTAAAAATTTCCTTAGGCTGATTAGCTTTACTATAAGCATCTTCTGTAAAATATAAGGTATCAGCATTGCTGCCCACAATGAAAAGCAGAGGTCTTGGAGAAACAGTATCAATATGAGCAAAAGCATCCCACGCAGCGAGTTTATCATTACTTGATACCAAATATTTATTTACAGATGTAGGATAAAAACACCTTTCGGTACGATAATATTCATAAGCTTCTTTCTGTATTTGAGAAGTATTTTCATCTATTTGAGCTTCAGATTCCGGAACATAATTCCAAAATTTAGCCTCTCCCCCTCTAGCTTCGAATGTCCTTGCATCAGCGACTTCATTTAATAACTTTTGCATAAAATTTTCAACATTCACTCCAGGGAAACCATTTTTTGCACTATCTCCGACATCCCAAGTACTAATTCCTGCCGCTGCTTTAATTCTAGCTTCAGTTTGAATAGCATTCATGGTATAACCACCACCGGCACAAATACCCATCGCACCTATTTTATTTTCATCAACATACGAAAGTGATACTAAATAATCAACAGCACTTCTTATATCCTCAACTCTTGAAGTCGGATCTTCTAAATACCTTGGGAATCCTTCACTCTCACCTTGATGCGAAGCATCAAAAGCTAAAGTAATATATCCGTTTTGTGCTAAATTCCAAGCATAGAGAGATGAACATTGTTCTTTCACTCCTCCTCCAGGATGTGTAATAACAATAGAAGGGTATTTTTTATTTTCATCAAAATCTTTTGGGAGAAATATTAATCCTGCTATTTTTAAATCAAACTTCTTGAACCAAACTTTTTTACCTTCTTTATAATGAGTATCATACAACATAACTTACACCTCAATTTCTTTTATCAATTTAGCAGGATTACCACCTACTATAGAGTTTTCGCTAACATCTTTTGTAACAACAGCCCCCGCCGCAATTATTGCACCATCAGAAATCGTAACTCCCGGTAAAATTGTAGCATTTGAGCCTATCCAAACATTATTCCCAATTTTTACAGGTTTTGGCAAAATCGAAGCTCTTTTTTGAGGATTTTGATTGTGATTTAATGTTGCAATAACTACATTATGACCAATCAAAACATTGTCACCAATAATAATTCCGCCTTGATCCTGAAAATGACAACAAGAATTTATAAAAACATTTTTTCCTAAAGTAATATTTTTTCCACAATCAGTATAAAAAGGTGGAAAAAGCCTAAATGTTTCATCCACAGGTTTATTTATTAATTTAAAAAATAATTCATTAACCTTATTCGGAGGATTATATTTATTATTTAACTCTTGCGACAGCATCATTGCTTCATCTGCCAATTCTGTCATATACTTATGAACTTCTGAATTTGCAACAACTTCTTTACCACTATTTAAATATTCTAAAAATTCTTCTAAATTCATAAACTACCTTCATTAAATTTTTATAATATTCATTATTTACTACCTTTATTAAAATTACAAATACCTATATAGTATAAATTTTTATGCTTGACAGGTATATAAAAATAAAATAAAATTTTTTTATGGAAATAAGATTATTAAAATACTTTTTAAAAGTAGCACAAGAAGAAAGCATCTCAAAAGCAGCAGAGAGCTTACATATAACTCAGCCAACACTTTCAAGACAACTAATGGAATTAGAAAAAGAATTAAAAACAACATTATTTGAAAGAGGAAAACGAAATAAAAAAATAATATTAACCGATGATGGGAAATTACTAAAAGCCAGAGCAACAGAAATTATAGAACTCACAAATAAAACAGAAGCCGAATTTCTTTTTAATGATAAAAACATCACGGGAGATTTATACTTTGGCGGTGGAGAAACAGACGCTATGCGAGTTGTTGCCAGAGCGATAAAAAATCTGTCAGTAAAATTCCCTAATATAAAATACCATTTTTATAGTGGTAACGGAGAAGATGTAAAAGAAAAATTAAACAAAGGTTTACTTGATTTTGGTTTATTTATAGAACCTGTAGATAAAAAAGAATATGAATTCATACAATTAGAACAAAAAGATAATTGGGGACTTTTAATCAGAAAAGATTCACCTTTAGCTAAAAAAGAATTTATCGAACCCAATGATTTAATTGATATTCCAATATTATCTTCAAGACAATTTTTAGTAAAAAATCTTATCTCAGGCTGGTTAGGATATAATTTTGAAAACTTGAATATAGTTGGAACATATAATTTATTATACAATGCATCCATTATGGTAGAAGAGGGTTTCGGAAATGCTCTTTGTATCGATAAGTTAATAAATTTAACAGAAGAAAGTAAATTATGCTTTAAACCATTAAAACCAAGTTTAAATGCAGGAATTTTAATCGCTTGGAAACAAAATCAACCACTCTCAAAATGTGCTAAACTTTTTTTACAACAACTACAAGAAATAATAAATAAAGATTAATATTATTTAAACTAGCAAAAAATATTTTTATAGTTTTTATAACAAAAAAAGGTCTTTTAAAATGTCAATGTTTGGTGATTACAAAAATTATAGAGCACTTATTCCAGAATACAATAACTGGAAAGAAAACCGTGACAAAACAGAAGCTAAACGTATAAAATATCTAAAAGAAAATCCAAAAGCAATAAATAGTGAAGACATCCAAAGAAGTAAGACTCTATTAAGAGCAATAGATATAATGGATGAATATTCACAAAAAAGAGCAGAAGATATGGAAATGGCAACAGAAGTTGTCACAGGAGAGGTTTTAGAATTAGCATTACTGGGCGGAGCTGCACTTGGTTTTGGAGTATCACGCATTAAGGCTGTAAATAAATTTTTAACAAGAATTTTTAAGAATAATAAAAATAAAGAAATAATGACCGCAGCAATTCCTTCAGTAATTGGAGGTATCATAGGAACAGTTGCAGTATTTCCACTAGAGGCATGGGCTGCGAAAGCACAAGTATCAGCATCCAAAAAAGGTCGCTATGAAGCAATGAGAAAGGATTTAAAAAATCCAAACGGATTTGCAATGCTTACCCCTGAACAAATCCAAGAAGCAAAACGCAGAGCTGAAAAAATGGCTTTAGAAGAAGAGAAAAAACCTTTAATGAAAAATTTAAAAGAAAGCTTTTCTACTGTAAAAGAAATGACAATTGGAAGTAAAGAATATCAGCAACAAAGAAAACTTTTTGAATATGAATTAGAAGAACATAAACAACATTTAAACGAAGAACTATCGCCAAAAGATATCGAAAATGCAAAAAAAGATCAACAATTATTAACAAATTTGATTGAAAAAATTGATATTGCCTCTCAAGATTATGCAGAAAATGCTGAACTTGCAACTCAAGGAGTATTAATTGGAGCAACTGCTTTTAGCGGTTTATTCTCAATAATTTCTGCAAAAATAAGTGACAAGTTAAAGATTAAATCCGGAAATGCAATAGCTAATATACTAGGATTTATAACAATGATAGGTAGCTCAATCTTTGCAACGCAAATCCAAAAAGAAGCATCAAGAGTAGGAAGATTTAAAGTAAAACAGGAATTAATGCAGAACCCTGAACAATTAATTTATGTTGATGATAAAAATATCGCTAATATAAAAGATATTCAAATAGAACAAAAAGAAAAACCTGGATTTTTCAAATTTTTACAAAAACTTTGGAAAGATAACAAAGAATATCAAAAATACAAAAAAACTTCTGCAAAAGAAGAAAAAAGACTTTATAAAGCTATCGAAACTCTAAATTTAAGTCCCGAACAATTAAAAGATGCAAAAAGACTGCAGAGAAATACATTTATGGCATTCAATGAAGTCGATGAAAATTCTCAAAAATATTCTGAAAATATTGAAGCATTAGGACAATCCCTAATGTATCCACTAGGATTAATTACCGGTGGAATTGGTGTTGCTCTTGGTTTCAAATTCTTAAAACGAAATGCTAAATCAACACTTGAACAAGCAAATAATTTTATAAAATATATAATGACAGTAATCGGAACTTCAATAGTACCGTCTGTTTTAATGAATGCATACATAACAAAAGAGCAAAAGAAAGCATCAAGAGTTGCTGATATGATGGCAATAAATAATTTAAAAGATTACAGACATTTTGCTGATTATAATAAATAATAATTTATTCTTCGCTATTAATATAATCATCAGGCAATTCTTTATCCAAAAGCCTTCCAAATTCTTCAAAAGTTAAACCTAAAGCATTTATTATTTTTAATAAATTTGTAACATAAGGTTTTATTTTACCCTTTTCAATCATATAAAGCGTTGTTTTTGAAATATCATTTTCATAACAAAAAATGGTAAATTTCAAATTACGTCGCTTTCTTTCTTTAGAAATTACTGTTCCAATAGCTTTTAAAATTATTTCATCATTATATTGCATAAATTTTATAATAATGCTATTATTGACAAAAATATTTCGTACTTCCGAAATAAACAAAGAGAATTATAAATAAAAGAGGTTAGAAAATTTCTAACCTCTTTTAGATATCTATTGAGAATTAACCAAAGTATCTGGCAAGAAGTCCATCAAAGCCACGTCCGTGACGAGCTTCATCTTTAGCCATTTCGTGAACTGTATCATGAATTGCATCTAAACCTAATTCTTTAGCTTTTCTGGCAATCATCATTTTACCGTCACAAGCACCGAATTCAGCTTCAGCTCTTAATTCAAGATTCTTTTTAGTTGAATTAGTAACAACTTCACCTAATAACTCAGCAAATCTTGAAGCGTGATCAGCTTCTTCAAAAGCATATCTCTTGAAAGCTTCAGCAATTTCAGGATACCCTTCTCTATCAGCTTGTCTTGCCATAGCGATATACATACCAACTTCTGTACATTCACCCATAAAGTTAGCTCGTAAGCCTTCTAAAATTTCAGCATCTACATCTTTAGCTACGCCAATTCTATGTTCATCAGCATAATTTTTGTTACCTTCTTTCATTTCAGTAAAAGCACTTTTTGCAGCACCGCAAACAGGGCATTTTTCAGGAGCTTCACCTTCTGCTGTATAACCACATACTGTACAAACGTATTTTGCCATAATTAATTCCTTTCTTTTAAATCCTAAGATTTCACCTTTTAACATTTTGGATTATAGCACATCTTTTACATGCCTTTCAATTGTAATTACAACATAAATAAAAATAGAAAAACAAAAAACCGGCTACTTACGTTACCGGCTAGTTTTGTTTGATATAAATTGATGATGTCTATCTAATTTCAGCATCATCGGTGGCTTGAAGCTGTTTTGACTTGTAATTGTGGATAACAGCATCCACTAATAAGTCGTAAGAAGAGCTTTTCTCAATATTAGGAAATTCTTCTTTTAATTGTTGTCTGACCATTGCTTCCAGCCTCTGTTCGTCAGTCTTTATTTTCAACTCTGTACTTGACAGAGATGCTATATAATCTTCATTGGCTTTTCTTTGTCCGCTTGAAAAAGTCAATAAATTAGTCTTCGGATCAAATATTCTTTTTAGTGACTTAAATAAATCTAGGTTAAACATAACGACCTCTTTATTTTTACTACCTTCACTTTGTACTATATTAAAGTGTCCTCAAGGTAAAAATTGACTGTTTTTTATCCATTTGTTACAAATTTTTACATTTTTGAGAAATCTGTTAATATTATATACTTATTTTTCAAAGTGTTCAATAGTGCAAGTCTATTATTCTTAATCTTTTCATCCTTATCCATTACAAGAACTTCATCAAAGAATTTTGTAACAGTAGGATTAATAGAAATCAAATCTGCCAAATATTTATTATAATCTCCAGCAAATTCAATTCCCTTAACTGCTTCATATAAATATTTTTCAGCAGGTAAATTAAATAGAGCCACATCAACCTCTTCTTTTACCTCTTCTTTTAAAATTCTTAAAACACGATTTGCATTTTCTAAAAGTTTTTCATCATTCAATGTTGAAACAACCTTTACTCTTTCTAAATAATCACATAAATCAACACAAGGTGATTTTCCGCAAATATCACCTGAACATGCTTCAAGAACATTTTTAGAATATTTATCATTCAAGAAAATTATTAATCTTTGAGTAAAGAACTCTTCAATATCAGATTTTACATCAGCTTTAATAGGTAACAATTCTAAAGTTTCATCTATTAATTTAGATAAATCTAATTTCAAATTATGCTCTAAAACAGTTTTAATAATACCCAAAGCGGCACGTCTTACCCCAAGAGGGTCGGATGAACCGGTAGGTTTTTTACCTGCAACGAATACCGCTGAAATAGTATCAATTTTATCAGCAATACCTACAACTTGACCTTCGATTGATTTTGCGGTTTCACTATCAGCATTTAGAGGGAAATAATGTTCTCTAATACCCTCTTGAACACCGATTTCTTCTCCTGAAACCCTTGCATAATCTGCTCCGATAAACCCTTGTAATTCAGTAAATTCAAATACTAAATTTGTGGCTAAATCAGCTTTACACAATTCAGCAGCTCTTTTTATTGAAAGTTTATTTACTCCAAGAGCTGATGCAATTTTTTCTGAAAGTTTAACAATTCTTTGAGTTTTATCATAAACAGATCCCATACCCTTTTGGAAAGTCATACCTTTTAAGTTTTCAACATAAGCTTCCAAAGGTTTTTTAGTATCTTCATTGAAGAAAAATACCGCATCATCAAGACGAGCTTTTATTACACGTAAATTACCTGCTTTTATGTTTTCAAATTCATTACCAATATAGTTTGTAATAGTTACAAATTTGTTTATCAATTTTCCGTCTTTAGAATATAGGGCAAAATATCTTTGATGAGTTTCCATAACAGTAACTACAACTTCTTGCGGAATTGTAAGATAAGCATCATCAAAATTACAAGTAACCGCTACAGGATATTCACAAATGAAAGTTACTTCTTCCAATAAATCATCAGAAATTTTTGTAACGGCATTCAATTTATCAGCCTCTATTTTAGTAAGCTCAAGAATTCTTTGTTTTCTCTCATCTTGGTCAACAATAACATAGGCAGCTTTCAATTTTTCAACATATTCATCAGGATTATTAATTACTATATTTTGAGTAGAAAATCTATGTCCATTTGTTAAATTAGAAGATTCTTTATCAATAATAGTAAGTTTAACTTCTTCCCCATCAAGAATAGATAAAACCCAACGAATAGGACGAGAGAATTTCACATCATTATTTCCCCATCTCATAAAATGCGGACCTTGTAATTTTGCAAAAATCTGTGGAACATTAATTTGTAATAATTCTCTTGTATCTTTTCCTTTTACAACAATCTTTGCAAAAACATAATTATCTTCAACATAAAGCTCATTTACCCCAACACCGTTTTTATTAGCGAAACCTTCTCCGGCTTTAGTTAAATTATTATTCTCATCAAAAGCAACTTTTGCAATTGGCCCTTTAACAACTTTTTCAACATCAGGTTGAACTGCATCAAGCCCATCAACAATAACAGCCAATCTTCTTGGAGTTGCCATTACTCTTATATCTTTATAATTAACATTATTATCTTTAAAAAAGTTTTCAAACCCTGTTTTAAGTTGAGAAATCGCCATAGGAATAAATTTATATGGTAATTCTTCAACACCTACTTCCAATAAATACTTACTCATTTATATTTCTCCAAATTAATTCTTTTTCTTGATTATACAACAAAAAAGTCCAAAATAATTCTTTGATGTATAATTTTAGTATGGGGATTAGGAAAGCTTTATTTATAATTTTCATATTGTTAAATTTTATACCGCCTTGTTTTGCAATAAAAATAGGGCTTCAAACTCAAGTAAATAAAACATTTATAGGAGCATCAACACAAGCTCAAATAATAAATAGCGATACCAATAAACTTATATTCATTATGGAGAAAATGAAAGGCTATGAATTTAAATCCTATCGAGGAGTTATAGCAATAAAAGTTGATGGTGAGTGGAAAAAAATTAACGCTAAAAAAATTATAATAAAACCGGAAGAAAACGGTTTTGTAAGTGTAAAAAGAAAATGGTATCGAGGGCATTTCAAAGTTATTAATGACGGTCTTGGACTAACTGTCATAAATGATATTCCTATAGAAAAATATCTTAGAGGCGTGGTTCCATCAGAAATGCCATCAAGTTGGGAACACGAAGCTCATAAAGCACAAGCAATTGCAGCAAGAAGCTACGCTATAGCAAATAGAGGAAAACGAGCTAAATATGGTTACGATTTAAAAGACACTCCTGAAGACCAAGCATATGGAGGAGCGAGTGCTGAAAAACAAAATACAAATGATGCTGTTAGTGAAACAGAAGGTATTGTATTAGTATGCCAAGGTAAAATTGTACCGGCTTATTATTCAGCTTCAGCAGGAGGAAAAACAAGAACAGGTGGGCAAGTATGGTCTGCAGATTTACCATTCCTAAAATCTGTTCCTTCTTTTGACGATGGTATAAAAAAGAACGGACACGGAGTCGGAATGAGCCAATATGGAGCTAACAACCTTGCAAAAAGAGGTTATAACGCTTATCAGATTTTAAAATATTTTTACGCAAATACAAAATTTGCGAGAGTCAGAAACGAATATTAGAGGTTAATAAAAATGAAAACCGCACAAATAGAAAACGATAAAATTGTAGTAAAAGAAATTGATGATATAAAACTTGATAACAGAAGAGGTGCAATAGTAAAAGTCTTAGGTTGCGGACTTTGCGGTTCTGATATTGTAAAATTTAAACACAAAATTGTCAAAAATGGTGCAGTTTTAGGACACGAAATCGTTGCAGAAATTGTTGAAATAAATTCTAATACTAATTTTAAAATCGGAGATAAAATCGTAACCTCTCATCATATTCCTTGTGGAGAATGTAACTATTGCAGACACGGTAATGTTTCAATGTGCGAACATTTTAAAAAAACAAACATCTTCCCCGGAGGTTTTAGTGAACTTGTTTATGTTTCAGAAGAACATTTAGAAAATGTTGCATATATTATCCCAAACGATATTTCAGAAGAAGAAATTTCATTTTATGAACCACTAGGTTGCTGTATTAGAGCAATTAAAAGATGCAATCTTTTAAAAAATGATAACGTTCTTGTAGTCGGTCTTGGCTCAATCGGACTTTTAATGAGTGAAGGTCTAAAAGCATTAGGATTCAATGTATACGGTTGTGATTTAATCCCTGAAAGAATTACCCTTGCAAATAAAATGGGAATTCAAGCTTTTAATTCCAAAAACCTCGAAGAATTCTCAAGAATTATAAAAGACAAAACAAATGACTATGGAGTTGATGCTGTCTTTATGACTTCAGGAGCCGATAAAGCAATTGATGTCGCTTTATCATCAATAAGACAGGGTGGTAAAATTTTAGTATTTTCAAGCACTCCGCTAAGTAATGGATATCCTAATAACGAAATTTATTACAAAGAACTAACTGTTTTAGGAAGCTATTCCCCTTCTCCAAGTGATTTAAAAGACTCTTATGAATTAATAACATCTAAAAAAGTAAATGTAAAAAATCTAACAACCACTTACCCCCTTGATAAAATTCAAAAAGCCTTTGACGACACAATTTCAAATAAGATTTTTAAAGCATATATAAAAATTGCAGAATAAAATCTTCTAAAATATTGTTTTGACAAATAAAAATTGATTTTTATCAAAATATAACCTGCTTATATTAAATCAATATTCATCTAGACCACATGGTCTAGATAAGTATAAAAATTCTAACCCTATGATTGATGTTGCTTCAATAAAAATATATTACACTTTTATTGGGAAGAAATATCCTAAAATTGTAGAAAAATAGACTTGGGTAAGTAGAAAATAAGAGGAAGGTGACGTAAGATGAATCTTACGAGCTTGGATATAACTTTACAGAGAATAAGTATGATTGAAAATCAATTTCAATCACTTATGTCTTATGGAGCTAAGCCTGATGAAGATTTTCAAAAAATCTTAGACTCATCTATTTCTAATAAGAAAAATTCTACTGAAACTTCAAGAACTGAGATTAATGAATTAATAGAAAAATATGCAGAGAAAAACGGTTTAGATTCTGATTTCGTAAAAGCTGTAGTAAAACAAGAATCAGGATTTAACCCAAATGCGACATCAAAATGCGGTGCAATGGGACTTATGCAATTAATGCCATCAACCGCAGAAGGACTTGGGGTTACCAATGCTTATGATGCAGAACAAAATATTCAAGGCGGAACTAAATATCTAAAAGGTTTAATGGATAGATTTGATAATAACAAGTCATTAGCATTAGCAGCATATAATGCAGGGCCTAATGCAGTAAAAAAATACGGTGGGATACCACCATATATGGAAACACAGAATTACGTAAAAAGTGTTTTAAGCAACTATGAAAAAATGAAAGGGGGGTAAATGTTTATTAGATTGAACTTAACCCGCCAAGCAAAAAAGAAAGGAGCGGGGGTAAATGTTTATTAGATTGAACTTAACCCGCCTAGTAAAAAAGAAAGGAGCGGGGGTAAATGTACAATAGATTGGATTTAGCCCCTCAAGTTAAAAAGAAAGGAGCGAAGTAATGATAGTAAGAAGTTTTGAATCAGCTGCTAACGGCATGCTCGCTCTTATGGATATGAATGATAATACTGCTAATAATTTGGCAAATGTTAATACAGTAGGTTATAAAAAAGGTTCATTAAGATTTAAAGATATTATGGAATCAGCTGTATACAACAAAGAAGGTTCTGTAATTCGTAATCATTCAAATGAATATATAGGAAGTTTAAGTTGCGGAAGTCAGAGTATGCAATATACTCACGATTTTTCACAAGGAGCATTAACGAAGACTTCAAATCCTTATGATGTAGCAATCGAAGGTGATGGTTTCTTTAAAATTCAAGATGCAGAGGGTAATGTTTCATATACTCGTAATGGTTCATTCGTTGTTGATAGAGGTTATTGGCTTAAAACAAAACAAGGAGAGTTTGTTTTAGATATCAATAATAGAAGAATTAGAATGCTTCCTGAAGATATGGATGATGAAACTATTTTCAGAGATAGAAAAGATATCGTAATTGCAGAAAACGGAAATATTGAAATTAACTCATACAATCAAAAAATACCGCTTCAAACAATTGGTGTTTACGATTTTGCGGATAAAGATGATTTGTTTGAAATAGGTGATGCAAAATTTGTACCGCGTGATATTATCAATAATCCTGAATTACGTTCGGAAAAATTTACTGTACAACAAGGGATGTTAGAACTTTCAAATTCAAACGTAATAAAAGAAATGATTAATACAATTAATACCACAAGAAATTATGAAAGTTTAACCAAAATAGTAAGTACAAATAGTGACATGTTAACAACAGCAGTATCTGTAGGACGAATAAGAACAAGTTAAAATAAAATACAAGGATAAAAATCGTCAACAGGGGTAAGGTTACCAGATAAAGAGGAAAAGAGGAAAAAATGTTAAGAGCATTAACAACAGCAGCAACAGGTATGATAGCACAACAAAACTATCTTGATGTAATTGCAAACAACGTAGCAAACGTTAACACTACTGCATTTAAACAATCAAGAATAGAGTTTCAAGATTTGTTATCACAAGCAGTAAGAACTCCTGGTGCATTGATGAATCAAGGTACTTATCAACCTGTTGGTATAGAAATCGGGCTTGGGGTAAAAACAGCCGCGACTACTCGTGTATTCACTCAAGGTGTTGCAATTTCAACAGGACGTCAACTTGATATCGAAATCGAAGGGGAAGGTTTCTTACAAGTAATGAAAGAAGACGGTTCTCTTGCTTACACTCGTGACGGTTGTTTGCAAGTAGACTCTTTAGGTCAATTATGTACAAATGACGGGCTTTTAATTCAGCCTTCTGTTTCTATTCCAAGAGATGCTACTGAAATTACTATTACTCAAGACGGTAATATATCAGTAACACTTCCCGGACAAACTCAACAATCTATTGTTGGTTCGCTTCAGTTGGTAAAATTCCAAAACCCATCAGGTCTTTTATCAATCGGACATAATTTGTACAAAGAAACTCAAGCTTCAGGAAACCCTGTTCAAGATACTCCTGGACAAAACGGTTTAGGTTTGATTCAACAAGGTATGCTTGAAGGTTCTAACGTTCAAATTGTTGATGAATTGGTTGGTTTGATTAAAGCAGAAAGAGCTTTTGAATCTAATTCAAAAATAATTAACTCTTCAAGCAATATTCTTCAATTAACTAATAATATGTCATAATAGAGTGACTAGTGAAGAGTGAGGTGTGAAGAGATTGTTAAAAAGTGATGAGTGAGAAGTGACTAGTGAAGAGTGAGGTATGAAGAGATTGTTAAAAAGTGATGAGTGAGAAGTGACTAGTGAAGAGTGAGGTGTGAAGAGATTGTTAAAAAGTGATGAGTGAGAAGTGACTAGTGAAGAGAATTTTGAAAATTAAACAAAATTAGGTTGAGCTTACTAGTCCAACAAAATAATAAGTAAAGGGGAGAATTCAATTCCCCCGCCCCTTGAGGGAGGGGGCTAGGGGGTGGGGTTCATAAGAAAGTTAGAGTCTCAAAACAAAAAGGTAAGTAGTAGATGAAAAAAATTGTAGTAACAGCTTTAATAATGTTAGTAGGAAGTTTAGGAGCAAATGCTCAAATGCTTTCTTCTGCCAATGTAAAAGTTTCTGTTGCTCAAATTTTAGAAGATAACTACAAAAAAATGACCTCAGGTGATGTAGAAGTAAAAGTTTCTGCAACTCCTTTTGCACAATTGCAATTACCTGATGGAAAAATCTCTTATAAAATTGTATCAGGCGGAGATAAAATTCTTCCTCGTGATATAAAAAGAGTTGATATTTATGTAAATAATGCTTTTGTAAAATCATTAAACTTACCGGTACAAACTATTGTCTATGAAGAAGTCCTTGTAGCTAGTGATTTTATCGCAAGAGAACAGACTTTAACAAAAGATTGTACAGAAGTAAAAAAAGTAGATGTTTCAATGAGAATGGATTATATTCTTACAGAAAAAATGTTGGAAAAAGAAATCACTACTAAAAAAGCATTTCAAAAAGGTGAAATTATTGACAAAAGATTTGTAAAAATGCGTCCTGATGTAGCAAGAAATTCTGATGTAAGAATTTTCTTTGTATCAAATGGGGCAGTAATGATATCGATTGACGGAACTGCGATGATGGATGGAATGACCGGAGATTACGTCAATGTAGAAAATAAAAATTATAAAAAAGTATACAATGGAAAAGTAATCGGAGAAAATAAGGTTTTGGTAAATATATAAAAAGTGATTAGTGAATAGTGAGTAGTGAATAGATTAGTAAAAAGTGATGTGCGAGGTGTGATGAGTGAAGAGGGTGTTAAAAGTAGTAATTAGTAAATAGTGAATAGAAAAGAAAAATTTGAAATAAATTTCTCGTTTCACCTCACTCCTCACTCATAACTCAAAACAAAAAAGGTAAGTATATGAAAAAAGTTTTATCAAGTTTATTAGTAATATTTATGATGTTAACAGGGTTATTACCTTGCAGAGCAATAGATGCAAAAGTAAGAATCATGGATTTGACTCATATTAAGGGAGTTAGAGAAAACCAATTAGTAGGCTATGGTGTAGTAGTTGGTCTTCCTGGAACAGGTGATAATTCTCGTTCTACACAGATTACTAATAAAATGTTATTAAGAAATTTAGGTACTGTAATTGATCAAGAAAACTACATCCAAAAAGGGGCTTCTGCTGCAGTAATAGTAACAGCAACAGTTCCTCCGTTTTCTAAAAATGGTGATAAAATCGACGTAACAGTATCAGCAATGGCAGACTGTAAGAGCTTAGAGGGTGGAGTTTTAGTTCAAACTATTTTAAAAGCACCAAACGGAGAAGCAGTAGCGGTAGCTCAAGGACCTTTATCTGTTGGTGGGATTAATAAAATAGCCGGAGGTTCTTCTGCAAGAACTGCTATTACTACAACAGGCAGAATCCCTGGTGGAGCAATAATTGAAAGAGATATTTATACAGAAATCGGTGATGAAAATTCTATTACATTATCAATTGACCGTTCTGATTATACTCTTGTATCAAGAATTGCAAAATCAGTATCTCAAATAGCACCGGCTCAAGCTATTGACGGAAGTTCAGTAAGAGTGGAAATCCCTGCTAAATTCATGAATGATAGAGTGACTTTTATCTCTATTCTAGAAAATTTGGAAGTTTCACCAACAATGGATAGAGCAAAAGTTGTTGTTAATGAAAGAACAGGAACTGTCGTAATCGGAGCAGATGTTAAATTACTTCCTGCAGCGGTAGCTCACGGTAACATAACCGTTACAGTTTCAACAACAAACGATGTTTCTCAACCCAATGCGTTTGCAAATGGTGCGACTGTTGGGTTTGAAAATTCTGATATAGAAATTAACAAAGCTCCGGGTAGTTTAGTTACAATGCCTGCAAATAGTAATCTTAATGATTTAGTAAGAGCTTTAAATTCAATTGGAGTTGCACCTGTTGATTTAATTTCTATCTTACAAGCACTTAAAAAATCAGGAAGCTTACAAGCTGATTTAGTAATAATTTAATTAGTGAATGGTGAGTAGTGAATAGTAAATAGAAATTTATCTTATAAACTATTCAATAATGAAAGGATAATATGGATTTTTCAACTCCTACAATAGATTTAATAAAAAGCGGTTTACAAAATGCTCAGACAGTTAATTCAGATCAAGTTTTGTATAACCAAATTAAAGGTTCAAGTGATTCTAAAGAACAGTTAAGAAAAGCTGCAACAGAATTTGAAAGTATTTTTATAACCAAAATGCTTTCCCAAATGGACAAAACTGTTGATAGAGAAAATGGACTATTTGGAAAAGAAACTCACTACGTTGATACATTTAAATCAATAGTATACCAACAAATGGGACATGATATTGCAAACAATCCGAGAACGTCTTTTGGATTTGCAGATCAAATCTACAGACAAATGGAAAAATACGTCGGAAATTAAGTAAGAATGAGTAAAAAGCTTAATAAAAATAAAGAAAAAGTAATTAGTGAATAGTGAGTAGTGAATAGAATTATAAACTACGAAAGGAATAAATAATGTTATCATCAATAGGACAAAATAATTCAGTACAACAATTTAGTGCATTAAACGCATTTAAAACAGCTCAAAATCCTCCAAAACAAGAGGAAATGGATGTTGTTCAACATTCTCAAGGGCTTAATACTACTTCAAATGTAAGTTTGTTAGATAAAATTGATGTGGATGAATTGAGAGAATGTGCTAAATCTGTTGGAGAATTCAATATTTCGGATGATGACATAAAATACGGTTTATTATACGGTAGAAGTGTTATAGCGGAATATCTTTGCTAAATTTTTAGGGATAAAGAGGATAATAAGATGAAAAAGTTCATTGTAAGTTTGATAATATTAACGATGTCAATAATGACAGTAAACGCTGAATCATTGTTTACACTGGGAGCTAGTCAAAATTATTCAGGCGTTCCACGTTCTTTGTTTGGAGGGGTTCAAGCAAGGCAAGTGGGCGATTTAATCTCTATAATTATGGCTGAAAACATTACAGTAAGCGATAATTTAACATATTCATCAGAAAAATCTTCTAATACAGTGGATACTTTTACGTCATTTTTTAATAAATGGTTTGGCTTATCTTTTAAAGATTCTGACGGTTTTGGCGGAACAAATGAAGTATCAAATTCCGCAGCTGGCGGGCGGACAATGTCTTTCGGAGACCAAATTGCAGTTCAAGTCGTTCAACAACTTCCTAATGGAAATTTAGCAGTACAAGGTAAAAAGACGCTTGTAAACGGAAATGAAAGAATGGACTTCATTGTAACAGGCGTTATAGATCCAAGATGGCTTAATGTAGATGGTGAAATATACTCTTATAATGTTTCTAATCTACAATTTGCATTATCAGGAAGAGGTACAATTTCCAGAAACCAAAACGAAGGTATATTCAATAGATTCATCAAATACTTATTCTAAGGTGTTTGAACATATTAAAAACAAGTTAATACAAGGATATAAATGGATAAAAAAATATTTTACAACTTAATAGAAATCTTAGATAAAGAAATTGATGCATATTCAAGACTAAGAGATTTGTTTGAAGAAAAAAAAGAAATCTTGAAACAATCAAAAGCTGATGAATTAGGAAATGTAGATAATAGAATTGTTGCATTAAATAATGAAATCACTAAACTTAATCAATCAAGAGAAAAAATCTCCATAGAATTAATGGGAGAAAATGTTAACATGTCCCGTTTTATAGGATATGCAAAGGAACACGCACCGGAATTTGTTCCTGCATTAGAAGAAAGAAAAGTAAAGATTTGTAACATTATTCCCGAGTTAACGTTATTAAATAATCAAAATGTGGAACTCTTGAAACATGGCATAATAATATCTAACAAGATGTTGGAAACAATTATTGATGCTTTTGCTCCTCAAGGATGTAATTATAATGGAGCAGGAAAAACAGACACACATGATATAGACATGTGGACCATAAATGAAGAAGTCTAGAGGTAAATGTAAGCCTATAGGCTCTAAAGAACAAGCTTAAATCAGAAATGAGGTAAAAATGGTTAGCTTATTATCATCGCTTAATATGACTGCTAATACACTTTCAGTAAACGAACAAGCCATTAGTGTAGTATCACATAACGTTTCTAATATGAATACAGAAGGCTATTCAAAACAAAAAGTCAACCTTGCTACGAGAAATATTGGCGGAGCTATAGGAGATAATGTTGTTGCTCAAATTCGGTCAAATGGCGGAGTCATGATAGCTAACGTTATGAGATACACTGATTCTTATTTAAACAATTATTATAGAGATCAGTTGTCTACACAAAATAAATTGGATCAACAACTTGATACTTTAAATGATTTAGCAGATATTCTGGATGATTTAGAAGGCGAAGGCTTAGATGCAGCTCTAAGTGATTTTTATGAAGCTTTAAACAATTTAAATGAATATCCTGCAAGTTCTACAGCCAGAACTAACTTTATAGAAACTGCTAAGACTCTAACATCAGTCATGAATTCAAAAAGTATTGAGTTAGATGAATTAACAACAAAAGCCCTTGGTGATGGTGAAAATCAAGAATCTTTAGAAAATTCCAAAATATATGTTCAATATACAGCATTAAATGATAAATTAACAGAATTAGCAGATATAAATAGAGCTTTACAAGTAACTCAGACAGGTACTTTAGAAGCAAATAATTTGCTTGATAAACGCGATATGATTTTAAATGACATTGCTCAATATGTTGATATTTCTGTAGAGGAAAAACATAATGGTACAGTTAACGTATCAATTGGTACTACAGAAGTAGTTAAGGGTTCAAAAGTAGTCGGCAAGCTTGATATTCAAACTGCAAAGACTTATTGTGAATCCCAAAATCCTCCGATAGCTTATCCTGATGATTGGGATGGAGAAAATGCGGTTATAAGTATAATTAATCCGGAAGAAAATAATAAAGTAGTAGTTTCAAATGCAAATTCAATGATAACAGAGGGAACCTTAGGTGGTCTTTTACATTCTGCAACAGCAGGAGAAGGTGAAACTAATGCCGGAACTGTTAGAGAAAGTCTTGATACTTTAGCACAAACTATAGCTGATATATTCAATGAATTAAACACAAGAGAAGGTGCGTACTGTATTGACCCAAATGATACAGAAAAATTAATTGACAGTGCTGATGACAATTTACTTTTTGTTGGAGCTGACGGTACAGGAACAGGAATTACAGCAGGAAATATTAAGTTAAATGATGCATTACTGGCAGATAACGGGATTTGGAATATTTCTTGTGCGTATTTTGAAAACCCTGCAAATGTCGATTTAAATGCAGTCGGAAATTCTCAAAACGTTGTAGCAATGCTTGGAACTAGGGATTCTAAGCAAGATGCTCTTAATGGAATGTCTTTAGAAAGCTATTATACTTCATTAGTTGGGAAAGTAGCATCTGCAGGCAGCAGTACGCAAACATTATATGATACACAAACTAGTGTAGTTGATTCTGTTGCTACTAAAATTAAAAATACAAGCGGTGTTGATTTAAACGAAGAATTGGTCGATTTAGTGAAATATCAAACAGCATATTCTGCAGCCGCACAAGTATTTAATACTTGTAACAGTTGTCTTGACGTATTAATGACATTAGGAGGTTAGAAAGATGGTAGATAGAGTTTCAACTTCAGGAAGATATGCTCAATTAGTAGCTGATATGCAACAAAATCTTATCAATTATAACCGAATTAATGCTCAATTAAGTTCCGGTCATAAAATTCTTAGTATTACAGATGATCCTATTGCTTCTGTAAATATATTAAATACCAATAGACAATTAGGACAAATCGAAACTTTTTCTACAAATGTAGAAATGGCAAAAAGTGAATTAAGTTCATTAGACGATTTAATGACACTTGCTACAGGATATTTACAAACTGCGTGGGATAAAGCGGTGCAAGCTAATAACCAAACTTATGGCAATGATTCTCTTCAAGCTTTAAAAGTAGAAATAGATGAAACTCTAAAGACGATGGTTGATTTAGCTAATACTGAATATGACGATAATTTTATTTTTGGAGGAGCTAATACAAAAACTGTTCCTTACACAATAACCGAAAATGGAGATGTAGTTTATAACGGTACTCCTTATGACAACAAGGATTATATAAGACAAACCGAAGTATCAGACGGGGTTTTTGAAGTAATAAATACGACAGGTGATAGAGTTTTTGGATACTATAAAGCTGCGGTTGAGCCCGGTAATGGAGTCTATACAGATGCAAACGGGAAAAGGGTAATTGAAACTACTGATGAATTAGGTCAACCTGTTTATACTTATGAAAATGGCATGGCATATACAGGTGATGTTGGAGATTTAACTGATGGAGCTCCTGAAGAATCTTCTGGGGTTATGGGTGCTTTAAAAATGCTAAGTAATTCTATCCAAATGGTTCTTGATGGTGATACAGAAGCCGGTTATGAACAAATGAACGCTACTTTAGACATGTTTGATACTTCTCTCAAGACAATTACTGAAGAACAAACTAAATTTGGTGGAGTTTATAATCGTTTGGAAATGACTACATCTACTTTAGATACTAATAATATGAATTTAACTTCATATTTATCTGAAATCCGAGATGTTGATTTAACTACTGCAATTACGGATTGGTTTCAAGCTCAATATGCTTACCAAGCCAGTTTACAAGTATCATCTGCTTCTATGGGAATGAGTTTACTTAATTATCTATAAAATAAAAACTGGCACTCCTCACGGATGAAGAGTGTCAGTGTTAAATAAAAAATTCTACAATTTTAATATACTTACCATTTTTAAGGACATCTGATGTCCTTTTTTCTTATTCATAAATAACACGTAAATTATTATCAAATACAGAACCGGCACAAGTATCGGGTTTAGCAGCTCCGTTTTCTTCATTACAACCACCTGCGGCCCAATTGAGTTCAGCATTTTTAAGATAATTATCTTCTGCTTGAGTTCTATCAAAAGCTTTTCCACCATATGGTCTTAAAGTTCCATCGTTATATAAGTAAAATCTAAAAATATCTTTTGCTTGTCTGTTTGGTTTTTTATAACCATTTATATCAACATATACTTGTCCAATTTTTTGGTTTGAAGGTATATTATTGTAGCCATTTGGAAGCGTTTTACTTTCAGGGAAAATATAGTAAATCATATCGTCATCTGATTTGAAAGCATTTGCTGACCAATCTGAACTTATTTCTTCTGAATTAATAGCTGCTGTATAAGCATCATTACTCAAATATTGCTTATATGTAGGAACTTTTTCAGGATGCTCTTCTATTGATATTTTAATATATTCAGATAATTTATCACCATATCCGCCTTCTCCTGATTTAGTAAAATCAGAACCCATTAAATTTGTAATAGAAGCTGCATCATTTTGTGTTAATAACATTTGATTTGCTTTTTCAAAATTTGAAACAGCTTTTGCTAAAGAAGGACCGACTTTTGATGATGCAACATTTTGCTCTAATGCCGGAATAGTTAATGCTGCAACTACTCCAATAACTCCTAAAGTTACAAGAACTTCCGCTAATGTAAAGCCTGTTTTATTCATTTTACTCTCTCCTTCTTTATATTCCTGTATATAATAGCACATGACTTTAATTTTGTTAAGATAATAGAATTTTTTAATTTTTATTATTTAAATTAGCTAAAATTACTGCCGTAATCATAAAAATGCAACCAAAAATTTCTTTCGGAATCATTGATTCGCCTAGAATTAAAACTCCGCCTATTACAGCAAAAACAGATTCTAAACATAAAATTAAAGTTGCAATAATTGGTTTTGTATATTTTTGTCCATATATTTGTAAAGTATATGCAACACCACAAGTTAATACACCTGCATAAAATATCGGAATTCTGCAAGCTATAATACTACTTATAGAAGGAGTTTCAAAAATAAACGTTAAAAATGTTGATAATACTCCAACTACAAAAAATTGTAATGCACAAGCTTTTATTGGATTTACTCTTTCTGAATAATAATTTACAACAAGAATATGCAACCCATAGAAAAAAGCACCTACTAGTAAAAATAAGTCATAAATACTAAAACCGCTTTCAGTTTTATAACATAATAAATAAAGTCCAACAGTAGCTAAAATAACGCTAATAACAATATTTCTTTGTAATTTTTCACCTTGCAAAATCGAAATTAAAGGCACAAAAATAATATAAAGAGCTGTTATAAACCCAGCTTTCCCTGCTGTAGCATAGAGCATACAATATTGTTGAATCGACATTGCAATAAATAAAGCAATACCACAACCAATACCGGCTCTTGCAAGATTTATATGTTGAAATCTTTTTCGTCTTTTAGTTCTTGTATCAGGTTTTGAATACTTTACCCAAAAAATTAGAGGAAGTAAACTTAATGCACCAAGAAAACTTCTAACCATATTAAATGTAAATGGTCCGATAAATTCCATCCCTGCTCTTTGGGCAACAAATGAAAGTCCCCATATCATTGCAGTTAAAAATAATGCTATATTTCCTAAAATTCTGTTTTTCATAGTTCCTACTAAATTCTGTTATGCCAAACTCCGCCTTTTCTATCCACAAAAGCGTCATAACAAGACCAAAATCTAAATATTCCTGTTAATCCTAAAACAGCGTGAGTAACATTTTTATCTAAAGGATTATCATTGATAAGTTGTCCTAATCCCGGCCATATTAATAGTGAAACTGCAGCCGCTCCTACTGAACGACCTGAAATTTTCCCTGGACGACCTTCTGTCGGAGCTGCGTTTACTATTGATGTAAATAGTATTGTAACTATTAATAATGCTAAAATCTTTTTCATTAAATATTACTCCCTATTTTTTCTCGGTAACCCAAATCAGATGATATCCAAATTGCGTTTTTATCGGATCTGAAACTTCTCCAATATTACCATTAAATGCTGCTTCTTCAAAAGGCTTAACCATTTGACCTCTGCTAAAACAGCCTAAATCTCCGCCATTTTTTCCTGATGGGCATTCTGAATACAATCTTGCATAATATTTAAAATCATCAAAACTTTTTATTTGACTTTTTAGTTTAATAGCTTCCATTTCTGTCGGAACTAAAATATGACTTGCACAAACTGTACTAAATTCTTCTGCCAAAGTTGGTGCGACAAATGATGCTATTAAAAATAGTATTCCTAAAAATTTTTTCATCTCTTACTCCTTATTTACACTAATAATTTAGCCTTTTGCCACAAATTATTAAATTCCTCATATGTATATTCTTCAAAAGGCTTTTCTTTAATTTCTTCCATTTTGCGAAAACGTTTCATAAATTTTTTATTAGCTCTCAAAAGTGCCTGCTCAGAATCAATTTTATACCAACGAGCAAGGTTTACTGTTGCAAAGAAAATATCACCCATTTCATCTTCCATTCTATCAATATTTCCTTCTTCAACAGCTTCTTCAAATTCTTTATATTCAGATTTAATACAGTCTTTTAAACTCTCAACACAATCCCATTCAAAACCAACTTTAATAACTTTTTTACTAATTTTTTGAGCAGCCATCAAAGCCGATTGTGATTTAGAAATCCCATCTAAAATTGATTTTCTATCTTTTTTTTCTTCTTTTTTTAATCTGTCCCAAGCATTTAAAATATCTTGAGTGGAATTAACCTTAGCATCTCCAAATACGTGCGGATGTCTGTGAATTAATTTTTCACTCAATTCTTTTGCGACATCCTCTATATCAAATTCTTTATTATCTTTTGCAATTTGAGCGTGCAAAACTACTTGCAAAAGAACATCGCCCAATTCTTCTCGTAAATTTGCAATATCACCGTCATCTATTGCATCAACAGCTTCATAAGCTTCTTCCAACATATTTGGGCGTAATGATTTATGAGTTTGTTCTCTATCCCATTTACAACCATTTTCACTTCTTAAAACTGCAATTATATCGATTAGTTTTTCTAAGTTTGGATATTTCATAAACTAAATTATACTATAAATTATTTTTTATTTGTAAAAATATTATATAGTATAGCTAAACCACCAGTTATAGCTGCAGTTATTCCACCATATTTGAAAGCTTTTTTCCAAGCATCTGTTTTATTTGTTTTCTTGATTATATTAAACAAATTTTCTTTCATACTGTCAGGTTTTACAAATTTTTTGCTATCGCTATCCCAACAAGCTTTTATTGCCTCTTTCATGTTGTCAATATTGTAATCATTAATTGCTTGTATACTTTTTTTCAATGTTTCTTTTTTATTTTTTATATTATCAGCATTTACTGTTTCTAATAAAGTGTCTAAAGAAAATCCGTTTATTTTAGATTCACTTATAGCTTTATTTTCCTTTAACAATTTCTTTAATTGCTCAGGTGTTTTAATACTATCAATTTTATCCATAATATTTTTCACTTGTTTAAAAAATTCTTTACCATCTTTGGATAGATTTTTATCAATATGTTTATCAAACGCCTCTCTTGCAAAACTATCAGATACAACACCGTCTTTTGAAACAGGAAGCCTATTTTTCATATATCCGACAACTCCTGCACCTAAGCCGCCAACAGTTGCTATTCCTAAAACAGGTAAACCATTTGATTTTTGTCGATATATTTGCGAATAATCTTGAGGATATACTCCTTGATTTGGATAAACTCCACCCATTGCATAAGGATTTGTCATAAACACACTCCAACTTTTCTACACTACTAATATAAAGTAGTTTTTTATTAAAAAATTGCTTTTATATTAAAAAATGTAAAGTTGTTAATGGAGAGTTTTTATACCCTGATTATGCATTTTTTTCAATTTGAGCTTCAGGAAGTCTAATTTGGTTATTTGAATAATTACTAAAAGCTTTTCCTAAATTACGGATTTCCAATCCGGATTCTTTATTAGTATTATGAGAAACAACAGTACTTACTTCAGGTTTAGTATTTTCAACCACATTATCCTCACAATATTTCATGTATTCATTATAATCAACTTGTGGTTTTTGTTCCGCAACTTGTTTTTGTATAGCAGACCCCGCCATATTTTGTACAGTCTGAACTGTTTCTTCCATTTCTATATTATTTTCTTTACAATATTTCTGATACTCTTCCATTGTGACTACGCCATCTTTATCATAATCCATGTCTTCATTATAATTTGGCTCACCATCTTTTGCATATACTTGTGGTTCACTATTTTGAACAGTATTATTGTTTTTTGCACCTGTCATTTCTGAAATATTTTGTAACATTTGTAAATTCAATGATAATCCATCTACCATAATTAAATCCTTTCAAATTTACATATATAATATATATATAATTATAAATTACTTTTTGAAATTTTCAAGATTATAAAAGAGGCGAAGTTATTTAAAAATAACTTCGCCGCTAATAAATTAAAATTAAACTTAAGCTTTTAAATCAGCCTCTATTTTAGCAAGAATTTCATCAAGCTTGGTATAATCTTTAACCCCGCCTTGAGCTAAATTAGGTCTTCCGCCTCCATTAGCACCTGTATATCTTGCAATTTCACCGACTAATTTTCCTGCATTAATTCCTTTTTTGACAAAGCCTTCAGTAACTTTTGAAATTACCATCTTTTCATTTGCAAGGATTATAATACATTCACCTAATTTATTAGCAAGAGCTTCAATTCCTGCTTTAACAGCATCGGCATCAAAATTTTCTATTTTTGATACAAATAATTTACCGCCTTCTATTTCTTCTGCTTTAGAAATAAATGTTGCAAATTTAGATTTTGCCATATCTGCTTTTGTTTGTTCCAATTCTTTTTGAAGTTCACGATTTTCTTCAAGTAATTTTTCTACTCTTGAATTTACTTCATCAAAATGTAGCTTAAATCTTGAAGCTAATTTATCAATTTCAGCAGATTTTTTATTTAAATAATCAATAGCCGCATTTGAAACAACAAGCTCAATTCTTCTTGTTCCTGCTGCAATTGCACCTTCTGAAATAATTTTAACCAATCTTAAATCACCTGTATTTTTAGCATGAGTTCCTGCACAAAATTCCATTGAAACAACTTCATGTTCAGGATGGTTATGATGTCCTTTACATTTTCCGCCATGGCAATGACATTTTTTCTTTCCGCCAATTGATACTACACGAACTTCATCTTCGTATTTTTCTCCAAATAAAGCAGTAGCACCGGTAAGTTTTGCCTCTTCTATTCCCATAACTTCTGTTTGAACAGGTAATTTATCATCTATCCATTCATTCATTAAAGCTTCGGTTTTAACAATTTCTTCAGGAGTCATTGCACGAGAGAATGTAAAATCAAATCTCATACGATTTTCTTCTACTTGAGATCCTGCTTGTTTTACTTCATCTCCCAAAACTTTAATCAAAGCTGCTTGAAGTAAGTGAGCTGATGTATGGTGAACTCTTATTTCTTTGCGTTTATTTGTATCAATATGAGCAATCACAATATCACCGACATTAATTTCACCATTTACAACCTGGCATCTGTGAACAAATAAATGATTTACTTTAAATGTAGTTAAAACTTCTACCTTTAAGTTTTCATTAAAAATAAAACCGCTATCGCCGACTTGTCCACCGCATTCAGCGTAGAAAGGTGTTTTATCTAATACAACGTCTACAAAACCTTCTCCTTCGATTAATGCTAAAACTTTAGCTTCACAGACATTTTCTTCATATCCTACAAATTCAGTTGAACCAACTTCTTCTTCTACTTTTGCATACTTAATATCGCCTGTTACAGAAATTTTTGCAGTCGCAGCTTTTGCACGTTCTTTTTGTTCTTGCATTGCTGCTTTAAATCCTTCTTCATCAACTTTTAAAGAATTTTCTTCTGCAATTTCTTTTGTTAATTCAAATGGGAAACCATAGGTATCATAAAGTTTAAATGCACTTTCGCCATCGATATCTTTCTTTTCAGATATAAATTCATCCAACATTTTGTAACCTCTATCAAGAGTCTTAGCAAAACGTTCTTCTTCTTTCTTAATAACATCAACGATTTTAGCTTTATTTTTAACTAAATCAGGATAAGCTTCGCCATAATGTTCAACAACTGTATCAACAAGTTTGTATAAAAAAGGTAAATCCATACCTAAAATTTTACCGTGTCTTAATGCACGTCTTAAAATCATTCTTAAAACATAACTTCTTCCTTCATTTCCAGGAATTACTCCATCAGAGATTAAGAAAGAAACGCATCTTGCATGGTCAGTTATTATTCTTAAAGAAATATCCGTTTTTTCAGATTTTTTGTAAGGAACTCCACTCATTTCAGAAACTTTATCCAAAATAGGTTTCAATAAATCAGTTTCAAAAGTAGAAGCAACACCTTGACAAACCATTGTGATACGTTCTAAGCCCATGCCAGTATCAACGTTTTTCTTTTCCAGTGGTGATTGATTGCCTTCTTCATCTTGGTATAATTCTGTGAATACCAAGTTCCAAATTTCAACCCATCTATCACATTCGCAAGTATCAATACCGCAGTCATCAGAACACTTATACTGTTCGCCTAAATCATAATGAATTTCAGAGCAAGGTCCACAAGAACCTGAAGCTCCGGGAGGTCCCCAAAAATTATCTTTTTTACCTTTTCTTTTTATTCTTTCAGCTGGAACGCCAACACTTCTCCAAATATCAAAAGCTTCATCATCAGTTTCAAAAATAGTTATCCAAAGTCTGTCTTTATCTAATTTCAAAACTTCAGTTACAAATTCCCAAGCCCAAGGAATAATTTCTTTTTTATAATAATCTCCAAAAGAAAAATTTCCTAACATTTCAAAGAAGGTATGATGTCTTGGAGTTCTTCCAACATTTTCAATATCAGAATCCTTGCCGCCTGCTCTTGCACATTTTTGACAAGATGTTGCTCTTGCAGGATCGTAAGGGCACTTCTGAATCCCTAAAAAGATTGGTAAAAACTGCAGCATTCCGGCAGTTGTTAATAATACTGTCGGATTATCAGGCACCAAACTTGAACTTTCTACAACAGTATGTTGATGCTTATTTTTAAAATAATCTAAATATAATTGTCTGATTTCATTTCCTTTTAGCATAATTAATTCCCTTTTTTAATCAACTTTATTGAGATTTACATATTTAAATAATCTAAATTAATTATACATCAAAGAAACTTAGGAATTATTTTATTTTTTTCAAAACTTCTTTTGCGATTGGAGAATACAAATAAGAATTCAATCTTTTATCAATAGGTTTCAGTTTATTTGCAAGTATATCCAATTCTTTTGTCCAAACAGCATATTTTTCAATATATTCTTTTGCCATTTTTTCACTTTTGCTTAATTGTATCTTTATAGCATCATTAAGCATTTTTTCTCCGCACTGAGTAATTTTAGCAAAATCTATTTTTATTTTACCATTGCTATCAAATTTTATTCCGCCATTTTGGATAAAATAGTTATACTGCATAATATTTCTCGCTCTATGTGCATTACTTAAATCCGCTCCTAAAGGTAAATATCCAACTATCCAAGATGTTAAAATCTCTTTTTGTTTTTGAAGGGTATAAAACCCTTTTCCTGCAATTGTTTTAATTCCTTTAGCTAAATTGACTTCAGACCCGTCAACAGATTTTGCATTTATACCTTTTTGACCATCATAAAGTTTTTTAGTCAAAACAGCTTTTTCATCACCTTGAGCAATTCTTGTTGCTAAAAATTTTTCAAACTCTAAATTATGAACATCATCTAAACGTTTATAAACGTCATTAAAATATTCAGAAGCTCTTACTAAATGAGCTAAAGCTTTTTTATCCCCATCAGCTAAACTTTTATATTCAATACTTTTGGGAAATAATAAATCTCATTTTGTATATTTTTCAGGACTTAATCTGTCTTTCAATTCTTCCAAAGATAAACCATATTCAAAACTTTGAGATAAAGTATTTATCCCTTTAAAATTTACTGTTGAGATAGGCTCATTAGTTAATTGTAAAAAATTACTTTTGTTATTTTTATTAAATTTTAGATGATAATTATTATTTCTATAACCAACAGAATTAACAGATAAAATTTTCACATATACCCCCTGATATACATTTTTATATGCAGATAATTATATTCTTAAAAAAAATTTTGTAAACCTAAGCTATATTATGCATTCTACCTTACTGATGCCTTGAAAAAATAATTGTTAATAGTACAATTAAAATATGGGTATTATATAAGGGATTTGAAATGCTTAAACTAAATTATAAAAACACTGATTTATCAATTATCGGCGAAGAAAATGGTTTAAACCTTAATGAAGAATTTGAAAACTACAGAGAAAAAATCTCTGATATTATTAAAAGCTTAAATCAACGTAAAGATAAATATGGTCAATGGCTACAGTGGATGAATTTAGGCTACAACGAAGAAACTGTTTGGTATGTTAAAGAATTTGCTTCACTTGTAGAAGATAGATTTGATAATATTTTAGTTCTTGGTATCGGTGGTTCTGCTCTTGGCGGAATTGCTGTTACAGAAGCATTACTTAAACCTTATTGGAATTTATTAACTCCTGAACAAAGAGGAAATCTTCCCAGAATTTTCTTTTTAGATAATATTGATCCTGATACTATTAGCGGGCTTTTAGAAATTCTAGATCTCAAAAAGACTTTAGTTAATGTTATTACAAAATCAGGCTCTACGGCTGAAACTATGTCACAATTTATGATTCTTAAAGATTTGATGTATAAAGAATTAGGTGACGATTATAGAAAGAATATTGTTGCAACTACCGATAAAAAAATGGGAGTTTTAAGACAACTTGCTGATCAAGAAGGTTTTAAAACTTTCTTTGTTCCTGATGATGTTGGCGGTAGATTTTCAGTTTTTTCAGCGGTTGGACTTTTACCTTTTGCTTTAGTTGGTTTAGATATTGACCAACTTATGAACGGCATTAAGGACATGGATTTGGCACTTAAAAATACGGATATTTATCAAAATATCGCCGCTCAAGGAGCTTTAATCCAATATCTTATGGACGTAAAAAAAGGTAAAAATCTTTCTGTTATGATGCCATATTCAAGCAGATTAAAATATGTTTCAGATTGGTATGCTCAGCTTTGGGCTGAATCTTTAGGTAAAGAATTCAATAATAACGGAGAAAAAGTTAACATTGGACCTACTCCGATTAAAGCTCTCGGTGCTACTGATCAACATTCTCAAATTCAGCTTTATAATGAAGGACCTAACAATAAAATTATTACATTCATTAGAGTTGAAAATTTTGATACGACTTTAGAAATTCCAAAAATATTTGAATACACAGGAATTGGATATTTAGGCGGAAAAACTATTAATGATTTAATCAATGCAGAAGCTGATTCTACAAGAGTTGCTTTAGCTGATTATTCAAGACCTACTATGACGATTACTATTCCAAAAATTGATGAATATAATGTTGCTCAACTACTATATATGTTAGAGGTTCAAACTGCAATAGCAGGAGAACTTTATAATATAAATACTTTCAACCAACCCGGAGTTGAACAAGCTAAAAATTATACTTATGCTCTTATGGGAAGAGCTGGATATGAAGACTCTGCTCACTCTCTTCAAGAAAAAATGGCTACGGTTTAATTGTATAAATTTATTCGTGAATGCGTGAATTAAAATCAGGATATTGTTCTGCGAACATATTTGCAGCAACTTCGCCTGTAATTCCTAATTGAGAATTATTGCAATTCAATTTATATAATCCAAGCTCTTGTGAATTTTCAATAGGGTACATTTTTAATTTATATCCATTTCTTGATTGTACAATTTTGGTATTATTTCTTATTGCATTTAACCAAAACCAAGCATCATCATTTGTTGGTATTATTGTCATAAATTTTTCTTTATCTAATACTTCTGAATACAAACAATGCGGCGGATATAAAACTCCTCCAAAACCTATAAAGAAATTTTTATAACTTGGTAAATATGAACTATCGTATATGTAGCTTCTTTTTAGCAATCTATGCTTTCCAGTTTTCTTAACAATCAAACGCATTGCTCTATTTGCTATAATACAATTTGGATATTCTTTGTGTTCTTCTATTAAAGTTTTTAATAAATCTTTATCATAATAATAATCATCATCTAATGTAATAATAATATCATCAGGATATTCTTTTAATGATGGAATTAATTTTTTATATGAGCGAATATCTTCACACCATTTTATCGTAAGTCCAAATTGTTCTAATCTCGTAAGGTTTTCAGGTAAATTTTTATCCGGAAACTGTTCTTCTGCAAGCCATAAAACTATTTTATCCGGTTTAACTGATTGCTGCATAATTGTTGTTATTGTTTTATAAACAATTTCTATTCTTGCAGGAAACGTAGTTAATGAAACTATTACTTTTGGATTTCGTATTTCTCGATTTAATCCGTATTCACTAGCAGGCTGAAAATCATATTTGTAATCAAATTTTTTACAAAATTTTAAAGTAAATAATCGTATTACCAGATGTTCATCCACCATGCGTACAGAAAAAAGCCCATCCAATTTACTCCTTAAGTTCTGTAAAAAACCCACTCTCATAATTAATCTCCTTAGTTATTTAAAATATTATCATAACAAGATAAAATTGGGAATTGTTAATTTTTGGTTAAAAAAATTAAATTTTAGAAAAACAGAGTAATAATATAAGTGTTGAAGTTAGTAGATGTTAAAAAAACACTTATAAAATATGAAAGGAGAACATCATGAAATTCTTAATTAAAAAATCACCAGATGGGTTTATAAAATCCGTAAATGATGAAATCAGTTCTATTTTAAACAGAAATTTTGACAGCTTTTTCCCAGAATACATTTATAATGAAGAAGTTGACAAGTTCGCAATGCCTGTAGAACTTCACGAAAAAGACAATGAATATAGTGTAAAAGCTGAACTTCCCGGAGTTAAAAAGGAAGATTTGGATATCGATATTGATAAAAACCATATAACAATCAATGCAAAAAAAGAAGAAGAACAAAAAGAAGATACTAAAGGATACAGAAAATCTGAATTCAGATATGGTGAATTTTCTAGAACTGTTTATTTCCCTCAAGAAATTGATGTTGAAAAAACTAATGCTAAGTTGGAACACGGTATTTTAAAAATTACTGCTCCTAAACTTGATTTTAAGAAAGATAACATTAAAAAACTTACTGTAGACTAATTAAAAATAAGAATTAAACTTTTTCAGGGCTAAATATAATTTAGCCCTGTTTTGTATTAAAATATAATTTATGATATAATACTGGTATGGAATTAAGAGAAGAGATTAAAAATTTAATAATTGAAACATTGGCGTTAGAAGACATAACTCCTAATGATATAAAAAATGATGAACCTTTATTTGGAGAAGGTTTAGGATTGGATTCTATTGATGCTTTAGAGCTTGGTATGGCTATTAAAAGAAAATTTAATATAATTTTGAGTTCCGATAAAGAAGAAAATAAGAAATATTTTTATTCTATTGATACTTTAGCTGAATACATTAAGGAGAAAATTAATGGCTAATAGTATCACAAAAGAACAAATTCTTGATGAGTTAACTAATATCCTGGTTGAAGAGTTAGAGATTGATGAAAATCTTATAAATTTAGAAGCTAATCTTTTTGAGGATTTAGATTTAGATAGCATAGATGCGGTAGATATTGCTGTTAGAATGCAAAAATTTACTGATAAAAAATTACCTCCTGATGAGTTTAAAAAAATTAGAACAGTAAATGATATTGTGGAAGCTGTTTATGGCTTGCTTGGGTAAATTTTTTAAAGCAATTTTGCCTTTTGTTACCATGTTTTTGGTAATTTTTGCATTTCATTTTACGAATTTAATATTTTTTAAATACTATCCTGTTGTGGTAAATTTAGGACTTTTTATTGTATTTTTTTCATCAATATTTCAAGAAAGAACTGCTATTCAAAAATTTGCTTTAGCTATAGAGCCTGACGCTAAAGAATGGGTATTAAAATACACGAGAAATCTTACTTATCTTTGGTCTATTTTTATGTTTTTAAACTTTTTAGTATCTCTTATAACAGTATTTTTATCAAAAGAGATTTGGATTTTATATAATGGATTTATTTCCTATATGCTTGTAGGTTTATTTTTTGGTATAGAATACATAATAAGATGTAGACTTAGAAAGATAAATGAAGTTAGTGAATAGTGAGTAGTGAATAGAATATTAAATACGTCATGCTGAACTTGTTTCAGCATCTTACAATAAAAAAGGTTTAAATCTTAAGTTGATAAGATTCCGAAATAAATTCGGAATGACAAATGTTTATTAGTATCGAAAAATAAATGTTAAAATTCAAATAAAAGGGAAAAATTTGGATAATAATTTTTTAAAATATTTTAAAACCAGTGAATATGATGAAAAAGTTATCTTCAAAAATGGAGATAAGAATTATACTGTTAAAGAAATAAAATCTTTACTCCTATCAAATAATATTGAGGATGAAAATTTAAGATTAGCAATAGATTTTCTTAAAAAAGCAATAAATAATGAAGATATTGAATTCTATACAAGCGGTTCAACTTCTGATAAAAACAGTTGTGTTAAAAAAACTATTCAAAATATGATTATTGAAAGTGATGATTTATTGGAAGAATTCCATTTTGAAGGGGATTTGGAATTTATTTCAACTACAACTTTAGAACATCTTTTTGGTGCAACATTTCATTTTGTATTTCCTCTAAATTCAGGGTTTATGATTAATCTTAAAAGAATTAATTATCCCGAGGATTTAAATATAAAAAATTCAGTTCTTATAACAACTCCTTCTTTTTTGGAAACAATGAGAAAATATGATGTTCAAATAGAAGTTAAGCCTAGATATATTTTTACTGCAGGTGCGAAGCTTGAAGATAAGACTTATGAATATGCTAAATCTATTTGTTCTAATGATGTTATTGATATTTACGGAAGCAGCGAAAGCGGCTCAATAGGATATCGCAAAGATTATAATTCTAAGCGTTTAAAATTATTTAAAGGTATAAAAATTTTAGCTTCAAAAGATGATTGTACAGAAATTTTAACGGAGTATTCTAAAGAAAATCATCAGATTATAAAAGATAAAATGAAAATATTTGAAGATGAAATTGAGCTTGTAGGAAGAAGCGATAGAGTATTAAAAGTTCAAGAAAAGCGAATTGATGCGGATATTCTTGAAAATAAAATAAAAGAAAATGAATATATAGATGATTGTTACTGTTTTGAATTTGCGGGAAAAATCGCAACTTTAGCTGTTTTAAATGACTTAGGCAAAGATTATTTACTAAAAAGCGGTTCTGTTGAATTAATTAAAAGTTTAAAGAAGCATCTCAAAGATGATTTTGAAAAAATTCCTCAAAAATGGAAATTCTTTGATGAAATACCTAAGAATATAAGAGGAAAAATTGATAAAGAAAGAATTAGAGAATTGTTTGAATTGAATCTTTCTTTACCTTTGATTTTATCAAGAGTAAAAAAAGACAATTCTATAACATTTAGGCTTATATTTTTAGAGAACAGTAATTTTTTCAAAGGTCATTTTGAAGATTTACCGATTTTAGCAGGTGTTGTACAGTTATTTTATGTAGATTTTTTTATAAAACTTGCTTACAATTTAGATTGTCATTGTGGACAAATTAGAAGGGTAAAATTTGCAAATATTATTAAGCCTAATCAAATTATTGATTTAGAACTTACAAAAACAGACACAGGAATCAGTTTTAAATACAAAGATGAGATTAAAACTTATTCAAGTGGAATTTTACCGATTAAAAATGATTTAGTAGGGAATTTATGAAAAAAATAGTTACTAAAACAAAAATTAGAATACCATTTTATGATGTAGATCCTATGCAAGTTGTCTGGCACGGAAACTATGTTAAATACTTAGAAATGGCAAGATGTGATTTTTTTAGAAAGCTTAAATACACTTATGATGATATGAAAAATGATGGAATTATGTATCCTATTGTAAAAATGGATATGAAATATATAAAATCCGCTAAATTTGATGAAGGAATAGTGGTTGAGTGTATTTTACAGGAGCTTGAACCTGCTATTATTATTAAATACAATATTTATTTGAATAATGAAAAAATATTTAAAGCAAATACCATGCAAATAGGAGTAAATTTTAAGACCGGTGAGACTTTGTATAATGCTCCTGAAAAATTAGTAAAAGCAGTTGAGGAATACAATGATTAGAATTTTTTTAGCTTTATTTATGTTTTTTATGCTTAATTTGCAAAGTTTTGCAAATGTATTTGATTATCCGAAAAAAATTAGCGAATTTGAAAATAATTTGCCAAAGCTTGAAAGCATAAATTGCAAATTCAGTCAAGAAAAAATATTTCCTAATTCAAATGTAATACTAAAATCATCAGGAAATTTTGAATTTAAAGAAGATGTTGGAGTAACTTTTTATACAACTTATCCGATAAAAAGTACAACTTCATATACAACAAAGGAATATCGTCAAATTAATAATATAATTCTTGCTATTTCTAAAAAGAATTACTCAAAGCTTGAAAAAGAGTTCAAATTCTTTTTTACAAATCAAGGAAACACTTGGACTCTTGGTCTAGTTCCACAAAAAAATTCACCTGCATATGATTATTTAAAATCAATAGAAATTTCAGGTAGTGACTATATAAAAAAAATGACAATAATCACTAAAGATGGAACTAAAACTAATATCAAATGGGAAAAACATGTTTAAAAAAATTATTTTTTTCTTAACTGCGACTATAATTTTTATTGTTGGAATATTTAGCCTTAAAGGTATTGATACAGAAATTACAAGAGCGTTTTTGGATAATAATTCTAATTTAATAAAACTTGCTCAACTATCATCTAAAAATTTGAATATAATTTTTGAATCAGATAATCCTCAAAGAGTTGAAGAATTAAAAAACGAATACAGGCAATACAATCCGATTTTTAGCGATGTTATAAATATTTATGGAAGTTACCCTGAAAATTTTTTGAGTGAGAATATTAAAAACCAATTAGAAAAAAAAGATTATAAAACTATAGAAAATGATGCTCTTATAAGGTTATATAATCCTTTTGGAATTTTTCTTTCTGATCCGAGTAATGACCCATATATGTTATCGGGAGATTTTTTGAATTCTTTATCAAAAAGATATGAAACAGAGATTAAAGAATATCAAGGTAAATTTTATAGCTCTACTCAAGTAGAAATAGACAATAATAAAGAATTAGAAAATATTTTAAATAAACAAAAACAATTAGATGATGGAAAAATATACCTTACAGGAACTCCTATTCATTCTTATTTGGCATCTAAAAACTCGAGTCTTGAAATTAATATAATATGTATAATTTCAACTTTAGCTCTTATTTTATTATGCAAATTTTATTTTAAATCCTATAAGATTATTCTTCCGATTTTAGCGAGTATAATTTTTGGATTTTTGATGGGATTTTCTGTTTCAAGTATTATTTTTCATAAAATCCACATTTTAACGTTTGTTTTTTCTACCTCATTAATTGGAATAAGTTTAGATTATTCTTTGCATTATTATTTGAATGATAACAATAAACTTTTTATAAAAAGTCTTACTAATTCCATGCTGACAACTGTTTTTGCTTTTTTAATTTTGAATTTTTCTGGGATAGAATTACTAAAACAAATCGGAATATTTACAGCATCAGGACTTTTGGGGGTGTATTTTTTTGTTGTATTTATTTTATCTAAAAATAATGATTTTAAGATAAACAGTTTATCAAAATTTGATATAACAAAATTCAAACCTTTAATTTTATCTATAATTTTTGGAATAACAGTTTTAGGATTTTTTAACCTCAAATTCAATGATAACTTGAAAAATCTTTATACTCCGCCAAAAGAATTGATAAAATCTGAAAGACTTAATCAAGAATTATTTGGGCAAAAAAATATTAAGTATATCTTAATTAACGGTAAAAATACTGATGAAATCCTTAAAAAAGAAGAAAAATTGAATATTAAAAATTCAATCAGCTTGAGTGATTTTATTTTTTCTACTGACAAACAAAAAGAGAATTTCATACTTGTAAAAGAATTATATAAAAATAATTTGAAATCTTATGGAAAATTTCTATCCCAAGCACAAATAAAAGCTTTAGAAAACAAAAATTTCACTCATTATGATGTAGAAAATTTTCCATTAAAACAGAAATTCATGCTTGATAATAATACAGCATTTATTATTACAAGTGAAAATGTGGATAATGCGATAGATCCTGCGTTAGAGATTTCAAAAGAGTTAAAAAAAATAAGAATACAATGCTTAAAATTATTCCCTATAGTATTTGTGATTTTGTATTTATTTTTAAGCTTTAACTATGGATTAAAACAGGCTTTTAGAATAATAATTTCACCACTTTTAGGTATATTATTTTCAATTTCTATAATTAGTCTTTTTAATATTCCAATAAATTTATTTAATATTTTGGCTCTATTTTTAATTCTAGGGTTTAGTTTGGATTATTCAATTTTTAGAACCCAAAATTGCGAAAAATCTAAGGATGCTGTATTTATTTCATTCCTTTCAACTGCATTTTCGTTTTTGATGCTTTCATTTGTAAGATTTAAACTCATAAGCTCACTTGGAATAACTTTGTTTATTGGGATTACAATTTCTTATTTACTAAGTCTTTTTATGATAAAATCAGGGAATGAACAATAGAGATAAACATAAAAAGAATATTATAAAATCACTAACAGAAGCTCAAAAAATAGCATTCGCACCTTTGAGCTTTCAGGCAATAAATTCTATGCTTGAATTTGGGATTTTAAAAACTATAGATGAGAGTCCTAAAAGTATTGAAGAAATTCAAAAGATTTTAGAGCTTTCAGAATATACTGTGAACACACTTTTAGAAGTAGCTGAAGCGATAGAAATAGTAGAGAAAAAAGAAGATAAATTTTATATTACTCAACTTGGAAAAACATTTTTATATGATGAAATGACAAGGGTTAATTTTAATTTTGTAAAAGATGTATGCTATTTAGGAGCCGATGAGTTAAAATCATCGTTTGAAAAATCTTCTCCAGAGGGCATAAAAAAACTATTTCCGGAAGCTAAGACAATATATCCTTATCTATCAAGATTACCTGAAGTAATAAAAAAAAGTTGGTATGAATTCGATCATTTCTATTCAGATAATTGTTTTAATATCATTTATAAAATTATTGAAAATAGTGAAAAAATCTTTGATATTGGTGGAAATACAGGTAGGTTTGAAAGAATTTGCTTGAAAAATAATCCTAAAATTGATATTACTATGATTGATTTAAAAGAAAATATTGAAGTAATAAAAAATGATAAAGAGCTTGCAGGATGTAAATTCCATTCTGCCGATATTTTAGACGAAAAATCCAAACTTCCAAAAATGTCAGGTGCAATTTTAATGAGTCAGTTTTTGGATTGTTTTTCTAAGGAACAAATTGAATTTATATTAAAAAGATTAGTAAAAACAAGTTCAGATGATATAAAAATCTATATTTTAGAACCTTTTATTGATAGACAAAGATTTGTGGGTGCAAAATATTCTTTAGTTCATACATCATTATATTTTACAGCAATGGCAAACGGTTGCAGTAAAATGTATTCTTATTCTGATATGGAAAAAATTATTGAAAAATCAGGACTAAGAATAAACTATATTTACGATAATCTTGGTGCATTTGATTATACACTTTTGGAGTGTGTAAAAAATGCGTAAAAATTGGTTTCAACTCTCTGAAAGCGGAGCCGGTGAAAAAAGACTCATATTAAGTTTTTATCTATATAAAATTTTTGGAAAAAATATCTTAAGAATAATAGCTTTTTTTGTTGTTTTAATAACTTTTTTTAAGGCAAAAGATAGAAGAAAAGCTTCTGAAAAATTCTTTAAAATTTTAGGTCGTAAAAATATTTTATTGGATTCTTGGATACAATTTATTAATTATGGCAATTCTCTTGTCGATAAAATACTATCATTTTTAGGAGATTTTGATAATAAAAATTTTGTATATGAAGATTCGGATTTTGAAACAGGAGTGTTTTATTTAACAACTCATATTGGAAATGTGGAGATTTTAAGAAGTTTATTAGAGGATTATAAAAATACAAAAGTAAACGTCTTTTTGCAGGCAAATGTTTGTGAAATATTCAGGAAATTTCTCAATACATTTGAAAAAAAAGTAGCTTTAGATACTTTTCCTATAGAAGAAATTAATTTAAATACATCGATTTTAATTTCAGAAAAACTTAAACAAGGTGAAAATGTTTTTATGGCAGGAGATAGAATATCCGCACAAAATGCCGATAAAATCTATAAAAAAACTTTTCTTGGTAAAACAATATCTCTCCCTCTTGGTGTAATAAGATTTGCCCTGATGCTGGAAGCTCCTATTCGTTTTATTTTATGTGTAAAAGAAGGTAAAAAATATCGAGTTATAATTGAAAAATTTATTCCCACTAAAACTAATAAATCCGAAATCATAGAAGAATTAGAAAATAAATATGTAGAATTTTTAGAAAAATATACGCTTAAATATCCGCATCAATTTTATAATTTTTTTGATATTTGGGAAGAATAAAATTAAAGAAAATTTTTTAATTCTTTCATATTTCCTATCATATAAAATGAACCGCAAATTATTGTTAATTTATCAAAATCTAAATTCAGACAATGATTATATTTTTTAACACTTATAGGGCATTTAACTTTTAATTCATCATAAGTACAAGCATTTGGATAATCAAATTCATTTATAAAAACTTCATCATCTTCTTTAAATAAAATACTCATCATTTTTTCATAGTCTTTAGTATTTAAACATCCGAAAATAAATCTTCGTTTATCATTAGGGAAATAATAATCCAAATTTTCTCTTAAAGCTTTTATTCCATTAGGGTTATGAGAAGCATCAATTATTAAATTTTTTTCAGGAATATATTGAAATCTGCAAGGATTTTTAACTTTTTTTAAACCTTCAATAATAGTTTCATCAGAAATATCTTTGAATAAATAATTAATAGCATTAACTGCAAGAGCCAAATTTTCAATTTGGTGCATACCTTTTAAAGAAAGAGCTTCTATAAAAATAGGATTAACAAAAGGTGTTGCAAGAATAAACATAGAATTTTCTTCATCTGCTTTATCTCTTATTGCTTCATATCCCATACTTGTAATAACAGGACAATTTTTCTTTATTATACCAGCCTTTTCATAAGCTATTTCATCTTTTGTTTTACCTAATCTATCAGTATGATCCAAATCAATTTGAGTAATTATTGAACATAGATTATTTTTAATTACATTTGTAGCATCCAATCTACCGCCAAGTCCTGTTTCTAAAACAACTATATCAACATTATTTTTTTGAAAGTACAAAAACATAACAACTGTTAATATTTCAAACTCTGTTAAATGAATTTTATTTTCATTAATTTTTGTTGTGACTTCATAAATAAGTTGACTGAACTCTTCTTTAGGAATATCGTTACCATTAATCTTAATTCTTTCTGTGTATTCCCAAATATGCGGACTTGTGTAAAGTCCTGTTTTATAACCGGCTTCTTGTAAAATAGAAGCCAAAATAGAACAAACAGAGCCTTTTCCGTTAGTTCCAGCAACATGAATATATTTAAGCTTATCTTGAGGATTATTAAATAAATCTAAGACTTTAGAAATTCTTTCTAAACCTAAATCTATGTAAAAATTGCCTTTATTCGTCAATAATTTTATAGCTTCATCGTATAACATAATAAATCTCTAATATACTTTAGCATAAATATTAAGAAAAAATATATAAAATTGTTTGTGAAAAATAAATATGGTATCTTAAAAATAAATAGGAAAATTAAGGAGAATATATGAGAGTAGTAATAATAGGCGGAGGAGCTTGCGGAGCGAGTGCTGCTGCAAGAATAAGAAGATTAGATGAGAATGCTGAAATAATAGTTTTAGAAAAAACAGGTGAAACTTCTATAGCTAATTGCGGTTTACCTTATTATGTTTCAGGAGTAATTGATGAAAGAGAAAAGATTTTGGTATCTTCTCCTCAAAAATTTCATAATTTATTAAATATAGAAGTTAGATTATTTTCTAAAGTTGTTAGTATAAATCCTGAACTAAAAACAGTTAAATTAGAAAACAATGAAGAGATTTCATATGATAAATTAGTATTAGCTCAAGGAGCAAGCCCTTTTGTTCCTGAATTTGAAGGTTTACCAAAGGATAAAATTTTTACGCTTCGTACTTTATATGATGCAGATAAAATAAAAGAATATATAAAAGAGAACAATTGTAAAAAAGCTGTAGTAATCGGTGGTGGTTTTATAGGAGTAGAGATGGCAGAAAACCTTGTTGAAATGGGTTTGGAAACATCTTTGGTAGAGATGCAAAAACAGATTTTAGCACCTGTAGATTGGGAAATTGCAGCTTTTGCACAAAATGAAATGCGTGATAGAGGTGTTGAATTAATTTTAGGTGATGGAGTTCAAAAATTTGATGGTAATAAAATTATTCTATCATCGTCTAAAGAAATAGAATTTGATATCGTAATAATGGCAATCGGAGTAAGACCTGAAATTGAAATCGCTAAAAATGCTGGTTTAGAAGTTAATAGAGGTATTGTTGTAAATGATAGAATGCAGACTTCTAATCCTGATATTTATGCAGGCGGCGATGGAGTGGAAGTTAAAGATTTTGTATCTGATAATTATTCTTTAATTCCTCTTGCAGGTCCTGCGAATAGACAAGGCAGAATTATTGCAGATAATATTTGCGGTATTGAATCAACTTATAAAAAATCACAAGGTACTTCTGTTTTAAAAGTTTTTGATTTAACTGTAGCATCAGTGGGGAATAATGAAAAACAACTTATACAAAGAGGTGTTGATTATTGGAAAACTTTTGTATTTTCAAGAGATCATGCCGGATATTATCCTAATTCAACTCAAATTTGTTATAAACTTTTGTTTGATAATTCAGGAAAAATCTTTGGAGCTCAAGCGGTTGGAGTTGACGGAGTTGAAAAAAGAATTGATGTTATAGCTTCTGTTATGAGAAATAACGGAACTGTTCAAGAACTTTTAGATAGTGAATTATGTTATGCTCCACCTTATTCTTCTGCTAAGGACGGGGTTAATATTTTGGGAATGAATGCTGATAATATTTTAAGAGGCTTTATTAAACCTGCGTATTATGAAGATTTAGAAGGTGCTTATCTAATTGATGTAAGACCGCGTGAAATATTTGAAATAGCAACGATTGGAAGTGCTAAAAATATTCCTGTTGAAGAGATAAGAACAAGATTAAATGAAATTCCTAAGAATGAAAAAGTTATTTTATTCTGTAATACAGGATATAACAGTTATGTAGCTTCAAGAATTTTAATCCAAAACGGATTTAATAATGTGTATTCTTTGATGGGCGGAATTTCTTTGTATAAAGAATTGAAAAAAGATAAAGTAGGTAATATTGAGAAAAAATCTAAAGTTCAATCTTTAGTAAGTGCTAATAATATTTCTTCTATAAATAGTGGTGAAAGAATCAAAATAGATGCTTGCGGACTTCAATGTCCCGGACCGATTATGAAGGTTGCATCTAAAATTATTGAAGTTAATGACGGTGATATTTTAGAAGTTACATCAACAGACAGAGGATTTAAATCCGATATTGATGCATGGTGTAATTCTACAGGGAATAAACTTTTAGGTTTAAGAGTAGAAAATAAAATTATTAGGGCTGTTATTCAAAAAGGCAACAAAGATACTAATGAAAACAAAGTTTTAAATGTCGGAAATTCTCAAACGATAGTAGTTTTTTCAAATGATTTGGATAAAGCACTTGCTGCAATGATTATCGCAAATGGTGCCAAGGCAGCAGGAAAAGATGTTACTTTATTCTTTACTTTCTGGGGATTAAATATTTTAAGACGTCCAGATAAAAATGTTAAAAAAGGTCTTATTGATAAAATGTTTGGGATGATGATGCCTAAAGGTGCTGATAAATTAACTCTTTCTAAAATGAATATGGGTGGAATGGGCTCCATTATGATGAAATGGGTTATGAAAAATAAAAATGTTTCTACACTAAATGAACTTATTAAACAGGCTCAAGATAATGGAGTAAAATTTATTGCCTGCAATATGTCAATGGATGTTATGGGGATTAAAGAAGAAGAATTAATTGATGGAGTTGAAATCGGAGGAGTTGCTAAATATATTCAAGAAAGCTCTTCTGCTAATTCCAACCTGTTTATTTAAAAAAATAATATAGAAATTAATAACTCAAAAATGGTTAGATATTTTTGTCTAACCATTTTTTATATAAAGAAATAAAATATGTATGGTATAATTTAAGATATATTTTAGATAGGGAGAAACTTTTTATGATTAAAAAAGAAGCAAAAAGTGAATTAGAAAAAGAGTTGTTCAAAAATGTTTTTGATAAAACTCCTGATTATATTAAAAATATGAATCTAATGGATTTTGATAATAAAGGTGAGTTTACTTTTACATTAAAAAGAGAACACCTATATCCTCATAGTTCAGAAAATCCAGAAGGATTAAATTTACTAGATTGGTTTGCAAATTATTCAAAAGAAGCAAAAGTATCAACAGCAGGTATTAGAGGTCCACAAAACATTTTATATCCTCAAGATACAAGATTTCCTATTAATTTAGTTGGAATTGTTTTAGCAACTTTAGCTAAAGCACTTGTCGCAAGAGAAAAATATGCAGGAAAAGAAATTATAAAACTTGTGGGAAGTGAAGTAAGATATAATTCAGATTTGTATTTGGATGCTATTGCAAGAATACAAGCTGCTCAAGGTATTAAGACTTTAACTCCAAAGGAAAGAAAAACCATCCCAATATGGTTAGCTTCATTTTTAGCGTTCAAACTTGATTTACTTGGCGGAGAATATATTACTTCAAGTCACGGTATTTCTGTAAAAACTGCTACTAAAGATTTAAATTCTCAAGGAAGCCAATATTTACCTGAAGAATCTTTAGAATTTGTAAATAAAATACAAGAAATTTTTGATATTACTGAAAAAGAAGGTAAATATGAAATTAAAATAGCAGCAAGTGATGATAAATTAATTGATGAAGAAATAATGTCAAAATTGAATGACGGTGTAGATTTATATGTTGAATATTTAAAATCAGGCGTTGCTCAAAATCTTGATAGCATTAAGAAAATGAAGTCTAAATTATTTATTGAGAGTGTAGGCGGATGTGCTTATAGAACTTTGAGCAGAGTTTTAGAAAAGTTAGGTATTCAAGATAAATTTGTATGGAATAATACAGAAGAAGATCCATTCTTCCACGGTATCGGGAAATATGATACTGATCCAAAAGGAAATAAAGTTTTCTATGATTATTCTGTAGATGCAACAGTTCTTGCTAAAAAACCTAATGGCGAAAGATTTTTCCCAGTGATTGAATCTTTACACTATGAAAAAGTTTTAGCTGATTATCCTATAGGAACTGTTGTATTAATTACAGACCCAGATCACGATAGACTTACTGTTTGTCAAATTGAAGCAAGTGGAAATGTTCCAAATTTGGATGAATACGGTATTTCATATATTCAATTGGATGAAGATAGAATATTAACAGTTTACAGTGCAAATCAAGCATTTTTGATGTTAATGAATTATCGTGTAAAACAATTAAAAGCAAGCGGTAAATTCAAAAATCATCCTAGATTTATGATTAAAACAACAGCATCAGCTTTATCTTGGGATGAATGGGCAAAGGCTCACGGAATTAAAGTTGTAAATGTCCCTGTAGGATTTAAAGAAATTGCAAATATTATGAAAAAAGTAGAATTGCAGCTTAAAAATAATCCTCAAGATGAAGTTGTTGTAGATGATGTATTCGGAAATTCAATTAATTTGGGCGTTCAACCAAGATTAATTTTCGGAGGCGAAGAATCCGGTGGTATGATTATGGGTTCTGAAGATTTAATTGAATCTTTAGCTGGCAGAAAAGCAATTGCTATGAGAGAAAAAAGTGCTACGGAAGCTATTATTGTAGCGTCTGCTCTAGCTGCTAAATTGGAAGAAGATAATAAAACTCTTTCTGAATACTTAATTGAAATTTTTGAAGAAAATAATATCATTGCAAAATTTGATGTAAGAGAAGATATTTCTTATTACAACGAATCAGAACCTGATATTGAAAAATTAAAACTAGCAAAAATAGAAGGTGAAAAATTAAGAACTAAAAATGATATGTTCTATTTATCTTTAGCAATTGCAATAAGAGAAGGCATTGCAGATGTTGAAGCAGTTAAAAAAGTTCTTAATAATGCATTTGCAGAATTAAATTTCGATAATCTTGTTTCTGTAAAATTTGTTGGTGATGGAACTTATTTACAATTCAAAGACAAATATGTTGAAATAAGACCATCCGGAACAGATGCTAAAACAAAAGCTTATTCAGGTGGTGAAAATCTTGAAATGATTGAAAAATTCTCAAGAGTTTTAGGTAATTATTCAGGCGAAAGAACAGAATTACATAGAGAACTTATTTCAGAAGAGTTTTATCAAAATTCTAAGGAAAAAGCTTTGGATTATTATTTGAAATTTGTAGAAAAAGATGCAAATAATGAACAATTTGTGATTCCTGAATATAAGTTTTAAGGATTAATATAGCGGCAAAAAGTTTTTTTAAAACTTTTTGCCGACATTAATTTAATAGTCGGAGGATTTTTTGAAAAAGTTTTGGTTTGGTTTATCAGATAAAATAAGATTTCTATTTGTGGGTGGATTTAATGCCGGTGTTTCGTATTTAATTTATTCACTAATCTGTATTATTTTTGGTGAAAGAGTTTATCAAATGGCCTTGGCTCTTGCTTGGTTAATATCCTCTGTTGTTTCTTTTACTACTCAAAAATTCCTTGTTTTTAGAAGTAAAGGAGATTGGAAAAAAGAATATCTAAAATGCTGTACAACTTGGATTTTTAGCTATTTTATAAATGCTTGTTTATTAGAAATTTTTGTTAAATTTATTCATTCAAATGTATATATAGCACAATTCTTTGCAACTTTAGCTGCTGCGATTTTCACTTATGTGTTATTTAAAAAATTTGCGTTTAAAGTTAAAGCTTAAACTATAATTTAAGCCATTTTCTTCTAATTCTTGTAATAATATTTTTTCTTTGCATATCTTTTATTGCAAAATCAATGTTTTCTTTTAATTTTTTAGTGCTTTTACTTTTCTTTAAAGCAATTCCATAGGGTTCTTTAGAATATCTTTTAGGGAGTAATTTAACATCTTTATCATCATACGCAAAAGTACTAAGAATAGTATCATCCGAAGTTAATGCATCAATTTTTCCTTGTTTTAAAGCTTCGTAGGCAACATGATAATTTCTAAAACCAATGATAGTAGAAGTAGGAGCAAGTGTTAACATATTTTTTTCAGCAGTAGTCCCAAATACAACTCCAACATTAAGTCCCGCTAAATCGGCAATAGAAGTTATTTTACTATTGGATCTGACTAAAAGAGCTTGTCCAGCGTAATCATAAGGAATTGAAAATTTTATAATATCTTTTCTTTGCGGAGTAATTGTCATAGTTGCGATAACCATATCAAGCTCACCTGTAGAAACTTTTAAAATTCTATTAGCAGGAGTAACCGGATAAAACTCAACCGCATTAGGACTTTTTAAGATATATTGAGCAATATATCTTGCTAAATCGGCATCATATCCTTGAATATTCCAATCTTTATCATAAAACCCAAAAGGCCTAGAATCAGTATTAATTCCGACTTTTATTGTTCCGCGTTCTATGATTTTGTCATATAAATCTTCTTCAACATATTTTTTAGGCTGGATTACCAACAAATGAAAAATAACTAAACAAATGAAAAGAATTATAAATACTATACCGAGTTTTTTCATACGCTCGCTTTAGGCATCCTTCCACAAGATTTGTCTTCATCACAAAAACCGTTTCTAACACATTTTGGTACTAAATAAGGTTTAAGCCAAACTTCTTCTTTTATTAATTCATCACACATCATTTTTATGAGTGTTCTGATTTCGTATTGAGCTCTTGTACAAAGTCTTAAATTAGCAAGGTGAATTAATTCTCTCAAGTTCAAACTAGCAACAATGGAACTAGCAGCAGCATTAGGAAGAACGGCTCTTGCATCTTCAGCAGGAATTCCCGCATCAGTAAATTCACAATACATTTTTGAAATTTCTTCCATAAAACTGATAAATTTAGCTTTTAATTCTTCATTCTTCTCAATTGTAGGAGGAATAATATAATCAAATTGTCCTTTTTCTTTCACATATCTTTGTGATTTTTGAGAAAAAGACATATGACGATGTCTAACAAGTTGGTGAGTACAAGCTCTTGAAACGTTTGATATAGCAAAAGAAATTTGTATATGTTCTATAACAGAATAATGTCCTGAACCTACAACTCTTTCTATTAGATTAAGCATTTTAGCTTCATCTTCTGCCTTGTCATAAATATTAATAGGCGAATCCGCACTATAACAAGTTCTTGCAGCAGTGTAAATTGTTCTCAACATATTATCAGGCTTAGAAATAAGCTTAACAACAGGCTTATTATTCATCTCTTCCATAAATACCCCCAACTCTCTTTATAACATAATAACATAAAGAGATAAGTGCTGTATATATTTTAAAAAATTTTTACATAGAAGTTGTTGCAAAACTTGCAGCTTCTTCATATGGATTTTCTAAACCTGCATCTTGAGCCATTTTGAAAGCTAATTCGAAAGCTTTATCAGAGTTTCCTGCAATTTGAGGGTTTTCTAATAATGCTTTCAAATCGTGATTTGTATCATCAGCACCTTTAAATAACATAGAACGCCCTAAAGCTTCAGCTTTAGGATCAGAAAAATCTTTAATTTGCGGAGTTGTATTCTCTGAAACTTCAGGAGTATTTTCAGCAGATTGCTTAGGTAAACTATTGAAATTTACATTATTAACACCAAATTTAGGACCATTTACTTCACTCATATTAGACCTCGCTTTATATATTAATTATTTAAATTATATCATATTTTATGATTTATCAACCATCTATTTGTTCTAAAACCAAAAAAAAATTTTTTTGCTAGTTGGAGTATAAAATATTTACAAAAATTTAAATTTGTATATTTTGTATTGTTTTATTTAAAATATCTATATGAAAAAAATTATTATTTGCGGATTAGGTGCTGTTGGGACAACTATTGGAGCTATGATTAATTCTAAATGTGAATTAAGAATTCTTGCTGATAAAGTTCGAATAGATAAATACAAAAATAATCCGCCTAAATTTAATAATATTGAACAAGATTTTAAATACATTAATCCAGATGATAGTTTTGAAGCTGATTTAATTATTATTTCTACAAAGTACCAAGGATTAAATGATGCGATTGACTATATTAAAAATTTTGTAGGCGAAAAAACGATAATTATATCACTTTTAAATGGAATAAGCTCTGAAAATATTATCAAAAAAAATTATCCTAATGCAAAAGTCTTGAAATCATATTTGATTTGTCATAGTGCTATGAGAGAGGGGAATTCAACTACACAAGATGGAGAGCTTGAATTATTTGTTGAAGATGATAAGAATTTAGTTAGTATTTTAAATGAAATCGGATTAAAATATTCAATCCCTCAAGATATCGACTATTCAATGTGGTTAAAATTTACGCTTAATCTTTTTTCTAATCAAGTTTCTGCAATATTAAAATTAAAATTCGGTGAGATGAAAAATAATCCTCTGTTTATTGAATTTGCTAAAAAAGTTATAGTTGAAACAAAAACTGTAGCAGAAAAAATAGGGGTTAAAAATTTAGAAAATTTAGAAAAAGATTCTTTAGAATTTCTTTCCCAAATGTCAGATGAAGGCAAAACATCTATGTATCAAGATGTTTTAGCAAAACGTGAAACAGAAGTAGAAACATTCGCCGGAGAAATTATAAGACTTGGAAAAGAATTAAGAATTGATACTCCATATAATCAAGTTATGTATGATTTAATTAAGATTATAGATTATGAGGTAAAAAAATGAATATAGCTTTTATACCTGTACGTGGCGGAAGTAAATCTATTCCAATGAAAAATATAAAAGAAATTAATGGCAAACCTCTTGTATATTGGACAGCAAAAGCGGCGAGTGGTGCTAAATGTATTGATAAAGTTGTTATTGCAACTGATTCTGAGGAGATAAAAAAAGTTGTTTCAAGTTTTAATTTAGAGAAAATAGAAATTTATGATAGAAATTCTCAAAATGCTTCAGATACGGCATCGACTGAGAGTGTTATGCTTGAATATATTGCTCAATCAGATTTAGATAATAGGGATAATTTCTTTTTAATCCAAGCAACTTCTCCAATGTTAAAATCAGAACACATTGATAATATGTACAAAAAATTTGTAGATTCTAATGCTGATTCTATTTTTTCAGGAGTGATTGAAAAACAATTCAAATGGAAATTTAAAAATGGAGATAATCTAATAGTTGAACCTGTAAATTATGATTATAAAAACCGTCCAAGAAGACAAGAATTTGAAGGTTTAGTTGCAGAAACGGGAGCTTGTTATATTAATTCAGTTGGGAATATAAAAAAGGACAAATGTCGTCTTTCAGGGAATATAACTTTTTATGAGCTTCCAAGCTATACTGCTTATGAAATAGATGAAGAATCTGATTGGATTATTGTTGAACAGTTGATGAAAAATTATAAAGAAGTTTAGTAGTTGAGAAGTATTATTAAAAAATCTCCTTCTCCAATTGTAGAAGGAGATAAGTAAAAATTTAAAACTAACTAACACGTCATGCTGAACTCGTACTGTATAAATAGTCAAGTTTAAATACAAACTTATAGCAGAAAAGATTGATTCATCACTTA
>CALVAM010000010.1 GCA_944325545.1 Candidatus Gastranaerophilales bacterium | reverse complement strand
CGAAATCAAAGATTTCGACCCTCCCTCAAGGGGAGGGGATGAAATGTCCCCCTGAAGTTAATAGGGTGCAATTTTTTACACCAATTTACAACCCCCACTAATATCTCTTTTAATAAAAAAAAATTACAAAAACAACCTAATTACATGCCGCTATTTAAATTAAACACTTATGGCTACCAAATCAGGATGTTCTATCACTTCTCTTACATAATTATAATAATCATTTTTATAGCCATATTTCTCTATTTTTCGTAATAATTCGTCCTTTGTTATAAAGCCTTGATTAAAAGCAATTTCTTCTAAGCAAGAAATTTTTACTCCTTTATTTAACTCCATTGTCTGAACAAAAACACTTGCCTGTAACATAGAATCATGAGTACCTGTATCTAACCAAGCGAAACCTCTACCCAAAATCTCCACATTTAATTCACCTTTTGCTAGATAAACTTTGTTTAAATCTGTTATTTCTAATTCACCTCTTTGAGAAGGCTTCAACATCTTTGCATATTCACAAACCCTATTATCATAGAAATATAAGCCCGTAACAGCATAATTTGATTTAGGGTTAGCAGGTTTTTCCTCCAATGATATTGCTTTATTATTCTTATCAAATTCTACAACACCAAATCTTTCAGGATCCTTTACCGTATAACCGAAAACTGTAGCACCTGAATTCTTCTTTAAAGCATTTTTCATAAGTGTTGAAAAGCCATGCCCGTGAAAAATATTATCTCCTAATATTAAAGCAACATCATCATTACCAATGAAATCTTCTGCTATTAAAAACGCATCAGCAATACCTCTTTGAACATACTGTATTCGATACTGCAATCTTAAACCAAACTGAGAACCATCACCCAATAATTTTATGAAATTATCATAATCTTGCTCATTTGTAATAATTAGAATATCCTTAATACCTGCCAACATTAAAGTAGACAAAGGATAATATATCATTGGTTTATCATATATCGGTAATAAAATTTTAGAAATAGGCTGTGATGCCGGATATAATCTAGTCCCTGCCCCTCCTGCTAATACAATCCCTTTCATAAAACCTCCTATTACTTTATATTACCTAACACAACATCTACACACGCTAATTCTAACAAACAGTTCGGCGAAATTTGTAAAACATCATTTTTTGCCGCTTTGCTATTCAATACGACTACATAAGGGACATAACGCCCTCCATAATTTCTAAATATAGTTGAGCCATATGGAGTCGATGCATCTACTTTTACAAATTTATACTGACTTTTATACTTCTCCGCTATTTGATTATACAAAGGATTAAATTTCTTGCAATAACCACAATTAGAAGTATACATATACAAAAAAACCTGCTCATTATTCTTTAAAGCGTTTTCTAACTCTCCTGCTTTAACTGAACAAACTCCTATAAAAAACAATATACAAAATAATATAAACCTCTTATACATAAAAAACATACTACCATCTATAAATACGTTTTTCAATAGGTAAAAATATTTAACCGATTATATATTGACTTTTTTATCTCAATAATTAAACCTAAAGTATGACTAAAGATTACTACAAAATTTTAGATGTTACGGAGTTTAGCAATATCGATGAAATCAAAATCGCTTATAGGAAATTAGCAAGAAAATTTCATCCTGATATTGCAGGCAATAGACCAGATATAATCTCAAAATTTAAAGAAATCCACGAAGCATATGAAATACTTTCTGATAAAAACAGAAAAGCAGATTACGATGCTGCAAGAAAATTCTATTCCTATGCTAAAGGAGAAAGCTCTAATCAAAAATACAAAACATCTTCCTCTACTACACAAAAAACTACTAATCCCCAAAATAATAAAAAACAAACATATCACGACAAAAATTCTTCATTTAACTTCAAATGGGAAGAATTATTTAAATTTACACACTCACAAGAAAACAAAACTCATTATCCCCAAAAAGGCAAAGATATTTATTCAGATATAGAAATTTCAATATCTGAAGCAACTCTTGGTACTGTTAAAATTATAAATATGTTACAAACTAATATCTGCACTAAATGTAACGGCAGAAAATTTATAAACGGCTCAATTTGTAGTCACTGCAAAGGTAAAGGTGAAACTTCCGACTACAAAAGATTCAACATTAAAATACCTGCCGGCATTAAAAATTTATCAAAAATAAGATTGGCGGAAGAAGGGGAAAAAGGATTATATGGAGGGAAAAACGGAGATTTATATTTAACAATTCACATAAAAGAATTCAAAAACTTCAAAACAGACGGCCTAAACCTTTTTAAAACAATCAGCATAGAACCATACGAAGCTGTTCTTGGAGCAGAAAAACAAATTTCTACTCCTCAAGGAAATGTTATGTTAAAAATTTCTCCATTTACAAAAAATGGACAAAAAATAAGACTTTCTAACTGCGGATTAAATGAAAACGAAAAAATTGGTGATATGATAATCACCGTAGAAATTCAAATTAATAAAAATTTAAACGACGAAGAAATAAATTTATACAAAAGACTTAGAGAACTTGCAAGTTCAAAAATCAGATAATAATAAAACTTGCACTGATTTTTTGTTCCCCTTATAATAAAACTCAGATATGAGTATTATCCAAAAATCACAAAAATCCCTAGAATATGATAAAATTTTGGCAGAGCTTGCAAAATTTGCAAAAACCGAACAGTCAAAAAAACTTTGTCTTGACTTAACTCCTTTTGTAAAAATTGACGATATTCAAAATCAAATTTTATTAACCAGTGAAGCTAAAGATGTTTTAGATTTAGCAAGAGATATTCCAATTGATAAAATCGAAAACTTTAAAAAACTAAGAGAAAAAAATGAATATTTCATAGAAGAAGAGCTTATTGATATAGCAAAAACAATGAGAACTTCAAGAATTGTTAGAAATTTCCTAAAAGAAAATCTTCCTTTTGATGCAAAAATGCAAACTCTAACTAATGAGTTATATTCTAACAAAACTCTTGAAGACAAAATTCTTGATACATTTGATGACAATATGACCGTTAAACAAAATGCCAATAAAGATTTAAGCGGATTATATTCATCACTTAAAGATACAGAAGCAAATTTAAAGAAAAAAGTCCAAGAATTAATGAATTCAAGCGAATTCCAAAAACATTTGCAAGAAAATATCTATACTATTCGTGATGATAGAATTGTTTTCCAAGTAAAAGCATCTTCAAAAAGCAAAGTTGGTGGAATTGTTCACGATGTTTCAGCTACAAACAAAACTTTCTACATTGAACCGTCTCAAATTGTTCCTATCAACAATAAAATCAGAGAACTTAAATCCAAAATTTATGCTGAAATCATAAGAATTCTAACAACTTTAAGTAATGAAGTAAGGACAGAATTTGAAGCTTTACAAAAAACAGAAGAAACACTAGCTCAAATAGATTTTCATTTTGCAAAAGCTCGATATGCTGTAAAAATTCAAGCAGTCGAACCAAACTTATCCACAAAAAAAATTATAAAATTAGATTTAATGCGACACCCGCTCTTAATTGGTCGAGTAGAAAAAATTGTAGAAAACGATTTTGAAATAGGAGAAGGGTATAAATCTATAATAATAACAGGTTCTAACACTGGGGGTAAGACAGTAACACTAAAAACAGTCGGCTTATTTATAATGATGGCAAAATCCGGTCTATTTTTACCTTGTGCAGAAGCTCACATATATCCGTTCGAAAAAGTTCTTGCAGATATCGGTGATGAACAAAGTATTTTACAAAGCCTTTCAACTTTTTCATCACACATGAAAAACATAATTGATATATTAGAAAATGCTGATCCAGAAACTTTTATACTTATAGACGAGATGTGTGCAGGAACTGACCCTCAAGAAGGTGCGGTCTTAGCTGAAATAATCCTAAAAGAATTTGCAAAAAAACAAGCATTCTCAATTATTACTACACACTATGGAGAATTAAAAACTCTTGAATATACAGATCATTATTTCAAAAATGCTTGCGTAGAATTTGATACAGAGTCTCTTTCTCCAACCTACAAATTAGTAATAGGAATCCCCGGACTAAGTAATGCAATTTCTATCGCATCTAATCTTGGACTTGCAGAAAACCTTGTATGGCAAGCAAAAGAACTTATGATAACTCAAAGAGACACTTCAAGCATTGTTGTTGAAAGACTACAAGATACTCAACAAAGATTGGATTCCAATTTAAAAGAAGCTGAAACTCTTACAGCCGAAGCAGATGAATTAAAGAAAAAATACGAACAAGAATTATCACAACACAAAAAAGATAAGAAAAAATCTCTAAAAATTATAAAAGATAAATTTGAAGGTCAACTCGAAGTAGCAAAAGACGAAATAAAAGCAATATTAACAGAACTCCGTAAAGAAAAATCTGAAAAAATAGCAAGAAGATCTTATCAAAGACTTGCACAACTTGAACAAGGCTTTAGAAATGAACTACATGAAATGGAAGAAGCAGAACAATACACAGAAATTGATTGGGCTAAAATTCAAATTAACGACAAAGTAATGCTAAAAGACCTAAATCAACAAGTTACAATTCTATCGTTACCGGATAAAAACGATACTCTTTACATTCAAATGGGATTAATAAAAACAAAAATCAAAAAAAATAAATTAGCTGTTTATAATCCTCAGCTAGCAAAGAAAACAAACCTTCCATTAACAGCTCTAAAGAAAGATAGCTCTTTTAGTATAAAAAAATATGACATATCGAATAAATTAGACTTAAGAGGAGTTCGTGTAGAAGAAGCTCTTGATGAATTAGAAAATTATTTAGACAGAGCAAGTCTTGCAAATCTCTCGCCAATATATATCATACACGGACACGGAACAGGAGCTCTAAAAGCAGCAGTTAGAGATTTTTTATCAACCTCCCCATATGTAGCAAAATACCGTCCCGGAGAAGATTCTGAAGGCGGAGACGGAGTTAGCGTTATAGATATTAACTAAAAGTTATGCTATAATAAACTCAATAAAATAAGTGAGAGGTGCTGGATGCTAAAATTAGGTATTATCGGATATCCCTTAGGTCATTCTATTTCTGCTGTTATACAAAAAGCAGGATTAAAAAGTATAGGTTTAGAAGGAGTTTATGATATCATGGAAACCCCTCCCGAGGAACTTATTAACAGAATAAAATACATCAAAGCAAACAATTACTCCGGTTTTAACGTTACAATACCTCTTAAAGTTCCTATGTCATTATTCTTAGATGATATTGATGATTATGCTAACATCGCAGGCTGTGTAAATACAGTTAAAGTTAATGATGATAAAACATTTTATGGCTACAATACTGATATCTATGGTTTTAAGACTGCAATACCCGCTGAAATAGATCTAAAAAATAGAAACGCAAGTATATTAGGGACAGGAGGAGCTGCAAGAGCTGCTGTCGTTGGGCTTGCTGAACTCGGCGTAAATGAAATTGACTTTTACACAAGAAATATTATCAATTCAAAACAAACCCTAGATTATGTCAGAGGAAAATTTCCAGAAATAACTTTCAATGTTTATCAAATTCAAAACATTAGAAGCCTTGAACATAGTTCCATAATTGTAAATTCAACACCCATAGGAATGAAGGGTTTTATGGCAGATCAAATGCCACTTGAAAAAGAAGATCTAGATAAACTAACTTCCGATACAGTTATATATGATATTGTGTACAATCCAATAAAAACAATACTTATTCAAGAAGCACAAAAAAGAGGATTAAAAACTATTAGCGGTTTAGACATGTTAATTTATCAAGCACAAAGATCTATTGAAATCTGGACAGGAAAATCTCCGGATGTTAATCTTATGAAAATAGCAGCTCTTGAAGCTTTATAAAACTAATTTTAATTAAGTTGCAGAAGTTATAAATTTAATGTAAAATTATAGGAAAAGAAGAGGGGAATAGGTAAGCTTATGAATAAAATTCAAATAAAAGCAGAAATTTTGGCAACTTTAACAGCTCTTTCAACATCTGTTCAACCAAATTCTTCTTTAATTACTGATTTAAAATTGATTGATGACAAAAAAACTGTTTTAGACATTCTAATAAAAGAACTCTTAAACGCTAACGAGCAAAAATCATTGTTAATATGTTGGCTTCTAACAGAGCTTATAGACAAAGATACTCTAAATGATGAGCTTTGGAATGTTATAAAATCACCTGAGTATAACGACCATATAAAAATGATTGCTTTTAATATGCTTAAAGACTTAGGCAATCAAATTGATTATGAAGTAATAAGCGGATATTTCGAACAATTTAATGAATTAATAAATAAAGAAACTAAAGAGTTACTAGATACAGCTATAATGAATCCGGAAGCTCAAATAGATTTCATGGATTTTTTAAATGCTATAAGTGATGATGATAAAATTCTTTTAATTAAATCATTAGAAGAAGATTATTCACATGATGCTTTAGCAAACATTTTAATTCCGGTATTTATATATTATATAGATTCAGAAGTTGGAAAAATTGCATTAGAAATACTAGGTCGCTCAAAATCTCAACTGGCATATCACGCTTTAAATAATGCAAAAAAATATGCAAAAGAAAATATCCAACAAAAAATCAATAAAGCACTGTCAGAACTAAAAATGGCAGGTATAAGAGTTGATAAAACAGAAGAATTTTATCAAAATATACTTAAAGAATCTAAACCTTACAAAACATATGTTTCATTCCCTGATGGGCACGGGAATTTAGCGATTATATTTTCAAGAATAAGAGAAAACAAAACTCTTCAATTTTTAGCTATTGTCATAAATCCAAGATATGGGATATTAGATTCATTTGGTTTTAACTCTATGAATGAAAGAGATTTCATAAAAATTGTAGATAAGTTTTACAATTATAACGAAAAATATGAAATAAAACCAGAAATTGCTAAATATCTTTTAGATCAAGCAGAAGAAAATTCTTATATTAACAAAGAACCAATACCTTATGAATACATATGTTGGCAAAGCATTCTACTCGATTTAACTCCTGAAAAACCTGAAATAAACTTAGAAAAAAAAGAATTAAATCAAAAAGATATTGATAAACTTTGTCTTAATAATTATGTTCAAAATTGGTTTTTCGATGAAATCACGTCAGAAGAATTTAAAACTTTTATTGATAAATTATCTAATGAATACAAATCAAATAATTTTGACATAGATTTAGATAAATTTATTGCAGATAATTTTGACTTTATTTATAATGCTAAAGAACTTGCATATAAACTTGTTACATTTAACATTGCAGCCTACTTAAGGCTAATTAAAGGAGATAAAGAATTAGCTCAAGTACTGTATTCATTAGGTTCAAATTATGCATTCCTAACTAACATAATCAGAAAAAGTATCTATGAATACTATGTTGGCAAAAGATATATCCTAAAAAATCAGAGAAAAGCTTCAAATATTTTTGAGAAAAAAATGGCACCTAAAACAGAAGATTTTAAATTATTACAATTAGATATGATTATTTCTGGAATAGAAGCACGGTGGGTAGACAATGCATAAAATTATGGCACTTGATGTAGGAACAAAAAGAATAGGTATTGCATTAAGTGATTATCTCCAAGTCATAGCAATTCCACATTCATTTATATCAAGAACACCGGAAGACAAGGCCATTGAAGAAATTAATAAAATCGCAAAAGAGAATCGTGTAGAAAAAATTGTTGTAGGAGTTCCATACAATATGGATGATTCTTTGGGTAGCCAAGGAGAAGATTGTATTAATTTTTCACAAAAATTACATGGTTTTGATATAATATTAGAAGATGAAAGATTGACTTCGGAAGAAGCAGAAAATCGTTTAAAATCAAGAAAAATAGATTTCAGAAAAAACAAAGGTCTTGTAGATATAGAAAGTGCCTGTATAATACTGGAACAATATTTAGGGAAATAAAATTATGAGTGAAGAATTAGAACAAAATTATGTAGAAATTTTAGGCGAAGATGGTGGAATCTTAAAATGTGAAATCTATGATATTATAGATTTTGAAGAAAAAACATACGCTCTTTTACTGCCAATTGAAGAAAATGAAGATAATGATGAAAACGAAGTTATCGTAATGGAATATATCGAAGAAAACGATGACGGGTATTTCAAAAACATAGAAGATGAAGCTGAATTTCAAAAAGTTTGTGAATATATTGAATCACTAGATGATGAAGAGGAAGAATAAATTTGTTTGAACGTTTTACAGAAAGAGCCATAAATGTCGTTAGCGAATCTCAAAGACTGGCAAGAGAAATGAAATGTTCTGAAGTTACGCCGGAACACTTACTTTTAGCATTAGTAAAAGAAGCGAAAGGCGTATCATTAAAACTTTTCAGAATGTATGGTATCGACTTTGATAAAATGTACTTAGAAATTAACAAATATGTAATAAAAACTTCAAAAACTATTGATAATATTCCTTTTAGCTATCTGTTTAAAGAAATCTTAAAGCATACACTTGATTTAGCTAATAAATCCGGAAATACAAATATACTTTTTGAACATATATTTCTTTCTGTAATAACAGATAAGAATTCAAATATACAAACAATACTAAATTCTTTTAAATTTGACAGTTATAATGCAAGAGATATTTTAACAAAACTGGTACAAAGGAAAATAAAAAGGCTGGAACACCCAGAAATAGAAGAAGAAGAGTCTAATAAAAACAGTTTTGAATCAGTATACGAAGGGGAAGCTCTCGCCGGAGTATTAGACAGTGCAGTTGCAAAATTATCAACAGCAGGGTATGAAATACTCGGTACTGAACAAATTATGGCATCTATACTTGAGAATGTTGATACTGATTTAGTTAAAATAATAAATAAACATGGGCTTAATGCGTTAAATTTTGAGGAAAAATTAGCAGAACAAAAATCAAGACAAGCAGAATACGAAGATAAAAAAATAATTTTTACACCCAATGCTTTCCTTATGATGAATTCTGCTCTACAAACAGCCAAAGAATTGGGTTCTTCAGTCATAACACCTGAACACGTAGTATTAAGCATATTGCAAACAAAAAAAGGTTTAGCTTATGATATCATAAGTTCTTTGAATATTGATAAAGAAAAACTGGCAGAAGATATATTCAAACCAATAGAAAAACAAATGCCTGAAACATTAACAATAATGCGATTAGCTAAAGAAGAAGCAAGAAGAATAGGAAGAAATGTTGTAGGCACAGAAATGTTCTTATTAGGAATACTAGCAGAAGGTACAAGCGTTGCTTATCAAGTTTTAAACAATCTTGAAATAACAATGAAAGATGCTCGTTTAGTAGTTGAAAACCTTGTAGGATATGGAAATGAGTATTTTGATAAAGAAATAATTTTTACAACAAGGGCAAAAAAAATATTAGAAAAAGCTTGGTTACTGGCTAAACAATCAAATAAACAAAAAATTGAAGCTGTAGACTTACTATTAGCTATAATAAATGAACCAAATTCACTAGCAATGAAAGCTTTAGATCAATTGGGCGTTGATTCTGTTGAAATTAAACATGGGATTCAAGGTCTTCAAAATTTATAAAATTTAGAGAAAAAGATGAATAATATATACAATCAAGTAACTGAATTTTTAAAAAAATACAATCTGGAAGATAAAACCATTATAATTGGATTTTCTGGGGGATATGATTCTATGTGCTTACTAGATGTTTTATCAAAAATTAAAGAAAAAGAAAATCTTTTTGATATGACAATCATAGCAGCTCATTTCAACCATAATTGGAGAGGTGAAGAATCTTTAAGAGAGCAAGAAATTTGTAAAATTTTTGCAACGAGCAAAGGTTTTGAATTTCACTGCAAACAGGCTCCTTCAAATTTAAAAAAAACAGAAAATGATGCAAGAATTGCAAGATACAATTTTTTTGAAGATACTCTTGATGCATTTGATGCTGATGCAATTTTTACTGCTCATAATAAAGATGATAATGCAGAAACTGTTTTATATAGAATTATAAAAGGAACGGGAATTGTAGGACTAAAAGGAATTTCAGAACATAGAGATTGTTTTTACAGGCCTCTTTTAAAAACAAGCAGAGCTGAAATTGTTAATTATTGTGAAACTAATAACTTGACCCCCAACAATGATTCTTCTAACTCTAATACAAATTATAAAAGAAATTACTTACGTCTTAATGTAATTCCAAGTTTAGAAAAAATAAATGAAAATGTAAAAGAAGCTTTAAATATACTTTCTTATAATGCATCAAGTGACAATGAAATAATAGAAGAATATTTACAAACAATTCGACCAAACATATACCAAAATGATAAAATAATCTCAAGTGAATATAAAAATTTATCAACACCAATAAAAAAAAGATTTTTACATGAATTTATCCAAAACCTTGATTTAGATTATGATTACAAAAAAATTAATGAAGTATATGAATTTATAGAAAACAACATAACTCAAAGAAATGGAAGTACGCTATCATTAGCAACAGCTCTTTGGCTCTATGCTGATGACAAAATTATTGAAACAATCCCACCAAAAATTTCAATACATAAAGAAATTCTAGATGAAAAAGTTACAATTTCTCAAAAAGAAGGTGAATATAAAATTGGTGATAAAACTTTAATAATAAAACCATATATTGAAAAAGAAATCTTTATATTTCCGGAAGCAACATCTAATTTTGCATATGTAGATTTCAGTAACATAAAATTTCCACTAATATTACGGCACCGAAAAGATGGTGATATCATAACACCTTTGGGAATGACAGGCTCTATGAAGCTAAAAAAATACCTTAATGCAAAAGGAGTTTCAAGACATAACAGAGATGATTTATACTTGCTTTGTAATAATGAAAATGAAGTTTTATGGGCTATAGGAGTAGGTATTAGTAATAAAATAAAAGTTAAAACAAAACCCACTCACGTAATAGAAATAATTTAAGGATTCATATATGATTACAGAAAATGATTTAAAAATATTATTTACCAAAGAAGAAATCCAAAATGCCATCAAAAATCTTGGTGAAAAAATTAATTTAGAATACAAAAATGAAGAATTATATCTAATATGTGTTCTAAAAGGTTCTGTTATGTTTATGGTTGATTTATCAAAACACTTAAAAATGCCTTTGTGTATGGAATTCATAAGATTATCGAGCTATGGTTCCGGTTTTACATCAACAGGAAAAGTTAATGCAGTTGATATTTCACTTCCGGACTTAAACGACAAAAATGTTCTCATAATAGAAGACATAATAGATACAGGTCATACTGCAAAATTTTTAATAGATTTTTTAAAACATAATTTCAAAACAAAGTCATTGAAATTTTGTTCGCTTTTGGATAAAAAAATAAAAAGAGAAGTTGACATTGATCCTGATTATCATGCTTTTGAAGTTGATGACAAATTTTTAGTCGGATACGGACTCGATTATGAAGGATTTTATAGAAATTTACCGTATATTGGATATGTATAGGAGTATGAAATGTATAATATTAGAAAAATAAATGAAGATTTAATATATTTAGGATGTTCAGATAGAAAAATTAATCTATTTGAAAGTGCTTACCCTGTTAAAGATGGTATGGCTTATAATTCATATTTAATAAAAGATGAGAAAACAATATTATTCGATACTGTTGATAAAATTTGTGCAGAACAATTTTATGAAAATCTTAATAAAGCTCTTGATGGCAGAAGTTTAGATTATTTGGTAGTACAACATATGGAACCTGACCATTGTGCATTATTAGAAGAAGTTGTAAAAACTCACAAAAATATAAAAATTATCTGTACAGCAAAAACAGTTAGTATGATAAAACAATTCTTTAATTTTGATATTGATTCAATCGTACAAATCGTAAAAGAAGGAGATACATTATCAACAGGAACTCACGAATTTCAATTTATAATGGCACCAATGGTACATTGGCCGGAAGTTATGGTTACTTACGATAAAAAAGATAAAATTTTATTCTCAGCAGATGCATTTGGATCTTTTGGTGCTATAAACGGTAATTTATTTGATAATGAAGTAAATTGGAAACGTGACTACTTAGATGAAGCTAGAAGATATTATACAAATATTGTAGGTAAATATGGAATGCAAGTTCAAATGCTTCTAAAAAAAGCTTCAGATCTTGATATAAAAATGCTTTGTCCATTACACGGTTTATTAATAAAAGAAAATATTTCATTATTTATTGAAAAATATGATAAATGGTCTTCATATACCCCTGAAGAAAATGGCATTATAATAGCATATTCTTCTGTATATGGAGGAACAGAAAATGCAGTTAATATCTTAGGTGCAAAGCTTGCAGATAAAGGAATAAAAAACATAAAGATGTTTGATGTTTCAATGACACACCCATCTTTTGTATTATCAGAAGCATTTAAAAACTCCCACATAATTCTTGCAACTACAACTTATAATGCTGGAATATTCGAATCAATGGAAACATTCCTTCATTCATTAATTTCACACAATCTTCAAAACAGAAAATATGTAATTATACAGAATGGAAGTTGGGCTCCATCTTGTGGTAATCAAATAAAAGAAATGTTAAACAAACTAAAAGGATCGGAAATCCTAGATGATTCAATTTGTATAAAATCAACACTAAAAGAAGAACAATTAGCCGATATGGATAATGTTGTAAATACAATTGCGAAATCTTTAAATTTATAGTTAAATAAAATTGTAGAAGATAAGGAGAAAAATCATGCAAAAATATGAATGCACAGTTTGCCACTATATTTATGATCCAGAAATAGGAGATGCTGATAATAATATAGCAGCAGGAACTTCTTTTGAAGATTTACCGGCTGATTGGGTTTGCCCTCTATGTTCAGTTGGTAAAGAAATGTTTGAAGCTATCTAAAAAATAAGAAAAATAAAAAAAATATCCTAAGTATTCAAAATTGGAATATTTAGGATGTTTTTATCTGAATTAATAAATTTATGATAATATATTGCTATGAATTTATTTACACAATTGGAAGAAATAAATAGACAAACGCCTTTGGCAGAGATTTTAAGACCTAAAACTTTAGAAGATTTTCTGGGACAATCAAATGTTGTAGCACCAAATTCTCCATTATTAAATCTTCTAAAAACACAACGTCTATTTTCTCTAATACTATGGGGGACTCCAGGATGTGGAAAAACAACTCTTGCAAGACTTATCGCAACAAAAGTTAATGCCCAATTTATTGAATTATCAGCAGTAACCTCCGGCATAAAAGAAATAAAAGAAACAGTTGAACAAGCAAGACAAGCTCTCAGAGGCGGACAAAAAACAATATTATTTATTGATGAAATTCATAGATATTCAAAAACTCAACAAGACGCATTACTACCTCATGTTGAAAACGGAACAATATTTTTAATCGGCTCTACTACAGAAAACCCCTCTTTCCAAGTAGTACCGGCACTTTTATCAAGAGTTCAAGTTATAAGGCTTAATCCGATAAATGATTACAGTATGGAAAAAATTATCAACAAAGGATTTGAATATCTTGAAAAAAACTATCAACCAATACAATATGAAAATGATGTCATAAAATTCATTATTAATAATTCTAGAGGTGATGCTAGAGCTGCTCTAAATTTAGTAGAAAATTCATATTTCGCAAGTAATTTTTCTAATGATTCAAGATTTTTAAATATAGAAATACTGGAAAGTATCACTCAAAAAAGAAATACAAGATATTCAACCCAAGAGCATTATGATTGTGCATCGGCCTTCCAAAAAAGTTTACGTGGCTCAGATCCAAATGCCGCAATTTATTACTTAGCCAAAATGATAGCAGCAGGAGAAGATCCTCGATTTATAGCAAGAAGATTAATTGTATGTGCAGCAGAAGATGTAGGAATAGCTGATCCCAATGCTATGAATATTGCTGTAAATGCCTACAAAGCTGTTGAATTAATTGGTTTACCGGAAGGTAGAATTCCTCTGGCAAACGCAGTAATCTATGTTGCAAAAGCACCAAAATCTAATAAAGCTTGTATTGCAATTGACAAAGCTTTAAGTGATATAAATTCCGGTTTAGATTTTCCGCCCCCTATACATTTAAGAGATGCTCACTATAAAGATGCAAAAAAATATGGTTTTGGAGAAGGATATATTTATACACACGATGCACCTGATATAGAACAACAATTTCTTCCTGATGAACTAGTTGGAAAAAAATATTTAGAAGAATAAGAAATTCGGCTTTTGTTTATTACAAAAGCCGAATTTCTTTAATTTAATTAGCTTATTTTGCTAATTTTTTAATAGCTAAAACAAGTCTTGATTTCTTTCTTGCTGCAGTATTTTTATGTAAAATACCTTTTGAAACAGCTTTATCACATAATTGATAAACTTTAGAAATCGCAGAATTTAACTCATCTTTATTTTCAGCTGTTGCTAAAGCTAAAGCTTTTTTTACTGCTGTTTTAATAGATGTTTTAAATGCCACGTTTCTTTGTCTGTTTGCTTCTGCAATTAGAACTCTTTTTTTTGCTGACTTAATATTTGCCATTTTTACTTCCTTTCAATTGTTGTAAATATATTAGTTAATGACTCTAATACATCTACATATCACTCGAGGATAGTGAGCATATTCATTTTAATAATAACAAAAACGTTTGTAAAGTATATTCAAAAAATTTTAACTTTTCTTTATTTCAGTCAAAGTAGGATCTAATAAACGTCTTCCTATATTATCAAAATTTATTGAATAAAGCGTTTTATTACCATATTTTATCATTTTTTCAACAACACCAGAACCGTATTTTGCATGGGTAACTGAATCACCTTGCTGTATAGGATCACTATCAACCATATCTTCCTGAGGAATATCCGCACTATAAATAGGAACCATTGGCGTTGAAGCATTCTTTGTTTCTAAAACTTCCTCTTCCTCCGGTAACTCGTCTATCTTTTCTTCTTTATATTCTTGAATATCTTCTAATATTCCATTATCATCTTCATCATTCTGGCCTATTTCTTCTAGCAAAGTATCATCACCAGAAACTTCTTCCAAAATTTCATTATCATCACTATTTAATTCGTCAATAAAATCTAAATCTGTATCAGAAATTTCATCATTATCTTTTCTTGTAGTAAAAACTTTATCAACATCCCTTACAATCTGCTCATCAATATTTTCAGATAAAGGAGGCTCTTCATCAGATAAATCAACAATGATATCATTTTCATCAATATTATCAGGATCCAACTCAGTGATTTCACCATAATCTTCTACTTGCTCAGTTAATGGTATAAAATCTTGCGATACTTCTTCTAATTTTTCTTCTTCATTAACATCTTCGGCATCTTTTACTTCTAACAAATTATCATTAATGTCAACATCTAAATCCCCATCAAATTCAACAACATCAACATTACTAACACTTCCACCTAAATCTTCATCTTGTCTTAATAGTTCATCTTCATTTTCTAATAATAAACCTTCTTCAAGATCTTCACTTATTTTAGAATCACTATCAACTAAGTCTTCTTCAGTTATATCATTATTTTGTTGTGATAATTTTTCATCTGAAGATTGTTCCAAAATATTATCATCTGAAATATCTAAATATTCTCCTAATTCACTGTCTTCTTGAACAAACTCTCCATCTAGTGTTTCTGAGCCTAAACCTTTAAGATCTTCCGTTTCATGAACAACTGTATTAAAGTCATTATTTTCAACATCTTCTTCTGCGTTAATGCCCTCTTTATCAGAAACAGTTAATTGTTCTAAAGCCTCTTCTTGAAAATTATCAATCTCTTCATTATCCATATTTTCAAAAGATTCTTCTATACTATCATCCACAAAAATCTTAACACTTTCACTTTCAACAGCCTCGTGAGCAATTTGAGATAAAACTTCATTCGATTTTTCTTCAATTGAAGACAAAATTTCTTCTTCAGACAAAGTATTTTGTTCCAAATCTTCGGAATCATTGAATTCTTCTACCACTTCCGGTTCAACAATATCATTATCTGCAAGTTCATCTGCAGTTTCTTCAACTACTTCTGTCTGACTTTCATTGTCTCCAACTTCAGTCAAAGAAACATCTTCAGCAGAATCATTTTCAGAAACTTGACTAAGAATTTCACTCTCTTGTTCGTATACCTCAGACTTAACAATAGGTACTACCTCATCAATATTCTTTAATGCAGAAACTATCGGAATATAATTAGTACCTTCTCCAACTACAAGATACATATTTTTTTGCATAGAAGTTAAAAAAGTTCCATACAACTCAAAAATTTGATTATTTGAAAAAGATGGAGTTATTATAAAATTATCAAAAAGATTTTTAATATCATTTAAATATTTAAATTTAGAATGAGAAATAAAAGTTGTAGCAACTTTTTCATTAAACAAAACATCTTTTAAACTTTTCTTACTTACATTATTAGACATTTCAAAAAATACTTGTACATTTTCTAACAAAGCAAGTTTTTCATATATAAACTCAATGTATCTGTTTTGAAAATTTAAATCCAATTTTGACAAATCTATAATAACACATTTTGAATTCAACAGATTTTCAAAATACTGAACTTCAGAAACATTGTTAGCAAAATAACCTAACTTATGAAACTTAGCTAATTTATTTTTTAAAACTAACAATTTAAAGACATGATCTTTATCCACCATATCATCAACAATATTTTTTAAAGTTTCAAAAGGCAAAAAAGATACAGTTTTAGCATATTCTACTAAATCTCTAAATATATCAACAATTAAAGCTTTACTATCACTTGTAGCATCACTTAAACAATCACTATACATAAAATTCAAAGAATTCTTATCTAAAGGAATTTTAAAATCAACGCCTGCAACATATTTTTTTGCTTTTACAATACCTAAAGTATCAATTACAACAAATTTCTTATCAATATTTTCAAACTGTTTTGCAAAATTCTTAACAAAGATATTATTTGCTATATCATCATCAGTACTAATAAAAAGTTTCTTATCAAAAACCTTTTCATCAACAACTATATTCAAATCAGAATCTATAGTTTTACCAATAATAACAGGATTATCATACTTAATTGAGTCTAACAAAATTTTGTAATCAAATGCTGAAATACTAGAATCTATAGAAGGTAAAGTTTTATCATAATTCTTTAACCCCATATCCATATCATACAAAAATAGAAACTTTGCATAAGCGATAGGTTTTTCGCCTGATTTTTTTAATTTAAAAACCTGTGCTATGTAAGACTTTTCAACAGCATCTACTTTTATAAAAGAAGATAGCTGTGTATAAACTTCTGCCTCAAATTTTATAAAACCATCTCTTACTTCTAAAATCTTCATTCTATTTCCTCTAAAAACATTCTATCATAGATAAATACATTTTTATACACTTATTTACAATTTGAAACCAAAAATAAAAATACTTTTTTTTAGTTTATTTTTATGATTAAATTTGAATATGAGAGAATTTGAATTAAAAAATAATATAAAAGCTTGTTTTAAGCAAAATAAAAATACACCAAGAGTCGGTTTAACATTAAATTTTTCAATCGAAAATCCTGAAAATAATTCTGGAGAATATTCATTGATGAATAGACTTCTTTTGAAAGGAACTAAAAAACACTCTGCAGAAGAAATTTCAAGTTTACTTGATAATAATGCAATAGAATTATATACAGAAATGAAATCTGATTATCTAAAATTTAAATTTATCTGTCTTAATGAAGACTTTGAACTTGCATTATCTATTTTAAACGAAATTATATTAAATCCAACTTTTGAAGAATTTGAAAAAGAAAAACAAAAATTAAAAGGAGAACTTACTGCAGAACTTGATTCTGCTAAAGTGAAAGTTTCCGACTTATTTACAAAAACTATATATAAAAATCATTTCTACGGACATTCGTACACAAAAATTCTTGAAGAAATTGATAACGTAGAAAAAGAAAATGTAATAAATTCTTACAAAAACTTATTAAATAACAGCAAAAAATCATTAGCTATAGTAGGTGATGTTGATTACTCAATAGCTGAAAAATATTTATCAAACATTCCTTCTTCAAAAGAAGTTGAAAGTTTGATTCCAGAGCCTAGTAAAATAAAAAAAGAGTATGTGGAAATAATAAAAGAAGATGCTAACCAAGCTCAAATTTTGCAAGGCTGGCGAGTTCCTACAATCGGACACAAAGACTATCCTGTTATAATGCTTCTAAATGTAATATTAGGAGCTAGCGGATTATCTTCAAGATTGTTCTTAGAGTTAAGAGAGAAAAAAGGATTAGCATACACAGTTCGTTCCGCTTATGAAACACATCTAAAATCTGCTGTATTTAGTATTTATATAGGAACTGAACCTTCTAATATCGAAACTTCTATACAAGGTTTCAAAGAAGAAATTGAAAAGATTAAAAATATACCAATAACCATAGAAGAATTAAATAACGCTAAAAATAATTTAATAGGAAAACAACAATTCATTAGTGAAACAAATTCTCAACAAGCTGGCATGATGGCATATTATTCTATTATGGGAAAACCTTTTGATTATCAAAAAACAATTATAGAGCAAATTAAATCAGTTACTCCTGAGCAAATACAAGATTGTGCAAACAAATATTTCACAGAAGATTACATAATCGCAATAATAAAACCTTAGGAAATTATTATGGTAAAAACAGCTCAAGGGAACTTCTTATACTTACTAAAAAATGAAAATTACACCCCGATTCTTATAATTGGATGTATGCACGGAGATGAACCACAGGGTAAATATCTTATTGAAAAATATATTGATGAAAATCCAGAGACTAAATTATTATTAATACCTTACCTAAATCCTGATGGTTTAAATAATAAAACAAGAGTAAATTCAAATGGAGTAGACATAAATAGAAATTTCCCGACAAAAAACTGGACTCTTTCAGAAAAAGGAGATTTTTATGGAGGCAAAGCTCCTGCCAGTGAATTAGAAACAAAATTTTTAATAGAAATGATTGAAGAATTTCAACCCCAAATAATATTAACTTTACATGCTCCATATAAAGTTGTAAATTATGATGGTCCAGCAGAAAATATTGCAGAAAAAATATCACAAATTATAAACTATCCTGTAGAAAAATCTATAGGCTACCCAACTCCTGGAAGTTTTGGAACTTGGGCAGGTATTGAAAAAAATATACCGACAATTACATTAGAGTTAGATGAAGAAATTGAAATAGAAAAATTAGAAGAACCTGTTTTTAAAATTTTTAAATTATTAGAAAATTATTTACCTCAGGGAATTAAAGTAGATATTTAAAGGAATTAAGAAGTGGAAAATATTAAAGATATAGTAAAAAATTGTAACTTAAAACACATAGCAATAATAATGGACGGAAACAGAAGATGGGCAAAAGAAAAAAATCTACCATCTGCAATGGGGCATAAAAAAGGCGTAGATTCACTTAAAGCAACAATGAGAGCTTGTGATGATTTCGGTATAAAATACCTTACAGTATACGCTTTTTCAACAGAAAATTGGAACAGAAAACCAGAAGAAGTAAATTTTTTAATGGATTTATTAGGTCAAACATTAAAAAATGAACTTAAAGAAATGCATGAAAATAATGTAATCATTTCATTTATTGGTGATACAACTAAACTAAGTAAAAACTTACAAAAAATATTATCAAATGCAGTAGAAACAACAAAAAACAATACTGGAGTTCATCTTCAAATAGCTTTCAATTACGGTTCCAGAGATGAAATCGTCCATGCCGTAAAAGAAATAATCAAAAATAAAAAAACAGACATAACAGAAGAAACAATTTCAAAATATTTATACACAAAAGATATTCCTGACCCTGATTTATTAATTAGAACAGGCGGTGAAATGAGAATATCAAACTATCTTTTATGGCAAATTGCATATTCTGAATTTATAGTTAGAAAAGAATATTGGCCTGAATTCAATAAAGAAAAACTAGCTGAATGTATTGTAGAATATAACAATAGAAACAGACGTTTTGGGAAATAAAAATTTAATTAACGCCTAATTGTAGATCTTTCTAAAGCCCTAACAAACTTCGTTGGTAAATTTTCATTAGGGTTTATTGAACCTACTAAAATGGTCTTACACCCCAAAAGTTTTCCAGCCAATATATCAGTAAGAGGTCTATCACCTATCATAACAGCTTCTTGAGGCTTAATATCGATACTTTCTATATATTCTCTCATAATTTTGGGATTTGGCTTATTCGCTCTTCCTATAACTTTACAAGGAGAAATTCTAGAAGCATACTCAATATATTTGTCATCCTTATTATTAGAAATAATCGCCACATGAAACTCTCTTATAAAAGTACTAAACCATTCAATAGTCTCAGGTAAAAAATTTGCAGATTTTGACACCATAACAGTACTATCTAAATCAAACATCAAGCATTTTATACCTAAATCTTTTAATTCTTTAAAATCTATTTCATATATATTATTCAAATTATAATCAGGTTTTAAGAACATTTATTAATCCCCACAAGAGCAACACACAGTTTCATTATTTTCACCTTTAATCCCGACAGTTCTGGCTAATGCAAATTTATAATCCTTAGGAGCTTTTGTCAATTTAACCAATAACTCATCATTAGTATTTGCTAATTCTAACTCTTCACCCTTCAAGTTTTTTATTTCAATTAATTGAGTAATAAACTTTTCACTAGGAGAAATTACTTCTATATCTTCAAATTTATGAAACTTGTTTTTAGTTTTGATTTTATAATACTCACCATCAAAATCCCAAAATTCACATAAAAAATCTGCCCCAGCTAGACCTTTTGAAATATCATAACTATACCCGTCTTTCGGATATCCCTCTCCTAAATAAAAACCTGTAGTATAACCTCTATTTCCTACTTTCAATAATTCATTATAAAACTCTGTCATATCAGAATCAGGATTTTGATAAACAGTATCTATAGCTTCTCGATAAGCTTTAGCAACAGCAGAAACATAATACAAACTCTTTGTACGACCTTCAACCTTAAAAGAATCAATACCAGCTTCCATCATCTCTTTCAAATGTTTAACCAAGCACAAATCTTTAGTACTTAATATATGAGTACCTTTTTCATTTTCCTCAATTTCATAATACTGACCGGGTCTTGTCTCTTCTACTAACTTATAACTCCATCTGCAAGGTTGAGAACAATTTCCTGAATTTGCTTTTCTTTCGCCATCAGTCATATAATCACTCAACAAGCATCTACCGGAAAAAGAAACACACTGTGCCCCGTGAATAAAGCATTCCAATTCCATATCAGGGACATTTTTCTTAATTTCTGCAACATCTTTTATAGGTAATTCCCTTGCTAAAATAGCACGAGTAGCACCCATATCCTGCCAAAATCTTACAGCCTCATAGTTCAAAATATTCGCTTGAGTACTTACATGAATATCGACATTTGGCATATATTTTTTTGCCAATCTCATAATACCAACATCACTTATAATAAGTGCATCCGGTTTAGAGTCAACAATTTTATCCATGCAATTTTCTAATAATTTTATATCATTATTAAAAGCAAAAATATTAAGTGTTAAATAAGCTTTAGCACCCATTTCTTGAGCGGTTTGAATAGCGAATTTTAAGTTATCTAAAGTAATCAATTCACCTTTTCTCATAGCTCTCAAGCTAAAATCCACAACACCTAAATATACAGCATCCGCACCGTATTTTATTGCATATTTTAATTTTTCAATATTGCCAGCAGGCATTAAAAGTTCCGGTTTAATCATACAAAAATTTTATCACAAATTTTTATTTTTGTACTGATTGACCTAAAAATAATCTTACACCACCAAATTTCTTTGATAACGTAGATTTTATTCCACAAACAATTTCATTAATATTTAAAACTACATTATTAATATTTTTAATCAAACAATCTAATAAATTCACTGTTTTATTATCAATCTTCTTTGTAATACTAGCAGTATTAGCAGTAATTTCTTCAATATTTTGAGATGTATCTTTAATATTTTTAAATGTATCATTCACATATTCAGCTTTTGCAGAATTATTTAATTTCTGAGTTAAATCAGCTAAATTTTCAGATGCAACAACTAAATTACTGGTACTTTTTTTAATATCTGGTTTAATATCAGTTAAAATTGAATTACTTGTATTAATTAAATCTGTCAACGCACTAAAAGTATCACCCGCAGCAGAAATCGTTGTATTTAAATTATCTTGTAAATCATCAAAGCCACCATTTTCAGCTTGTGCTGATAAATATGAAGATAAATTATAAGAAACTTCACCTTTTATAATAGAACCATTCTTCAAATAATTAACAGAAGGCTCTTTAGGATACAATAGTTCTATATAATCATTTTTATTTTTTGTCTTGATTTTTATTGCAGAATTATCAGGTAAAGCCAATTCATTTATATTCAAAACTAAATCTACATAAGTCTTGGTAAAATCTTTTGAAGGATATACTTTTGTAGAATGACCTAACTTAAACCCTTTATAATAAACAGACAAATTTTTGGGAAAAGGTTCTAATTCTTTAAATTCAGCTTTAACTTTTATAAAATGAGTTTTATAATGAAAAGAAATACCTATCAAAATTAACAGCAGAACCCCTAAAACAATTAAAATATTTCTCATATTTTAATTATTTCCATAATAATAAATTTTAAAATTAGTCATATGGATATTAAAATTTTCTAGGTAAAATATTCTTTCTCCAATTAGATTCAATTTGTTCCAAGGAAATCCCCTTCGTCTCAGGGACAAAAAAGTAAACAAAAATAATGCACAAAATTGAAACAATACCAAAAATTGCAAAAGTCCAAGCCCCTCGTATTCTATGTAATAAAATAGGAAAACTTGCAACAACAAAGAAATTAAAGGCAAAATTTGAAACAGTACAAATACTCATAGCAATTCCTCTTATTTTCAAAGGGAAAACCTCTGAAACCAAAATCCAACCAATTGGTCCAAGACTCATTGCAAAACAAATTATATAAGTGACTAAACTTCCCACAGCAAGCCATTTCAAATTATTACCCAAGACGTCTGCAAAAGCAAAAGATGCACTCAAAGCAAACAAACTTAACATAACCCCTGTAAGGCCAAAATATAACAAAGGTTTTCTACCAATTTTATCAGTAAAAAAGACTGCAACAATAGTCATGACAAAATTTACAATACCAATTCCTGTTGTTGCATAAATAGCAGTTAAATTACTATCAAAACCTGCAGTTTTAAAAATCGTCGGAGCATAGTAAATAATCGTATTTATACCGGTACAAATTTGAGCAAACATAATACCAATACCAACTACAAAAGGCATTATCATCCATTTTTTGAATCTAAAACGAACATCTTTTTGTTCAGCTTGTAACGTGGATTTTATTTCATTAATTTCAATTTGAGAATCTAAATCCGGCTCTATTTTGTTAAAAACAAGTTTGGCTTCATCTTCTCTATTTTTCGAAACTAACCATCTTGGAGTATCTTTCATAAAACACATACCAATAAATAAAATCAGGCCAGGAAGCACTCCTGCAAAAAGCATCCATCTCCAACTATAAACAGCTTGAGCAAAAATAGCATTTATAAAATATGAAAATAAAATACCAGCTGTAATAGCCCATTGATATAAAGAAACTAAAGTTCCTCTTAGAGCTTTAGGAGAAATTTCTGATAAATATAGAGGTACTACAAAATTTACTATTCCTACAGCAAAACCTACGAAGATTCGTGATAAAATAAGAATATAAACATTCGGAGCAAAGGCACATAAAATTGAACCTAGAATAAAAATTATAGCAGTCGCCAAAATAATTTTTTTTCTTCCAAAAATATCAGCTAACACTCCGTTTGTTGCAGCCCCAATTACAGCACCTATTAAAACAGAACTAACAAGGAATCCTTGCAAAGTATCAGGTAATACCCAAGTTTCATTAATAAATAATAAAGCTCCTGATATTACACCAGTATCATAACCAGATAATAAGCCACCTAAAGAAGCAATTATAGCAACAACATAAAGCCACAAATATCTCATATAAACACCTCTAAAATATTAATACCACACTTTATAAATATTTTAACCAAAAATTTTATTAAAAACTTCCTCTTTATGTTCTATATCAAAATGAACTTTATTAAATAAATTTTTAACAAAAACTTTTATATCTGATAATTTCGGTAATTGTTGATTATAAGGAATAAAATATAAATCCATTGGCAAGCAACCATCTCTATTTGGATAAAGATAATTAATATTTAAACAAACTGCTCCATTATTTTTATAAAAATTCACTCTTTTTATTGTATTTGGAAAATTTACATCAACTTTTTCCACCTCTAAAAAACACCCCTTCTTATCTAACATAAACATATCTTTAAGAGTTTTTAAAATTTTTGTTCCATAACCTTTAGAATGAAATTCTTTAAATATAGCAATATAATCAATAAAAATATAATCAGAATCTATGAATAATACAACATATCCTACCAAAAACTCATTATCATAAAATTCATATAAACAATAATCTCTCGAAAACTTATCTACAAAATCCTGATAAGACTTTAGCTCCGCTACAGGAAACTGATTTACCATATCACAATAAACAAATTTGTAATTTTCTGAATATACTAATTTAAACACAATAATATTATAACAAAAGAAAAGAGTTACTATAAAAGCAACTCTTTTCAAATTTAAAATTCTAGAAAAAACTATCCAATTCTACCAGGAACAACAACTCCACCTTTTAAATTCTTTTTATAGAATTCAACGTGAGGTTGTAACACACTGTCTAAAACTTCAGGTAATTCTTTATTTTGCATAATAGCTTCAACAATTTCTTGATATACAGTAGCATAAGCTCTCAATTGAGTAACCGCACCAGCAGCCTCAGGAGTCAAACCTAAAGAATTTGTTTCAACATTTTCAATAAAGAAAGCACCAGATGCTACATAAGATTTTGTTAAAGCTTCAATATAAGCTTTTGCGTTAGAAGCACAAACACCATTGTCAACTGGAACTGTTAAAGCAAATACCAATTTATTAGCAGGATTAAAATGAGCTTCAGCACTATGGTGCATAGCATCAGGAACTTTTGCAACTTGTTTTAAAGTATCTTTTACAGACTCATTTTGCATTTGTGCATGCCAATAAACAGTATTTTCAAACATAGCACCCATATATTGATGAACAGAAGCTTCTATTCCGTTCAATTTTGCATCAGCCCAGAAAATACCTTCTTTTAAAGCATCATTTAACTCTAAATCATCTGATAAAGATAACTCAGAAATTTCTTGAGCAGATTTAAGCATTGCTGCCATATCATCTTTTTTCATACCTGCAAATGCTAATGTAAATAAAGCGTGATCATCAAAAGCAGAAAAACGACCACCTACATCATCATGGATAAATAAATCGCCTAACCATCCATCAGAAATAGATGTTCTTCTTAATTCACTTTTTTCTGCATTACCGTCAGTAACAGCAATAAAGTGTTTTGCTGCAGATTTTTTAGCTTCTTCTTCTGATTGTCCTTTTGCGATATATGCATCTTCAAGCATTTTTTGAATTCTTAAAAAACCGTCTTTAGTTTCGAATGTAGAACCAGATTTTGATGCAATCATATAGTTTGATGATAAAACATCATTTCCCAACTTAGTTAAAAATCTATTGAAACTAATTGAATCTACATCAGAATAAAAATAAATTAAATCAGAATTTATATTAAGTCCATTGATACCTAACATATGTTCAACAGTATGTTTTGAACCACCAATACCCATAACACTTAATTTATTTACACCGGTTTGAGCTTTCAACTTATCAGCTAAAGCATAAATATCATCAAGTCTTTTTAATTGTTCTTGTGGTAAATTTACCCAATTTAAGAATTTACCTTCTTTATTTGCTCTAGAAGAAAACTCTTTCACAAATTCTGAAGTTTTTGATGAATACTTTGAAAAATCAACTCCTGCAAAAGAAGTTTTTAAAGCTGAACTTTTTGTTAACATAAAACGTCTCCTTTTCTTCGTAATTAAATAATACCATGGAAAGAGTTTTTAGTTTAAAATTTATTAATTTTCTATACAAAAAATTTGCGGAAATCTTTATAATGTGCTAACATTCTTCTATTGAGGTCTTTTTTAATGTTTAATAACGAATATTTTTACTGGAGGGAATTTTTTTCTCAAAAAGAAAATTTGAAAAAAATTACTTACCTAAAAAAAATATACAAAGATAAAAGAATAATATTATACTCAAACGGAAGTTTTTTTGATGCTCTTGTTGATTCTTACCGTTTAAAAAAAATATTAAATATCATCGGAATTTCAGATATACGTTATGAAAAACACCCTCAAGACATTTATAAAGGTTATCGTTGCATAAAACCTTCTGAAATAAATAAAACAAAATGTGATTTAATCCTAATAACAGCACCAAATCCAAATCTTGTAAAAAAATACCTAAAAACAACTCTTGGAATAAAAACAAAAATTGAACCTTTTGCAATAAAAGACTTTAATGCTTGGGAAAATTCTTTATTAAAATTTCAATCTTTATTAGACTATTTTATTAATTCAAAAAACATTTTAAAAACTGTAAAATATTCTCTATTTTGCACAAACAATGAAATAAAAGCCAAAACTAATTATTTAAAATTAATAAAAAAAATTTCACAAAAAGAAAAAATAAAAGTCCAATTTATATGCGAAGAATCCACTAAATGGTGCTATACAAGTTTATATAAAGAACTTAAAAGAAACGAAAAATTTGAAGTTTTACCAGTAGTAATATATCCAATAATTACAAAAAACCGAATTGAATTTAATCAAGGCGAAATTATCCGTTTCTTAAAAAAAATTAATATAGAAGCTATTGACGGATACGATTACAAAAATAGTCAAAATTTAGATTTAAAAACATTTGAACCGGACATTGTTTTTTATCAAAATTCTAAATATATTCAAGGAAATAACCATCCACTAAAAGTAAGCGAATATGCTTTAACTATAATGAACATAGAAGAAACTTGCCTATTTAAACAAAAGAACATAAATAACAAAATTTTAAAAACATTTTACTCTTCCTTATGGAAGCTTTTCATAAATTATAAAGAAAATAAAAAATTTTATGAAACCCAACTTAATTTAAAATATAAAGATGTAATCAATTTAATAGAAAACCCAAAATTTGATAATTATTTAACAACACCAGAATCAAATACAGAAGAAAATACCAATTATAAAATCATTTGGGCTCCTCATTCTTCAATAAATAATGAAGGAGATTGCTTATCAACATTTAAAGACAACTACACTTATTTTTTAAATCTTGCAAAAAAGCATTCAAATTTCCATTTTATATTTAAACCTGATCCTGAATTAAAAAATATATGCATAAATACAGGATTTCTTAATAAAACAGAATTCGAAAATTATATAAATGAATGGAAAAATCTTAAAAATGCCAAAATAGAACTTAAAGGAGATTACATAAACAACTTTAAATTTTCAGACTTATTAATAACAGATTCTCCAAGCTTAATTACAGAATATTATCCGACATTACACCCTATTATATTTTTAAAAAGAAAAAATAATTTAAAATTGAATAAATTAGGAAAAATTTTAATAAAAGGTATTTATATAGTTGAAAATAACAGAGATTTAGAAATCTTAATAAAAAAAATCCTAATAGATAAAAAAGATATTTTACTAAAAACAAGAAAAGATACTTTAAATAAAATTTACAAACAACAAACAAACCCTATTTCCACAAAAATAGAACAACTTCTAAAGAAAGAACTATTCTTAAATTACTAATAAACATATTTGTAATAGAATATAAATACAGATTTAATATTATAGAGGTAGTTATGAAAAAAGTTTATATAGAGACAATGGGTTGTCAAATGAATAAATCTGATGCAGAAAGAATGTTTGGGATGTTAGAACATTTTGATTATGAACAAACTGAAAACCCAAAAGACGCAGATTTATTAATAATAAATACCTGTTCAGTACGACAACTTTCAGAAGATAAAGCATACAGTGCAATCGGTGTTTGGGGTAAATGGAAAAAAACTAATCCTAACTTAAAAATAATATTTGCCGGTTGTGTTGCACAACAAAAAGGCAAAGAATTATTCAGAAGAGCTCCTTATGTAGATTTAGTACTTGGAACACAAAGACTTTATGAACTACCTGAACTAATCAAAAAAATTGAAAATGGAGAAAGAATAGTATCGGTAGACGAAGTTCCTTATGAAGAAAGCGATATAAAAATAAACAGAGTTAAATCAGTAAATGCTTGGATACCAATAATGGAAGGCTGCAATAACTTTTGTTCATATTGTATAGTTCCATATACAAGAGGACGAGAACGTTCCAGAAACCCTGAACTTATTTTAAAAGAAGTAAAAAAAGCTTTAAATGAAGGCTTTAAAGAAATAACATTACTAGGACAAAATGTTGATAGTTACGGCAAATGGCTTTGCGAAAAAACAGAAGACAATCCTTATGGATATACTAAAGATGAAAATGGTAATATTATTAATTTAGCGTGGTTATTAAGAAAAATAAATTCAATCGAAGGAAAATTCAGAATAAGATTTGTAACCTCTTATCCTACAGATATAACAGATGAATTAATTGATACAGTAATAGAATTGGATAAGGTTTGCGAATATTTCCATATTCCAATGCAACATGGAGATGATTACGTATTAAAAAGAATGAATAGAAAATATGATTATGCAACATATAAAAAGATTTGCGATCATATTAGAAGCAGGATTCCTGATGTAACAATAACCAGTGATTTCATAGCAGGATTTCCTGGCGAAACGGAAGAACAATTCCAAAATATGCTTAAAGCTATGAGTGAATTAGAGCTTGATTATTCAAATACCGCAGCATATTCTCCAAGAGAAAAAACTGTCGCAGCAAAATGGATTGATGATTATATAGATGAAGATATTAAAACAGAACGCTTAGCAAGATTAAACGAACATAACAGAGAATGTTGCTTAAAATCAAATCAAAAATTTGTGGGAAAAGAAATGGAAGTTTTGGTTGAAAAACACGAAATCCATAATGGTAAAAGCATTATTTCCGGTAGAACCAGAAATAACAAAATAGTTCATATTCCATATGAAAAAGATATTACCGGAGAGTTTGTAAATGTAAAAATTACAAAAGCCAGAACTTGGTATTTGAATGGTGAGCTGATATAAAATGAAAAACATAAGACAATCAAATATAAACATACACAAAGATGCCTGGGTAGAAATTAATTTAGATTCTTTAGCAAAAAATATCACTGAAATAAAAAAATTTATACCCGACGACAAAAAATTTATGGCAATAGTAAAAGCTGATGCATACGGACATGGTGCCTGCATGCTTGCAAAAACAATGTTAGCATCAGGAGTCGATGCTTTTGGAGTTTCTTCTGTTGATGAAGGACTGGATTTAAGAAATGCTAAAATAAAAGCACCAATATTAGTAGTAGGGGCAATACCTCTTTGGGCAATAGAATCTGCAACACAGAATAATATTGCTTTTTCTGTATTCAATGATGAACATATAGAAGCTTGTAAACAAGTTTTTGAAAGAACTGGCATTCGTCCTAAAGTTCATATAAAAATTGATACAGGTATGAACAGAATAGGAGTTCGTTCTGAAAACGCAGTTGAATTCATACAAAAAGTTCAATCATTAAATAAATATTTAGACTTAAGAGGTATTTTCACACATTTAGCTTCTGCAGAAGAAGAAACAGAAACACAAAAACAAATTGAACGTTGGAATAACGTAATTTTAAATATTAATACTAAAGGTTTACTATTACATATTCAAAACACAGCAGCGACATTTGCTTATGATATCACATCAAATATGGTAAGAGTGGGCATTTCATTATATGGTTTATATCCAGATTTACCATCCTGCTCTCAAAATCGTCCGGAACTTAAACAAATACTTGGGCTAAAAGGGCGAATAACCAATATTCACGAAGTCAAAACAGGAGAAGGAGTTAGTTATTGTCACAAATTTATTGCAAAAAAACCAACAAAAGTAGCAACCATACCTATAGGATATGCAGATGGAGTTTCTAGAGGTCTTTCTAATAAAATTTATGGATTTTTAAATAACAAAAAAATAAAACAAATCGGAAATATTACAATGGATCAAATGATGTTTGATGTTACTGATACCGATGCTAATATTGGAGATGTAATAACTCTGTTAGATAACAAAGATTTACCCCTTGATTTTTGGGCAAATATATTAAATACTATTAACTATGAACTTACTTGCAGATTAAAAGTTCGTCTACCGAGAATATACATAAGATGAGGCGTCTAAAATGAAAAAATTATTTACAATATTGTGTTTAAGTTTAATATTACCCGTAATAGCAGAAGAAAGTCCGTTTGAGAATTTAAACCAATATTTTAACTATTTACCAAATGCAGTTCATAAGAATTGGACACCTTATCAAGCAGAAAGTAATTATGAAGTTACAGTTCAATTTAGAGTCAAAAAAAATGGCGAAATAACAGAACCGACAATTGTAAATTCAACAAACGAAAAAGCTAATGCTTCTGTTTTAAATGCTGTTAAAAGTGGAAGCCCATATAAACCGCTCCCTGACAAATACCCATCAGAAAGTGTTAATACACAGGTTGAATTAAGATATATTAAATAAATTATTGTAATTTAAAACTTTTAACAGGAACTTTCATCGTAAAGACATGAGTTTTATATTTTTCATCTTTATATAAATAAATATCAATATAATATTGTTCTAACTCTTTTTTTGTAAAAATATTTTTGCCAAAAACAACAGGAATTTCTAAAGTTTCACCGCCATTCGATAAAAACGGTCTGACTTTAGAGGCACAGTTTTTCTTAACAATTTCGAGTTCCTTATCATTTTGACGTAATACAAATTCTGCATAAAGTTTTTGCACATCACTGTTTGAAACATTTTTAAATTTATATTTAGCATTAAGTTTATATTTAAACCAAAGTTTCTTTACATTAAATGCTGTCACGATAGTTTCTATATCATTTTTATAAACAACTTTTCTATTCACAAAAACATCTGTAGAATATATTTTATATCTATATAATTTAGCCAAAGTATAATCACCTTCCAAATCAGAAATATTAGCAGCTTTCATAAGAGCTTTATTATAAATACTATAATCAACATTTTGTGGCTGTTTTTCTAATAAAGGCTCAAAATATTTTAAAGATTTTACGGGATCTAAATCAGAATACAAAATCGCCAATTTATACTGAATTTCAAAATCATCAGGAGCATATTGTTTAGCTTTTTCAATAAATATAACCGCATCTTTACATAAATTATTTTTTACCATAACATCAGCTGCTTGAACATAAGCATTTACTATACGAGCTTTTATTGATTCTTCTACAAATTTATCTTTTATTTTAAATCTATTATAATAATAATTAGCTCTTTCATAATTTTTAGCAGCACTTAAAAATTTTCCAATCGAATAATATTTATCACCAATAATTATATACGAACGTGTTTTAAATTTTACTAATTTAGAAGATTTTAAATCTTGTATTGATTTAATAATATTTTCTGCTTCAATAAATTTTTCTTGAGAAACTAAAACTCTAATTAAAGCATAATACGGCATATAATTTGAAGATTTAGTTTTAGTTAAAGCTACCCTATAAGCATATTCTGCATTTTTATATTGCCCTGCCATCTCATAAATATTACCTACCTGCATGCATATAGTATATTTTTTACGATTTAAATCTTTTGTAAAATCAGCTTCTTGAACTAATTTCATTGCTACTTGCTTATCAAGTTTATTTTGTTCTTCCGCACTTAAATACAAATTTTTAATCATCTCACTTCGAGCATGAAATGCTAATAAAACAGTAAAAAAGAGGGCAACACAAAATGAAATCGCAACCGTCCGAAAATATTCTAAAATAATTTTTGATTTAGATTTTTTTAAAACAACTTTACTCATTAATTTCCTGTAATGTTATAGAATCTAATTTCGCAAGATTATTAAGTTTATTATACAAATCTTTAACAGCCTTTTTATTATTCAAATTAAAAATAGATGATATTTTAGATTTTTCATTATTTTCAATAAGTTTTTTTGTAGAAAAATCCAACATAGTATCAACTTTAGACGTTAAAAAATCATATATTTTCTTTACATCATCATTATCACAATAAATAACTATCTTAAAACGTCTAATTTGTTTACCACTTGAAGGTAAAAACTGTCTTTCAAAAATTCTAATAAGAGTAAGTACTGCCACACTTAAAACAGTAGCAATAACTGCAATACCAAACATCCCAGCACCGCAAGCCATACCAATACTTGCAGCAATCCACAAAGTAGCAGCAGTAGTTAACCCAAAAACCATCGGTCCATTTCTCAACACAGTCCCCGCACCAATAAAACCAATACCCGTAACAATTTGAGCTGCAACACGAGAAGTATCTCTTATACCTGTAGCATTATCAACAATTATGTTATCACCTTGAGCAAATGTTGGGAAACCATAAATTGAAAGTAAAGTAAATATACAAGCCCCTAAACAAACCAAAATATGAGTTCTTAATCCTGCATACTTATTAGTCAATTCTCTTTCTAAACCGAGCAAAAACCCCATAGCAACAGCCATAAACAATCTAATTATAAACTCTGCATTAAAAAAAGTTTCCATCTACTCCAGCTCCTCTTACTATTCTTTCATAATACCCTATTTATAAGAAAAAAACAATCCAAAACTATTCAAAAACAAATATTTTATGTATAATTTTGTTATGAAGACTACATTTAATACAATAAAAGAAGAATTAGAACATAAAGAACTAGAAAATTTAAGTCCATACGCAACTAAATGTCTTAATTCGAAAGGTAGAAAAAGAAAACGTAATGAAGAATTTGAAATAAGAACAGAATTTCAAAGAGATAGAGATAAAATACTTCATTCAAAATCATTTAGAAGATTAAAACATAAAACTCAAGTTTTTTTATCACCATATAATGACCATTTTAGAACCAGATTAACTCATACCTTAGAAGTTTCTCAAATTGCAAGAACAATGGCAAGAGCCTTAAAGCTTAATGAAGATTTAGTTGAAGCAATTTCTTTAGGACACGATTTGGGGCATACGCCTTTTGGTCACTGTGGAGAGGGAATATTAGATGAGTTATTACCGAATGGATTTCATCATAATCTACAAAGTGTAAGAGTCGTAGAAGTTATCGAAGACATGAATTTATGCAAAGAAACTGTCGAAGGAATCCTTACGCACACTTGGGGATACAAACCAAAAACTCCTGAAGGACAAGTAGTTCAATATGCGGATAAAATTGCATACATCAATCACGACATTGAAGACTCAATAAGAGCAGGCATTATTAGTGAAAAAGACCTTCCTGAGGACTGTATGAAATATTTCACTTCTAACCAGTCAACAAGATTAGGGAAAATGATTTCCGATGTAATACAAAATTCAAAAGACAATCCAAAAGTTTCTATGTCAGAAGAAGGTTGGTTCTATGTTACGAAATTAAGAACTTGGATGTTTGATAATGTATATTTAGATCCTATTGCAAAAGCAGAGGAAAAAAAATCAAGAAATATAATAAAATCCCTATTTGAATATTATACAGAAATGCTTGAGAATTATTATCCAAAAGAAGAAATTCCTCAAATTGTAACAGATTACATTTCAGGAATGACGGATCAATATGCAATAAGAAGATACAAAGATTTATTTATTCCAATGCCTTTAGCAGATAGAACGAGTGACGATGCACTATTAAAGAAAGCTCGTGAAAGAGAATGAAATATTTAGGCTATAGTATAAATTCAGGCTTTGAGAATATGAAAATAGATTCTGATATTCTTGAAAACTCGATAAAAAATAATTCTAACGATATTTTAATTCGTTTATATGGCTGGAAGCCTATGTGCGTTTCTCTTGGAAGAAATCAAAAAGAGTTTTCTATGCCTACTGATATCAACGTAGTAAGAAGATTAACAGGCGGAAGAGCGCTATTACATGATAATGAAATAACGTATTGTATAGTCACTCCAATAGATCTCATTCCTAATGGAGAAAGCGTTGTAGAATCCTATAAATATCTTTCAAGAATTTTTATAGATTTTTTTAAAGATTTAGGGATAAATTTGGACTTTGGAGAAAATAAAAAAATTTCCACAAATTTTGATTATTGTATGTTAATTTCAACAGGAGCAGATGTATGCTATAAAGGGAAAAAACTTATAGGATCCGCTCAATGTCGAAAAAATGGATATATCTTACAACACGGCTCTATCTTATATGATTATAATAAAGAGCTTTTAGAGAATTTATTCAACGAAAAAATAGAAGGTATTACTTGTATAAAAGAAATTTTGCCAAATCTCACAAAAAAAGAAATGATATCTTTGCTAGAAAAATATCTAAGTTTATAGTGGGTAGGGTGCAATTTTTTGCACCTTACTATGCTTCACCTTTTTCAAACCCCACCCCCTACCCCCTCCCTCTAGGGGAGGGGAAAACACAAAACTCCTTCTAAACTTATCCTCTTCTACTCTTAAACAACTCCCCATCCCAACCTTCCCCCATTGGGGAAGGTGTGAAATGCCCCCCATAAAAGTAAGTAAGTAGGGTGCAAAGAATTGCACCCTACTTGCTCTATTCACTATTCACTAGTCACTAACCTACAACAACTGTAATGCTATACTTGGGTTTTGGTTAGCTGTTGATAATAATGTAGCACTTGCCTGCTGCAATATCTGATTCCTTATATATTCGCTACTTTCCTCCGCAATATCGGCATCACTTATTGTAGAATGAGTTGATAATAAATTCTCGTATGATATTGATATCTGCTCTAAAACACTTTCTAATCTATTTTGTACTGTCCCATATTCGGTCTGCTTCTCATTTATCTGTGTAAGAATATTATCTATGTACCTAAAAACATTCTCATCTGACATACTATTACTCTTCAATCTATCTAAACTATCTAAAGCAAACCAAGCCTCAAAACTTATTTGACTATTAGAAGAAGAATCTATACCAACTTGTAATCCAATTTTTGCACCAAAATTTATACCCAAAACATTTGTTATCTTTGTAGTTGGTGAATTCTCACCAACTATTCCATAATCTTTATTCACATTTACATTATAAAAACAATTCGAAATACTACCATTCATATTTCCTACAAAAATACCTGATTTACTTTGCCCACAAACAACACCATAAACAGCACTTTTTTGAATTCCACAAACAAAATTTTTATCAACACCTCCTATAATCCCTCCAACATTAATATTCCCAGAAACATCTCCATTTGTATAACTATTAATTATGGTTGATATTTTACCACCACCACTGATACCTCCAACATCAACTTCTCCAATAACAGAACAAGATGTATAACAACTATTCACCAATACACTATCCAAATTAGATGCCAAACCACCCACAAAACTTATCCCTTTCACCCTCCCCCCAGAAACATAACAATTTTCAAAACTTATCCAACTAGTTCCAGACAATGCTCCTACGGAAATATTTCCAATAATACTAGGCTCGACTAATCCTAAATTTTTTATATTTCCCATGCCAACAAACAAAGCTTGATTATTTGCAGAAGGTTTATTTATATACAAACCCAATATAGTATGCCCATTTCCATCAAAAATAAAATTATTATATAAACTTATCGGTTTCCAGCCTCCTTCTCCATTAGAATCAAGGTTTGATTTACAATAATTACTTATATCAATATCGTTTGCTAAAACAAACTCACAACTACCTGTTATTTTACCTGCATTTGCCATTTGAGCTAATTTCACCAACTCCGCTTCTGTTGATATTGAATATGTTCCTCCTGTTAATTCAATATTAGGATCTACATCAGATAACTTGTCCATTGTACTAGTATCTTTCACTGCTATATCTTTCAAAAATCCTTGAGCATTTGGTACTAATTGACTACCGTCAGCAAAAGTCGGAACAGTATTATTAAAATCGTTAAACAATTTTATACCATTATATGAAGCGGTTTCCTTTATTCTATATAATTCTGTTATTATAGACTGAGCCTCTAAATCAATAGCATTCATAGAATCTGCACCATACGTGCCATTATGTGCTTGTTCTGCTAAACTTCTTAAACGAGATGTTAAATCTGACATCATAGACAATGAGCTTGATGCAGTCAATACCATTTCTAATCCTAAGCTTGCATTCTCTTCTGCCACACTATAGGCATTTATTTTTGTCAATAAATTTGTTTTTATAGAATACCCCGCAGCGTTGTCTTTTGCATGATTTATTTTAAAACCAGTACTCATTCTCTCAATTGCTTGATTTAAAGAATATGTAGAACTCTTTAATGATGATTGAGCTATTATACTGGAAAGATTTGTGTTGATTGTTAACGCCACTAAATCACCCCACTTTCTAAAAGCAAGATGATTCTTTTTTTACTATTTAAAACTGTCAAAAAACTTATAGATAGAGTATTACCCCCCCCCCCGACTACTCAAAACCCAAGCAGGCAAAGGAGTTGAGACCCTATATGTTTGTAACTCTTCTATATACTTCGACATACTAACTACATATCCTTAGGATTAGTACACATATCTACTTCAAGTATAACTCTTATATACTTATTATTCAATTATTTATTACTATTTCGTTACAATTAAAATTTTCTACATTGCTTATAAATTTATTAAAACAACATTTTCAATATGATAAGTATGCGGAAACATATCAAAAGGCTGAACAAAATCAATTTTACAACCATTCTCTTTAAAAATTTTCAAATCTCTTGCGAGTGTTGCAGGATTACAAGATACATATATAATCATTTTTTTAGTAAGCTTAAGCAAATAATCAATGGATTCTTTAGTACAGCCTTTTCTTGGAGGATCAATTACTGCAATATCATATTTAGAAGAATTATTATTCAATTCTTTTTCAAAAAACTTTGCAGCATCTTGGCAGTATAAGTCTATATTTTTTATACCATTTTCTCCTACAATTCTTTTTGCATAATCAATAGATTCTCTTACCTGCTCAACTGAAGTTATTTTTTTAGCAACATCACTAAGACAAATACCAAATGTTGCAATCCCTGCATAGGCATCAAGAATTGTAGGTTTTTCAAAATTATTTTTAATATAATCCTTTACATAATTAAAAATATTATTTGCACTGGATGGATTTACCTGAAAAAAAGTCTTAGCACCTATTTTAAAAACTCTATCACAAAGTTTTTCTTCAACAAAATCCTCTCCAACAATTAATTCCGTGTTTTCACCCAAAATTAAATTAGTTTTCTTAGAATTATAATTTACACAAACACCTGAAATATTTTCTAATTCTGAATAAATTTTTTGTGCTAAACTCTTAATTTTTTCATTAGCAAAACTATCATTTATAACCAATACAACAAGATTTTTAAGAGAAAATTCTGAAGTCCTTATAACAACATGTCTTAAAACTCCGCTATGAGATTTTTCGTTATAACCTGATATTCCAATTTCCTGAGCTTTTATTCTGATAAAATCAATAATCTTATCACAATATTCAGGTTGAATTGGACAATACTTAATATTAACAAGCTCATGTGTTGCTGGTTTATAATACCCTGCAATAATTCTCTTAGAATTCTTAGTTTCACTAATTGGATATTGTATTTTATGCCTATATCCCCATTCTTTGGGGCTTGGAACAACATCTCTCACTTCTATATCATACCCATAAATACTTTTCATAGTATCGGCTACAATATCTTTTTTTAATTTTAATTGATATTGATAATCAATAAATTGTATTTGACAAGAACCACAAACCTTTTGCATAGGACATAAAGGTTTTATACGATAAGCAGATGGAGTAATTATTTCAACGATTTCTGCATTAGCAAAATTCTTATTTTTTTTAATAATTTTTATTTTTAATTCATCATCGGGACAAGCATTTTCAACAAAAATAACATACCCATTGATTTTAACAATACCAAAGCCGAGATTTGAGAGCTTTTCAACCTTAACAATCAATTCTTGAGGTATATCTTTTAAATTTATTGCTTGCATGGCTTTATAACTTGAATATTACGAGTTTCAGAAAGTTCTTGACGAGCATCTTTAATTATTTGCTTATATTCCTCAGACAAACTCAAACCGTTACAAAGTCTGTCAACAAATCCATTATTAACTTTAACAGCTTTTTCCAAAGCTCCGATATCTTCCAAAACATTCTTTATATCAGCTAAATCATACCCAAAAGATTGCTTTGACTGATAAATCATCATCTCACCTGTTTCAGCAACTAAAGGTTCCCCACCTAATTCAAAATGCAACTTAAAAACAGATTTTAAATCTTGTAATTCTGCTTGCATTGTAGCAATACTTTGCTGAATTCTCAAATATCTGTCAAACAAATAATCTACATTGTCTAATTGCTTCTTTTGCCAATCAAGCCTTTGTAAATACAACTTTTTCAATTTCGGATAAGCAAGAGCTAATCCCATAGTATCAGCCATAGCTCTATGATGATTATTTAATTCAACATTAAAGCGATGAGTTAAAGCTTCCAAACCGTGAGATTCAAGATCCGGAGCTATTTCTTTAAACATAGCCTGAGAATCAATACGAGGATTTTCCAACTTTTCACCCATAACTCTCAATTTTGCTTCATTCAAAAAAGAATAATCAAAAATTACATTATGAGCCACTATAGGATAATCACCAATAAAATCTAAAATTTTAGGTAAAACTTCTTCTTCAGAAGGGGCATCTTCTACCATATCTTGAGTTATTCCATGAATCGCTATACTGGATTTTCTAATATGCTGATGAGGATTAATCAATGTTTGAAACTCATCTTTAATTTTCCCATTTTCTAATCTTACCGCTGCAAATTCAATAATTCTTTCTCTAGTATAATCTAAACCTGTAGTTTCCGTATCTAATACTATTTCTATTTCTTTTTTTCTCGGCATTATATTGTCCTTTTTATTAAATAGACCCCTCTTACAGAATAATAGCATAAATAAAGAATATATGGTAATATTGAATTACAAAATTTTTATAAGGAGAGTAATAAAATGGTAAAACATATCAATTCATCAAATTTCAATGAAGAAGTAATAAACAATAACCAATTAACAATTGTAGATTTTTATGCAGATTGGTGCGGTCCTTGTAGGAAATTAGCTCCTATATTAGAAGAAGTTGAAGCTGAATTATCAGATAAAGTAAAATTTACTAAAATAAACACAGATGAAAACATTCAAGCTGCACAGGAATACCAAGTTAGTGGTCTTCCTACATTGCTTGTATTTAAAAATGGAACCGTAGTTGAAAGAATGGTAGGCTTAATGCCTAAATCATCAATAATAACAAATATTGAAAAACATCTTTAATAAAAAAAGAAATTAAATAAAAAGCTGCTCGGAATTAGGTTCGAGTAGCTTTTTATTTTTGTTAAATTTTGTAACAATTTAATTCATTAATTAAAGTTTTACATAAAAAAAGCCGTAAAACATATTAAAGGGAAACTTATAAAGGAAAGCAGAACAATGGGAATGGCAGCATCACAAGTTAGACTTTTACAGTTGACTGGCCGAAAAAATGATATCGGCAGGCAACTACAAAGCTTATCTGCTGAAAAAATGTCATTAACCAGAGAAATGAAAGGTGTTACAAAAGATTATCAAAACGCTTTAAGCTCAAAAGTTTTCAAATGGACAACTAATTCCGGAGCTAATTATGTTGACTTAAGTTATAACACTTTAATGAAACCTAATAGTACAAACAATAATACTCCGTATTTATTAACAAACACAAATGGAGCTGTAATGATTGACAGCACTTATAAAAAGTATGCAGAAATGATTTCAGCAAATGGAGCAGCTGGTGGGGACTATGAATCCGTAAGAACAGAAATTCTTGCAAGTTTATGTCCAAATATCACAGCAGAGGAAATTGAAAAAGCAAATGAAACTAGTGAAGCTTTAGAAAATGCAACTACAAATTTAAATAACTTAGTAGGGACAGAACCAGAAGAACCTGTCAATTATGATAGTGCAAGCAGCTTCTTAGCAAACGCAGGAACTATTTCCGGAATAAATATTTCCCAAGGGGGAACTCTTAATTTAGGAGATAGTACAAGTGCTGCATCTAGTTTTAGTTCTTTTATAAATGAATTAAAAACAAACATGGGAAATGTTTTATCAGAGAATGACCAAGAAGCATTTAATTCAGCTTGCAGTGCTTTTTATGATGAATATTCTGTAAACATAGGCTCCAATTCAGAAAAATCAAAAGATCTGCTAGAAAGTGATTCCAGTCCGCTCAGATTAAAAGATTCAAGTTATAATTTAGATGTATCAAAAGCTTTGGAATTAATCCTTGGTAAATACGAAGAAGCAGGCGGCAGTGTTCAAGAAAACGAAAGAGGAACAATGGAATATGCCTGGAGAGATAAAGATTCTTCTACATACTTAGATTGGCAAAATAATAAATATCCTGCTTGGCAAAGCGAATATAGTGCTGCACAAGAAGAGTACCAAACTGCACTAGATAATAACAATCAAGTCTTTACCGCGGCAAATGCTACAGAAGTAGCATTCTATGATCGCATTTTTAATGCTATTGCTGAAAACGGATGGGAATACAATAACCAAATATCAGACAATGATTATTTAAACCAAATGCTACAAAACAACCAATATTTCATAACGACTGTAAATACAGATACTGACGAAGATGGTAAGACAATTTATGAATACGACAGTTCAATAGCCTCAAACTTTGATTATTTAATATCTGTAAATGATTCTGATGCAGCTAATGAAGCTCTAGCAGAATACGAATACCAAAAAAGTATTATCAATGAAAAAGAAAGTCGCATTGATACTAGAATGCAAGATTTGGAAACAGAACAATCTGCTATTAATGAAATGATTAAAGGTATTGAATCTGTAAGAAATGATAACGTTGAGAGAACTTTTAGCATATTCTCATAATTTTATTTTTATGTTATCCTTAACCTTGTATCGGATATACAGGGGAATAATTAATGTTTGATTCACTATCAGATAGATTACAAGATATTATAGCTAAAACTGCAGGACAAAAAGAGCTTACACAAGATAATATGCAAGATGCTCTTAGAGAAATCAGAAGAGCTCTTTTAGAAGCAGATGTTAACTTAAGAGTTGTTAAAGCTTTTATTTCTAATATAAAAGACAAAGCTGAAGGTGAGAATGTATTACATGGTGTAAACCCTTCTCAACAACTGGTAAAAATTGTACACGACGAACTTATTGAACTATTGGGCAAAGAAGTAAAACCTTTAGATTTTTCAGGTCATCCCAATTTAATAATGATGCTTGGATTACAAGGTAGTGGAAAAACAACATCTTCTGCAAAATTAGCAGTAAAATTAAAAAAAGAAAAACGCAACCCGCTACTCGTAGCCTGTGACGTTTATCGCCCTGCAGCTATAACACAATTAAAGACTCTTGGAGAACAAATTGAAGTCGAAGTTTATTCAGAAGAAAATTCTAAAGATGTTCAATCTATAATAGAAAATGCCATAAATTATGCCAAAGAAAAAGGATTTAATACCCTAATTCTTGATACGGCAGGTCGTTTGCAGATTGATACAGAAATGATGGCAGAGCTACTTTTAATTGATAGAATATTTCACCCCAGTGAAAAACTTCTTGTAATTGATTCAATGACAGGACAAGAAGCCGTCAATGTAGCAGAAAACTTTAATGCACAACTTGATATTACAGGTTTAGTTTTAACGAAACTTGATGGAGATTCAAGAGGCGGTGCTGCTTTAAGTGTTGTTTACTGTACAGAAAAACCTATAAAACTTACTGGTACAGGAGAAAAATTAAATGCTCTTGAAGATTTTTATCCTGAAAGAATGGCAACCAGAATTTTAGGAATGGGAGATATAGTTTCTCTTGTTGAAAGAGCTCAAGAAGTTTTTGATGAAAAAACTGCCAAAGAAATGGAAAAAAAGATGGCAAAGGCAGAATTTTCTTACAATGATTTTCTTAAAATGCAATCTCAAATGAAAATGTTTGGCTCAATGGATCAATTACTGGGAATGATTCCTGGGATAAAAATGTCTAAAGATGACAGACAAAAAATCTCTCATGAAGGAGAAAAACAATTCAAGCGTATTGAAGTATTTATTCAAAGTATGACACCTGAAGAAAGAGAAAAACCGGAACTTATGAATTCTTCAAGAAAAAAACGAATTGCACAAGGTTCTGGAATACCTTTACATGATGTAAATATGTTTATAAACCAATTTGAACAAATGCGACAAGTTATGAAAGGTTTTTCAGACGTTAAAAAGAATATGGGCAGTTTAATGGGAAAAATGGGTGCTGCAGGTGCGAAATTAACAGCCCATCAGATGATGAAAAACATGAGGCGATTTAAATAAAATGAAATTAATAGTCGGATTAGGGAATATTGGAGACAAATACGTTTTTACAAGGCATAATGTTGGTTTTATGTTAGTAGATAGCATTGCTCTTAATTCTAACCTTAATTTTAGAGAAAATACACGCTTAAAAAGTCTTATGACAAATTTAAGAGATGGTTACAATGACTTCCTATTCATTAAACCGACTACATTTATGAACCTCTCAGGAGAAGCTGTCAGAGCTGTTATGGACTATTACAAAATCGCTATAGAAGATATTTTAATAGTATATGATGATCTTTCATTAGAATTAGGTAAAATAAGATTTAGAGCAAATGGCTCTGATGGCGGGCATAACGGTATAAAATCCATAATCAAACACTTAGGGACCAACAATATTGCCCGATTAAAAATAGGTATTGGTCCACAGCCTAATATACCTTCAGAAGTCTTTGTGTTACAAAATTTTTCAAAAGAAGAATTAGAAATTTTAAAAACAACAATTTCTAAAGCGAAAGAAGCTATTGATTGCTATTTTAAAGAAGGTATAGCCATTGCTCAAAACAAATTTAATTAGGAGAAATATATGACTTTAGCAGAACAACTAGAACAAGAAGAAAAATATGAAGAAGCTTATGCCGAATATAAAAAATTATTTGAAAAGAAACAAGATAGTATTGACTTATTAACTAAGCTTGGGCATTTAGCACTTATCCTTGAAAAAAAAGATGACGCTAAAACTTACTACGCAAAAATTTTAGAACTTGATCCTCCTAATATTTTAGCTCATGAACAACTTATTGATATCTTTGCTAATGAAGACAGATTTAAATATTACCTTTTAAGAGGTAATTTGCACGCCCTTCAACAACAAATGAGCCATGCTAAAAATGATTATAAAAAAGCAATAGACCACGCTAAAGATGCTGAAGAAGCTTTACCTGCGAGATATCTATATGCAGGACTTTGTGAAGGTCAAGGAAAATTAAATGAAGCAATAGATGAATATTTAAAAATATCAGATTATGATGAAAAAAATTCTATAATATTTTTAAAACTTGCAGAATTGTATGAAAAAACAGAAGGATTAGTTTCAGCCATTCAAATTCTTGAAAGAGGGAAAAAAGAAAGAAACACTGATGAATTTGATGAGATTCTTGCTGGATACTATATTAGAAATTCTCAACCCCAAAAAGCTTTTGAAATAACAAAAAGCGATTTAACAAAAGCAAGAGCTTTATTTGATATGGATAAAAATGAAGAAGGTTATGAGCTTTTAATGAAAAACAAAACAGTCTTCGAAAAAGAAAAAGTTTTTTATTCTCTATTAGCTCAATATTATTTTCAAAAAGATATGTTTAATGAAGCATTCAAAGCAATTGATGATTTTGCGAAATTTGATAAAAATTCTCCATTAATATATCAAATGAGAGCTTTAATTTATGAAAAACAAAATGACTCATTTAACGAACACATAAATTGGGGTAAATACAATATTTTAAGAGGTGAAAAAGATGTTGCCTTAAATGAATATATGACAGCCTATCGGTTTAATGATTCAGATGCAGATTTAATAGAAACAATTGCTGTTTTATTAGAAACAGAAGGTGACAAAACTAAAGCTTCCGAATTTTATGAAAAATTACTTGATGTTGAACCTAATAATAAAACAGCACTACAAAAATTAGCAGAATTTAGAGAATCAATTGGGGATAATAGAGGTGCTTTTGATTATATAGAAAGACTTAAAACAATTGATCCTAGAAGCAGTTTTGTTAAAGAAAATTATGACACATACAAAGAAAAATCAGAAAATGAAGGAAACTTCTTATCGTTCTTTTCAAAACTTTTAAAATGCGGTAAATGTAATGATTAGATCAGAACTTCTTGCACCTGCTAAAAACAAAGAAACTGCAATAGCTGCAATTGATGCTGGGGCTGACGCTGTATATATTGGAGCAAATTCTTTTGGGGCAAGAAAAAATGCTTCCAATTCTTTAAATGATATTAAAGAAGTTGTAAATTATGCTCATAAATTTTGGGCTAAAGTTTTCATTACAATAAATACAATACTTGATGATAAAGAATTAAAAGAAGCTTTTGATTTAATAAAAAATCTTGATAATATAGGAGTTGATGCAATAATAATTCAAGATATGGGATTATTAAAAAAATGTATAGATAAAAAAATAAATATTCCTATACATATGAGTACTCAATGCGACAATCGAGATATTGAAAAATTTGAATTCTTCAATAAAATTGGAGTTTCAAGAGTTGTTCTTGCAAGAGAATTATCTTTAGAAAAGATAAAAAAAATTCACGAAAGATGCCCTAATTTAGAGTTAGAAGCATTTGTTCATGGTGCATTATGTGTTTCTTATAGCGGACAATGTTATTTAAGCGAATTTATCGGAGGACGCTCCGCAAATAGAGGAGAATGTGCCCAACCTTGCAGAAAAAAATATACTGTTGAAACTACTTTAGGAAAAATTCTTGCAAAAAATATCTATGCATTATCACTTAAAGATTTTAATGCTTCTAAGCATATAAAAACAATGCTTAATAATGGAGTATTTTCTTTCAAAATAGAAGGCAGATTAAAAGATATAAACTATGTTAAAAACATAGTTGCTTTTTATAGAAAAGAGCTTGATAAGTATTCTAAAAAAATATCATCAGGAAAATCTATTTACCCATTTGAGCCAAACCCTGAAAAGAGTTTTAATAGAGGATTTACGGATTATTTTCTTGAAAAAAGAAAAGAATGTTTCAATTTTACATCTCCTAAATCTCAAGGAGAATATTTAGGCAAAGTCATCGAAGTAAAAAATAACTATATAAGAATAAATACCGATAAAGATCTTCACCCTCAAGATGGTCTTGTTTTTGGAGATAATGGCTTCTTAGTAAATAAAGTAGAAGATGATAGAATATATCCAAATAAACAAGTAAAAATAAATATTGGAGATAAGATATTTAGAAACAATGACGTCGATTTCGAAAAAAAAATTGATTTACCCCTAAAAAGACAAATTGGGGTAAATATAACTGTTCAAAATGGACAAATTGAACTTATTGATGAAAATAATATTTCTATTGTAGAAAAAATAGAATTAAATGAAATTGCAAAAAATCCTGAGAAAATGAAAGAAACTTTCATAAAACAATTCTCTAAAACTGGTGATAGTGATTTCTATATAGAAAATATTGAAATAAATTCAGAAATACCTTTCATGCCTGTAAGCGAAATAAATAAATTAAGACGCAATTTATTTGAAAAACTTATGCAAAAAAGACTTCTTAATTATCCTAAAGAAGTCCAAAAAGAGCGGAAATACACGGATTTTTATAAAAAAGAGCTTGATTATAGGGGCAATGTTTATAATAAAGATGCTCAAAATTTTTATAATCAATGTAATTGTAAAATTTTAGAACCTGCTTTTGAAAAAACAAGACCAAATCGCCAAGTGGAAATTATGCGAACCAAGCATTGCATAAAATATGCTCTCGGAATTTGCAAAACTCCTCAAGAGCTAGTTTTAGTTGATGAAAAAGGAATAAAATTCCCGCTTAAATTTGATTGCAAGAATTGTGAAATGGTAATTTTATCCCCTACAAAATAACTATGCTGTAGCTACTTCATTCTGTTTTTCTTCTTGTGCAGACAATTGTGCAACTATTTGTGCTAATTCTTCTTTTGTTTTAGCATTATTAATGGCTTTTTCAACTTCTTGATAAGAAGTTAAGTTCTCTTCTATAGCAGCTAATTGATCTTTTACTTCTTCTTTAGAGAATTCTTGTCCAAAGAAAAATGGAGTTGAATACTGTGGCACAATCATTTGATTAGCATATGCTACAGCATATAATTCAGGACGTTTCAAAGTTGCTTTCATTAATCTCATACCATATCCTGGATTATCACCACCGATTGCAATTTGATATTTATTCTTTCCATAAGTAGAAGGTTTCCACATTGACCAAGATTGAGTTGCATTCGGAACATATTCATTTAAAGCTGTTGCATTCATTGTAGGATCTTTCGCTAATGTTCTCATTGAAGCTGTTTTCAAATTTACAATCTCATTCATTCCCTTTTGATAAGCTTTTTGAGTCTTTAACATACTATCCATAAATGTTTTGTATTCTGCTTGACTAATACTTCCTTGTCCTATTTTATAATTACCTGCTGCATCTTGAGAATATCCTTTCATTCTATCAATCATTCTTGTAGAAGAATTTTCAGTAAGTAGTTTATCAAAATCAGCTTTTGATTTTATATTACTTAATTTTCTTAATTCCATTCTATTTTGATTTAATATACATTTTTGTTCCCTTAATAAAGCAAACTTATTTTTTTCAGAAGAAGGTATTACTCGCAATTCAGCATCAATTGCATCCATATCTTTTTGAATTTTAGCTTCCATATTCTTAATTTTTTCATCATATTTATGTTTAAAGTTATTAAAATTCTTAACCCCATTACTTACTCTTTGCCACCAAACTTTAGAAGCTCCTGAAACTCCGCCACCAGCAGCATTAACAGCTGCAAGATCTGCTCTTACTGCATTAGATGTTGCTCTCCAAGCATTTACAGTTATATCTCGTCCAAAGTTTGAAGCTGCTTCTATAGTTTTACCTACCATACCTGTTCTTGATGCCGCAGAACTAGCTTTAGCCATTGTAACACCAGGAGTTGAAGATGATACAGTAGCTCCTGTTCTTAATCCACTTCCAAGACCTCTTAAACCAAATACTGACAACCCAGCAACAAGTGCATTTGTACAAATATCCTGTTGAGCTTTATCTTTTTCAAGGTCTGTTTTAGCATTCTTTAACTCAGAAACACCTTTAGCTACACCAATAGTACCCAAAACAGCTCCACCAGCAAGCATTCCATATCCAATTACAGGACCAATTACAGGAATAAAACTAGCACCTATAGCACCTACTGTGATTGCTGCATTTGTAAGCCCCTTTTTCCAATTCCAAGAACCGTCTTTTTCTATCCCGACAAGACCTTTACCAATATTTACAACTGCAGTTCCTGCATTAGAAAGCCAACGTCCGGCTTTTGTCCAAAAGCCATCATCTTTTGTTCGTTTTGCAACAACAGAGCTTTCACCAGTTTTTTTATCAATATTATTTTGAATATCACGTTTTGTGTTTTCTAGATTTTTTATACTTGTATCCAAACCTAGAGTTTTTTTAACCTCGTCTTTATCTTTTTCTAATTGAATGGCTTCTAATGATGCTTTTTGAGCCTTTGTCTTTTCTGCACGTTCTTTTTCAAGACGTTTTTTATAATCTTCATAACTTTCATTCAATGTTGAAGAACTTGTAGAAGAAGATGATGATGATAATCCTCCCCAGGGATTTCCAAAATTTCCGTTATATGTGCCTACCATACCGGCAGGCAATTGTATGTTCATAAAATCGACCATAAATATCCCTTTTTTAATATCCTATATCTATAAAAAGTCATATTAAAATCCAAAATTGATATATTATTAAGAAATGTAAACTATATTTACTTTTATATGTTTCTGATATACTAGAAATATGAAGTGTGGATTTGTTACAATATTAGGTCGTCCTAATGTTGGAAAGTCTACTCTTTTGAATCAGATTTTAGGTCAAAAGATAGTCATAACAACAGATAAGGCTCAGACTACGAGAAAAAGAATTAAGGGAATATTAACAGACGAAAATGGACAAATAATATTTGTCGACACGCCTGGGATACATCGCCCGCTTAATAAGCTTGGTGAATTTTTACTTGATGAAGTAAAAGTCGCAGTTCCTGATGCAGATTTAATATTATTTCTTGTGGATGGAACAGAACCAGCTGGAAAAGGTGATAAGTGGATTGTTGAAAATATTTTAAATAAAACAGAAACCCCTGTAATATTAGTAATGAACAAGTTAGATAAAATTAAAAATCCGCAGAAAATAGAAGAAAATTTAATAAGTTATAAAACACTTTTTAATAAAAATATTCCGCTTGTTCGAATTTCTGCAAAAACTGGTAGAAATAAAGATACATTAATTTCAAATATCTTAAAAAAATTACCAGAAGGAGAAAAATTATATCCTGATGATATTGTAACTGAAGAAAGTATGAGATCCGTTACAGAAGAAATTATAAGAGAGAAGATTTTACTAAATACACAAGATGAAATTCCGCATTCTGTAGCAATAAAAATAGAGAAGTATGAAGAAAATGAAGATATAGATAAAATATATGCAACAATTTATTGTGAACAAAAAAGCCAAAAAGGTATTCTAATAGGAAAAGGAGGTAATCTTTTAAAATTAATTGGAACTCAAGCTAGAATAGAATTAGAAGAAATTACAGAAAAAAAAGTATTTTTATCGCTTGAAGTAAAAGTAGAGAAAGATTGGAGAAAAAAAGATAATATCCTGAAAAAATTTGGATATAAACAAGAAGAATAGCTAGGATAATATAAGTATAAAAAGAAAGTGTGTGTGTAAAATGAGAATTCAAAGAGTAGAGACATTAAATTTAAACAATTCAAAAAAGCAAAACAATACAAGACCTAATTTTCAAAGAAATTGGTCAGAACATGTTAGCTGGGGTGCAAATTATATTGAAAAAACAGGTAAAACTAATTTTAAACTATTTTCATTTCCGGATGCAAAAGCAGTATTTGTAGAAGTTGCAAGTAATATTAGCAAAAAATTTGGCAATATCCATGATAGAGCAGTAAAAATAGCAACTGCTGTTTCTGGTGTTATTACTGCTCAAGCAATTAATGAAGATTCTAAAATTTATCCAATGAACCATAATGGAGAAGGTGTTTATGAAGCTAACAATATAGATGCTAAAGCTGGAACTTCATATAGATTTGTTGTAGTTGATAAAAATAATAACATTAATACAGTTAAAGATCCTTACTCAAAAAAACAAGACGATATTCATGGTTGGAGTGAAATTTATAATCACGATAATTATGAATGGAAAAATACTAACTGGCTAGAAGGCAAAGATCCAAGAAGAATAACAAGAAAACCTGATGAAAAGTTCAGAGGTTTAGAAAATTTAGTTATTTCAGAAATAAACATTCCAACAATATCTAAAGAAGGCGATTTCAAAAATGCATACACAATGATTGATAAAATAGCAAATGACAAAATAGCCAATGCTATTGAAATAATGCCGGTAGAAGGTACATATTCAAAACAATGGGGATATGATGGTGTAGACAAATTTGCGGTAAATAAAAACTTAGGTTCAGCAAAAGAACTAAAAGAATTAATAGACTATGCACACGGGAAAGGTTTAAATGTCATAATGGATATGGTTCCAAACCATATTGGTCCAGATGGAAATTATTTAGGAAAAACCGGACCATATGAAGCAGGACACACTTCTTGGGGTAGTGCATTTAATTACGAAGGACTTAACAATAAGTATGTTAGGGATTATATGGCAAATGCAGCTCTTTGGTGGGCTAAAGAATTCAAAGTTGATGGCCTAAGGTTAGATATGACACAACACTGTCATTCTGATTATCTTCTAAAGCAAATTGTAGGCGAAGTAAATGAACACGCTCCAGAAGTTTTTCTAATAGCAGAAGATGGAAGAAATAACAAAAAAAATGTAACTGATATAAGCAGATATAATATTACGCATGAAATGGAATTAAGAAAGATTGATGAAAGCGTTGATGACATTGCAAATCAAAGATGGCATACCTATCCGCAAGAAATTGGATTTGACAGTGAATGGGATTTTAAATACATTGAAACTTTACAAGATGCAGTTCTTGATATAAATCCAAAAGTTATGAATGACCTTGATAATGATTTAAAAAATTCATTACATAGAGTTAAATATGTTATGAGCCACGATAATATAGGTAATAATGACGGGACAAGACTTATATCAAAAATATTATCAAAAAATCTTGGTTTATTTTTCAACGTTGATGGATATGGTGATTGTGAAAAAGGACAAAATGCTGCACAAAGTTCTCAAAGGCTTGCTGAATTAATTGTTTCAGAAGATTTTGAAAAACTTAATGACGAACAACTAAGACAAAAATTAAATGACTGTGGCATTAGAACTTATATTTCAAAAGAACATTTAATTAATACCTTTAAAACAGCACTTGCTAAACAAAAATTAGCTCAAGGAACTTTCATGACAACTCCCGGCCCTAAAATGTATTTTCAAGGAGATGAATCAGGAGATTTATCACATTTTAAATTCTTTAGGGAATTTACTGGGGAAAGAAAAGTTCGACAAGAATCTGACGATTTTAAAAATGCAAGAATTAAAGAAAAAGGTTATGACACTCTTGAAGAAACAGCACGTCCAGATTGTATCGTTGGCAGAATCAAGTATGAAGGATACTTCAAAAACGCATCATTACAGATGTTAGAATACAATAAAGATTTAAAAAAATTATTAGATACAAATCCTGCGATTTCTAAAGGTGATATTATAAGTACTTATAAAGATAATACACATAATGTTCATATACATCAATTAAAATTTAATGATGAAGAGGTTTTAGTACTTAAAAATTTTGGAACAGGCTTCCACAATAAAACTTATGAATACTATGGTTTTCCACAAAATAGTACTTGGGAAGAAATTTTTAATAGTGATGATGCTAAATATGGTGGAGGAAACCTTACAAATAAAGGAAGAAATGATATAACAAATCTTAATCAACATCTTTCAATGGCACCTAATAGCATTGTTATTTTAAAGAAAATTTAAAATAATTTATAACCAAAAGTGCGATATCGTATATACGATATCGCACTTTACAAATAATTACTCCATGATAATATAATAAAAAAGGACTGATTATGACATATTTAGTTAAAAGACATCATCATACTCATATAAACCCGAAAGGGCTTGGAGTCTTGTGTCTTCTCTCCACTAAATAAACTCCTTTACCCCTCGGCTCTTTCGGGATATTAAAATGAGAGAATGTAAAGAGTTCGAAAAAGGAGAAAATTTAAATGTCATTAGTAAATATAATATCAGCAATAGGAAACAACAGTAGCATTTATCCGTTAATTGTTCGTGACTGCGGAATAGAAGTTCCATCAAAAGTCGCAATGACTTATAATCAAAACTTAAAAGATTCAAAGCAAATGGCATATAATGCTACAAGAGAAAGATTAATTGATGAGTATGGAACCTCTATTATTTGGCTTGGTGGAATTCCTGCAATGGAAAAAATTTGCAATTGGGGTATAAAAAAAATGGGCTATAGCCCAAAAGTTAACTCCAGCTTATTAAAAGAAACTTCTAATCAGGGCCTAAAATACAATATTAAAAAATTCAAAAATTTAGCCCCAAATGAAGTCAAAGAAATGGAAAAAGTGCTTAATAATAAATCAACTTACCAAAAACTGCTTGCAGGAAAATTTATTCTTTCAACATCAATTCCGGTTACTTTAATGGGATATTTTCTACCTAAAATGAATTTTGCACTTACTGATAAAATAAGAAAACGCCAAGAAAACTCTAAAGAGGGGGTAAATATAATACAAAAATCAATAGACTTAAAAACTGAAAATACAACCCCGGCTTTTAAGGGAATAACCTCTACTTTAGCAAATATGTCTACTGTAAATAAAATGGCAATTACTGATGGGGGGCTAACAGTTGGTAGAGTTGGGACCGCAAGAAACAAGTTCGAAAAAATAGAAATGGCTTTTAAAATGAGTATGATGATGTTTTTAAATTTTGTAGCCCCTATTTGGATAGCTAAAGGATTAGATAATTTATCAAATAAATTGTTCAAAACTAATGTCAATTTAGATCCAATGCTATTAAATGATAAAGAATTTATAGAAAACATAAAAAATAACACTCTTAAAATGCCAAAAGATAATATTATAGAATTTTTAGACAAAAATCCTAATTCAAAATTTTCGAAACTTTGTGAAAAATATACAGGAGTCAAATATTTAAAAAACAGAATTAGAGATCCAAGAGAGTTTATAGATGAAAATAAAATTTCAAAATTTCAAGAAGAAATAGAAAAATTTGCCAAACAAGCAAAACAAAGCGGTGGCATTGAAAAATTCGCCCAAAAAGCTTTAAAAGTTAAATCTGCAAACATTTTAGCAAACGTTGGCATTAGCAGCTTTCTCCTTGCTGTAACACTTCCTAAAATTACTTTTATATTAAGAAAGAAAATAACAGGCTCTGATGCCGAACCAGGTCTAATGACGAAGTAAATTAAGCCCAGCTATGAAATAATTTTTAAACTCGGCAAAACTTCTCAATGATAATAAAGTCTTTATAATAAATTTAGGTCTTAAGTAAAATCTTCTTACCGCTTGTTTGTGCAACTCAAAAATTCTTTCTTTTGTTAAAGTATGAGATTTTACAACCGGCTCAAAATAAGCCTTTGTAAAATCCATATTCCCATCAACTAATTTATTTAACATTGCATAAGCGAAGTATTTAGTCCCTGGAAGAGGAGTCGCTGTATAAAAACTAACAAAATTACTATCCAACTCTATTGCAAATTTTATAGTTTCTTCTACAGTTTCCTCAGTTTCCCAAGGAAGACCAATTACAAAATAATTATAAATTTTTATCTTATTTTTCTTCAAAATTTTAACAGTACTTCTGATTTCATCTAAACTTAACTTTTTACCTATATTATTAAGCATAGCTTGAGAACCACTTTCGACTCCAATACTCACAAGACGACAACCTGCTTTATACATAAATTTTGCCATCTCATCATCTATTGTATTGGCTCTTGTATTAGAAGACCAAGTAATTTTTAAACCACTATCAATAATTTTCTTACATAAATCTATAGTCCATTCTCTATCAAAATTAAAAATATCAGACCAAAAAAGAAAATTTCTGATATTATATTTTTCAACACATTCCCTTAATTCCGCAATAATATTTTCAGCGGAACGCACTCTTACTTTTGCACCGCTAACAGGAGTTGCAAGACAGAAAAAACAATGATAAGGACACCCTCTGGAAACCTTAACAACAGCTTGAATTTTACCATTGTCAGGTCTTATATACTTTGAATTATCAACCAAATGTCTTGCAGGAAACGGTAATATATCAAGATTTTCAATAAAAGGCCTTTTCTCTGTTTTTACAGGCTGAAAATTTTCTCTATAACAAATCCCTAAAATTTCATTATTAGGAACACCCTCCAATATATCCTTTAAAGTAAGTTCCGCCTCTCCAATTATCACATAATCAATAAAAGAATTTTCATAAATCGCATTAGTATTATATGTTAAAAAAGATGCTCCTTTTACTATTATCGTAACATTAGGCAAAATTTCTTTAGCTAATTTTAAGGCGTCTATATCAGACTTAAAAGTTGGAGTAGCAATATTTGCAACCAAAAAATCCGGTTTAAAACTTTTTAAATCAGAAATTAAATCTCCTCCTTGACTATAATCTCTTATCATAGCTTCATAACCGCAATTTTCAGAAATAGATGCTAAATACATCAAATCAGTAGGTGGCAAGGGAGGTATAACTAATAATTCCTTTGTAGGTTGCTGACATCTATCCTCTCTATTTAACACCGGAGACGGAGGGTAAATTAATAATACCTTTCCTTTGACCTTGGTAGTTTCATTCATTATAAAACCTCAGATTTATCTCTTACTCTAGAAGCAATTAAAGCAGCAACAACAAGGCACAAAGCTCCAATTAAAAAAGTGTATTCCCAATGATAATTCACGCCACCAATAACCTTAAAATCACACCTATTTATTATCCAAGAAACCAAAGTACAAACAAAAACTTGAGGTCCAGCTATAAATATATTAAAAATTCCCATAACAGAACCTTCGGTTCCGGGTTTTATATACTGAGATAACATAGCAAAAGGTAAAGCACAAATACTAGCCCAACCAATACCTGATATAGCCATTAAAATAGCAACAATTTTAACATTTGTAAAAAAGGCCATTCCTAAGAACGCAAGAGCCATTGATAACATTGAAATAATATGAACTTTTTTGTTTCCAAATTTTACTGAAAGTATTCCAATAGGTATAGCCACAATAAAACAAACTAAATTAAATATTGCAAAACAAATAGATGAAAAATTAGTACCAGCAAGAACTGCAGAATCATAACTTGCCTTAACAATTTCAGAAACTTCAGACAAATCAGGGACGCCAAAAACTGTATGAACACAATATTGTGTAAAATAAATCATCATACACATATTACCTATCCAAGTAAAAAATTGCATCCAACAAATTTTACCAACTTCAGGTGATAAAGCGAAGAAATCTCTTAAAGACTTAATAAAATCAAATTTTTCTTGATTTTCATCTTGTCTAGGCAAAAATCTTTTTTCTTTAATCACAATACAAGTCCATAACATGCCAAGAGAAAATGCTAATGCAGCCATTATAAACTGTGCATTAATAGACATCTGATAATTAAATGCCCATTTTAAAAATGGAGCTGTTCCTGCAGCTACAACAGAACCTAAACCAATAGCCAAACTAATATAAGAATTTGCAATTGAATGTTGTTCTTGAGGTACCACATCAGGAACTAATGCTCTATAAGGACCTTGAGCAATATTAACACAAGCATCCAAAATCCAAATCATAGCAGCCGCAAACAACAATGCAGACCAATCAGGAAGATGAAGATGTATTAAAGCCCCCAAACAGTTTGTAATATATTCGGAATTCGGTAATGCCCAAAGAGCAATCGCAGAAAGTAATGCACCTCCAAGTAAATAAGGTCTTCTTCTACCAAAAATAGAAGTAGTTTTATCACTCAAAGCGCCAATAAGAGGTTGAACAACCATGCCGGTAAAAGGTCCCGCCAACCAAATCAAACCAAATATAAAAGGTGATGCTCCCAAGTCTTCAGTTACAGGACCTGACAAAATTATCCTCATTTGCCACGCAAACTGTAAACCAAAAAAACCAAGAGCAAAACTTAAAAACTTAGCTGTCGTAAACCTCTTTAACTCATTTTCTGCCATATAAAACCTCTCCACACATCATACTTACCAGTTTACAAACAAAATAACCCTCCGTCAATACAAAGATATTATTTGTTCAATACCAGTTTTTGCTATTTTAAATATTTCAATCATTTTATCAAACTCATAAGGTTCACCTTCTGAAGTAGTTTGAAAATCTACTATTTTACCACTTTTAGTTAAAATAACATTTGAATCTACCTGAGCATGAGAATCTTCTTCATAATTTAAATCAAGTTTAATTTCCCCATCAACTATTCCTATTGAAATAGCAGCCACAGGTTCAATTATAGGATTTTCTTTTAACTCACCTGATTTTATAAGCTTTTCAAACGCATCTCTTAAAGCAAGATACCCCCCACATATACTTGCAGTCCTTGTACCACCATCAGCCTGAATAACATCAGCATCAATTGTAATAGTCATTCCAGACATTTTTTCTAAATCTACACAAGCTCTCAAAGAACGTCCAATTAATCTTTGAATTTCTTGAGTCCTTCCTGAAACTTTTTCTCTTTCCCTTTTACAACGAGTATTTGTAGACGCAGGAAGTAAAGAATATTCAGCAGTTACCCAACCTCTATTATCATTCTCATCCATCCACTTTGGCTTCTTTAAATCTACAGAAGCAGTAACAATAACCTTTGTTTCACCAAATTCAACCAATATAGAACCCAAAGCATGCTTTGTAAAATTATGAGTAAAACATATATTTCTTAATTCGTTATTTTTTCTTCCATCTACTCTCATATAAACCTCCATACAATAAAATAATTATATCACAGATAAAAAATCGAGAGCCCCTCGTCGGGGCTCTCGATTCATATTCGACCAGAATAAAATATTAAATAGAAAGATTGTATTAACCTGAAAATGTCTTATAACTGGATTCAATATTATCATTAATTACTTTATCTACAGCTTCTATTTCTGTTGTAATCTGCGTTCTTTCATTATCAAGTCTTTGTAATTTTAATTCTAAATTTCTATCTTCTTGTTGAATAATAGAAGTTTTGGCATTAATTTCTTGTTGTTTTTTATCATACTCATATTGAGCATATTCATATTTATTATAAGCATCTTGATAAGCTGCATCATCTGTAACTTTTTCTGCTATTAAATCAATATATCTGTATGAAATAACTTCTCCTGATGTAGCATCAATTGTTGGAATACCAATCTTAGTAATTCTACCTTGTGAATCAAACTCTAATTGACACTTATCTGTTGGAGTTGATGTTGTATATTTACCATTTGGAGTGTAAGAAAAAGTTTCTGCAAATCCATCAGGACTATCAACATCAGATTTTAATGCAAATTGTAATGTCTTTGTACCTGTATCAGTTGTTGTCATAAATACATAAAAATCATCTTCTGTAATACTTTCATCACTTGAACCATATGAATTTCTAATAGCTTCTCTGTATTTTTCCCAATCAAATGATGAAAATTCTTCCATTTTAGATGCTTCATTAAAATCATACACTGTTTGACCAGCTACAGTAGTATCACCTGCATTTGGATTTGTAATGGTTGTTGAACCGCCTTTTGCTTGTTGAAAATATTCAATACCTTCCAAAGACTTTAATGAATATGTTCCGTCATCATTTGCTACAACATAAGGAGAACCTTCATATAAAGCCGCAACATCCCCAGATGATGTTCTAACATAATAATTACCTAAGTCAGAAGATTTTATTTTCAAAGTAACCTCTTCAGGTTTTTCTCTTAAATGACTGAATTTTGACTTATCTTCTGCGGCATCATAATCTTCTTTACTAGTCTTTTTAACATAAGTTTTACCAGCTTCAAATTTTTCAACCGGCACATAGCCATCAGCAACTCGTTCCATATAATTAGAAACATCTTCTTGACTATTAACTAAAGTATCGCCAGAAATTTCTGTATTATCAACATAAAAATCACCTTCTTGATAAGGTTCACTATTTTTTACCTCGTAAACGCCTGTTCCTTGAACAGAACTTGGCTGAACAGGATTAACAGTAATATCTTGACCTGCTTTACCAACAACAGAAGATCCATAGTTAGCTGTTATTGCAGCACCTGTGGCACTTTGTTGAATTTCTACGTTATATAAATCTCCAGAAGGCTTTACTGTGCCTAAAGTAAAAGTTGTAGCTCCATCAGTACCTGAATACTCAATTGTTGTATAATCAGATGTAGAAGGAGGTGTTGGCACAGACATAGCCAATAAACTGTTATATAAAGCTGTACATTGTTGTGATAACACACTTCTTTCTTGGTTAATTTGTTGACCTTGATATTCAAGATTTGATTGTCTAGCTTGTAGACTTAATAACCTTGCTTGTGATGCTGACATACCCATAATGCTGTCTCCTTTTTTCCTTTTCCTTTTGTTCTATACTCTGTATATCGGCATTTTTTTTTCTAACTTTAGCTTTTTATAAAAAAAATTTACAAAAATTTACATTTTCACTTTTTTCTATTTTAATTAAACACGTTTAAATCGATACAAAACAATATAATTTCAAAATCAACAACATTTCCTTATAAAACAAAAAGCCGCAATCTGTTGCGGCATTAACTCACGTTAGATAAAGGAGTGGAGGAGAAAATAAAGAAAAGAGATTATATTTCTACCATTCCACATTTTATATATCTATAACATACTTTATGCATATTGTTACAAAATTTAATATCTTATCATTTACAACTCTTATAACAATAATTTATATTTATAGTATAATTACAACAGAGGGGAGGAATAATATGGTTAATATAGCTGTCTGTGGTGCTAATGGGAAAATGGGACAAGAAGTTGTAAAAGCTTTAAAAGCCACTAAGGACCTTACTCTTGTTGCAAAAATTGATATTTTTAATGGCGAATTTGTTTCTATTAAAGATGCGAGTGAAACTGTTAAAATAGATGTTTTAATTGATTTTACACAGCCTAAGTCAATATATGAAAATGCTTTGTTTTGTCTGAATAATGGTATAAACATTGTTATCGGAACAACCGGATTAAGTGATGATGAAATAGAAGTATTAAAAACACTATCCGGAGAAAAAAAATTAGGATGCCTGATAGCTCCAAATTTTTCAACAGGTGCTGTACTTATGATGAAATTTGCTCAAATTGCAGCAAAATATTTCAATAATGCTGAAATAATAGAATTACATCATAATCAAAAAAAAGATGCTCCGTCAGGAACGGCTGTAAAAACAGCTTTAATGATGGCTAGTGAAAATACTAATTTTACAACTGGAAATTGTACTGAAATTGAAACTATAAAAGGAGCTAGAGGAGCCACATCCTATAATAATATTCATATACATTCTGTAAGAATGCCAGGATATATTGCTTCTCAGGAAGTAATACTAGGTGCGAGCGGTCAAATTTTAACCATTAGGCATGATTCTATGAATAGAGAATGTTACATGGATGGTGTTATAAGAGCAGTTAGATATATTATTAATAACAAAACTTTTGTATACGGTTTAGAAAATATTCTTTAAAAGGAGAAATGATGAAAAAACCAAGAATAGCTATTTTAGGAGCAACAGGTGTTGTTGGAAGAGAAATTACAAAAATTACTGAAGAATTAAACGTTGAATTTGAAAGCATTAAATTCTTATCAAGTTCTAAAAGTGCAGGATCAAAAATTACTTTTAAAGGAAAAGAATATACCGTTGAGGAAGCTACACCGGAAATCTTTGATAATATAGATATAGTTATGGCTTCAGCCGGTGGTTCAACAAGTCAGAAATTTGCACCGGAAATTGTTAAACGTGGCGGAGTTATAATAGATAATTCATCTGCCTTTCGTATGGAAAAAGACGTTCCTCTTGTAATAGCAGGTGTAAATGATGACGACCTAAAATTTCATAAAGGTATTATTGCTAACCCTAATTGTTCAACATCTCAATTAATGTTAGTTTTAGAACCATTAAAAGAATATGGTATTAAAAGATTGATTGTTTCTACTTATCAGGCTGTTTCAGGTGCTGGTCTTGCTGCAATAAATGAATTAAGAGAAGATACTGTTGCTAATTTAGAAGGAAAATCTTTTGAAAATAAATGTTTTAAAAAACCAATTTCATTTAACGTAATTCCTCAAATTGATGTATTTTGTGAAAATGGATATACAAAAGAAGAGATGAAAGTTGTAAATGAAACCAGAAAAATTTTGCATTTAGGAGAAGATACTTTAATTTCTTGTACTGCGGCAAGAGTTCCTGTTTTTAATGGACATAGTGAAGCTGTTGATATCGAATTTGAGAAAGATATTTCTCCTGATGAAACTAGAGAAATTTTATCAAGTGCATATGGAGTTAAGGTGATTGATAATCCGGATAAATTTGAATATCCAACAACTAGAGATGCTAATGGAGTAAATCCGGTTTTTGTGGGTCGTGTCAGAAAAAATTTAGCGTTCAAAAACGGAATTTCTTTATGGTGTGTTGCTGATAATTTGAGGATTGGAGCAGCTTTAAATACTGTTAGAATTTGTAAAAGAGTTATAGAAATGGGGTTATTTTAATATGAAAATATTGAATATTAGTGCTAAAAATATAAAAATAAAACCTACTGAGAAAAAAATTAAAAAATCAGAAAAAGCTTTATCAAAAATAAGTAGTAATATTTTACCTAAAGAAAAGCCTTTAGAAAAAAATTATAACAACATAGAATATCAAGATATTTTTCAATCTATTAAGAATAAAATACAAATTTCCATTGACAAAATGAAAAGGAGATAAGTTATCTTGGGTAAATTAGTATCTCAAAACGAAATACAATCAATTGTTAAGCATCAGCAAAAACTAGGTAAAACATTTGTTGCAACAAATGGTTGTTTTGACATTCTTCATATTGGTCATGTTAGATATCTGCAGAAAACAAAAGCGTTAGCAGATTATTCTATTGTAATGTTAAATTCTGACACTTCGGTAAAATCTATAAAAGGACCTGATAGACCAATAAATAATGAATTGGATAGAGCAGAAATATTATGTGCTTTAAGTTGCGTAGATTATGTGGTAATATTTGAAGAAAAATCTCCTGGAGCTTTATTAGAGAAATTGAAGCCAGATTTTTATACAAAAGGAGCGGATTATACTTTAGAAACTCTTCCGGAAAAAGAGATCGTTTTAAAAAATAATATTAAAGTAAAATTTATAGATTTTGTAGAAGGAAAGTCTACAACAAATGTAATAAAAAAATGTTTAGATAAATAAAGGAGTGTATTATGAAAACTTTTACATTGGAACAGATTGCGCAAGTTGCGGGTGGAATGCTTACAAAAGCAAAAGACATAGCAATAACAAAGATAGCTCCTCCACTTATTGCTGATGAAAATACTCTTGCTCTAGCTTTAAGTGAAGAAGAAATTTCTAATTTATCAAAATCCAAAGCTTCCGCAGCATTAGTACCACTCGGAGTGAATATTGAAGGATTATCAACAATTGAAGTTGAAAGACCTCGTTTAGCAATGATGAAATTAATTACAATGTTTTATGAAGACCCACACGTCAATTCAGGAATTCATCCTAGTGCAACGGTTCATCCTTCAGCAAAAATTGGACAAAATGTTTCTTTGGGACCAAATGTTGTAATTGGAGAAAATGCTCAAATAGGTGATAATTCTAAAATTTTAGCAAATTGCTATATTGGAAACGGTGCTAATATAGGTACTGATTGTTTCTTTCATCCAGCAGTATGTGTAGGTGACAGAGTAAAAGTCGGAAATAAAGTTATTTTACATCATGGCGTTTCACTTGGCGCCGATGGGTTTAGCTTCGTTACTGAAAACCCTAACAATATTGAACAAGCAAGAAAAGATGGCGAAATTAAAGAAAATAATATTGAACAAGTAATATTCAAAATACCTTCTATTGGTTCCGTTGAAATCGGAAATAATGTTGAGATTGGTGCAAATACAGCAATAGATAGAGGCACTATAGAAAATACTATTATCGGTGACAATACAAAAATTGATGATCTAGTTATGATAGGTCATAATTGTCGTATCGGTAAAGGTTGTATGATAGTCTCACAAGTGGGAATTGCAGGTAGTTGTGTAATTGGAGATCGAGTTGTAATAGCTGGTCAAGCAGGCTTAGCTGATCATATCAGCATTGGAGATGATACAATTATTGCAGCACAGGCCGGTGTAACAAAAAGCTTCCCTGAAAAATCAATTGTTGTAGGTGCTCCTGCTGTTCCTAGAAAAGAATTTATAAAACAACTAAAAATTATGAAAGATGCAGGAGATTTAATAGCTAAATTCAAAAAATACGAGCCACTTTTAAAATCTTTTGAAGAAGGAGCTTCTGAAAATTAATGGGTACTATTAAAACCGAAATTAAAACATCCGGTAGAGGATTAATGAAAAACCACAATTGCGAGGTACTAATAAAGCCTTCCAGAGGTGGTAATATCAGAATTTATTCAAAAGGTTCTGATATACCTTTCAATGTATGTATTGAAAATTTATATTCTACAGATCATTGCGTAACTTTATGCAGTAAAGAACATAGAACTTTATTGGGAGACTATAAATATAAAGTTATGCTTTGTGAGCATTTTATTGCAGCGTGTGCAATTTGTGGAATAGATTCTATTGATGTTTATCTTTCAGAAGTAGAAATGCCTATTTTTGATGGTAGTTCGAAAGTTTGGGTAGACTTATTTAATAAAGCAGGGATTGAAGATGTAAATAAGGATTTATATACTGTTTCAGAACCTGTCTATTATCTTAATGGTAAGACAAGTCTTGTAATTCTTCCAGATAAAGAACTTCGTATAACTTATGGTGTAAATTATGATCATCCAGATTTAACTAGGCGTTGGGTTACGATGGATAATAATAATTTACAAGAAATTATAGAAGCGAGAACTTTTGGTTTTTATAAAGATTTAAAAAAATATCAGATGCTAGGATTTGCAAAAGGTGTAACTATAGATAACACAGTTGGTCTAAAAGATATTGGTTACACAACAGAATTACGCTCAGAACACGAGCCTATAAAACATAAAATTTTAGATTTAATAGGAGATTTGTATTTAACAGGCGTTTCTCCTTTGAACTTAAAAGCTCAAATTCTCGTTAAAGAAGCCGGACATACTGTACATACAAAAGTTGCTCAAATACTAAAAAATAAACTTGTAAAAATATAAGGAGAATATTTATTATGACAGATGAAATAATCACTTTAGACACTATGCAAATAATGGAAATGTTACCTCATAGATATCCTTTTTTATTAGTTGATCGGATTACAGAATGTGTACCTGGTAAATATGCAAAAGGATATAAAAATTTAACTATGAACGAAGAATTTTTCCAAGGTCATTTCCCTGGGAATCCTGTGATGCCTGGAGTTTTACAATTGGAAGCTTTAGCCCAATGTTCTGCTCCAATTTTGATGATGTTACCTGAATATAAAGGAAAATTGACGCTTTATGCAGGGGTTGATAATGTAAGATTTAAAAACATTGTTCGTCCGGGCGATAGATTTGATATGGTTGTGGAACTTGTTAAGGTCAAAGGCCCTATTTGTAAAAGCCACGGTGTTGGATATGTAGATGGAAAAGTTTGCATAGAAGCTGATATGACTGTTGCTTTGAAATAATTAATTTCATTATATACAAAAAGCTTGGATAATTTCCAAGCTTTTTTGTTACTAATTAATTCTTTCCAACATAACAATAACCTGTGCTTCAATTGCAAGTTTCTCTCCAACAGCATCCAATTGCTCTTTAGTTTTAGCTTTTATAGATATGTCTGTTTTCGAAAGTCCTAATAATGGAGCAAGTATTTCTTTCATTTTTGGTATATATGGCATCATTTTAGGAGCCTGTGCAATAATATTCGCATCAATATTATTAATCCAATACCCCTCTGCCTGAACTAAATCATAAACATTCTTTAATAACACTAAACTATCTGCATCTTTAAATCTATCATCAGTATCTGGAAATAAAGTCCCAATATCATCCATGGCTAAAGCACCTAATAAACTATCAATTATGGCATGTACTAAAACATCAGCATCTGAATGTCCTAAAAGACCTTTTTCGTAAGGGATTTCTAAACCGCCGACTATAAGCTTTCTTCCTTCTACTAACTTATGTATATCGTACCCTAAGCCTATTCTATATTTTTGTTCTGCCATATACAAGACTCCCTTCTGATAACTTCCTATATACTTATACTACCACATTATAAATACTTAATAACGAAAATTGTTTATTTTGTATGAATCTTAATATTTCTTAATAAAAAACTTTAAAAAAGCAATTTTTTTATTGCGATATACTTTATATATATGTAAGAGATATTAAAAGAGAGTAAGTAAAATGACAACAACATACGATGCAATAGAAAGAAATAAAAAACCAATAGGAACAATAGAAATTCCGGAAAGTTTTCATAAATATTATTTGAATAAGCAAGATAGACAAATGAGATTTAATAATGGTGGAGATCCTATTTATGCAATTTTTGACAAAATTGATAATCGCCCGTTATCAAAAATTACAAGAGATTTCTTCAAAGAATTAGCAGATGATTCAATCAGATTTGTATCATCTCTAGTAAAATAAATTATTTAAATTCTTCTTTTAGCCACTCTATTAAAGGTTTATCTTCACCAAAAAATAAATTAAACTCTTTTTCAAATTTATTTCCTCTCAAGAATGTTCTATTAACATTAAAAGCCAAAGGTTCAGTGCCATCATTAGCATTTTTAATAACTTTATGTTCATTATAATCAAAAACATCCGAGTAATTTAATCCAATATTAACACAAAAAGGAATTCTCTTCTTATTATTACTATCATAAGAAATCAGTCCAAAAGTTCTGCATATAATAGCTCTTGCAGGATAAACCATACAAGTATTATTTATTAAAAAAGGACATTCATACATTTTTGTTCTGGAATTTCTTACCAGTTTACTAATTTTTTCATTGATTTGATCTTTAATATTTTCTTCCAGCTCATTATAATATAACATTAGATAAACATATTCCAATTCTGAAATAGGATATTCTCCTTCTTTACAACAATAGGCACAACCTTTTTTGCATTTAATAAAAGGAGCTTGTGATTTAAACATTTTAGATAAAGATTTATCAATGAATTCCAAGTATTTTTTATATCTTTCAATCATTATTTTTAGAATTCCGTATTTGTTTTATTTCTTGATAACGCTCTAATTTATTATATAATTGAGAATTAATTTCTCCGCCAATTAAAATTAAGATCGAAGTATAATATAACCACATCATCATCACTGCAAACCCAGCAATTGTACCATATACAAAGTTATATGTATGTAAATTATTTATATAAATAGAAAATAGCCAGGAACCTAAAAGCCAAGAAATACAGAAGAATAATGACCCGGGGAATGCACTATGTCTACGTAATTTTTCATTTCCACTTAAATCCGGCAATATATAATAACTTAAATATGCCATTATAAAAAGCGTTAAAAATGCAACAGGCCAACGGATAAATAACATAATATCAGCTGAATGTTGAGTTGTACCTAAATATGCAACCAAAAATTTTGTAATAACTTTTCCAAAAACAATCGTTGTAATACTTAAAAAAAGTACTAATGTATTAACAAAGACCATAATTAATGCTAATAACCTGGAATAGAAAAAGTTACGAGTTTCTTTTACTTTATAAGCTCTATTCAATCCTTTTGCCACAATTGCCATAGTATTAGTTGATAAAAACAATGTAATACAGAAACCCAGAATTGCAACAAGCCCGCCTTTTTTAAAGAAAAAAACTTCATTTAATACAGTATTTACAACATAAAAAACATCATGCGGCATGATATTCTGCATAAAAATAAATATTGGTTGCATAAAATACTGTTTTCCAATATAACCGAAGAGAGCTGTTAAAAATAGAAATAACGGACAAATTCCTATACAAAGCATAAATCCCATTTCGGCAGCCATGCCAAAAAAATCATGCTCGACTACAGAATTAATTATATTTCTAAGTGTTTTAAATCTATATTTCTTCATAAATTAATTTCATCTAAAATCTTTTTAATACTATCTTTAATATTTGCTTTTATAGTGCATCCTGCAGCAAAAGTATGCCCGCCGCCACCAAATTTTGAACAAATGGCTGCAACATCTGTTTTTTTACTTCGCATAGATATTTTCGTAAGCTTTGCCTCTACTTCTTTTAAAACAAAAGATACTTCCGTTGTTTCTATTGCTCTTAAAGTTTCTGCAATTCCATCAGTATAATCATCCCCTGCTGAAAATTTTTCTAAATCTTTTTTATAAACAGTTGTATACGCAATTTTACTATCATCAGAAAAAACAGCCTTATTTACACAATAGTTTTGGAACAAAACAAAATTCTTTGTCTTTGTTTCATAACATTGTTTATAAATAGAATTAGGATTTACTCCAACATCAATTAAGTCAGCAGCCGCCCTCAAAGTATTAGATGAAGTATTTTCAAATCTAAAATTTCCTGTATCAGTCATTATTGCAGTATATAAAGATATTGCAATTTCTTTATCCAGCTCCCAATTGTTTGCTTTAAAATAATTGAACAAAACTTCACCACAAGAACTTGCATTTGGTTCAATAATTTGGTAATCACCAAATTTTGGATTGGTTTTGTGATGATCAATATTAATTGTACATTTTGCTTTGTCAAAAAATATTTTAGAATCCATAACTCTATCTATAGCCGCAACATCAAGAGTTATAACTAAATCATAAACAAGTGATTTATCAAAATATCTTTGGGCTAAATCAATATTAGGCAAGAATTTATAATTGTAAGGGATATTTGATACGACGTTCATATCAGCTTTTTTCTTAAAACGATTATAAATCATTTTATAGAGAGCACACATAGAACCAAGTGTATCTCCATCAGGATTCATATGTGTTAATAATAATATTTTTTTTGAAGATTTTATGATATTATCTAAATTACAATTCATTACAATATAGTACCATAAAATGAAAAAAATTCTCTATACAGATTTTGAAGGAGTTGATACCGTCATAAATTCTATGATGGATAATCCGCATTTAAAAAAAGCTATTACAAAAACTAATTTATATAATTTTTGGGATAAAATTTTACCTGAAAAATTTAGAGGGAAATCAAAGCCTTATTCAATGTTACCTGGCTATGTTATGGTTATAGCTTGTAAAAATCCTGTAGTAGCTCAAGAATTATCTTTGTATAAAATTATTTTGTTGAAAAAATTTGAACCATATTTGAAGAGCTTAAAAATGAAAGTTAATGATTTAAAATTTGATCCTAAAAAATGGGAGGGATAACATTAAAGGGCTAATGTTAAATAAAGGATGAAATAAAAATATAAGGAGTTTTCTTTTTTTGTAGTGTATTTAGTAATATCTTATGTTATAATGGTTTCATAAAAAAGTTAAATAAGTTAATAGAGGAAGTTTTATGTTAAAAAAGATAAAGTATGGCTTTTCATTAATGGAAATGATGATAGTATTATTGATAATATCAATAATAGCAGCAGCGACCGCCCCAATGATAACAAAAAAAATGACACGTGGGGCAGGAACTGGAGACAGCCCTTGGGTGTTTACAGGAGATAGAAATAGTATCGGTTATTTATCAAAGAATGGACAAGTTTTAATTGGGGCTAGCAAAGTTCCAGAAGATGCAAAACAATCTAAATTATATATCGCAGGAGCTCAAGATTGGTCTCATATTAGATTTGGGAATAGTAATAATTCAAGTTCTTTAGGAATTACCGCTAATCCAGGAACAAGTACTGATGATTCAGCTATAGGTATTTCAAATGTCAATATTCCAAGCGGATCTGTAATGTTTGGAATGGGGCAAACAATAGGAGCCTCAACAACAAAGTCTGTTGCAATTGGAAATGAAGTAGAAATAAATGGTGTACAAGCAACTGCAGTCGGAAGAAAAGCAAATGCTACTATATCAGATTCAACAGCAATAGGTGGAGAAGCAAGTGCAACTGGAGAATTTTCAACAGCAACAGGAGTTAGATCAGTTGCATCTGCACAATGTGCAACAGCTTATGGTGATACTGCTCATGCAGAGGCAATATACGCAACAGCTTTGGGAACTTGGTCGACGGCGACAGGGCAATATTCAACTGCATTGGGTTATGATTCAACTGCATCAGCATCTTATTCAACTGCATTGGGTTATGATTCTGATGCCACAGGACAATATTCAACAGCTCTTGGTTATGGATCAATGGCAAAAGCTAAGTATTCAAATGCATTGGGTTATTCTTCAATGGCATCAAATGATTATTCAACTGCACTAGGTTATTATTCAACTGCAACAGGTGTTTCTTCATCTGCTGTTGGTCGTATTGCAGTTGCATCGGGTGCTTCTTCATCTGCATTCGGACATAATTCAACTGCAACACACGCTAGTTCTACAGCAATTGGTTATGCAGCAACAACAACAGCTTCAAATCAAGTAGTATTGGGTAATTCTGCTGCAACTGTTTATATCCCTGGGAATTTAGTAGTTGGCGGTTCTACATATTTAGGGGTTGATAAAACAATTGACAAAAAATACCGATCAAATGTATACATAAATTTTAGAGTAAGTGGTGGTAAACGTGTTCTGTCACGCATATGTGAGCACGATGGTAATAACGATGATTTATATAGATTAGATAGCGATGCTGAGTTTGAATATTCAGATCGTCGCTTGAAGAATGTAGGTGAAAAATATATAGCAGGTTTAGAAGAATTAAAAAAACTTGATTTCTTCCATTATACATTTAAAAAAGATGAAGAGAAAATTCCACATGTCGGTGTAATAGCACAAGATTTACAAAAAGTATTCCCTGATGCGGTTACAAAAGGAGAAGACGGATATTTAAGAATCCGTATGGAAGATATGTTCTATGCTGTAATAAATGCGGTAAAAGAACTTGATTTAAAAATAACTTCTATCATAGAAAAAGTTAACAATCTCGTAAAAGATGTTACTGAAATGAAATCAACTATTGAAAATCAACAATATGAAATTAATGATTTAAAAGCTCAAAATAAAGAAATTATTGAAGTAAATCAAGAACTTGTAAAAAGGATAGAGAAATTAGAAAAGAACACTTCTAAAAAAGATTAGTTTTTAAATTAACGATAAAAAAGGTATAGCTCATAGCTATACCTTTTTCGTTTTAAAAGAACTTTATATAGATGCGATTTTGTTACCTGCTATGTCTCGCAGGTGGGTGAGTGCCTTAATTAATCCGTTTCCTGCTGGCGATTTATTATCGGCGGGTATACTTCAATAATTATAGAGCTTACTCTCCCTATTTATAAAAATGTAGGAACAAAATAAACACCTATATAAAGTAAT
>CALVAM010000009.1 GCA_944325545.1 Candidatus Gastranaerophilales bacterium | reverse complement strand
GAAGTTGTTGTTGAATCAACAGGTTTCTTCACAGATGCTGAAAAAGCAAAAGCTCACATTGCAGCTGGTGCTAAGAAAGTTATTATTTCAGCTCCTGCTACAAACGAAGATATTACAATCGTTTTAGGTGTAAACGATAAAGAATATGATCCAGCTAAACACAATGTAATTTCTATGGCTTCTTGTACAACTAACTGCTTAGCTCCTGTAGCTAAAGTTATTGATGAAAAATTCGGTATCGTTAAAGGTTTAATGACTACAGTTCACTCATACACTGGTGACCAAAGAATCTTAGATGCTGGACACAAAGATCCTCGTAGAGCTAGAGCTGGTGCTTTAAACATCGTTCCTACAAAAACTGGTGCAGCTAAAGCTGTAGCTTTGGTATTACCTCAATTAAAAGGTAAATTGGATGGTTTCGCTATGCGTGTTCCTACTCCAGACGTTTCTTTAGTTGATGTTGTATTTGAACTTAAGAAAGACGTTACTGTAGAAGAAGTTAATGCAGCTTTAAAAGAAGGTGCTGATGGACACGTATTATGCTACACAGAAGAACCTCTTGTTTCTTCTGACTATGTTGGAACATCTCAATCATCTACAGTTGATGCTTTATTAACTCGTGTTATGGGCGGAAACCAAGTAAAAATTATTTCTTGGTATGATAATGAAATGGGATATTCTACTAGATTAGCTGAAACTACTAAAATGGTTGCTTCTAAATTATAATCTTTAGAGAATATAAAAAAGGGATTAAACATTAATTTGTTTAATCTCTTTTTTTATACATTTATATAAAAAATAACCCCCATAATTCTTGGAGGTTATTTTAATTTTTTTGCTATTTAGCAAAGAGCACAAGCTCTATCTAATGACTTTTTTAATTCTTCGACCTTATCTAATTTTTCCCAAGGTAAATTTAAATCTGTACGTCCTAAATGTCCATATGCAGCTAATTTTTGATAGAATTTACCACCATTTTTAGCAGGTAAATTTCTTAAATCAAAATTATTGATAATTGCTGCTGGTCTTAGATCGAAATTCTTTCTTACTAATTCAGAAATTTCATCATCAGAAATTCTTCCTGTACCAAATGTATCAACAAAAATTGAAACAGGTTCTGCAACACCAATTGCGTATGCTAATTCAATTTCACATCTTTCAGCAAGTCCTGCTGCTACGATGTTTTTAGCAACATATCTGGCTGCGTAAGCTGCGGATCTGTCAACTTTTGTAGGATCTTTTCCTGAAAAAGCTCCACCTCCATGACGAGAATATCCGCCATAAGTATCAACAATAATTTTTCTACCTGTTAATCCTGTATCACCTTGAGGTCCACCAACAACAAATCTTCCTGATGGATTAATCAAAATAATAGTATCTTTATCAGGCTTAATTGCTTCATTTGCAAAAACATGATCAATTACATATTTTTTTAAATCTTCATTAATAATATTTTGAACTTTTGAATTATCACTTACGCCATTAATTTCTGCAGAATGTTGAGTTGACAAAAGAACCGTATGAATTCTTGAAGGTTTACCATCAACATATTCAACAGTAACTTGAGATTTACCATCAGGTCTTAAATATTTTAAAATACCTTCTTTTCTTACTTCTGCAAGTCTATATGACAGTTTATGAGCTAAACTAATAGGAAGCGGCATTAATTCAGTAGTTTCGTTACAAGCGTAACCAAACATAATACCTTGGTCACCAGCTCCGATATTTTCAGTTTCAGATCTTGATGTATCAGCATTCTCAGATCTTGTTTCAAATGCTTTATTTACACCGCCTGCAATATCAACAGATTGTTCGTCAATACTTGTTAATACTGCACAAGTATCACAATCGAAACCACCGCCAGCAGTACCTGAATAACCAATATTTCTAACTGTATTTCTTACTATTTGTGGAATATCAACATAACAATTAGATGTAATTTCACCACATACAAGAACCATGCCTGTTGTCGCAGTTGTCTCTGCAGCGACTCTTGATTGTGGATCTTTTGATAAAAATTCATCTAAAATTGCATCTGAAATTTGATCACAAACTTTGTCAGGGTGTCCTTCAGTTACTGATTCTGAAGTAAATAAAAATTTTTTTGATGTCATTTTTTTCTCCTTAATTATTATTCCGGTAAGGTTTTTAATTCCGACCCGGATTGTACAATAGCAACATTGTATTATGAAGAATATTAAAATGCAAAAAATTCAAGCATAATTATTAATATATGTAAAAAATAAAGTCCCTTTTTAGGGACTTTATTTTTTTTTAATTTCATAATTAACCATTTGACGATGTTACAACTTTATCGATAAGACCATATTCTACAGCTTCAGCAGCTGATAGATAGTGGTCTCTTTCACAATCAGCTTTAACTTTTTCAAAATCTTGACCTGAATTTTCTGCCATAATTCCAATTAACATATCTTTCATTCTCAATATTTCTTTAGCTTCTAATTCAATATCAGTAGCTTGACCTTTAGCTCCGCCTAATGGTTGGTGAATCATAATTCTTGCACTTGGAAGAGCCATTCTTTTTCCTTTAGCTCCCGCTGAAAGTAAAAACGCTCCCATAGAAGCAGCTTCTCCTAAACAAATGGTCTGAACATCTGCTTTTATAAGATTCATCGTATCATAAATCGCCATACCTGCTGTTATTACACCACCAGGAGAATTTATATAAAGCATAATATCTTTTTCAGGATTTTCACTATCTAACAATAGAAGTTGTGCAACAACTGAATTCGCAACTTCGTCATCTATTTCTGTTCCTAAGAATATAATTCTTTCTCTTAATAATCTTGAAAAAATATCAAAAGACTTCTCACCTCTTGAAGATGATTCTATTACAGTTGGTACATAACTCAATATTTTTTTGTAATCTTCTGTCATGCTTTTCTCTCCTTATATCATTAAGATAATTTTACATTAAATAACAGCTTGGTGCAATCATATATATTACTTAGATACAGAATCTTTAGCAGAACCACAAATAAACCCTGCAGCTGAATAAATAATTGCACCAGATGCTGCAATTATTAAATCACCCATAGAAAAAAAAGCTCCAACTAAACCTCCTATCATTGCACCATATATAGAAAATTTTGTCTTATTACTAATTGACTTAAAACTTACACTATCAAAATTTTCTTTTGATAAATTTAAAGAATTTTTATTTTTTTCTTTTTTGCTAAATTTCTGGTTAACAGATATAAAATTATTATTTATAGGACTTATATGCATAACAAAACTCCAAATTATTTTTCTTTTATTTTCTTTTCTAAAGCTTTTTCCAAAACTTCTATTTTAGCTTCTAAAACTTTTACTCTGGAACTACTTTCTGTTGAGTTAATACTTTCTTTCTCTAATTCTCTTTTATAAGAATTAAGTCTTTGATTTTTGACATTTAAAACAAAAATCATTAAAAATATTCCTAATAATAGTCCACAAAAAAACATACCCAATAGAGCAAGTTTTCCTGTAAAATTAGAATAAACATAAAATGTCATTACAAAAATTATTAATGTTAATAAAATCGATAAAAGTTGTTTCATAAAAATTACTCCTCAATTATCTATTTTACAATAAAATAAAAGTTTATGTTAGAATATATATTATAAAATCCAACTAAGGTAATAATAAATGGGTGATGAAGATAAACAATTTGATGCCACGCCCCAAAAATTAGAAAGAGCAAGAAAAGAAGGGCAAGTCGTTAAATCAAAGGATGTGTCAACTGCACTATCTTTACTTGTAATGTTTTCGTTTATCAATATGCTTGCTCCTGTTATGTGGAAATTGATTGTCGGATTATTTAGGACTTTATATGAGCAAATTCCAAATCAGCATTTATCAGAAATAGGATTACCATATATGTTTACAGTATCTGTAATTCCAACAGTTGCAATTATTGGTTCTATTCTTTTTGTCGCGGCTTTTGTTGCAATAATTGGTGATTTTATTCAAGTTGGACCTTTGGTTGCCACGGCTCCGCTTGTTCCAAAACTTGATAAATTAAATCCGACAAAATATTTTAAAAATTTGTTTCAGGTAAAGACTTTATTTGAACTTGGAAAAAATATAGTTAAAGTATTGGTATTAGGTTTAGTCGGTTGGACTGTTTATCGTGATCATTTAGAAAGTATTTTGATGTTAGCGGCAATTGATAACCATTTTGCAATCATGATTGAGTTTGGGAAATTAATAGTAGAATTTATATATAAAGCTTGTATTGCGTTTTTAATAATAGCTGCAGCAGACTATGGCGTTACGAAATGGAAATTCCTAAAAGATCAAAAAATGTCTTTTAAAGAAATTAAAGATGAGTATAAAAACTCAGAAGGTGATCCTCACGTAAAAGCTGCACTTAGACAAAGACGTATGCAAATGTTACAACAAGGTGCTATGGACTCTGTACCTGATGCAGATTTTGTTGTAAGAAACCCTACCCATGTTGCCTGTGCTTTAAAATATGATGCTGAAACTATGCAATCTCCTACTCTCACTGCAAAAGGGACTGAACTTATTGCTAAAAAAATTATTGATATTGCTATTCAACATAATGTTCCTGTTATAGATAATGCTCCTGTTGCAAGAGCATTATTCCGAATGGTCGATTTAAACCAAGAAATTCCGCCTGAATTATATAAAGCTGTTGCAGAAATTTTATTATTTGTTTATGGTTTAAAAAATAAACAAAATTAGATATTGTTCAATAATTGTTTTACTTGAAAAAATATTTAAAACAATGTAAGATAGAGTAAGGTTAGTTTAATAAGAAAAGATGGATAATAAAACTTTAGTTAAACAATATTTAGGTATTGTGCAGAAAATAGCGAAGATTGAACATAGACGAATTCCTAATCATATGATTGAGTATGAAGAATTGGTTAGTATTGGTGTGCTTGCAATACAATCTCTTATTAAAGGAAAAACCGATGAACAACTGGCTCATTATAACGATGCTTATATAGGAACAGCTGTTAAGTGGGCGATTAGAAATGAATTAAGACATCGTTATAAATGGTATACTTTAAAACATAAAAAAGAAGATGGAGAGAACCTTGAATATGCAACTGATTCAATTTCAGGTGCAAATAGTGATGATTCTTCAGAAGATATGGGCTTCAGCATTTCCCCAACAAAAGTTAGAGAAGCCGTTTATGAAACAATATTATCTATTGACGGACTAGCAGCTGCAGCGACAGACAATGCTTCTCCTTTTGATTTCATAAAAGATCCATCAGCAATGCCTGATGAAAAAGCGGAAATTGTTGAAATGAGTCGTTTAATTAAACAAGCCATAGCAAAATTACCTCAAAAAGAACGTACTGTTGTTGAATATAGATTTTACAGAAATATGCAAGCTAAAGATATTGCAACTATGGTTGGACTTTCGCCTTCCAGAATCACAAGAATTGTACAATTTTCTTTAAACCAAATTAGGGAATATCTAAAAAGTAGAGGTCGAGAAGACTATTAAAAATTTCATTAAATTATTGATTTCGATATGCAACTAAAATTCCACCGGGAACTTCCACTATTTCATATTGAAATTCGTCATCTTTATCAACTGCATCAATAAATGTTTGAACTTTCTCTGCATGAGAAGTAATATTATCTGCTACAATAAGAGCTTTCTCTGTTAAGTGAGGTTTTACAAGTTCAAAATATTTTACATATTCTCTTTTATTTGCATCAATAAATACAAAATCAAACTTTTCATTTTCATTAAAACTTTCAAGAATTTCACAAGCAGATCCTTGTATAGGTCTTACTATATCAATAACTCCGCATTTTTTGAAATTCTCAATCGCAACACTTTGCCTTTTTTCATAATATTCTATTGTTGTAAGTTTACCATTGGTTTCTTTTAATGCTTTAGAAAGCCAAATCCCGGAATACCCATTTGATGTGCCGATCTCTAAAGCACTTTTAGCATTCATCATTTTTATAAACATATTCAATAAAACACCTGTTTTTCTCGGGATATTCCAAAAATCTTTTTGTGTTTTTTCTAATTCTTCTAATGTTTTTGCTGTAATTTCATCAAATATAATATCCATAAAACCTTCTTTAATCAAACAAATTAACCTTATTGGTTATTATAACATCTTTTATTGGAACATTTAAAATATACGTTTTTAATAATCTACCCTTACTTAAATCTATTATTGAATACTGATTTTTCTTTAAATCTGTAACTACAGCATATGATGAATTATCTATTCTACTAAAACCGGAAGAAAAACCTCCTGATTCAAGCCCTACATAACCAACAACAGAATCATCTTTTGTATCTATTTTTTGTATTGTATTACTTTCTGCACCCAAAACGTATAAATACCTATCTTCCAGTAACATATTCAATGGCTTATTAACAGTAGTAAATTCACTCAATAATCCCAAAGTAGTGTAATCTATTACAGCAATCCTACTTTTTGTTCTACTTGCTATATATAATTTATCATTTATGAACGCTAGAGAAGATACATTTGGGAATTTACCAATATCTTTTAGTTCATAATTGTTTTTAAGCTCAATTGCCCAAATTTCATTTTTTAACTTATCGACATAAAAGATTTTATCCTGCACTAGTAATAAATTTTCACAATATCCGTTAATTTTAATTTTTTGAATTAATGACATCGTTTTTAAATCAATAACAAAAATTGTAGATGCAGTCGGAGATGTTACGTAAGCCTTATTATTAATATTATCTATCAAAATTTCTTCAGGATTAGATGTGACATTAATTTGTTTAATAAATCTTGAGTCCGCAACTGATATAACATCAACAAATGGTCTGTCATAAGTTGTAACTAATAAAAATTTTCCGTTTTCTACAGCTTTAACATCTATTGGTATAGATTTTTGTGCCAAAGAATAACTTGGTACAGCTTTAGCAGGCTCGACTATTTGAATATTCTTTGAATAATTAGTTGTTACAAATAAAATTTTATTTTTTAATGGTGGGATTAAAGTTTGTGATACAGAAGGTTCAGATTCTGATAAAAAATTTTCATAGGAATCTTTATTTTCAACCTTTATCATATCTTCACTTTTTGTATCAATTTTTAAATTTCCAATAATACCTTTTATATTTTCAGGAATTATAAGTCCACTAGGAACAAGCATGTCTTGAGGCAAAAGGCCGGTTCTTACTTGAAGTGGAGGAGTTGCTAAATGAGCGACAGTACGATGTCCTTCTCCATCTGTTAAAACTTTTAATAGCGTAAAATCATTATTAAAAATTACAACATCAGGTTCTTGCTTCAAATCCTTATTCGCAGGAAAAGTTTCCTTTATCTCTAATTTTTTTATATCTGAAAATAATGAAGGATATAAAGGTAAATAAATTGTGTTATCAGGGAAAATAATTACGCCATCAAACCTAATATCAGTATTAGGAACTTTTTCTAATATATAATTTCTGACGTCCTCAGGAATTTTTGCTGCAAAAGCGTTTGTACAACTTAAAATCAATATACCTAATACTAACAATAACTTCCGCATCTTCTCTCCAGTAAATTAACTTATTATATTTTATCACAATAAGCTCTATTTAAAAACACCTTTAAGTCTTTCTTTTACAGATTCTTTATTTTTTCTTCCATTTTGAATCTCATAAAGTCTTTGGTATAAAGTTTTTTCTTCATTAGAAATATGTGTAGGAGTTTTTATTCCAACAACAACAATATGGTCTCCTCTAACGCTCGGTTTAGAAAGATTTGGAACTCCTGCTCCTCTTAATTTAACAGCTTCACCGTGCTGGATACCAGCAGGGATTGAAATTTCTTTATCACCATCTAAAGTTTTTATTGTAATAACATCTCCCAAAACAGCTTGGGCAGGGGAAATATCAATCTTGGTGAACACATTAATTCCTTCCCTTTTAAAATACATAGATGGTTTAACATGGATTACAACATAAAGATCTCCTGCAACCCCTCCGTTAGTACCGGCATCTCCTTCGTGTGATAATCTCATTTTAGATCCGGTATCAACTCCTGCAGGAATCTTTAATTCAATTTTTTTTTCTACAGATTTTCTGCCTTCACCACTACAATCAGGGCACGGGTCAGAAATTACTGTTCCTTTTCCGTGGCAATGCGGACAAGTTACAATTTGTGTAAAATGTCCTAAAACAGTTTTTGTTGTTTGTTGAACTCTTCCTGTCCCTCCACAAGTTTTACAAGTTGTTGGTTTTGAACCTGCTTTTGCACCAGTTCCATTACAAGTTGTACATTTTTCTAAATGATCTATTTTTATTTCTCTTGTTAGCCCAAATACAGCTTCTTCAAATTCAAGCTCTATATCAAGCCTTAAATCATCACCTCTTTGTGGAGCGTTAGGATCTTGTCTTCTGGGACCTCCTCCAAAGCCAAATCCCCCAAAAAACGAACTAAACACTTCATCTAAATCGCCAAAACCATTAGCAAAAGGTCCTTGTGTATTAAATCCTGCATTTTGCAAGCCGTCTTCGCCAAACCTGTCATAGGTTGCTCTTTTATCGTCATCTATTAAAGTTTCGTAAGCCTTGCCTAATTCTTTAAATTTTGCCTCTGCCTCAGGGGCTTTATTTACGTCCGGATGCCATTTTCTTGCCATCTTTCTGAATGCACTTTTAATTTCATCTTTTGTTGCGTCTTTACTTACGCCTAATATTTCATAATAATCACTCATCGCTATTTTCTATTCCTGTGTTGCTACATTTACCAGTGTCGGTCTTAAAACTTTGTCCCCTAATTTATAACCTTTTTGTAATTCAGCTATAATTGTATGTTCCGGTTTTTCTGATGTTGGAGTTTGCATTACTGCTTCGTGGAAATTCGGGTCAAAAACTTCTCCTTCTGCCGGAATAGTTTCCAAACCAGCTTTATTTAAAACATCTGTGAAATTTTTGTAAGCTAAATTGTAACATTCTTTAACTTTTTCACAATCTTCTACTGATTCTATAGCTTTAAGACCTCTTTCAAAATTATCCAAAACTTCTAACATTTTTTTTAGCGTTGATTCTGCACCATATTTAAGTAAAGCTTCTCTCTCTTGCTCTTGTCTTTTTCTATAGTTGTCAAAATCAGCTGCTAGTCTTATATATTGGTTATTTAATTGCTCATATTTCTCTTTATAAGAATCTTTAATTTCTTCTTTTTCTACAGTTTCATTATTGTTACTGATCGATTCTTTTGTTTCTTGTGAATTATCTGAAACATTTTGTACTTCTTCTGTAGTATTATTATTTTCTGTTTCATCTTTTATTTCATTATTTTTAGTGTTTTCGTTGTTTTCTACAGCTTTTTTAAATGGATTTTCCATATTATCTCCCCTTTTACTAACATTATATAGAATAATTATAAGTTATCAAATCAGATATACAACGAATATTTATTTTTTTTTAACAATTAATCAAAAAAACGATACTTGATTAAAGTTAAAATTGCTTGAATACCATCTTTCCAAGTTATTTTTTTTCCTTCATTATTATTTCTGCCATTATAGGAAATTGGTAATTCTTTAAATCGAACTTTTTGTTTTAAAATTTTTGCAGTTACTTCCGGCTCAAAATCAAATCTATTAGATTTTATATTGATATTTTTTATGATTTCTGCTCTAAAAGCTTTATAGCAAGTCTCCATATCTGTAAGATTAGTATTAAATAAAAATCTGGTTAATTGTGTTAGAACAAAATTTGCTATAAAACTTAAAAATAAAAATTTGGAAGTGTTGTCTTTGTTAGCTAATCTGGAGCCATAAACTACATCTGCAGAATCATTGATAATTAATTCAATTAAAGGCTTGTAGTCTTCTGGGTTGTATTCTAAATCAGCATCTTGAATTATTATAATGTCACCTGTTGCAGCTTCAAATCCTGTCTTTAAAGCTGCTCCTTTCCCCATATTTTGGGAATGATAAAATATTTTATAGGATAAATTTTTATATAAATCTTTTGTTCCATCGGTAGAACAATCATCTATTAAAATTATTTCTTTTTCTAAGCCAAAATTAACGGCTTCAATTTTTTTCAATATTTTTAAAAGTAACTCTTTTTCATTATATACAGGTATAATAATTGATATTTTTTTCAAAATTTCCCCTTTGCCAAAATGTAAATTTTATTATATTATAATACATAAATAAGAGAGGGCGAAATGACTTTAGAAAATTTTATTTATGAGTCAGTTTCAGATATTTTAAACGGAAAGTATGAAGAAGTAAAAGTCGGAATTGAGAAACATAAGGAAATTTATCTCAATGACACTGCAATTTGCTTAACTCTTTTAGCTCTTGGAGCTTTCGTTCAAAAAGACTATGATGCTTATTATCAATTTATGCATGATGCCTCTTTCTTGATAGAACATGCTAAAGATTCTATAACATCAATATTTCATGAAATGATTCTCGGTTTTATAAATTTTAGTGAAAAAAATTCTTCTTTATATTCTATTAACTATAATAAAGCAAGAAAGTTGTCTATAAAAAATCAGAAAACCGAATTTTTTGAAAAATTAAATAAAATATTAAAATGTCCTCCAATTACGCATAATTTTAGTAATGGGCAATCCAAAGACCCATTGATAGCTTTAGTTAATATAGGTCAAGCGGTTGCAGCAGAAAAAGATATAAATACTCTTATAAAGACAATCGCTGAAGAAACGAAGACAGCATTAAATGCAGATAGATGTACAGTTTTTTTATATGATAAAGAAAAGGATGAACTTTATTCTAAAGTCGCAACAGGTATTGATACAAAAGAACTAAGAATTCCTGCTAATAAAGGTTTGGCAGGTCATGTTGTCCATACTGGGGAAACTATTAACATAAAAGATGCATATAATGATAATAGATTTAATCCTGAAGTCGATAAAAAAACAGGGTATAGAACAAAAACTATTTTGTGTATGCCAATCAAAAATTTTAACCAAGAAATAATTGGTGTGTTTCAAGTATTAAATAAATTTGATGAATATTTTACTCCTGATGATGAAGATTTATTGGTAGCAATAGCTTCAAGTGCTGGGATTTCTTTAGAAAATGCCCAGTTATTTGAAAAGCAGAGAAAATTACTTGAAGAACAAAAAGTTGTTTTGGATAGTTTTATAGAAACTTTGGCTGCATCTATTGATGCGAGAGATAAAATTACATCTGGTCATTCTTCAAGAGTAAAAATGTTCTCCTCTCTTATTGCTAAAGAGTTCGGTATGGAGAAAAAGGATTTATATATTCTAGAAAAAGCTGCAGCTTTACATGATATTGGAAAAATTGGTATACGAGATTCTGTACTGCAAAAAGAAGGTAAATTAACTCCTGAAGAATATAAACACATCCAAGAACACGTTGAAATAACACATCATATTTTAGAAAAAATTCACTCTTCAGAAGATTTTCAACAAATTACGGAAATTGCTTGTTCTCATCATGAAAAATATGATGGAACCGGGTATTACAGACATTTAAAAGGAGAAGAAATTCCCTTCGGAGGTAGGATATTAGCTGTTTCTGATGTGTTTGACGCGATTACTTCAAAAAGACATTATCGTGACAAAATGCCTATTGAAAAAGTCGTTGACATAATAAAAAATGGAGCTGGTTCTCATTTTGATCCTTTGGTTGTAGAAAAGTTTTTAGAAATAAAATTAGATAAAATCGTTGGAGTTTTTTGTACGGAAAATCATATGAAGATTACCAAAACTGATATTAAAACTTTAGAAAAATATAACCTACTTGATTTATATTACTCAATCGTAAATAATTGTAGTAATAAGTTGCTTCAAGTGTTTAATAAATATTATGTAGGAATAGATTTAGAGCATGAATAAGAGTATAAAAAATTTAATAATATTTTTAATGATTATAAACTCTTGTGTTGTGATAACTTCTTCAGCAGAAGAGTTAAAGCCTTTAAAAATAAAAGCAGAAACGACTTCAGCTAATATGGATATGATTGTCAAAGATAATTTTATAAAAGCAAAGTATGCTTCTGCAGAGAATCGTTTTGCACAAGGTAATGTGAAGGCTGCTTATGATGATTTTAATGATTTAATAGACAGAGCAAAGCATGATGATTATGTTTTTTTATCATATGCAATAAAAATGTCTGAGTATGGTTTTTTTGATCTTTCTGATAAATTGATAAATAAATTGGATTCTAATGCTTTTACCAGTCAATATATAAAGGATATTAGAAAGTATTATTACCCTTCTGCAATTGTAAAAGATAAAGAATTTGTATATTTGGCTGATGCATATTCAAGTATTATGTATAATAATATGGCTATTGAAACAACTTCTGAATTGTTGAATTCAAATCTTGCTGATGATAGTGATTATAAAAATTATTTAATAGCTTTGGGTTATTATAAATCTAATAATTTAAATAAAGCATTAAAATACATAAATAATGCAATTACACAAAATGATGAAAATATAAATTATTTGACTTTGAAAACTAAAATTTTAGCTGATTTAAATAAGGATAAACAGGCTCAAAAATTATTAGAAAAAATTAAAAAAGAGACTTTTTATACATTAGAATTTCAACAAAAAATTCAAAGTTTAGATGAATATATTCAATATAAAACAGCTAAAAATGAAGCTTTAAAAGATTATCATTTAGCATATTATTATCACCTTCAAAATAAAAGTCTACTAGCAACAAAAGTATTGCAGTCCGCCATTCTTCAAGCAAAACAATATAGTCCTTTAATATTTTCGTTACTAGCTAAAATTTATTATGAAAACGACGAACCTCTAAAAGCTCAAGAGTTTGCCGGAAAAGCTTATAGAGAAGATCACAATAATTATTTAGCAGCATTAACATTGGCAGATTTAAGTTATGATTACCGTAAATATGAAGAAGCTTTAAAGTATTATAAAAAGGCAAAAAATAATTCAAAAGATATAGAACCTTTAGTGGGAATTGCTAAAACCTATTATGCATTAGAAAAAGATAAGAAATCTCAAAAAATGTATGAAAAATTGTTGAAAAAAAATCAGTATGATGAAACATTATTGATAGAGGCGTTGCAGGTAATGCCTTATAAAGCTGATTATTATTTGCCAAAGGTGGTTTCTATAGATATAACAAATATTGATGTATGGTTAAGTTTAGCAAATTTGGCAATTCGTGATAAAAATTATAATATGGCAATAACATATTTAAATAACGCTTTTTATATAGATTCAAATAATTTTAAATATTATTATTATTTAAGTTTAGTATTAAGAGCAAAAGGTGATATAGAAAAAGCGAATCAATCACTTGTAAGATGTTCAAGATTGAATTCTGATTATATGTCTGATATGAATGCAGGGTATACAAATTATGAAAAGTAAAATTTTAATTGTAGAAGATCACGAATTAACAAGATTTGGTTTAAAGACAGCTTTTGAAAATTGTGAGTATGTGGAGAACATTTTTGAGGCAGAGTCTGCAGAAAAATGTTTGGACATAATATCATCGAATGAAGTAGATTTAGTTATTATGGATTTGGGGCTGCCTGGGATTGATGGAATAGAGGCTACAAAGAAAATAAAAGCATTGAATAAAGATATAAAGGTTGTTATATTGACCTCCCATAATGATGAACAAGAAGTATTAAACAGCTTAAAAGCGGGGGCTAATGCATATTGTTCTAAAGAAATTAATCCAAAACGTTTAACCCAAGTTGTACAATCAGTTTTAGATGGTGCTGCTTGGTTTGATCCTTCAATTTCACATATAGTTTTAGAAGCTGCAACAAAAATTCAAGAAGAAAAGCAAAAACCTGAAAAAGATTATGGTTTGACTTCAAGAGAAGCTCAAATTTTGAAATTAATAACTCAAGGTTATAGTAATAGTGAAATAGCCAATGAGTTGTTTGTTAGTATTAATACAACAAAAGCTCATGTAGCAAGTATCTTGCAAAAATTAGAAGTAGATGATAGACTACAAGCAGCACTAAAAGCATTAAAGGAGAAATTGGTATAAATGAATGGTATCGCTTCAATTTTAATAGTCGACGATAATCCAAAATATTTAGCGGATGCCCTTCCTATGTATGGGTATGAAGTAGAAGTTGCAAATGATGGTATTGAAGCTCTTAAAATACTAACAAATGATATGAAGAATTTTGATTTAATTCTTTTGGATGTGATGATGCCGAATATGGATGGATGGGATACTTTAAAGGCAATTAGAAATAATAAGAAATTCAAATATATTCCGGTTATAATGATTACTGCCGTAAGTGAAGAACAAAAAGTTGTATCAGGCTTAAAAATAGGTGCAGATGATTATATTGTAAAACCATTCATTTTGCCTAATTTGTTAGCAAGGATTGAGGCCGTTTTAAGACGTTCTAAGTGGCAAAATGAAGAAAAGAAAACTAGCGACGTAAGTATAAACAAAGATGTTAATATAGATGCACTTACTCCAAAAGAAAAAGAAGTTTTGGCTTTGGTTGCTAAAGGTGCAAGTAATCAAGAAATAGCAGACAAATTATTTGTAAGAGATGTTACTGTTAAAACACATTTAAATAGCATCTTCAAAAAATTAAAAGTAACAAACAGAACACAAGCCGTATTACTTGCTATGCAAACAAATTTAATTAATTAATAGAAGGATAATAAAAATGTTGTCAAAAGATGAATTAATCGATTTATTAGGTAATGATGTAAAAACTTTTAATCAAGAAATTAAAGCTTGTAATGGAACAGTTGATTTTAGTGAAACAGATTTTTCAGGAATTAATGTTTCCGGAGCTGAATTTTTCAACCTTGATTTAACCTCTTCATCATTTGCAGACTCTCACCTTGCAGAAGTTAAATTTGAAGGTTGTGATTTAACATCAGTTGATTTTACAAGAGCTGAGTTAATAGAGTGTTCTTTTTCTGAATCTGTATTAAACGGAACCGATTTTAGCTATTCAACAGTAAATTATGGTAATTTTACAGATGCAGATTTAGCAGGAGCTATTTTCCAAGGAGCAGATTTAACAAATTCAGACTTTTCAGCTTCTGAAAATTTAAATGCTTGTAGATTTGATGAAGAAACAATTTGGCCGGATAATGAATATTTGCCGGAAGACTTTGATTCTAACTATTCTTCAGACTTATCATCTTTACGAGATGAAGATGATTATGAAAATTCTGATTATTAATTGTTACAATAAATTACAAAGACTACTTGTAAAATAAAACCTTTTAATGTAGACTAGAATTACACTGGTAGAAAGAAGGAAATAGAATTATGTCAAAAAAATGTGAAGTATGCGGAAAAACACCTTTAAAAGCAGCTAAATTAACATTCTCTCATAAACAAATTGTAAAAAGACAATCTCCAAATTTACAAGAAATCAGAGTTAATGTAAATGGTCAAACTAAAAAAATGACAGTTTGTACTTCTTGCCTAAGAGCTGGTAAAGTTCAAAAAGCTGTTTAAGAAAGATTGAATTAATAGTATAAAATAGCCTAAGTTTTTAACTTAGGCTATTTTATTAAGATTTGTAACAAAATAATTTCTTGTTGAAATTGAAAAAGTAGAAAATACTTTATATATATGTAAGATATAAAAGATGAGGTATAAAAAATGTCAACAGAAATTAATGCAAATTTACTAAAAAACTTTATAATCAAAACAATTGGCGGCAACAAGCTAACAGAAACAAGCGCACAAAAATACGGTATTGATGAAGGAAAATATGTAGAAGCAAATAAAGACGTAAATACATATTTAGAATTAGATGAAATTATTGCAGATTCTGATTTGTATGAACAATTTGCAACAATGTTTGTTGAAGATAAAGAAGAAAAAGCTTCTGTAGCAGATAAAGAAAAAGAGAAAGAAGAGCTGACTAAAGTTCAAGAGAAAAGTGAAAGTGGAGTTTAGAAAATAAAATTAATGAGGTATAAGCGAGATTTTCAAATCTCGCTTTTTAGTTTTATAGCATTCTTGTAAAAATATGTTATAATTAAAGTAGGAGATCTAATTGAATAGTAAATAGCCAAATGCAAAAAAGCAGAAAGGCATTAAGATAAGAATGACGGATAAAATACAATTTCAGAATGACCTCGACAAATTAATTAATATCATGCCCCCAAAGGTATTATCCAATTTGTCTAGAGAAAAATTAGAAGATGTAATTGAAATTGTTTTAGATATAGGAAGAGTTCCTGAAGTTCGACACTCAGGGGGTAAAATTGAAAAGCTAAATTGTGAAATAGTAAATGATGAAGATATTTCATTTATTACCTCTCATTTACAAGAATTTACACATGATAATCGTTCAGGAATACCCGGAACACTGCATAGAATAAGTGCAATTAGGAACAGACAAGGGAAAGTTGTAGGTTTAACTTGTCGTATTGGTAGGGTTGTAACAGGTACAATAGCTTGTATAAAAGATATTTGTATACAAGGAAAAAGTATATTGTTTTTAGGACCTCCTGGAGTTGGTAAAACAACAAAATTAAGAGAAATTTCAAGACTTGTTGCAGATGAATTAGGTAAACGTGTCGTTATAGTAGATACTTCTAATGAAATCGCAGGGGATGGAGATGTTCCACACCCGGCTGTTGGATCTGCAAGAAGAATGCAGGTTGCTCAGCCTGAATATCAAAAAGATATTATGATCGAAGCTGTTGAAAATCATACTCCGGAAGTTATTGTTGTTGATGAAATTGGTACAGAGGAAGAAGCTCAAGCTGCCAGAACAATAGCTGAACGTGGAGTTATGTTAATTGCTACAGCTCACGGAAATTGTTTAGAAAGTTTAATAAAAAACCCTACATTGTCAGATTTAGTCGGAGGAATTCAATCTGTAACATTAGGTGATGATGAAGCAAAAAGAAGAGCTTCGCAAAAAACAGTTTTAGAAAGAGAAAAACAACCTACTTTTGATATTGTTATAGAAATTTTAGATAGAAATACTTTAGCTGTATATAAAAATACTTCAGAAGCTGTTGATTACATACTGAGAGGATGGCCTATAAGACCTGAAATTAGAAAAGTAGAACAACATAAAGAAGTTGAAATAAGACAAGAACAATCTATAGAAATTCCTAAAGAAAATGAAAAAGCAGAAATAAAAGATTCTACAGATAACAGTATGAATTTTTCATTTTCAAGACAAAAATATGTAGAACAAGTCAAACCAATGCGAAAATTATATTTATATGCTGTTTCAAGAACTATTGTTGAGAAAATAATTGAGCGTTTAGATTTAAATGTTGAAATAATAAGAAATGTAGAAGATGCTGATATCGTTCTTGCACACAAAAATTTTGCTAAAGGTGGTGCAAAAATTTTGAATACAGCAAAAGAATATCGTGTTCAAATTTTCTATGTAAAAACTAATTCAATGGCACAAATACAAAAAGTTTTAAAAGATGCTTTAGATATACAACCCGGGGATGTAGAATCTACGCAGGGTTATAAAGATGAAGCAGAAAAAGCATTAGATGAAACAAAAGAAGCTATAAATAAAATAATAAAAAATGAAGAAGATTTTATAGAATTAGCACCACAATCTCAGCAGATAAGAAAGTTGCAACATGAATTAGTTGAACAGTATAATTTAAAAAGTTCTTCAGTAGGTGAAGGGCATTCAAGACATTTAAGAATTTATAAAAACTAGTAATTCTACCCGATTGGTTTCTTGATTTATAATATTATTTTTGTTAGTATCATAATTAGAATAAAGTATGATACTTTAATTTTGGGCTATGTAAGTATCTGATGTACTTGGAGAGAAGATGAGAAAAAAAATAATATTAATAATATTTATTGCTATCGCATTGGTTTTTATAAGATGGGTGATGTCTGTTTCATCAAAATCTCAAACTGCTAAAATGAGAGAACTAAGTAGAATTCCTTCTGTTACAGTAGAGAAAGTTAGGTCAACAAGTGTTGTAAGGGAATATACTTCAACGGCAAGAGTCACTGCAAAATATCGAGTTGAAATCATAGCTCGTATAAGTGGTTACTTATTAAAAAGTTACTTCAAAGAAGGAGATTTTGTAAGAGCAGGACAATTATTATTTGAGATTGAACCACAAGAATATCAATATGCAGCAAGTAAAGCTAAGGCAAATATTGATAATACAAAAGCTCAATATGAATATTATCAAAAGCAGTTAGCAAGATACAAAGAACTTGTAAGTAAGGATTATGTCGCAAAATCAGATTATGATAACATTTATTCTCAGCGAAACGCTTATAGAGCTCAATTAGAAAGTGCTGATAGTGCTTATCGTGATGCACAAAGAAATTTAAGTTATACGAAGATTAAGTCTCCGGTAGAGGGAAGAGTCGGTATGATATCTGTAACAGAGGGTAACTTTGTTTCAATGAATAGCGGTCCTTTAACAACAATAAACAGTTATGATCCTATGTATGTTACATTTCCTTTAACATCAAAAGATTATGCGGAATTAGCAAGAATTGATTCAACAAATGAAATAAATCGAAAAGTAGAATTTATATTTAGTAGTGGTAAAAAATATCCATATGCAGGAATTCAAGACTTTCTAGATAATAAAATTGATGAATCCACCGGAACCATAACAATGCGAGCAACTTTTCCAAATCCTAAAAATGAGTTAATACATGGTGATTTTGGGAAAATTATAATTTATTCAAATAACAAAGATATAATGCCAATAGTTCCTCAAACAGCAACAATGGAAAATCAGGAAGGAAGATATGTTTATATATTAGACAAAGATAAACTTCCAAGAATGGTTTATATAAAAACTATGGGACAAACCGATGACGGATATTGGATTGTAAGTGAAGGTGTAAAAGTAGGTGATATTATTTTAACAAGTGGTATTCAAAAAGTGATTCCGGGAACGCCTGTAAAAATAGTTCAAAGTGCAGTTATGGAAAATACTACTAATAAAAAGCAAGATAGTTTATTTAATATTTTAAAAAAGAAGATAAAGAAAATATTGAAAAAATAGGAATATAAAATGGCAGGCAATTTATTTATAAAAAGACCTAAGTTAGCAATAGTAATATCACTAGCAATTATATTAGCAGGGTTAATATCTTTAACAACATTACCATTAGAGGAATATCCATCTATAACTCCTCCTCAAGTAGTTGTAACTGCTACGTATAGTGGTGCCAGTTCAGATGTAATAACTTCAACAATTGCAGCTCCTGTAGAGTTGCAGCTTAATGGTATAGAAGATATGTTATATATGTATTCTGAGTCGAAAAATGGTTCTTATAAGTTGACGTTATTTTTTGAAGTAGGCTCGGATCCGGATATGGCATTAGTAAATGTCCAAAACCAGCTTCAATTAGTAACTCCGAGATTACCCGAAGAAGTTAAGCGTTATGGTTTAACAGTAAAAAAATCAACAGGCGGTGCAGGATGTTTGATGATGGCTTTAACTTCTCCACATGGGACTTATGATTCTTTATATTTAGCAAATTATGCAACAATGTTCCTAAAGGATGAATTAGCCAGAATTAAAGGTTGCGGAAGCGTTTCTGTATATGGAGCTGGGGATTATTCAATGAGAGTTTGGCTAAAACCTGATAGAATGGCAAGTTTAGGAGTTTCAACTTCTGACATAAACTCTGCAATTGCATCTCAAAATACTCAAACTCCTGCAGGTAATATTGGGGTGGAACCTATGGAAAATCCTCAATTAATGAAATTTACTCTAAGAACAAAAGGACGTTTAAAAACAGTTGAGGAATTTGAAAATATAGTTATAAAATCCAATTTAGATGGTTCTAACGTTAAATTAAAAGATGTTGCAAGAGTAGAATTAGGAGCTGAAAATTATTCATCCTCTGTAAAAATAGGTAATAACAGTGCAGCTATGATTTCTATTGCTCAACTTCCTGAAGCTAATACGATTGATCTTGTTAATAAAGTAAAAGCAAGAATGGAAGAATTGAGTAAAAAATTTCCTAATGATGTTGAATATAGAGTTCAATATGATACTACAGAATTTGTAAGAGAGTCTATTCATGAAGTAATAAGTGCAATCATTCTTGCGATTATTTTGGTTAGTGCTGTTACTTATTTATTTTTAGGTACTGCAAGGGCAGCTTTTATTCCATTTTGTGCAATTCCGGTTTCCTTAATTGGTGTTTTTATATTTATGGCAATGATAGGATTTTCAATAAACCTGTTAATCTTATTCGGTTTAGTACTTGCGGTAGGTCTTGTAGTTGATGATGCTATTGTAGTTTTAGAAAATACTCAAAGACATATTCAAGAAGGTAAAGATAAAAAAGAAGCTACAGAAATAACGATGAAAGAAGTTTTTGGAGCTGTCGTTGCAACGTCTTTAGTTTTAATGGCTGTTTTTGTACCGGTTTCTTTTATGACCGGTATTACAGGACAAATGTATAGACAATTTGCAGTTTGTATTGCAACATCTATCGGTCTATCTACTTTAGTTGCTCTTACTCTTTCTCCGGCTCTTTGTTCTATTATTTTAAAGTCGGGAGAAGAAAAAACAGATTTTGAATTTATACAAAAATTTGAAGATTGGTTTAATGGTGTAAGATCAAAGTATTTAACAGTAGTTGAGTATTTTGTAAAATCGCCAAAGAAAACTTTATTAACATTATTAGGTATCGTTTTTGCAATTTTGATAATGTTTAAAATTACTCCAACAGGATTTTTACCTGATGAAGATAGAGGAGCTTTGTTTGTTCAAGTTCAATTACCTGATGGTGCAACTCTTACAAGAACTTCTAATATTGTTCAAAAGATTTCTGATGAGTTAGCTCAAATAAAAGGTGTAGTGTCAGTTCTACAGATTAATGGATTTTCAGGAGAAAATACGGCTTTTGTAGTTGTAAAATTAGATTCTTGGAGTAAAAGAAAAACAAAAAAACTTTCTATTGATAGCATAATGTCACAAGCTAGAAATATAACTTCAAGGTATACAGAAACTACTTGTTTTGTAACACAACCACCTGCAATTACTGGTATGGGTATGTTTGGAGGTTTTGAATATCAACTATTAGATAAAGGGGACAGAACAACTGATGAATTGTTTACTCAAGCTCAAAATCTTTTGGGTGTCGCAAGACAAAATCCCGCATTTGCAAGCTTGTATACTTCTTATACATCATCTTTACCTCAAGTTATTGTAACAGTTCAAGAAGAAAAAGCTTTAGCTCAAGGAGTTTCCATTTCTGAAATTTATAACACTTTAGCAGCTCAATTTGGTGCAACTTACGTAAATGATTTTAATAAATTTGGACGTGTTTATCGTGTTTATATGCAGGCAGATGCACCTTATAGAGAAACTTTAGATGATTTAAGTAAAATTTATGTAAAAAATAACCAAGGAAAAATGGTCCCAATAACGACTGTTATATCAACTACAAATATAGTTGGTCCTTACCTTTTAAATAGATTTAATATGTATCCGTCAATTGTAATAAACGGTAACCCAGCACCAGGAGTAAGTTCCGGTGATGCAATGAAAGCTATGACCAAAATATCAGATGAAATTTTACCAAAAGATATGGACTTTGCTTGGTCAGGAACATCTCTTCAAGAACAAAAATCTGCCGGACAAATGGGACCGATTTTAGCTATGGCATTAACTTTCGTATATCTGTTTTTAGTAGCTCTTTATGAAAGTTGGACACTGCCTATTGCAGTTTTATTAATTTCACCGGTAGCAATGTTAGGAGCTTTATTTTTCCAATATGTATCCGGATTATCATTAGATATTTATGCTCAAGTTGGATTAGTTATGTTGATTGGTTTAAGTACAAAACAAGCAATCTTAATTGTAGAATTTGCAAAAGATGCTATGGAAAATGATGGCTTAAATTATTATGAAGCAGCTATTCAAGCCGCTAAATTAAGATTTAGAGCCGTTATGATGACAAATATTGCTTTTATTTTAGGTTTACTACCGTTAGTTTTTGCAAAAGGAGCCGGTGCCGGTAGCAGAAATTCTATTGGGGTTTCTGTTTTTGGTGGAATGATGGCTGTTGCTTTTTTTGGTAGTATTCTTGTTCCTGCATTCTTTGTTATGACTAATAGAATGAAAGAAAAATTTTATTTATTGATTGATAAATTAAAGGCTAATAAAAATGAAAAAATTTAAAATATTAATAATACTATTTTTAATATTTTTAACTCTACAACATCCTGTAGAAGCAGCTTTGTTTGGGAAAAATAATTCTAATTTGGGTAATAAAATTAAAATTGAAGAATATCCTGATAGTAAGGATGTAGAACCTAAAAATGTGAAAGATGAAGTTACTGTAATAAAGGGAGGGGTAGAAAATACTATAGAAGTAAGTTTAGAAGATTGCTTAAAGTTTGCTTTAGGAAATAACCCTCGTATCCAAGCTTCTATGCAAGATGTTTTTGCTGCAGATGCAAGGATTAGAGAAGCTTGGTCTGCATATTTTCCACAGTTTGGCTGGCAGACAGGGTATACAAGAATCAAACAACTTCAATTGTCGGATGTTTTTGGCCGAAATTTAATATTTAATTACTTTGTATTAGGTCAAATTAGTGCTTCTCAAATGCTGTATGATTTTGGTGTGACTCAAAATCAAGTTACAATAAGAAAATTAGATAGCAAAGGGTATAAAATTACTTTGACAAGTACAGTAAATGATGTTATTTGTGAAGTAAAAAAAGCTTACTATAATTTGCAGTATGCAATAGAAGCTAAAAAAGTTGCAGAAGATATGGTTGCCAAGTATGCAACATTTTATGAGCAGGCAAAAGGTTTTTATCAAGCAGGAGTGAAACCAAAGGTTGATGTAACTATTGCAGAAGTTAATTTGAGTAATGCAAAACTTAATTTGATACAAGCTGAAAATGCTGTTGATATAGCAATGGCGAAACTTAATAATTCTATGGGGCTTCCTTATACAAATAAATATAAAATAACAGATAGTTTAAAGTTCGATTCGTGCGATATAACCTTAGATAATGCTATAAAAACTGCCCAAGAGTCTAGACCTGAATTTCTGTTAGCAGAAGTTAAAGTTGAAGGTGCTAAGCAAAATGTTAAATTAATAAAAAAATCTTATTTCCCTCAATTGAATATAGAAGGTCAGTTTCAAATAGGTGGTAAAACATTTACTTCAAACTATGGTTATAACTTTGGTGGATATTTGAATTTCCCAACAATAAATGGGATGCTGATTAAAAACGAAATAAAAGAAGCTAAAGCAATATATTCAAGAGAGCAAGCTAATGCTATAAATACTCAGAATAATATATATTATGAAGTTCAAGAAAATTTTTATACTTTAACAGAACAAAAAAATAAGATTCCTGTTGCTTATTTGAGTTTAAAACAAGCAAAAGAAAATTATGATTTATCAGCTGGTAGGTATGAAGTTGGTGTTGGAGATCCGATAGAATTAAAAGAAGCACAAGTCCAATATCAAAATGCTATGTTAACTTATTATCAGACAATGTGTAATTATAATACAGCAAGAGCTACTTTAGAAAAATCTATTGGTAAAAATATTGCAAATAATGAAGTTAATTTAGAAAATAATTGTAGTAAAAATAGTAAAAAGAATAATAAAAAGACTTAATAAAATTAATTAGCTATTGTGTTAAAATAAATTATAAGTTATACTAAGTTGTACTAAGAAAAAGTAGGAGAGAGAAGTATGTTACCAATCATAACTGAGGATATATCAGCTGAGGTTTTTTCTGAAGTATTTCCTGATGCTCAAAGTTGGCGAAAAAATATGGTTCAGTATATAAAAGAAGAAAACCCTGAAGTAAATTCTGTAATATTAGAGATTGCAAAGCATGATGAAAAAATTGATTTGAAAGCCGTTGCATTAGGAGCCTATTTGACTTATAGATTGCTTGATATAGCTAATAATTCAGAAACAGCTGAAAATTTAGAGGTATAGTTTGTAAATTTTTATTAAGTTATTTTATAAAAATAGCAAAATTTATAATTTTAATTGTTATTTCATTAGTAGATGTTTATACTAAGTATTGTATTATAGAAAGGAATATTAAAATGCAAGTATCAAAAATTTCATCATTTAATTTTATGGGTGTTAATAAAAAGGTTATTACAAATGCAGCTAAAAAAGAAACATCTGTAAATCCTATGAAACAGTTTGTGGAAGAAACTCCTGATTTACATGAGTTTTACCCTCCAAGAAATTTGATTAAAGAAAATAAAAATAATGTTGCTGTAGATTTTTATTCTCCAAGAGAAGTAATTGATTTTGATAATAAAAGTAAATCTGATAAGGCTTCAATTGAAGAAGTTAATGCTTGGGTTGCTCAAAAAAGAGCTGAAATAAAAAAATAAAATTATTTTATGTTTGTAAAACAAGGAATGACTCATATTTATGAGCCATTCCTTGTTTTTATTATTTATTGCTAACATCTGCTGTACCGTATCCGTTATGATATTTATATTGCATTAAGTGTAATTTATTTGAAGAATCTTTTTGAAGAACATATTTTTGATTTTCTTGTTTACCGTGGAAGATTAATTCTCCATCAACAATTTCAACTTGTACATAAGAAACTTCTGCTCCGGATTCATTACTTTTTATTCCAACAGTCCATTTATTTTCGCCAGATTTAGTTGTTTTAAGAACCTTAATGTTATCAAAGTCATCAATTTCTGATTTATCAATTATTGATACTAATTTCTTTAACAATTCTTCTGTTAATTCTTCTGGTTTAACATTTTTATAACCATTTTCATAGAATGATTGTTTTACTTTGACTCTAACATCATCAGGAAGTTTAGCTATTTGTGCTTGTAAATCTTCTGGTGATAATGATTTTGCCAATTCTAAACATTTATCAAGATATTTCTTTTTATCAGCATCTGATAAACTTGCATAATCCGGTAACTTATCAAAACTATCAGCAGCATCTATTTCCTTAGATTTATCTCCTATAGGAGGTTTAGCTGAAGGAGTTTCTACAACAGGAGTTGTAACTACAGGTTTTGAAGAAGATAAGCCATTTAAATCATCTAATAAATTTTGATAAGCAGCTGTATTTTCAGCTTTATGAGTATCATCTTGATTTTTCATTGCGTCTTCTATCTCTTTTTTAAGATCTTCAGCTTTTTTAGCATCAAAAGTTTCTCTTAATCCTTGAACTCGATCAGTAAAGCCATTAATTTTAGCTAAATCAGGATCGTTACAAGCTTCATGTACTACTTTTACTTCTTTTTTAGGAGTCTCTGCTTCATCAGACTTGTCAGCTTTCTTTTCACGATTGCCCCAAAGTCCTGAAAGATTCCAAGAATTATTCCAAGAAGGGAAGCCGCCGAACATTCCACCGCCAAACATTGGGAAGCCGAAACTTCCAAACATTCCGCCACCGAACATACTACCGAATATGCTTCCAAAAGCATTTCCTAAACCAAGACCAAATCCGCCCCAGAATCCGCCATTGTGTCCACTGCAGTTTATATTGTATGTGGTATTAAAAACACTACCATAATTACCGCCACAATGTCTTGAATGGAACATTTCGTAATGTTGGAATGCGCTATGACAATTAATTCTTGACATAATTCTTACCTCGTTTTACTTACATCTGTTATATATATAAAGTATAGAAAAAATATCTAATTTCACAAGGCAATTAATTTGTTACAAAACTTTACAAAAAAGAGTAAATTTTAAAACTCTAGAGCAATGTTCACTAGAGTTTTAAAATTTACATATTTGTATTTTATATTAAAACATTAGTCTAAATAATAAAAATCTTTTATTTAATTTTTCGGAGAATTTTTTCAGGTTCGCAACTGTTGTAGAAGTATCTTCAACAATCTGTTTTAAACCTTCTTTGTTTCCGTCTTCTCCGTTAATAGTTTCCAGTGCAGTTGCGACTTCGCACATTGTGACGTTTAGATTATCAATTGAAGTTTCAATTTTGGTTTTCAAGTTTTCATCTTTAGTCATATTGTTAACAGAAGTTGAAATTTCGTTTAAATTATTCATTACTGCGTTCAGATCTTCTCCAAATTCTTCAGCTTCAATTGATCCAAGAATAGGAGTTAGTTGTTTTGATAAATTAGAAATAGCTTCTGCTGTATCATACATCATTGGTTTGAATTTTTCATCTCCAATAATTCCATTGATATTAATTGCTAATTTATTAAAGTTTGTAGATACATCACTAAGCATCCATAAAATTGTATCAATATCATTTCTTGAAGTATCAATTAATTTTTCTGTTTTCGCTAAAGTTGTTGTCGCTTGTGCTGTTAGAGATTTAAAGTTAGTGACAGATTGTCTGATTTCAGAAATCATCGCATCATTTAGTAATTCGTTAATAATACGATTTGTTTCAGTTAAAGATTCAGCAGCTTTATATTGTAAATCCATAAAGTCAGCTATTCTCATAGGTTCAACTACTGTATATGGTGAAGTTTGATTCGGATACGGTAGCGGTGTGTTATCTAAAGGTGTAATTCTTAATTTCTTAACTCCATTTACAGAGACAATTTGCCCGGTCATAAATCTTGGTAAGATAAGTCCCGGAAGGTTTACAAAGTACTCAACTTTGTAGGCATAGTTGGTTTTTATATAATCTCTTACATCTTCAGGTACTAATTTTGAGGACATAATTTGAGATTTTTTAACTTTACCAACATTGTAATATTTGTCATCAAGTTTAATTTCTACATCGGCATCAGTAGATAATAAATTGTTGTTTAAAACAGGAATATAAACACTTCTTATTCTAGGAGGAGTAATTTCTAAAAACTGTTCGCCAATAAGCCCAGATTGCTGTATTGAAAGCATAGATGCTTTTGGAATAGTAATTCCCGGCTCCGTAATAACGAATCTAAGTTTTACGTAGCTTGATTCTCCGCTAACAACAGGAATAATTTCTTCAACTTGTCCGACGCGTAGTCCCATCATTTGCACTCCGGAACCAGGACGCATACCATTTACATCTTTAAATTGAACTTCTATTCTTTCTGCTGAAGAAAAAGAACGCCCTTTAACCCATAATATTGTAAATAATAATATAGTAAGTGCTATAAGTGTTAAAATTCCTACCTTTACTGATGATGACATCTTCATTTTATATATTATCCTCTTCTTTTTATTTTTATTATAATTTATCTCTATTACTATCCCTTCATTGTCATAGGACCTTCTATTGAAGCATCTACAAACTGTTTAGTGTAAGGATTATCTTTTTTTAATAAATCTTCCGGAGTCCCTTCAAATACTGCATGACCATTATATAACATCAAAACAGAATCTGCAGTTCTCTTAATTGTTGACATCTGGTGGGTAACAACAATAGATGCTGCGTTTGTTTCATTCTTTAACCTAACAATATAATCCTCAATTAAAGTTGATGAAATTGGATCTAAGCCCGCTGTAGGTTCATCATATAAAATAATTTTTGGTTCAGTTACTATTGCTCTTGCAAAGCTAACACGTTTTTGCATACCGCCTGAAAGTTCAGAAGGATATTTTTTTTCAATACCTGAAAGTCCTACTAAATCCAGTTTTTCTGCAACTATTTTCTCTAATTCTTTTCTAGAATATTTCCCCCTTAAATCTTTTCTTTCTTGAAGTGCAAAGGAAATATTATCAAATACATTTAAAGAATCAAACAGTGCTGAATACTGAAAAACCATTGCAACATCACCTCCGGTTGTAATAATTTCACCGGAATCTTTTTCTATTAATCCACTTATGAGTTTTAAGACTGTGCTTTTTCCGGAACCGCTAAAACCGACAATAGATAGAATTTTACCATCATCAACTTTAAATGATATATTATCTAATATTACTTTTTTATCGAATGCTTTTACTAAATTTTTAACATCTATACTCATTTTATGCCTTTTTATTTTATATTACTTCAATTCTTAATAGAAGAAAATAGCCGCAAAAATTAAATCTAAAATTACAATTGAAACAAAAGACCATACAACCGCTTTTGTAGTTGCAATCCCAACTCCTTTTGCTCCATCTTTTGCTTCCATACCGCAACAACAGCTAACAAGCGTTATTGTAAATCCAAAAAACAACGATTTTAATAAGCAAACATTCAAATCGTGCATATTTAATCCAAACCAAACTGAATCAAAATAAGCTTTGTATGTTAAACCGGAAACTAAATTCGATGCAACAGCACCACCTACAACTCCAAATAATGATGCAACAATTACCACAAGAGGCATCATTATAGTTCCTGCAATAATTCTTGGTGTAAATAAATAATGAATAGGATTTACTTTTAAAACCTTTATTGCGTCAATTTGTTCAGTAACCTTCATTGTAGCAATTTCTGAAGCCATAGAAGAACCAATCATCGAAATTATAGCAAAACCTGCCATGATAACTCCTTCTTCTCTTATCATAAGAATAGCGACTAACATTCCGACATAATTTCCTCCACCTTGTTTAACCATTTCTCCTGCTACTTGCATTGCAATAATTATAGAGGTCATGCCAACTATAGATAAAGTTATCGGTAAAGATGAAACTCCATATCTGGCAGACTGTTCCATTATAGATTTGAATGAAGTTGGAAAAAATTTTAAACCTTTTAAAAATTCTAAGCACATAAAAGCAATGTTCCCAAGCGTAGAAACAAAAGTTATAAGTTCTGCTTGTAACATTTTGAATATTTTATATGTGTATGTAGCCTTATAATATATTTTCACCCTATATTGTATTCTAGCATAATTAAAAATTTTTACATACATTTTCTTATTTATGTTAAACTAAAGTATACGGGAGTATTTTTAAGGGAGTTTAAAATGTTAAAATTAAAAAATACAACAACGAAAGATGCCTTTCGCTACGGTTATTTACTTAATAAAATGTATCCATACATAAAATTGGTTTTAACTCGTTCAATATTGCTTTTTTTATTAGCTATACCATTAGGATTATTAGATGGGGTTGTAGCTTTTTCTCTAAGACCATATATGGATTTTGTTGTTAATGGAAATGAATTGCAAACTTTTGAATTGTGGGGACATACTTTTAAATTACAGGCATTTTTTATAAAGCTTATTCCAATTGCAATTGTTTTATTTGCTTTAATACAGGGGGTTTTAAAGTATATTTGTAATTACCTTTCAGATTGGACAGGTAATAAAATGTCTAATGCTTTAAAAATAGATTTGTTTAGAAAATTAACATCAATGGATACTAAATTTTTTGATGTTAATTCTTCGGGAATTGTCTTAAGCCGATTCTTTTCAGATCCTGATACTGCATCAAAAAACTTAATAAATACTCTAAAAGGGTTTATTCTTGCAATGTTTGAATTTGTTGCATTGGTTTTTGTGTTATTGTTTAATTCTTGGAAATTGGCTCTTATTGGTATCGGGGTTATGGGTATTGCGATAACTCCCGTAATTTTTATAAAAAAGAAAATTAAAAATGTGTCAAATGCCACAATGGTTGTCGGTGGAGATATGACAACTAACTTCAATGAAACATTTGCCGGTAATAAGATTATTACTGCATATAATCTTCAAGAAAACCAAAATCATAAATTTGAAGAGCAAGTTCATAAACAATTCGATCTAACAATCTCTTTAACAAAAAGAGTAGGGTGGATGTCTCCGATTATGTATTTTGTATGTTCTATAGGAATTGCAATTGTAATGAATTATGGTAATAGCTTAATTTTATCAGGAGAAATGTCTGCCGGTAGTTTTGCTTCATTTGTTACCTCACTACTTCTTTTATATAAACCTACTAAATCACTTGGTTTAACTCTTACAAATTTGCAATCAACTTTCGTTTCAATCGCAAGAGTTTTTGAATTGTTTGATTTAATGCCGGAAATAAAAGATTCTTCTAATGCTCAAGAAATGAAACCTATAAAATCAGGAATAGAATTCAATCATGTTTGGTTCGAATACGAAGAAAATCAGCCGGTTTTAAAAGATTTCTCTCTCCAAATTAAACCTAATGAAACGATTGCTTTAGTAGGAAATTCCGGCGGTGGAAAATCAACAGTGGTAAATCTTTTACCAAGGTTTTATGATATAAAATCAGGCTCAATTACTATAGATGGCATTGATATTCGTGATATCAATTTAAAATCACTTAGAAATAATATCGCTTTTGTTTTCCAAGATAACTACTTATTTACAGGAACAATTAAGGAAAATATTTTAATGGGTAAACCTAATGCAACAGAAGCAGAAATTGCTGAAGCTGTAAAATTATCTCATTTAGATGAATTTTTAGGAACTTTGCCTGATGGAATTGAAACAATAGTGGGAGAGAGAGGTGCATCATTATCAGGAGGTCAAAGACAGAGAGTTGCTATTGCAAGAGCATTAATAAAAAATGCTCCTATTGTAATTTTGGATGAAGCAACTTCAGCTTTGGATAATGAATCAGAAGCTATTGTTCAAAAAGCATTAGATAATTTGATGAAGAATAGAACAGTTTTTGTCATAGCTCATAGATTATCTACTATTAATAATGCAGATAGAATTGCTGTGTTAAATGAAGGAGAGTTAACAGAACTTGGTACTCATAATGAGTTAATGAATAAGCAAGATGGTAGATATAAACATTTATATGAAATGCAATTTGGAGGACAATAATAATGTACGGTTTAATTTTAGCGGGGGGGTCAGGAAGCAGACTTTGGCCTTTATCAAGAGAACTTTATCCAAAACAGTTGTTAAATATTCAAGATTCAGAGAGTTTATTACAAGCAACTTTTGAAAGATTAAGAGAATGTATGCCAGCATCTAACATAATAAGTATGACAGGCGTAAAGCATGTTTCTAATGTCAGATATCAATTATCTTCTTTATGTGATAATCCTTTAATTTTATCAGAACCAATCGGACGAAACACGGCTCCTGCTATTGCTATTGCTTCAAAATTTATTATAGAAAAGTTTGATGATGATCCTGTGATTATAGTTGTACCATCTGATCATAGAATTACAAATGTTGATAAATTTGTATCAACAGTAAAAAATGGTGAAAAAATTGCTGAAATGGGTTATATAGTAACATTTGGTATAAAACCAACTTACCCTGAAACGGGTTATGGATATATAAATATAACAGATAGGCATGTAGAAGGTGGTTTTAAGGTAAACAAGTTTGTTGAAAAACCTAATGAAGAATTAGCAAAGAAATATTTAGCTGATGGCAATTATTTCTGGAATAGTGGAATTTTTATGTTTAAAGCTTCTGTATTATTAGAAGAACTGGCAAAATGTTCTCCAGAAATATATTCTAAATTATCAAATTTTGATTTTTCTGAATCAAGTGATATTCCGTTTGTAGAATTTGAAAAAATGCCTTCAATTTCTATTGACTATGCTGTAATGGAAAAATCTGATAAAATTGCTCTTCTAAAATTAGAAAGTGATTGGAATGATTTAGGTAGTTGGCAATCCATTTATGATGTAAGTAAAAAAGATGAGAATGGTAATGTTATAGTTGGGCATGTTTTAGATGAAGGTTCAAAAAATTCTTTGATTTACTCATCATCAAAATTGGTTGCTACTATAGGATTAGAAGATGCTGTAATTGTTGAAACGGAAGATGCTATATTAGCTTGTAAAAAAGATAGATCTCAAGAAGTAAAGAAAATTTTTGAAACATTAAAAAAACAAAATGATAATACGCATCTTTCTCATAAAACTGTTTATAGACCTTGGGGATATTATACAGTATTAGCTGAAGGTAAAGGATTTTTAACTAAAATGATACAAGTAAATCCTGGACAAAAATTGTCTGTACAATCTCATAATCATAGAAGTGAACATTGGGTTGTTTTAGAAGGTATGGCAAAAGTTCTCTTAGAAGGTAAAGAACATATATTAAGTCCGGGGCATAGTATTGATATTGATGTGAAGGAGATACATTCACTCCAAAATCCATATAAAGATGTGTTAAAAATCATTGAAGTCCAAAAAGGTGATTTACTTATAGAAGAAGACATTATAAGATATGAAGACATGTATGGCAGAGTTTAATTTATCATTCGTTATAAAAATTTTTCATGCTAAAATTTTAGAGTTATGAAAAAGTTTTATCTTAAATCTATGGGATGTAAATCTAATCAATTTGAAGGGCAAATAGTTGCTCAAAAACTTGTTGATTCAGGTTTTCAACAAGTAAATAAGCTTGAAGATGCTGATTATTATATTCTAAATTCTTGTTCTGTTACTCAAAAAAGTGACAATGAAGCAATGTATTTGTTGAGGCACGCTCATAGTATTGGACTAGAAACAGTTTTAACAGGGTGTGTTGCACAAATTGAAAAAGATAATCTGTTAAAAGAACAATATATTGATTTTATTTACGGAAATGAAGATAAATTCAATATTGCAGTTTATTTAGAAGAAAATAATAATTTTGTCGTTAGAGATTTAATGAAAAAAACAGATTTCTGTAAAGAGATCTTAAATGATACAACTAAAACAAGGATAAGTTTAAAAATACAAGATGGATGTGATAATAGATGTTCATATTGTATAATTCCATATGGAAGAGGTAAATCTAGGAGTGCTGATTCTGATTTTATAATAAATGAAATTAACAGATATGCTCAGCAAGGTTATAAGGAAGTTGTTTTAACAGGAATTCATATTGGGCTTTGGGGTAAAGACTTTAATAAAGAATTATTAGATTTATTAATTGATATAGAAAATAAAACTAGTATCAATCGTTATCGTTTAGGATCTTTAAATCCATTAGAAATAACACCTAAAATGCTAGATTTTTTAGAAATAAGTGAAAAATTTTGTCCTCATTTTCATTTGTCCTTGCAATCTGCGTGTAATAATACTTTAAAAAGAATGAATAGACATTATAGTGTAGAATTCTATTTAGAGCAAATTGAAGATATTAAATCAAGATTTGATAATCCATTTTTAGGGAGTGATATAATCGCAGGTTTTGTTGGAGAATCTGAACAAGATTTTGAAATTACTGTTGAGAATTTAAAGAAATCTAAATTAAGTCAAATACATACTTTCCCATATTCAATAAGAAAAGGTACGATTGCTGAAAAAATGGACGGACATTTAGATGAAAAAATAAAAGCGTATAGAGCTGATATTATAAAAGAGATTTCAAAAGATAAGTATAAAGATTTTTTAAATGAATGTATTGGAAGTGAACAAGAGGTTTTGATAGAAAAAAGACTTGATAAAAATGGAAAATATAAAGGTTTAACCAGAAATTATATTAATGTTATATTTGATAGCGGAGAATTTAATACATTAAAGAATGTTGTATTGACAAAAGATAATATAAAAGATAAAGCGTAGGATTTTATGATTAGATATATAGCACCAATTATATTGTTATTAATTTCAAATATATTTATGACATTTGCTTGGTATGGTCATTTGAGGTTTCGTTCACAAGCATTAATTTTAGTAATACTTGTAAGCTGGGGAATAGCTTTTTTTGAATATTGTTTTCAAGTACCTGCAAATAGAATAGGGTATAATTGTTATAATGCTGTTCAATTAAAGACTATTCAAGAAGTTATTACTTTGATTGTTTTTTCTTTTTTTTCTGTTCTTTATTTAAAAGAACAATTTAGGTGGAATTATCTAATAGGATTTATATTTATAGTATTAGCTGTAGTATTTATATTTAAAAAATAAAAATATTTACAGGTTTAATTTTTATGCTACTATATTTAAATATTGGAGATGAAATTATGATTACTGTAAAAGATGTTGAACACGTAGCAAAATTAGCTCGTTTAGAATTAACAGAAGAAGAAAAAGAAAAATTTACAAAACAATTAGGTGATGTTTTAAAACATGTAGATGCAATGAATGAAGTTGATACATCTCAAGTTGAGCCTATGGCACATGCTATTGATTTTGTAAATGTAATGAGAGATGATAAAGTCTATTATGAACAAACAAAAGAAGAACTTCTGAAAAATGCTCCGGATGAAGAGGATGGATTTTTTAGGGTTCCAAAAATTAATTAGTCAAAGGGGCTTTTAGCCCCTTTTTTCATATAACAAATTTCAACAAATAAGTTATTACAAAGAAATAATTAGTAGATATAAATGTTTTCAAAAAGGATAAATAAATGACTAAATATATTTTTATAACTGGTGGGGTTGTTAGTTCTCTGGGGAAAGGTATCATAGGCGCATCTTTAGGGAAATTGCTTAGAGCAAGAGGTTTTTCTGTTGCAATTCAAAAATTTGATCCATATATAAATGTTGATCCAGGAACAATGAGTCCTTTTCAACACGGAGAAGTTTTTGTTACTGATGATGGTGCGGAAACGGATTTAGATTTAGGTCATTATGAAAGATTTATTGATACTAATTTTTCTCAACTTAGTAGTGTTACATCCGGTAGTGTTTATCAAACAGTAATAAATAAAGAACGTAGAGGTGATTATTTAGGCGGGACTGTTCAAGTTATTCCTCATATTACAAATGAAATTAAATCAAGAATTATTAAAGCTCAAAAATCATTTAAACCTGATTTTCAAATAATTGAAATTGGTGGTACTGTTGGTGATATTGAGGGTTTGCCTTTTATTGAGGCTGTAAGGCAATTTAAAACTGAAGTGGGGATAAGTAATGCAATAAATATTCATTGCACGTTATTACCATACCTTCCAACATCTGGAGAATTAAAAACAAAACCTTCTCAACATAGTGTAAGTCAACTCAGAAGTTATGGACTTCAACCTGAAATATTGGTATGTAGAACTTCAAAACCTATTCCTAAAACGGAGAAGGATAAATTGGCTTTATTTTGTTCAGTTTCTAAAGAAGCAGTTATTGAATGCAGGGATATGAAAAGCATTTATGAAGTACCATTAGCTTTAGAAGAACAAAAATTTGCAGAGGTTGTGCTTAAATTATTACAAGTACAAGATAGAAAAGTAAATTTGGATGGCTGGAGAGATTTGGTAGATAGGATCAATCATCCAAAGGGTAATATAAAAATTGCTATTGCAGGTAAATATACTAAATTATCAGATGCTTATATTTCTGTCGTTGAATCAATAAAACATGCCGGATATTCAAATAATGTTAAAACTGAGATAAAATGGATAAATTCGGAAGAATGTATTGACAACAATAAATGTAAAGAATTAATGTCCGATATTGATGGAGTGATTGTCCCTGGTGGTTTTGGAGCCAGAGGTATTGAAGGAAAATTAAATGTAATAAGATATGCAAGAGAAAATAATCTTCCATTTTTAGGAATTTGTTTAGGTATGCAATGTGCTGTAATAGAATACGCAAGAAATGTAGCAGGGCTTAAAAATGCAAATTCAACAGAGTTTGATGAAAACACTTCTACTCCTGTAATAGATTTAATGATTGAGCAAAAAAATGTCAAAGGGTATGGCGGTACTATGAGATTAGGTGCTTATGATTGCCATATTAAAAAAGGTACAAAAGCTCAAGAAGTTTATGGAGTAAACAAAATTTCAGAACGCCATAGGCATAGATATGAAGTAAACACCGATTATATTGAACCTCTTAAAAAAGCTGGGCTGGTATTCTCAGGCATGTCACCTGATGGTATGTTATCTGAAATTATTGAAATTCCAAGCTTAGATTGGTTTGTAGCTTGTCAATTCCATCCTGAGTTTAAATCAAGACCGGAAAGACCGCATCCATTATTTAAAGGTTTAATAGATACAGCTGTTAAAAGAAAAGCTATCTAAGAGTTAAGAATGCTTCAATTTTAGCTTTTATTGAATTAGAAGCATAATCATCAATATCAATATAAAGTCCGTTGTATTTGTCTGCTAAATACTTTGCAAGTTGTGATTTAGCACAAAAAGCTTGGGCGTAAAATACTGTAGGAATATTTGGATCTATATACATTTCTAAGTCTAAATTCGCAGGACAACCTGCTTCAACACAACGAGTCCAACCATACACTCTGGTATTATTCGGAAATAATTTAAGAATTTCTAAATCATTAGGCGGAACGCCCCAAAATCCAGCGGTAGGGGTAAATGTATAAGGATTATTTTTAAACTTTTCACCTGATTTGATAAGTTTGCAAGCTGAATCTAAAATTTCCGCATCAATTATACTATCAGTAATTGTTGTAATTTTATCATAAAGAGGCATATTGCTATCACAAATTATTACTTCTCTTTTAGGTTCCAAATCTTCATAAATAGATTGAATTACATTAAATCCTATATCAATAAGAATTTTTGAGGCAAACCAACCGCTATCACATTTATCTTTACCAATTGGAGCAAGGATTAAATCCGGTTTCAAATACATAGCATTATCTATGATATTTCGAATAATTTTACAATATGATTCAGGCAAAATGTTCGTTTTAGGATAATAAAAATCAATATCTAAATCAATCCATTCTGCGTTAGGATAATTTTTCTTAGTCTTTTCTATAATATCAGGGTGCGGATATCCCCAAAAACCTATTATAAACTTCTTCATAGTCTTAAGGTAGCATAAATTTTTTTTATCGTAAAGATAAAATATTAAAAAAATATTCAGAAATTTGAAAGATTAAAAAATCATATGATATACTGTAAAAAAGAAGAAAAGGAGTATAAAATATGAGCGATAATATACAAATAAAAAATGTAAATGGTGTTGATTTAGTTCAATTTCAACCAAAAGGTGTTTGTTGTAAGATGATGAATATGAGAATAAAAGATGACATTATAGAAGATGTTGAATTCATAGGTGGTTGCAATGGTAATCTTAAAGGTATAAGCATTTTAGTAAAAGGAATGAATATTAATGACATCATTCCTAAATTAAGCGGTATCCCTTGTGGTGCAAGACCAACAAGCTGCCCTGACCAATTAACACAAGGAATTCAAGCTTATATTGAAGCTAAAAAATCTGTTGCAGTATAGTTTTAAAAGGTGAAAAATGAGAAATATAACTTTAATAAAAGGTGATGGAATTGGACCTGAAATTATTGAATCCGTTGTGAAAATAATTGAAGCAAGTGGGGTTAAAATAAATTGGGATCTTCAAACTGCAGGGGCTGACATTATAGATAAAGAAGGGACTCCACTACCTCAAAGAGTTATAGATTCTGTAAAAGCAAATAAAATAGCTTTAAAATCACCGGTTACAACTCCTATTGGAAAAGGTTTTAGATCTGTAAATGTACAATTAAGAAAAGAATTAGATTTGTATGCTAATCTTCGACCTTGTTATAATTTACCAAATATTAAAACACGCTATGACAATGTAGATATTGTAGTTGTAAGAGAAAATACAGAAGATTTGTATGCCGGAATAGAAAGACAAGTTGATGAAAATACGGCTGAAAGCATTAAAATAATAACTAAAAATGCCTCTGAAAGAATCGCAAAATTTGCGTTTGATTATGCAGTAAAAAATAACAGAAAAGAAGTCTGCGTAGTTACAAAAGCTAATATTTGTAAACTATCAGATGGGTTATTTTTAAATTGTGCAAGGGCAATTGCAAAAAATTATCCTCAAATTAAATTTAGAGAAATACTCGTTGATAATTGTTGTATGCAATTGGTGCAAAATCCAAATCAATTTGATGTATTACTTTTACCAAATCTATATGGAGATATAGTATCAGATTTATGTGCCGGATTAATTGGAGGACTTGGCATTGCTCAAGGTGCAAATATTGGAAAAGATTATGCAGTATTTGAGCCGGTACATGGCTCAGCTCCTGATATTGCTGGGCAAGATAAAGCAAATCCGACAGCAATGCTTATGTCTGCTATAGAAATGCTTAATTATATCGGAGAAAATGATGCTGCTAAACAAATAAAAATAGCTCTTTTTGATACATTAAATGCTAATATTAAAACTGTTGATATTGGTGGTAACTCTAGCTGTTCAGAATTTACAAATGAAATTATAAAAAGATTAAATGTGCTTGTTCCACAATATTAGAATAATCTTGTAATAACTAAATGTTTATGCTAAAATCACAATTGCCGTACTCCACGGGGACTTAGCGGATCTCTTGACTCGAACGCTTAGCGAGGTGCAGAGCCTACTGTGAGGGATATTGGTAAATTGCCTATGTTTATAGGGTTGTTGATAATTTAGATAATAATGGCGTAAGATATCGAACCGTGTCAGGATGGAAACATAGCAGCACTAAGATAACCCTTGCGGGTGTTATTTTTCTAAAAAGTAGATTTTATAAACAAAATCAATTTGACATTATTTCGATAGGTAGTGGTACGGTTTTATTATAATTTTTTATTTTAAGGGAATGTAATGAAAGTATCTCAAATCAATTCTACAAATGTAAATTTTAAAGGTTTTTTAGCTATTAATAATGTTCAAAAAGTTGAAAAAAAGTCGTATAAAGATATTTCAAAATTAGTATTAAATACTTCTGAAATATATAGAATTACTCCATTAAAAGTTGAAGATACAAGAAATATTGGTGTTGAAATAATTACAAAATTTAAAGAAACATTTAGAATTCCAACACATGATAGCAAGAATATAAAAATACTTTTTAGTTCGTTTGTTTCAAAATTAAATGAAGCTGAAAAAAATGGATATGCAGAGTTCTACTAGTTTTATATATTACAAAATTTTTCAATAGCTTTTACAAACCCATTATCAAAAACAGAATCAGTTACATAATCAGCTATTGATTTTAGTTCTTCTGTAGCATTCCCCATCGCAATTTTTATCCCTCCGGCTTGTAGCAGAGCTAAATCATTGTTATGATCACCAATGGTCAATGTTTCTTCTTGAGATATATTCCAATATTTTTGTAAAAATTTAACCGCACAATATTTTGAAGCCTCTTTATTTGAAAATTCTATAAAATATGGAGTTGATCTTACAATATATAATTCAGGAAAAATTTGAGGTAACTCTTTTTCCAGTTTGGTTAATCTTTCTGGCGATTTATAATCAATCGCTAACATTTTATTAACTTTGTCTTTTTTTACGTCATTAAAAGATTTTTTTGTATATTTTGTATGTAAATTCTGACAATATCTTTGAACTTCATAACAATCATTTTCAGAAAATAAAATATCATCATTGTACAAATTCAAATGAATATTTTCAGTTTTTCCCCACTCTATAATTTTATTTGCTTGTCCTTCAGTTAAATATTTTTCATAAAGTGTTTTTTCACCATCTTTTACTAAACCACCTTGATAGGAAATAACTGGAGTATCTAACCCTAAATCTTTTGCTATTAAACTTGCTGCAGCATGCATTCTTCCTGTTACTAAAACAACCTTTATACCATTTTCATCAAGTTTTCTTATGCAATTTTTTACTTCTTCAGTAAAAGTTTTTTCCGGAATAATAATTGTTCCATCAATGTCTGTTGCAACAAGTTTTATCATAATAAATCCTCTTCAATCAATATATCATGTCCGATATCTTGCATTAATTCTAAATAAGAATAAAAATGTCTTGACATTGCATTCAAATATTGACTTAAAACTTCTTGATGTCCGTTTTCATTAATAACTAAATCGGTATAGCTATTTTTTCCTGTAATATATCCATCTGTTGATAATTTTACTATACGATTTGATTCTTCTAGTATTTTTTTAGAATATTCCATATTTTCTGCAGAATATTTAAAAATATTATAATCTTTTTTTAATTCATATTTTAATTGATGTTCATAAGCTTTTTTCGAAGCTTTACTTCTTTCTAAAAATATTTCAGCTTTTTGGATTTCAGGAGTAAAATTATATAAAATCGGGAGATTCATTCCTCCACCTACATATGCACCGCCTAACTTATTAGGAACATTTGGATGAACTTGCCAAGCATAACCACCACCTATAGTTATATCCGGAATTCTATTTCTCTTTGCTAACGTAACCTCATACTCTGATTGTGAAATAGTTTTTTCTGAAATTTTAATCATATAACTATATTGCAATGCTACATTTTCTAAGAAATCATACTCGGGTATTTTTATATTTAAAAAAGCCCAATTCCCTAATAAAGATGCTTCTTTAGTATCATACATTACAGAATCATCTCCTGTATTTAAAATTTTATTAAGTTCAAATTGCTTAGCTAACATATTAGCTTTAGCTCTATTCACTTCAATTTTTTGTTGTGCATACTGAATATCTGCCTTCAAATTATCTATTTCATAAGCAGGATATTTAGGTTTATCTGTAGTTATTTGAACTAAATCTTTAAATAATTTTAGTCGTTGTTCTTGAATATCATAAACAGATTTAGCATGTAATACATCAAAATATGCTTGCATAATCTGTAATTTAAAATTATGTTCTGCTTGCTTTAATTCAGTTTCTTTAATAGAATAAGCTTCAATTGCTGCTTTTTTTCTTACTCCTCTTTTTAGAATTTCAATAGGTAAAGCTACGCCTGCTTGAGAAGAATTTCCTAATGCTACATTTCCCATCACAATATTAGATTGAATTTCTGGATTTTGTAAGCGATTTGCTATTTTTATATCTTTTTTAGCAGCTTCTAATTCCATTTTTTTTATTTTTAAATCACAATTATGCTCAAGTCCAATCTCTATCATCTTGTCTAAATCGACATTAATGACTTGTGCAAAAACAGATAGCTGTGATATTGCTATTATGGTTAGTGTTAATAAAAATCTCTTCATACAATAAATATTTTAGCATAAAAAAAACGCCCAAGGGCGTAAAAATTTGGTTAATTAATAAGGTATTTTTTAAGGTTAATTATATATTTTATTTATTTTTTCTTAGTAAATAAGTTTGTAAATTTATTCCATAAAGATTGATTTTGTTGAGGTACAGGTTTTTTACCTCTTTTTAAGCAATGAATTGTTGTACCAACAATTAAAGCACCTGCAAATAATCCTTTAATAGTATTTGGTATACTTTGAAAGAAATTTATAGTTTTAATTCCAAACTCCTTAAAACCTCCTCCGTAAGCATTCATACCGGCATTAGAATGAGTTCCGATGCCTTGCAAACCATAAGCATTCATGCCAGCTTGAGAAAAATCTCCGATTCCGTTTTGTCCATAAGAGTTCATGCCTGTATTAGAAAATTGTCCTATTGCATAATTCATTGGGGTAAATGCATCTCCGTACATTCCATAATTTTGATACATTGCACCACTCATTGCCATATTCATATATGGATTTGTTATTCCATTTAGAGCTGAAACATTAACTCCACCGGCTAAATCATATGGTGCATAATCTAAAATTCCTTGATTATACAAATTATTTAATGTATAAGGACTTACTGACATATCTAATACCTTTCACTAACCACACATTTATATAAAGTTTTTTTTCTTAATAAAATTGCTTTCTATGTAAAGCTTTGTTAAGATATGTTTTATGGTTATAAAACAATTTTTTAAAAATAATTGGCAATATTTTTTATTTAATACAATTATTTTATTAATATTTACGATATTTTACGGAAAATTTGGAGATATTATTGTTGATTCTTTTAGGGAAGCTTATATTCCGGAACAAGTCGCTAATGGGCAAATTTTATACAAAAATATTTTTTCAATATACGCTCCATTTGCATACTTATTTAATGCTTTAATATTTAAAATATTTGGTTCAAATTTGAAGGTTTTATATTTTTTAGGATTATTTTTTTCTATAGGAATTATTAATATAACATATTTAACCTCTAATTTATTTTTAGAAAAAAAATATTCTTTTAGTATAATTTTGTTAATAATATCAGGAGCAATTCTTTCTCCCAATGTTTTTAACTACATTTTCCCATATTCTTATGGAATTCTTTATGGGCTTTTCTTTATATTATTATCGATTTACTTTTTATTAAAAAACAAAATATCATTAGCATTTGTATTTTGTGCTTTAGCAATATCTTCAAAATACGAATTCTTACTTTTTCTCCCATTACTTATTTTTTATACAAGAAAGCAAAATCTTTTAAAAAATATTTTATATTTATTTTTAACTTTTGGATTAATATTTACCCCTTTTCTTATTCAAAAAGTAGGTCTTAATAACATTGTTGCATCGTTTCAAATAATTACAAATATGACTTCGACTAAAACTTTATATTGGTTTTATTCAATTATGGGACTTACTTTTAGAATAGAATTAATACCCATATACTTAATTAATTTTATAAAACTACTGATTCCTATCCTATTTTTATACAAATTTTATAATGTATACTCAATAATTATTACTTTTGTTTATTTTTATTTTCTTGTATCTCCTGAAATTTTCCTTTATATTTTCCCCCTAATATTAATTTTATTTATTGTAAAATTCAAAAAATTGAATAAAAATGAACGATTTTTTATTTTTGCATCTCTTTTAATTTCAACAAAAGTCTTTTTTGCAACGACAATACAATCATATGGAACTTTTTTTCTTCCATTTGCTTTTATTTCGATATATATATTATGTCCTCAAAAAATACAAAAAAGTTTATTTATAATATTTTTAGCACTTTCATTAAACTTTGGAATTAATAATATTAAACAGTTAAATCAAAAAAATTATAAAATTGTAACAACAAAAGGAATAATATATACTTCTCCATATTATGGAAAATCTATAGATTATATGATTAAAATTTTAAAGAAGAACACAAAATCTACAGATAAAGTAATCATCTACCCAGAATGTTTAAGTGTAAATTATCTTTCTGATAGAAATTCCGATAATAAATTCTATTCTTTAATACCTCTTTATGTTGAGACTTTTGGTGAAGATATTATAACAAAACGATTATCTTTAACTAAACCTGAATACATAATTATAAATAATTATGATACTTCAAACTATTATTATTCTTTGTTTGGAATAGATTACGCTCAAAATATTTTAAAATTTATAAATAATAATTATAAACTTAAAACAAAAATCGGAGATAATTTTGTTTTTACTGTTTTTGAAAACAAGTATTAATCATCATCTTTTTCCATAGCTCTTTTAAGAAGATTTCTATCAATTTTCTTTTTATTACCATATTTTTTATGAGATTCTTCCATTAATTTTTCACTGGGTTTTCTTTTTTTAGTTTTTTTAGAATATTCTTTATTAAACTCATTTTTAGTTAATTCTTTATACCATAACCCCCACATAATAGATCTTATAGGCAAAGTATATTGAATAATAATTTGAGCAATTAAAGATTGAACTATAAATAATGAAATTTCTGATTTCTCAATAAATTTTCCTCCAAATTTTGATAAGTCTAAATCGGGAAAAAGATTTACAAAAGGCATTATTAAACTAGAGAAAAAATTATTAATTCCTGCTATCTCAAAAATTTTATTAAAAACCTGAGGTAAAACAAAATAAGTTAAACCTCCAATTAAACAAATTAATAAAAATGTAGAAGCAAAGTGTCCCTTGATTATACTTAAACTTCTTTTCACACAAGCAATTGGTGATAATTCTGGTTCGTATGTAAAAATTTGAAATATTAATACAAAATACACTGCTAAAATTCCACAAATAACCCAAAATAATGGAACAAAAGCTATTAAAGAAAAAATTCCGACTAAAAACCAAAGTCCAACAAAAGCAAGAGTTCTTCTTTTTATTAATTCTGTATGAGCGTCAAAATCATAAACTTTTCCTGATTTTTGCATATTTTCAAGCATTGAATTAATCGCTCCATATGCAATTAAAAATTCCCAAAAAGCTTTTAAAAAAATCATTAATCCTGGTAATGTAATTAAAATAGAAAATAATGTTAATATCAAAAAGTCATTAAAAATAGGAAACTTATCGATTAAAGTTGGAATATGTTGAGTATAAAAATAAGATATAGTAAATATTAAAACTAATCCTATGACTTGTCCCAAAACAGGGAATGACATATACTTGAAAAATTTATCAAAATTAGAAAAATATAAACCTATTGATTCTATAAAAATTCCCAAAGGTGTTTGACTTTTTTTTACCATAATTTCTCCACTTCTTTTTTATAAATAATTGTAGTATAAAGATATTATTATGAAAAACTTACAAGAATTAAAAGAAACAGACTTTTTATCAGGCAAAGTGAATCTTCATATACACTCAACCTATTCAGATGGGAAGGCTTCTTTTGAAGAAATTATTAAACAAGCAAAAGCAAAAGGATATAAATTAATTTCAATAACAGATCATAATACAATAGAAGGTCATAAAATTTTTAAGGATGATATTTTAATTCCAGGAGTAGAATTTGATTGTTGGGTTGGTCATATATTTATACATTTGCTTGCGTATAATATTGATGTAAATAATGAAGAATTACAACAATTTATGGCCAAAACAAAAGCTGAAACTGAAGGTGATTTTATTAGATTATTTTCGAAAAGAAATGTTCCAAAACTTATAAAAGCAATTCATAATGCTGGAGGTATTGCAGTATTAGCTCATCCGGCATGTTATTGGGCAATAAGTCTTGAACGTTTGGTTAAAAAATTAATAAAATATGGATTAGATGGTATAGAAGTATATTATCCTTATCCAAGATTTAGAAAAATAGTAAAATTCCATTCTTCAAAAGATGTCATGAAAATTGCAAACAAATATCCACAATTAATAAAAACCGGAGGAACCGATTTTCACGGAGAAATTTTTTACTAAATAATATAACCGATAGATTATTGTATAATTCCCCAGTTTGATAATTCTTTTTATAAATTGATTGAAATAATATAAATAAGTCAGTTATAAAAGGAGGATTCATGAGTAGTAACATATTTACCGCACCTGTTTATAAATTAGAAGAACTCAATAATTTATTTATTGAATTAACCGCACAAAATTGTAATCAAAGATGTAAAGAATGTTATATAAAATTCCCTTTAAATAAAAGTGTTAAAGATTTTATTTCTATGGATAAAATAAAAGAAGCCTTAAATGACACAGTTAAAGAAAATCTTTATTGTATATATCTAACTGGTGGAGAGCCGATGACTCACCCAGATTTTAATACTATTTTAAGATTAACTTTAAAAAGATGTAATGTTTGTATATGTACAAATGGTAGTTTCTTAAATGAGAAAAAAATACGATTCTTAAAAAAAGTTGAAGAAGAGGGAGAAAATCAAATATTTTTTAAACTTTCACTTATTCATTTTGATGAGCATGAAAATGATAAATCAAAATATAGAGGTAATTTTAGACAAACAATTTTTGCATTAAAAACTTTATGTAATTATAATTTCAATTCAATTTTAAATATACAAAATTTTTATAATTTAAAAAAAGCTGAAATAATAAATAAATTTTCACAAATATTTAAAGATCAAAATATAGCTCAAACAGATTTACAAATAACAGAATCTCATCCAAACTTTGAAGAAGAAAATTTATCAAAACCATCAGCAAAAACTGATTGTATGAGAGGAAGAATTGTTTGTAACAATGGGATTTACGCGTGTCCTTTTTTGGCAAATGATTATAGAGGCAGAGTTGGCAGTACACTAAAAGATTTTTCCAAAATTGTTACAGCCGAAACAGATTATTGTGCAACATGTTCAAAAAATAATAATTATATTTTTACGATTAATTAGGTTGTTATATAAGGCTTATATAATGGATTGTTAAAGGTTTTAGGGCTTAAATATAGTTAACATTTGTAACATTATTCGGTTGTATTAATACTAAAGAGTTATCTTTTTGATAAAATTATGTTATAAATAATAATGTAAATATATATATTCAAAAAAAGAGAGATGAACGGAGGTTAAATATGTCAGTAGGACAATTCGTATTTATGTTACACAGTCACCTACCATATTATAGAAAAGCAGGTATGTGGCCATTCGGAGAAGAAAATCTTTACGAATGTATGGCAGAGACTTATGTACCTCTATTAAATGCTATATCAGAATTATATGATGAAGGTATTAAAGCAAAATTAACAGTTGGTATTACTCCTATACTAGCAGAACAATTAAATGATGAACATTTACAAAATGGTTTTGTAGAGTATATTGATTCAAGAATAAAAGCTGTATCAAAAGATTTGGAAAGATATCCTGACCCAAAAGTCGCTCATTCTCAACATTTGAAATATTTAGCTAAATACTATTTTGATTTATGGAATAAATTAAGAGATGATTTCGTAAATAAATATGAAAAAAATCTAATTAAATATTTTAAGAAATATCAGGATTTGGGTTGTATAGAAATAACAACATCAGGAGCTACACACGGATTTTCTCCATTGTTGGCAACGGATAGTAATTTAAATGCACAATTTAAAGTAGGACAAGATACAACAAAACGTTTATTTGGTAAAAAAGCTATGGGAGCTTGGCTTCCTGAATGTGCATATCGTCAAGGATATGAATATGTAGGTAAAGATGGTAAAAAACATTGGCGTCCTGCTATAGAAGTTACTTTACAAAATAATGATATTCATTATTTCTTCACAGAATCACATGTAATTGAAGGTGGTAATTCTATTGGAAACCGTCGTGTAATTGGTATGTATGGAAATATTGAATATATTCCGTTACCAGAAAGACCTGCTACAGGTTATGACACATATTCTGCATATTGGTTGCCAGATGCACAAGTTGCTGTAATGGGAAGAAATGACAGAGCAGGTTATCAAGTTTGGTCAGCTGCTGATGGATATCCAGGGGATGGATGTTTTAGAGAATTCCATAAAAAAGATGACAAATCAGGCATGCATTATTGGAGAATAACATCTCCTACGACTGATTTAGGAGATAAAATGTTATATGATCCTGTTCTTGCTATGAATAAAATTAACGAGAACTCTGATCATTATACAACATTGATTTATCATTTATTAAATGATTACAAACTTGCTAAAAATAAAGAAGGTTTAGTAATGGTATCATTTGATACGGAGTTATTTGGTCACTGGTGGTTTGAAGGTGTTGAATTTATTAAACAAGTTATTAAAAAATTCAATGATTATTTACCGGAAGTTGAAAGATTAACTGCGGGTGAATATATAACAAAATATCCTCCAAAAGAGGCTATTCAAATTCCTGAATCTTCTTGGGGGCAAGGCGGACATTTCTATGTATGGATGAATCACTTAACAGAATGGATGTGGCCAATTATTCACTCTTGTGAAAAACGTATTAATGCGATAGTTGATGCACATCCTGAAATTCCTGAAGATAAACTGTTACATAGGGCTTTAAATCAGCTTGCAAGAGAAAACTTGTTATTACAAAGTTCAGATTGGCCTTTCTTAATAACTACTTGGCAAGCAAAAGATTATGCTACAGATAGATTCAATGAACACGTTGATAGATTTAGCTTAATAGCTGATATGATAGAAAATGGTTCAATTGATGAAGCTAAATTAAGTGAAATTGAAAGTATAGACAATTGTTTCCCTGAAATTGATTATAGAGTATATCAATCAATAGAAGAAGGAGTTATCCCTCAACAAGAAAAAAAATTAGCTCCTTTGTATAAATAAATTTTTAAAACATAGAAAAGCAGCCTTTTTATAAGGCTGCTTTTCTGTTGTAATATTTAAACGAAAAAAGACTCTTATAAAAAGAGTCTTTTAAAAAATGCGCTTGGAGGGATTCGAACCCCCGACCTTTTGGTTCGTAGCCAAACGCTCTATCCAACTGGGCTACAAGCGCTAGTGATATAGGTTAATATATCAGCCTACATTCCAACTATATCAGCAATATAAAATTTTTTCAACAACTTTTTTATGTGTAAATTTTCATTAACTTTTATTGTACTTAGTATTAATTTTATATAATATATAATAAGACTGTCACTTTTTGAGGAGTAGGTATGAGCGAGCAATATAGACGAAATCCTTATATGGATTATAGAAATGTTGTACCTTTTATGGATTTATCAGGTTTTATAGTAAAGCAACCTTTAGCAATAGAAGAAAAGCCTGCTATGCCTTTAAAAATACATCTTTTAAAAAAGCGTTTTTCTACTATGGTAAATTTTAGAAGATTACAATATTGTAAGCGTTGTGAGGTATTTAGAAATGGAAGAATGTAATTTCTTGGAATTAGCTAGAAAAGCAAAGTTTGCGTCAAAAAAAGTTGCAACTGTTTCAACAGAGATTAAGAATAAAGCTTTATTAAATATTGCAGAATCTTTAAGATTAAATACTGATAAAATTTTTGAAGCTAATAAAAGAGATTTGGATGAAGCTAAAATACTTGTAAAAAATAATGAATTGAGTCAAGCAACATTTAACAGGTTAAAACTTGATGAGAATAAAATGCGTGATATGATACAAGGAATTATTGATATTTCAAATTTAGAAGATCCTATTGGAAAAGTTTTGTTAAAGAGAGAACTTGATAAAGGATTAATATTGTCAAAAATATCTTGTCCTATTGGTGTTTTAGGAATTATTTTTGAAGCAAGGCCTGATGTAATTTCACAAATATCAGCACTTGCAATTAAATCTTCTAATGCTGTAATTTTAAAGGGTGGAAAAGAATCTATCAATACTAATAAAGCGATTATGTCTGTTATTCAGGAAGCTTTAGCGGAAACAGAAGGTTTCCCGAATGATGTATTAACTCAAGTTTTTTCAAGAGATGATGTAAAAAATATGTTATCTATGGATAAGTATATAGATTTAATTATTCCTCGTGGAGGAAATAGTCTGGTTAAATTTATTAAAGAGAATACAAAAATACCTGTTTTAGGACATGCTGACGGGATTTGTCATATTTTTGTTGATGAGACTGCTGATTTAGAAAAAGCTAAGAAGATTATTATTGATGCTAAAACTCAATATCCAAGTGCTTGTAATTCTGTTGAAACAGTTTTAATACACAAGGATTTTAAATATCCTTCTGAATTATTAAAAGCATTAGAAGATGCTGATATTGAATTAATCTCAACTCCTGCGAGCTGGCATAAAGAATATTCTGATAAAATATTAGCTTATAAGTATGTTAATTCTTTAAAAGAAGCTATTGAACATATAAATGAATATTCTTCAGGGCATACGGAATCTATTATTACAGAAAATAAAGAAAATGCTAAAGAATTTATGAATTCAATAGATTCTGCTGGTGTTTATCATAATGTATCCACTAGATTTGCGGATGGTTTTAGATATGGTTTTGGTGCTGAAGTCGGGATTTCAACTAATAAAACACATGCCAGAGGTCCTGTCGGTTTAGAAGGTCTTACAATTTATAAGTATAATCTTGAAGGTGATGGCGATATTGTTAAAGATTATGTAGACGGTAAGAAAACATTTAGGCATAGGGATTTATAATTTATGAAAATTGGTGTTTTAGGTTTAGGATTAATTGGTGGTTCTATATATAAAAAGTTGAAAGAACTTGAGTATGATTTGGTTGGTATTTCAAGGACTGTGAATGAAGATGGTATATATAAAGATTTATCGTTTTTAAAGGACTGTGATGTAGTGTTTGTTTGTACTCCTATGAATAAAACTTTGGATATGTTAGATAAATTAAATGATATTTTAAACAAGAATACAATCGTAACCGATGTGTGCAGTTTAAAAGAATTTGTTGCTCATAAAAATTATAAATTTAAGTTTATACCATCTCATCCTATGGCTGGAACTGAAAAATCAGGTTGGGATAATTCTTTTTCCACTCTTTTTGAAGGTGCAAATTGGGCTGTTACTTTAAAAGAGGATACTAAATTAGAAGATTTTGAGAAGTTAAAATCTGTAATTAATTCTCTTGGTGCAAAAACAGTATTAACTACTCCAAAAGAACATGATAGAGCAGTAGCTCTAATTTCACATGCTCCGATGCTTGTTGCTCAAGCTTTATGTAAAAATATAGAAAACAATAAATTGGCTCAGGATTTAGCTTCTTCAGGTTTTAGAGATACAACAAGATTGGCTCTTTCAAATGTGGAAATGGCGAATGACATGGTAAATATGAATTCTGAAAATATTAAGAGTGTTATAAAACTACTTAATGAAAATTTAGATGAATTATTAGATTGCGACTATGAGAATAAAGCTCAAGAAATAAAAGAATTTAGAGAGTTATTATACAGTTAAATTTTCTAAATATTCTTTATTAAATTCTAATGTATCTTTTGTTGCAGTTATTGCATAAATTGGCTTATTTTCAAAGACTTTTTGAGCAAAATTAATTACATCTTGTCTAGTTATTTTATCAATTTCTTTATAGAGCTTATTGATGTAAGTAATGCCATAATTAGAGTTTAAGCCTTTGGCTAATGCATTTAATTTATCATGGGTATATTCTTGGTCTAATAAATCGGCTTTTAAAAGTAATTTTGCATTATTTAAATCTAAATCTGTAAAGTTTCCTAATTTTAATTCCGTAATTTGTTTATTAAATCCATCAATTGATTTCTTAACATTATCATATGAAATTTCACCAATATTTTTGTTATCAGTAGTTGTTAATATATGACAAGATAGTTCTCCTCTATCATTTGATTTAGTAATAGAAGAATTTACAGAATATGCTAAATGTTCTTTTTCTCTTAAATTATTAAATAATCCTATGCTTGAATTATTTAATATCGAATTAGTTATTTCAGCAAGGGCATTTTCTTTTAAAGAATTATCTGCTTTAAATTTAAAAACTTGAAGTATATCTGCTTGTGAATTATTAGTTTCTTTTTGTAAAACTTCAATTTTGTTATTTTTATTATAAATACTTTGTTCATTTTTTTTGTTAGGTAAAACTTTAGCAAATTTAGAAAGATTTTTTATTACTTCATTTTTTACTATAGTTTCATTATTAAGAGGTAAATTAGCGGTTACAATTCCTCTAGAGTTTTCTATAAAATACTTATGACAATCTTTAATGTCTTCCAAAGTAATATTATCTAGATTATCTAAAATTTCTTGTTCTGTATTTTCAAATATATTTTTAGAAGCTTCGAAATTTGAATATAATCTATAAGCAGAATCTTGACGGTTGAGAATTCTATCTTTCACTCGCTCTTTTGCAATATCTAAATTTTCTTGAGAGATGTTTGGACTATATAATAATTCTTTTAAACCTTTATAAATGAAATTTCTATTTTCAAAAGATGAATCTGCATTAATTGTTAACCCAGATCTTGATACTGAAGCATAAATATTAAAATTATTTTCATCTTGAAATCTGTTCCACGCATCTTCATTCAAATTTTTCAATCCCATTGAATAAATTTCATCAAGTAATTCAATAACACCGGCTTTTTTATTGTATATATTATCTACCTTTAAATTTAAATTATATTGAAAATTTGAATTTTTGGTTTTATAAAAACCAACTTCGTAATTATTTTTCAATCTATATTGAGAAATATTTTGACTATTTAATGGTAATCTCTCTTTTCCTTTAAAACTAATATTATCTTTAAGAGGATGAATTAGCGTCACAGCAGTTTTATTTAAATCAAAATAAGTTTTCAAAGCATTATTAACATCATCTTTAGTAATTTTATTAAGATAGTCTTCATAATTAGTAAAGTATTCTAAGCTATCGTCTAGTATAGCTCTCCCAACACTATCATTAACATTCGCAGAACTTTCCATATAATTAGCTCTACTCATTAAGAGTTTTTGTTTTAATGTTTTTAAATCATAGTCATCAATATTATTTAAATTTGCTATAGATGTAAAAATTGTTCTCAGAACATTTTCACTATTTTTGTCAGAAACATTTGAGGTTAAATAAACTAATTGAGGACTATTTGGATTAGTGCTAATTTTTTCAGAAAAAACATAAGAATTTGTATTGTATTTTTTTAAATTTGTGTCTAAACCTGATAAAGAAGAATTTAAATAAGTCCTAGCTAAATCAAAAGCTACATTTTCTTTTATATCATTATTTCTAGGACCTGCAAAACCTAATACAATCTCTGTAGAATTAGCTTTATCAGAATAAAAGTCTTTTCTTACAGTCTTATTAATCGGTACTAGTTTTTCTTCAAATTTTTTTCCTTGAGAAATTTTTTTAGAATTAAAATTCTTAGCTACAATGTTTATAACCTCATTAGGATTAACATCTCCTGTTATAACAAGGTTCATGTTATCAGGTGTGTAATATTTATTGTAATAATCTTGTAAATCTTTTTGATTAAAATTTTTAACATGTTTTACACTACCGCCAACCATTTCATCAGCAGAATTTTTTATTCCGAATAAAGTTCTAACCGTTTGATCAAAAGCAATAGTTTGCGGGTCATCTAAAATCATGTTAATTTCAGAACAAACGGGCATTTTTTCTTTTTCTATCATATCTTTTGATAATTTCAAATCTTCTGTCATAGCTGCAATAATACGAATTTGTTTTTCTAAATCGTTATTATTAAGTTGTGGGGTTGAATTTACATAATCGGTTATAGCATAGTTCGTACTGGCATTTGTCCAACCGCCTAATTCATCTATTTTTTTAAAGGAATCGCCAACTTCTAATTTTAAATGTCCATTTTCTCCATTAGTACCATTAAAAGCCATATGTTCTAAAAAATGACTAATACCTTTGATATTTTCGGTTTCATTCATAGAACCAACATTTACATAATTTTTTACAACAGCAGGAGAATTTTCCATTGGTACAATAGTAACTCTATACCCATTTGCTAATTTATAACTGTATACTTCTAAACCATTTTTTAATTTAGTTATACCTAAGTTTGTATATGGCATAGGTTTTTTTACAAAAAAATCCGGAGTTATATTTGATATTTGATTAATTTTTTTATTATTTTCATTTTTTTGCATGCTTACATTTAAATCAGAATTTTTAAAATTTGATTTAAAATAAACATTATTTAAACCGTCAACTTTCATAACCATATTATATATAAAACAAAAAGTCTCCTAAATTTGCTATTTTATTAAGAAAAATGACGACTTATGTGCCGTCATTTTCTCAATTTTAAAATTTTGAATAATTTATTTACCCCTTTATTTACCCCTTTATTTACCCCTTAACCTTCAAATTGTTCAGCAATTTCGAAAGGTTGTTCAGATAATTTAAGAGTTTCTCTATCGATAATACCTCTTTTGAGTTCAGTAAAAGAAGCATTTTTGGAGTTAAACTTTTCCTTTAAAAATTCATATGCAACTTTAGGATCACACTTAGTTCCGCAAGTAAATAAATCTACTGCAGCATAGCCTAATTCCGGCCAAGTATGAATAGCTAAGTGGCTTTCAGAAATAATAACAACGCCACTAACGCCATAAGGGTTAAACATATGAAAGCACTTTTGAACGATTGTGGCACCACACTCCAGAGCCGCGTCTACCATGTACTTTTCTACTTTATCATTACTGTTAAGAATGTTAGGATCACATTCAAAAAATTCAGCAAGGACATGTTGTCCTAAGTTTACTTTGTCCAAGTTATTTCTTTCTAGCTCGTCTAGAGATGATGATACAATTGTCAATTCATGTGCCTCCTTTACTACCAGTGCATTATCGCACCAATTATTTTAACTACCAATATTATTAATATATTACTATAAAAACAAAAAATTTGTATATTTTACACTTTTTATTTTTATTATTAAGAAATTGTTACATAAAATTTAAAAATTAATTCATCTTAATAAAGATATTAAGATTATGTAAGGAAATCAAAGATTCATAAAAAATTGGTTTATAATTAGAATGCAAAGAATAGATTAAATAAAGGAGAAAGATATGCATTCACAAGTTGAAGAAATTTTAGGAAAGTTAGAATCTGCAGATAATGTAACAAAAAATAAAATTGAAAATATATTAGTAGATAAAGGCTCTGCAGTTGTTCCTGAATTGGTAGATCAGCTTCAAGTAGTAAAGGGAGTTAAGCGTGGTGTTGTAGCAATGACTCTTATAAGAATTGGAGAAGCTTCTGTTGAATATTTAAAAAAAGCTGCTAATGATAATAAAGATTTTGAATGGGTTGCAAAATATTTAATTACTGAAATTAAAGGTATTGCGGCTTAATTGTGACAAGTGATAGCGTAAAAGTAACAATATACACAGATGGTGCTTGTAGCGGAAACCCGGGCAATGGTGGCTATGGCACTATTCTTGTACATGTAGATTCGTTAGGTCAAAAACACGAAAAAGAACTTTCAGAAGGGTTTTCAAACGTTACTAATAATCAGATGGAATTAATGGCAGTTATAGTAGGCTTAGAAGCTCTTAAAAAAGAATGCGACGTAGTAATTTATTCAGATAGTAAATATGTAGTTGATGCTTTTAATTCTAATTGGATAGATGGTTGGATAAGAAAAGGCTGGAAGACTGCTAATAAAAGTCCTGTAAAAAATGTTGAACTTTGGCAAAGACTTCTTAAAGCTAAAGAAAAACATAATGTAGAATTTATATGGGTAAAAGGTCATGCCGGTCATGAATATAATGAAAGATGTGACAAATTAGCGGTGGCGGCTTCTAAAAAAGAAAATTTGAGTATTCTATCTTATTAAGTAATATGTGTATTTAAAATTAAGTTTGTAATTGTAAATTTTTGTAACAGAATACTAAAGCCTTGAAATTAGGTATTTTATAAATACTTTTTATATATAGATGGTATTATAAGAAAGAATAAGTAAGATGGGCATTGGTACAAATACAGATTTACAATCAATATTAAATCAAGCAATGAGTCAGTTAGGTTCATTGAGTGTATCTTCAGGTTCAACTACCGGCAGTAGTTCATCTTCTAGTTATATAAATAGTGTATGGGGACTTGCTCAAGAAGGTCAAACCGCACTTAATGGCGGTGAAACAGAAAAAGCACAAGCTATTGTTAAAATGGTTCAAAATTTGCTTGGAATGTTATCTAGCTTAGGTACAAACGAAAGTAGCAAAGCAAATAAAGAAGTTAATAAAAACAACAAAGCAGCTTCAGACGTAGAAAATGGAGCTAAAGAAGTTGCGACTAAAACACAAGCTGATATTGAAAAATTAGCAGGAGATATTGCATCAAACACAAGTAACATATCTTCAGCATTATCTGAAATAGAAAAATTAAGTGGCAATCAAGAAGACCTTGAAACTATTCAAAAAGCTGTTGAAAAACAAATAGAAATAATTGAAGAAAATTTAAAAATATTAAATGATACATCTTCAACACCTGAAGCGAAACAAAATGCTTTAGGTGAAATAAAACAATGTAACTCAGATATAGCAAGTTTAGTTAATGAAATAACATTTTTGTCAAAAGAAAACCAAGATGCTATTCAAGAACAAAATAAAATTGTAGAAGCTTCAACTAATAATATAGCTTCACTAATTGAAAAATCTGTATCAACAATTTCTAATGGAACTGTTGATCTACAATCTTATATCCAAACTGCAGGACAGCAAATTGTAACTAATACTACTAGCAGTACAACGGGAGCTTCTAATGAAATTATTGGAGCAAAAGCAACTGCAATTGGTTCAATGCCATTTAATTTTGCGGGTGCTAAATTTATCCAAATAGGTGCCGATCAAACAATGGCAGGTGGAATAAGAATATCAAGTGCTACTAAGAATATTTCAACATTAACAAAAGCTATTGGAACAATGGGTTCTGATATTACAAATATCATCGGTTCAACTCAAAACCTTCAAGAATATGGAACTACTGCAATAGGATTTGTAGGACAATATCAAACAAAATTGAATTCTATAATCACAGCAACTGGTTCTTGGTCTCAAATAGTTGAGGCTAATAATGAGTTAACTGAAGCTATTTCAACTTATGAAAGTTCTTTAGAGGAAACTTCAAAAGGAAACGAGAAAGAACAAAATAATAAAAAATTAGAATTTGATACTCAAAAATTCAGAAAAGCATTTGGAATTTAAAATATAAAGAATTTATAAAGTTTTTCTAGCGAGTGTAAAAAATACACTCGCTAGATTACTTTTGCTATCTTAATTTGGGGTAAATGTATATAAATTTTGAATAAAAAATACCCTGTACGCTTTTATTGACAATAATTTCCCTTTGTGTTGCAATATTGTAGTACACTAGTACTCAAAAAGGAGATTTTAAAATGACAACAAAAACAAAAAAAGATGTTGAAGCTTTAGAAAAATCTCTAAATGCATCAAATGTTGTAGAAACATTAGATCAATTAGAAGGATTAATTTCTAGAGTTCACAAAGCTCAAAGAATTTTTCAAACTTTTTCACAAGAAAAAGTAGATGCGATTTTTAAAGCAGCAGCAACAGCAGCTGATAAAGCACGTATTCCTTTAGCTAGAATGGCTGTAGAAGAAACAGGAATGGGTGTACTAGAAGACAAAATTATTAAAAATCACTATGCATCAGAATATATTTACAATAAACATAAAAATGCAAAAACTTGTGGAATTATAAAAGAAGATAAAATTAATGGTACCAAAATAGTAGCAGAGCCTTTAGGAGTTCTAGCAGGTATTGTTCCTACTACTAACCCAACATCTACTGCAATTTTTAAATCATTAATAGCTTTAAAAACAAGAAATGGTATTATCTTTTCACCACACCCAAGAGCTAAAAAATGTACAATCGAAGCTGCAAAAATCGTTTTAGAAGCTGCAGTAAAAGCAGGTGCTCCGGAAGATATTATTGGCTGGATTGATGTACCTTCTATAGAATTATCAAGTGCTTTGATGAAACACCCTAATATTGATTGTATTTTAGCAACTGGTGGACCTGGCATGGTTAAGGCTGCTTATTCATCAGGCAACCCTGCTTTAGGTGTAGGACCTGGTAATACATCAGCTGTTATTGATGAAACTGCTGATATTAAAATGGCTGTATCATCAATTTTAATGTCAAAGACATTCGATAATGGTATGATTTGTGCTTCTGAACAATCTGTAGTAGTTGTAGACAGCATCTATGAAGAAGTTAAAAAAGAATTTCAATACAGAGGTGCTTATTTAGTTAACGAAGCAGAACAAAAGAAATTAGTGGATTTACCTCTTATCGATCCAAAAAGAGGAACTGCTCATCCGGACGTAGTAGGACAAAAGCCTCATAGAATTGCAGAACTTGCAGGATTCAATGTCCCTGAAGATGCTAAAATCTTATTAGTTGAAAGACCAGAAGTTGATTGGGAAGATCCTTTCTCAAGAGAAAAATTGTCTCCAGTATTGACTATGTATAGAGCAAGCGATTTTGAAGATGCTGCAGAAAAAGCTTATACATTGGTAAGCAAAGGTGGTGCTGGTCATACTTCAGTTTTATATACAGATGAAAGACATAAAGAAAGAATCGATAAATACGCTGAAATGATGCCAACTTGCAGAGTTCTTATTAACTCTCCATCATCACAAGGTGGTATTGGTGATTTATTCAACTTTAAACTTGAACCATCTCTAACATTAGGTTGTGGTTCTTGGGGCGGTAACGCAGTTTCTGGTAACGTTGGCGTTGAAAACTTATTGAACTACAAAACTGTTGCTGAAAGGAGAGAAAATATGTTATGGTTTAAAGTTCCTGCAAAAGTTTACTTCAAAAGAGGTGCTGTGGACTTAGCTCTTCGTGAACTTCAAGGTAAAAAACGTGCATTTATCGTTACTGATAGATTCTTATTTGATTCAGGTGCAGTGAATGCAATTGTTAATGTATTAGATGAAATCGGTATTGAATATCAAATCTTCTTTGATGTTAAACCAGATCCAACATTATCTACAATTAATCAAGCAATGGCTATGGTTAAAACTTTTGAACCTGATGTATTCATTTCATTAGGTGGTGGTTCTCCAATGGACGCAGCAAAAATTATGTGGTTAATGTATGAACAACCTGATACAAACTTCGAAGATATTTCTATGAGATTTATGGATATCAGAAAGAGAATCTGCTCTATCCCTGAATTAGGTAAGAAAGCTACTATGGTTGCTATTCCTACTACATCAGGTACAGGTTCTGAAGTAACACCATTTGCAATCATTACTGATGATGAAACTCACGTTAAGTATGCGATTGCAGATTATGCTTTAACACCAAATATGGCTATTATTGACCCTAACTTTGTTGATGGTATGCCAAAAGGCTTAACTGCTGCTTCTGGTATTGATGCTTTAGTACACGCTATTGAAGCTTATGTATCTTGTATGGCTACTAACTTCACTAATTCTAACGCATTAGAAGCTACTAAGTTAATCTTCAGATACTTAGAAAGAAGCTATAATGAAGGTGCTAATGATCCAATGGCTAGAGAAAAAATGCACTATGCTGCAACAATTGCAGGTATGGCATTTGCTAACTCATTCCTAGGATTATGCCACTCAATGGCTCACAAATTAGGTGCTATGTACCATGTTCCTCACGGGGTTGCGAATGCTTTATTAATTAGACAAGTAATTAAGTACAATGCATCTGATGCTCCTCACAAACAAGCGATCTTCCCTCAATACAAATTCCCTTGTGCGAAGATGAAATATGGTCAAATCGCTGATGAATTAGGATTAGGTGGTAATAATGATGATGAAAAAGTTGAATTACTTCTTAATGCAGTAGATGGATTAATGAAGAAAGTTAACTTACCAAATTCAATTAAGGACTTTGGAGTTGATGAAAAAACATTCATGGATAACTTAGATCAATTAGTTGAATTAGCGTTCGACGATCAATGTACTGGTGCTAACCCAGCATATCCATTGATGGAAGATATCAAGAAAATCTATATCGATGCTTACTACGGTAATGTATAAGAAAATAATCTTGATAAACAAAAAAAGACAGGTTAAAAGCCTGTCTTTTTTTGTTTACTATTTTTTTTATTTTTGTTACCCTATATATAGATAAGATTAGAGTTTTTAAGGATATTTATTATGGTAGAAATAAGACAAGAATTTATTGAACAAGCAATGCAGCTTACAAGAAATGCAGAAGTATTACCTGGTGGGGTAAATGAATTAGCTATTAAATTACAGCATGCAGCTGATACAAAGACTCCATTAAGAATAAAACTAGGAATGGATCCTACTAGACCTGATTTACACTTGGGACACACTGTTGTTATGAGAAAACTTAAAGAATTCCAAAAATTAGGTCATAAAATTGTTCTTTTAGTTGGCGGTGCTACTGCTATGATTGGAGATCCTTCAGGTAAATCTGAAACAAGACCGGCTTTAACTAAAGAACAGGTAGAAGAAAATGCTAAGACTTATTTTGAACAGATGTCAAAAGTTTTGGATATTTCTGATGCGGAGGTTGTAAATAATGCAGATTGGCTTCATAAAATGAGTTTTTCAGAGCTTTTACAACTAGCAGGTAAAGTTACTGTAGCTCAGATGATGACAAGAGACGATTTTGCAAAAAGATATGCAGAAGGTAAGCCTATTGCTATTCATGAATTTTTCTACCCATTAATGCAAGCTTATGATTCAGTAGCTATTGATGCGGATATTGAATTAGGAGGAACTGATCAAAGATTTAATACTCTTTTAGGTCGTGATATACAAGCTGCTTATGGTAAAAAATATCCACAATTAGTTATGATGTTACCTCTTTTAGAAGGCACTGATGGTGTTGTTAAGATGTCTAAAACATATCCAGAACACTGTATTTCTCTTACTGACAGTGCAAAAGATATGTTCGGGAAATTAATGAGTATTCCTGATACTTTAATCACACGTTATTATTCACTCTTAACTGATGTCTCTCAAGCAGAACTTGTAAAAATGGATAAAGATATTGAATCAAATTCAATCAATCCTCGTGATATTAAAATGAAATTGGCACATATGATTACAGAAGAATATCACGGAAAAGAAGGTGCAGATAAAGCTCAAGAAGAATTTATAAATGTTGTATCCAACAAGGGAATACCGGAAGATATAGAAAGCGTTAAAATTGAATCTGACACAAATATATTAGACTTATTAGTAAATTTGAAATTCGTGCAGTCAAAGGGTGAAGCAAAAAGACTTATCCAAGGTGGAGGTGTTAAATTGGACGGTGAAAAAATTTCTGATATGGCACTAGTTGTTACTCCGAATATGGATAAAGTTCTCCAAGCAGGAAAAAGAAAATTTGCTAAATTAGTATAATTATATTTGGGCATGAGGTGTTAAATGATTTATGAAAGTATTTTAGATACTATTGGCAATACGCCTATGATTTATTATGATGAAAATATTTGGCTAAAATTAGAAAGTTTTAACCCCTCTGGTTCAATTAAAGATAGAGCGGCATATTCTATGATAGAGAACGCACTCGAAAGAGGCGATATTAATAAAGATACCATAATCATTGAACCTACTAGCGGGAATACAGGTATCGGTTTAGCGATGGTGTGTGCTGCATTAGGTTTAAAATTAATTATTTGCATGCCGGAAAACATGTCTGAAGAACGTAAAAAGAGCATTTCAGCATATGGTGCCGAGCTAGTTTTAACTCCAAAAGAAGAAGGTATGAAAGGTGCTGTTGATAAAGCCTTTGAGCTAAAAGAAAAGTTTTTGAATAGTTGGATGCCAATGCAGTTTTCTAATATTGATAATGCAAGTGCTCATGCTATTACTGCAGATGAAATTCTTGATGATACGGGAAATACTGTTGATATTGTAGTTGCTGGAATTGGCACAGGAGGAACTGCTTTTGGATTGAAAAAGTATCTAAAAAATCAAATGGTATTTGGAGTAGAACCTTCTGAAAGTCCTTTATTTACGGAAGGGAAAGCAGGTACTCATAAAATACAAGGTATTGGTGCTAACTTTATCCCAGAAATTTCAAATATAACAGAACTTGATGGAATACTTACTGTAAAGAGTGATGATGCAATTAATGAAGCTAAAAGTTTAGCAAAAGAAAAAGGAATTTTTTGTGGAATTTCATCCGGTGCTAATTTATATGCGGCAAAAGAATTAGCAAAAAAATATCCTGAAAAATTGATTGTAGCAATTATGCCTGATGGTGGTGACAGATATTTATCTATCTGGTAGGGGTAAAGGGGTAAATGAAGAGGTAAATGAAGGGTAAAATAGAGGATAATAATAACGAAATTAAGACAGGAGTTTTAAAAGCATGTTATTAAGAGCATTAAAAAAAATAAAAGAAGATATAAAAGTTATTTATGAAAAAGATCCTGCTGCGAATAATATTTTAGAAGTTTTGTTCTGTTATCCTGGGCTTCAAGCTCTTATATCTCATAGAATAGCACATAAACTTGCATACTGGAAAATCCCCTTTATACCAAGATTAATTTCATATTGGACAAGAATTTTTACAGGAATTGAAATTCATCCGAAAGCTAGAATCGGCAATCGTTTTTTTATTGACCACGGAGAAGGGGTTGTAATTGGTGAAACAACAATCATTGGTGATGATGTATTAATTTATCAACAAGTAACACTAGGCGGAACAGGTAACGAACACGGGAAACGTCACCCAACCATCGGGAATAATGTTATTATAGGAGCTGGTGCAAAGATTCTAGGTAATATTGCAATAGGTGATAACACAAGAATTGGAGCGGGTTCTGTTGTTGTAGATAACGTACCTGAACACTGTACTGTTGTAGGAATTCCCGGAAGGATTGTTCAACAAAAATTTGTTAACCATGAAGGGATTTTAATGCATAATAGAATTCCGGATCCTATAAAATGTGAACTTAATCGTATGAAATACGAACTTCAAGATTTGAAAGAAAAAATTGAAAAACTTTAAGTTTTGTAAATTTTTGATTTAAATATAACAATTTTACTAATTTAGAAACATTACCATAGTTGTATAAAAAAGAATGAAAGGTCTTATTATGAACTTAGCTGTTAATCCTATTGTTAATCAAAGTAATCAAGCGACTTTTAAAGGAAAATGGGATAAAACAGATAATGGAACTCCTTATTACAAATCTAATTCTGCAACTATTGCAGGAGGAGTTATGGCTGTTCCTGCAGCGTTAACTTGGCTTGCTAATATAAATAAAAAAGATTTAGCTCAAGATAAGAATATTGAAGAAGTGACTAAAAACCCAGAAATGAAAAAACAAGCAGATTCTTTTCTTAAAATGTTCGGAATAGAAAATTCTTTTGAAGAAGTTTTAAAAGAAGAAAACAAAAGAAATCAAAGATTGAAAAAATATGCAATTCCTTTTGCAATAATAGCTTCTGGGTTAACCCTTGGATGCGGAATCTTGGTTGATCATTTAAGAAATAAAAAAGCTCAAGAAACTGCTGAACAAGTAAGACAAAAAGGTATAAAGAAAACTTTAATAGAACAAGATAGAGTGGCTATTTCTAATAAAGGAAGAGCTTATTATGAATCAAATCAAGGACGTAAATGGGGAGCTCTATTAGGAGCTGGTTGTGGCATTGTAGCAACACTCATGCAAAATGGAAAAAATTCTAAACTAGCCCATATACTTACAGGAGCCGTTAGTTATGCCTTTGGAGGCTGGTTAATGGGAACTATTGCAGATCACAATACGAATAAAAATGCTCGAATACATTCATAAAACTCTAACTACTTGCATTTTTTTATAAGTTGTATTATAATTCATATGTAGAGTTGAGTTTCAACTCTAAGTTTTTTGATTAAATCTCATATTTATTATTTATTGATAGGAATATTTTAAAGTAGTGAATTTTTTATTATTTAATTTGGTTAAGAGGCTTTTATTATGTATGTAAACAAGTGCATTAAGTGTGGTGCGGAGTTTGAAACTAAGAACCCCAAAAGAGTAATTTGTCCTAACTGTCTATATGCAGACAAAGGAAGTGAATCTACAGACGGAAAACCTATGCAAAGCTATAGTTCTTATAGCTCATATTCTACAGAATCACGTCCTAGAAGTTATGACAGACCTCAACAAGGCGGTTATAGAGCTAATAATAACTATCAACGCAGAGATAATAACAGACCTCAACAAGGTGGTGGCTACCAAAGAAGAGATAATAGAAGCGGTTATCCTCAAAGAAGAAATGATAATCAAAGAGGAGGCTTTAAGAATAATTACGCATCTGCAAGACCACAACAAAGACGTCCTATGCAGAAAAAATCTTCTAAACCAGCTAGACCATTACTTGTTAGTAAAGAACAATTAGAACAAATTGAAGTATTATATAAATTGATGCTTCCTTTACCTAATCCTGATGCTCATGAAGTAATCGGAGCAAAGTTAGGTATTGAACCTCAAAAAGTATTTTTTGGAATAAATTTAGTACGTCAAAAGTTGATGTTGCCGAAATTACCTTTCCCTAAAAGAAAATTGGCAATCTCACCCGATCAAATGATGGCTATTAAAGCTTTATATGAACCTTTATTGCCATTACCACCAATTGGTTGCCATAAAATTATTGCAGCTCAATTAAAAATGGACGAGTGGAGAGTTCACGTTGGTATTAAATTAATTCGTGCTCAAATGGGCTTAGATAGATGGAATGAAGATAGAGCTGATAAACCAGCTGATTATATGGTAGCTAAGCACACAAAACCTTCTAATGAAGAAAAAGTTCCTGTAGCTGTAAAGACAGAAACTAAAGCTGAAAATGTCGAAGAAACCTCTAACGTTTCTTCTCCAGAAGGAGTTGTTGATACAGAAGAAGCTCCTATTGCAGAAGAAAAACCTAAGCGTGGAAGAAAGCCTAAGAAAAAAGAAAATGAAGAAGAATAATTTTGTTTCTGTTGGGAAAATTATTAATTTCCATGGAGTTCATGGAGAAGCAAAACTTGGGTATTCTAAAAATAGAGAAGATTTTTTAGCTCATTTAAAAGAAGTTTATGTTTTTATTGATAATGAATATAAACTTTTGGAGATTGTTAGAATAAGATTTACTCCTAAATGTGGTATTATAAAATTTAAAAATATAGATTCTTTAAATGATATATTAGTCTACAAAAATTGCTTGTTATTTGTGACAGAAGATACTGCAAGAGAATTTTTAGAAGAGGATGAGTTTTTAATTGATGAACTTGTTGGACTAGATGTTTTTGATGGAGAAACTAAAGTCGGCTCTGTTGTTGGTGTTTCAAATAATGGTGCCAGTGATTTACTTTCAGTTAAAAATTTAGATAAAAAAATTTGCTTGGTACCTTTTGTTAAAGCCATTGTACTCTCAGTAGATATAAAAGAAAGAAAAATTCAGATTAATAATTTAGAAGGTCTTTTGTCATGAGATTTGATGTTTTAACATTATTTCCCGAACTAATTCAATCTCATATGGATTTTAGTATAATGAAACGTGCAAAAGATGATGGTATTATAGAAGTTAATACTATAAATCCTAGAGATTACACCTTAGATAAGCATAAAAAAGTTGATGATACCCCATATGGCGGTGGTGCAGGCATGGTACTAATGCCACAACCTTATATTGATGCTTATGAAGCGGTAAATAAATTTGAAAATAGTATTACTCTTATGATGACTCCTCAGGGGGAACCATTTTTAGATAAAATGTCAAATGAACTTGCACAATATGATCAAATAATTATTTTATGCGGTCATTATGAAGGTTTTGATGAGAGAATAAGAGAAATTATAAAACCTAAAGAAGTTTCTATAGGAGATTTTGTTTTAACAGGTGGAGAATTACCTGCTCTTTGTGTAATTGACAGTGTTTCCAGAAAAATAGAAGGTACTTTAGGAAAAATAGAATCTGCTCATGATGATAGTTTTTCGGATGGGCTATTAGAGTATCCTCAATATACAAAGCCTCGTGAATATAAAGGTTTATGCGTACCGGAAGTACTTTTAAAAGGAAATCATAAGTTAATTGAAGAATATAGACTTTCTCAAAAAATAGAAAGAACCAAAAAACGCCGCCCTGATTTATACAAAAAATGGCTTGAAAACAATAAATAAATTTACGCTGGATAATATATTTCGTGAATTATTTCAATAATTTTGTTTAGGAAATTCTTATATTTTATTCTATCAGCAGCTCCAGAAAGAACAATATCAGCATGTTCTTTGCAAGGTTTAATATGAATTTCAGCTTTTTCATTTGCATTTTTATAAATAAAATCTGCAGAATCGCCTAAGCCTCTTTCTTTCGCACGAATATAAAATCTTTCTTTTTTTATATCTTCATCAATATCAACATAAATCTTAAAGTTAAAAGCATCTTTTACTTTTTCAGTTAGAGTAAATAAACCTTCTGAAATAATAATTTTAGAAGGTTTTGCAAGTGTATAATTATCGTGACGAATAGCAGTACCGCTCATATCATATTTTGGAAGATAAGTTTCTTTACCTGATAATAATTCCATAATATGTTTGCTCATAAGTTCTAGCTCTAGTGCTTGAGGAACATCTAAATCATAATTTTTAGCAAACTCTGAAAAACTTCCTGCAGCTTTTACCATATCAGAACGATCATAATAATAATCATCTGTATTAACACGAGTAATAGCATCTTCAATATTAAATTCAGTTGCAAAAGATTCAATCGTATCTATTAAATCTTTTGTAATTGTAGATTTTCCACTTGCTGTTTCTCCTGCTATTCCGATAGATGCCGGCATATTAATTCGACCGGATAAATATGCCGCTATTTTCTTTAAAACAAAAGGACTATAACTAATAAGTATTGAGTCCTTTTCTTTCATTTCTTTTTCAAATATAAATTCTAAATATCGCTCTATCTTTTCAAATAATGAAATTTGTATGGTTGAATTTTCTGTTTTTAATAAATTGTTCATCATAAAATCTATTCTTTACAATTCCTTTTTATCTATTATACACAATTTAAAACAAAAAAAAAGTTTTTTTTGCCATTCTTAATAAAAATTTTACAAATTTTCATAGTAAAGAAGAAACTCGCTTGTTATGTTATAATAAGACAAAATGGGAGTATAATATGTCAAAAACTTTAGTTTTAATAGATGGTCACGCTTTAGCATACAGACAATTTTTCGCCTTAGAACGTACAGGAATGAAAAATTCAGAGAATGAACCAACTTGGGCTGTATATGGCTTCTTTAAGGCAGTTTTTGACTTATTAGCTAAAATTCACCCTGATTATATTGCTGTAGCTTTTGATGTAGGCAGAAGAACTTTTAGAACTGAAAAATTTGAAGAATATAAAGCAAATAGAGAAGCTATGCCGGATACTATGAGAAGTCAATTAGGTTTAATATGTGAAGGACTCAATGCTTTTGAAATTCCTATTATAACTAAAGAAGGATTTGAAGCTGATGATGTTATCGGTACAATTTCAAAAAATGCAACAGAAAACGGACACAAAACACTTATTTTAACAGGAGATCAAGATAGCTTTCAGCTAATTGATAAAGATGGTAATGTTAAAGTTTTAATCCCAACAAAAGGAGAACTTCTTGAATATAATTGGAATAAGGTTTATGAAAAATTAGGAGTATTTCCTGATCAAGTTATCGATTATAAAGGACTTCGAGGTGATACTTCAGATAATATTCCGGGTATAAAAGGTATTGGAGAAAAAACGGCTCAAAAGCTTCTTAATCGTTATAAGCATTTAGAAGATGTACTGGCTGATTGTGAAAATATACCGGAAAAAGCTGTTAAACAAAAAATTTGTGAGCAAAAAGATATTGCTATTTTATCAAAAGAGCTTGCTACTATCATTAGAGATGTTGACTTAGATTTTGATATTAATGAAGCTAGGCTAACTCTTCCAAAAATCGAAAATATTTCAAATTTTTTACGAAAAATGCAATTTTATACATTTATAAAAAATATAGATTCAATTCTTTCATATTTTTCACCAGATGGACAAATTATGTCTACTGATACGCAAAATTTAAGTCTATTTACAAATAATAAGTCTAATGGAGATAGCATAGTACAACAAAGTCTTTTTTCACAAGCGATAAAAGAAACAGTAGAAGACAAAAGTATTGATTTTAAAATTGTTAATAAAGATAATCTTGAAGAAATTATTAGTAATATCAAAAATTCAGAAAGAATTAGTATAAAATGGTACTCAAAAAATGAATTAATTTTAGGTTGTGCTATTTCAAATGGTGATAATTTTTATTTTGTAGAAGAATATATTTCAAATTTAAAAGAAATCATAGAAAATGAAAATATCAAAAAAGTTGGTTATGATACAAAATCCGATTATCATTTACTTTTAAATAATGGATTTAGCCCCAAAGGACTTGAATATGATGTATTACTTGCAAGTTACGTAAAGGATCCAAATAGAAAACATACATTAGATGCACAAGCTTTAGATTTTTTAAATCATATTATGATAGAAACTGATGAAAAAACTGAAAATATCTCAGCAAAAAGAGCTTGTGATGAAGCGTACACAATACTAAAATTATATGATTTCTGGAAAAATAATTTAGATGAAAAAGAACAAAAATTGGTTTTGGATATAGAACTACCTCTTACAATAGTTCTAGCAAAAATGGAACATACAGGTGTTGCAATTGACTGTGAATATTTGAAAAAACTTTCAGAATATATGACAGAGAAACTTGCTGAACTAGAAGATTTAATATATCAATTGGCAGGAGAGCCTTTTAATATTAATTCTCCAAAACAAGTAGCAGAAGTTCTATTTGATAAATTAGAATTAAAAACTAAAAAGAAAAAATCACGTTCTACAAGTGCAGAAGTTTTAGAAGAATTAGCACAAGAATATGAAATATGTGATTATATTTTACAGCATAGAAAATTTTCTAAGCTAAAATCAACATACACTGATGTTTTACCGACTTTAATCAGTAAAAAAGATGGAAGAATTCATACAACTTATAATCAAGCTTTAACAGTTACAGGAAGACTTTCTTCTTCAAATCCGAATTTACAAAATATTCCGATTAGAACAGAAGAAGGTAATAAAATTCGCTCAGCCTTTTGTGCGATGGATAAAGAAAATTCTATTATTCTTTCAGCAGATTATTCTCAAATTGAATTAAGATTATTAGCCCATGTCTCAGAAGATGAACACTTAATCAATGCTTTCAATAGTGGAGAAGATATTCATACAATGACAGCTTCAAAAGTTTTTGGAGTAGAACCAAAAGATGTAACAAAAGAAATGAGAAGAAGAGCAAAAGCTGTTAATTTTGGAATTGTTTATGGACAATCAAAATATGGACTTGCTAAAAACTTAGGAATTTCTAACAATGAGGCTCAAGAATTTATTGATAAATATTTTGAAACATATCCTAAGGTAAAAGAATATATGAATTCTAAAATAGAATTTGTAACAGAACATGGTTATGTAGAAACTATTTTTGGAAGAAAACGTTATTTAGCTTCAGAACTAATGAGTTCTAATTATCAAATAAGAGAATTTGCTCTGCGAGCAGCTATCAATCAACCTTTACAAGGAACAGCAGCTGACTTAATAAAAATGGCAATGATAAGAGTTGAAAAAGAACTCGAAGAAAAACAACTTAAAGCAAAAATGATTATGCAAGTTCACGATGAATTGGTATTTGAATTACCTAAAAATGAATTAGAACTAGTTAAAAATATCGTACATAAATGCATGGAACTGGATCAACCTTTAAAAGTTCCTCTTGAAATAGACATTAATTTTGGTACTTCTTGGAAAGAAAATTAGAAAAATAATGGAAAAAATCTAATTATACTTTTTCCGATATATTTCAAAGATCGATTCAGTTTTAGGAACAAATCCATCTGAACTTTTAATCAAATTTCCATTATCACTATACTGATATGCCATGAATGCTTTATTTTTAGTAAAAATAGTAGAGTCAACTGTAACTTCTTCTTTTAGTTTTCCATTTTTATAGAAAAGTCCTTTTAATTCACGTCCAAATAAATCATGATAAAGTTGTTCTCTTAATTCGCCATTAACATATTTTGATGTTTCAGTTTTTAAACCGAAATGTTTTACATTACGCTTAATAAAACCTGTAAATAATTCTTCGCTTTCAATTTTTTTTGCAATTCCATTTTGTAATACGATACCATTTTTCTTAAGAACTTTCTCCAATTCTTTCTTTTCTCCTTTTTTATATGCAAAAACAAGAGCCGCTGCAGTTACAGTACCTCCTACAAGATATCTAGAAACATTATCTTTTGAGGTATTATCATTAGCTTTAAAACAAATTTTATTCGGTGTTGATACTTGTGTTAAATTGTTGCAGACATTGATATTCATATATTTTATTCCTCACTTTTAAGTTTATTACCAAGTCTTAAATCATTTTTTTTATCTAAAATTTTAGTTGCTGATTTGAACATATTAAATAAGCCGCCTGTTAATATTTCTAACCCAGGGATTCCTTCGGTAAGTATTTTAGCATTTTTAATCACAACTGGAGTCTCTTCTGCCTCTAAAGACTGTAAATAATGTTCAATTTTATCTCCAGCCCTTTTTGCTTCAACAATATCTCCATTCCAAACTTGTTGTGTATAATAGTCTATATAAGCTTGTGGAGTAGAGTAACGATAATTCCACTTATTGCAAAATATATTTGAATAATCTAAATCCTTACTATTTCCTCTATAATAACCATAAGGTGTCAAATTCTTAAGAATATCTTTTGTTATCCTTTCTGCCATAAATTCATTCATATTTGTTGCTGCATATTTACTCAATTTAAACTTTGCAATCAATCTACCTATTGCAGTTGGAATTTTAGTTTCTCTTAAGTAATTCATAGAGGATCCGTTACCATGAGATTCTAAATTATGATAATGTGCACTGTGTGCCATTTCATGAACAAAAATATGCAATGGATGTATGGTAGAAAACCAATCTGGAAGAAAGAATAAATTTCTATGTTGTTTCATTTCCGTTATTAAATTTTTTTCATTTTCAAAGCACTTATTGTTATTATCAACCACAACTGAATCATTCCAATTACTATAGTAGGCATATACGCCGTATTCATTTATTGTTTCAGCATTGATTTTTTATGGTAAAGCCCAATGCCCAAAATTATCCTTGAATATATTTACAGTTTTTTCCACGCACTCTGCCACATAAGAATTATTTTTAAAATCACTATCAATGCCGCATTTTTGAAAAAGATCATTTTCAATTCTATATGCTTTGGGTGCAAGCCACTTATTAGATTTAAAATTTATTTTGTTTTTGGCAATATTAAAATTTATATTTTGGTCATTCTTATTATACGATATATACATTATAATTTCCTAAAACTATTTAAACTCACTTGATACTACAAAACTTTGTGAAAGTTCGGTTTTCTACTACTTACATAAACACTATTTAAAAGTTACTTTAACTCTTTTCTGCAAATAATGAATCACAAATGTTTGTTTGTGGAACATAATCATACTCAGAAATAGATATCTTATTAATAATCTTTGAACGTTTTTTACGATATAACATATCAATAAAAGCTTCTAAACGGGTGATAAAACCCGCTTCACCAGTATGTTCATCAATCGTTAAAGATAATATAGGCTTATTAGCTTCTTTTGCTTTTCTGGTAATTCTTTCAATCATTAATGAATCTGGCCCACAACCAAAAGCATTAAGTGTTACAATACCATCAATCTTATTATCTTTTAAATAATGACCTGCAGTTCCTGTCATTTCATACTCATTTGCCCAATAACGTTTTTGTCCTAAAGAAGCAATACCTTCTTCCATTTGTTCATCAGTTAATTGAAGAGATGTATAAACTTTTACATCCATTTTTTCCAATTTCTCAAAAATTTTCATACAAGCTCTATCATCATAAATATTATATCCATGAGAAACTAACGCCACATTAATAGGTGCAGAATTTGATGAATTTTCGATGAATACCTTTCCTTGTAAAGCATAGTTCATTGCTTTTTTATAACTCATGCCTGCTCTCATCATTACTAAAAAGTTATTATAAACTTTCCAACCTTGTTTAGAAGCTTTTTTTATTTCATCAAAATTAGTAATCCCAAAAGGTTTTACAGCTTCAGTTAAAAAAGCATACAAGCCTTGATTTTTAGCTGATTTATCAAGAGTTGGCTCGATTATATTTATATCAGCTTTTATAACATTTCTAACTAAATCAGGTAAACCTCTAATTTTAGAACAATTATAAATTTTAGGAGCAACTGATTGTAGCGATGGTACAAATATATTCTTAACTCCCTTATGTATTAAATTTAAGATATGTCCTAAATATATTTTAATAGGTAAGCACGTTTCAGTAACAACAAGTGCTGAGCCTTCTGACATAGTTTGTTTTGTAGTCATATCAGATAAAACAATTTTTATTCCTAAAGCTGTAAAAAAACCATACCAAAACGGATAATTATTGTAAAAAGACATTCCTCTTGGAATTCCTATTGTCATTTCTTTTTCCATGGATAAACCTTTATATTTCGTACGTACAAATTTATGGTACAACGAATATAAGATTTTGTCACTAAAAATTGCTCATATGTTAAGTTCTTGTTATAATCTCAATGTAAAATAAGGTGATTAGAATGAAAATACTTGGAATAGATCCGGGAATGGCTATTGTTGGATATGGATTGATAGAAATTAAAAATAATAACATAAATCTAGTAACATCAGGTTCTATTCAAACAGATAAAAACAACTCTGATTCAAAGAGATTACTTGAAATTTATAATGATTTATCAATAATAGTTGATAAATATTCTCCTGATTGTGCTTCTGTAGAACAACTTTTCTTTTTTAAAAACCAAAAAACAATAATACCGGTAGCAGAAGCAAGAGGTGTTATTTTAACGGTACTAGAAAAATATAATATACCGACATTTAGTTATACCCCGATGGAAGTAAAACAAGTATTAACGGGATATGGAAGAGCTGAAAAAAGGGAAGTTGAACAGATGGTTAGATTAACTTTACAACAAGAAAAACTTCCCAAGTTAGACGACACAATTGATGCCATTGCAATAGCTATATGTCATTCTAGAAATATTTCTTAATCTACAGAGAAAATTTCTTTAATATCTTCCATAGTAAGAGATTTTGTAATATTTCTATCAATAGATACTACGCTATCAACAAGATCTCTTTTTCTACCTTTGATTTTTTGAATTTTTTCTTCAACCGTATTTTTTGTAATAAGTCTATATACAAAGACTTTCTTTGTCTGTCCAATACGATAAGCTCTGTCTGTTGCTTGATCTTCAACAGCAGGATTCCACCAAGGGTCATAATGAATAACATAATCAGCACCTGTCAAATTCAAACCAGTACCACCAGCTTTTAAACTAATCAAGAATATTGGAATATTCGGATTATTATTAAAGTTTTCAACAGCAGCTTGTCTGTCTTTTGTCTTTCCTGTTAAGTATTCATAAGGAATCCCCTCTCTTTCAAGCCAAGCTTTTATGATATCGAGCATATCAACAAATTGACTAAATAAAAGAACCCTATGTTTTTCTTGAATAATTTGTTCCAACATTCCTTTAAGGTATTCAAATTTACCGGATTTAATAACACCTTTAACGTGTTCTTTATCGTAAAGTTTAGGGTGACAACAGATTTGACGTAATCTAAGAAGAGCAGAGAATATAGACATTCTGCTTTTTTCAAGCCCATTAAGTTCAATACTTTTGAATAATTCTTCTTTAGTACTGTCAAGAACTTCAAGATAAAAATCTCTTTGTTCATCTGTTAATTCACAATAAGCCATATTTTCAACTTTATCAGGAAGGTCTTTCGCAACATCTCTTTTCATACGACGTAATATGAATGGGAATATTTGTAATTTTAAACGTTTTTCAACAGTTTTATCTTGTCTTTCCATAATTGGCGTTACATATCGATAATTAAATTCAGCAACATTAAATAAGAATCCCGGCATTAAGAAATCAAAAACAGACCACAATTCTTCGAGTTTATTTTCTATAGGAGTTCCTGATAGTGCTAATTTATGATCAGACTGCAATTCTTTAACAGCTTGAGCTGTCTGAGATATAGCATTTTTAATATTTTGGGATTCATCTAAAATAATATATCTAAAATTATATTTTTTTAATTTCGTAATATCACGTCTTACTAATGCATAACTTGTTATAACGATGTCATATTCAGGAATGTGTTTAAACAGATTTTTTCTGTCAGCTCCAGAAAGTTTTAAGCAAGTTAAATCCGGTGTAAATTTTTGAATTTCAGCTTCCCAGTTAAAAACCACGGTCGTTGGTGCAATAACTAATGTAGGTTGAGGTCCGTCAACTTCTTTTGCTTTTTGAAGTAAACTTAGTGCTTGCAGGGTTTTACCAAGCCCCATATCATCTGCTAAAATACCATTAAGCCCGTATTGATATAAGAACCAAAGCCAGTGAAAACCTTTTATTTGATATTCACGAAATTCGGCATTAACACCTTTAGGAATATCAACACCATCAGAAGTTGTTGAAAACGTAGAAATTTGTTCCCAGAATTTTTGGAATTTGTCGCTCATTACAAGCTCAAATCCTTGGTTTTGAAGTTCTGTAATCAAACCGACACGATAAGTTTTAACTAAAAATTTATTTTCATTATTTCTATAAGCATCAAAGGAATTAAATGAACGCATTATTTGATAAATATTTTGAGCAGGATATTCTACAAAACCTAAACTTCTAACTCTCGCATATTTCTCTCCGCTTTGAATAGTTTCATAGATATCGTCAAAATTTATAATTTCATCTCCAACTTGACCATAGAGTTGGATTTCCATGCTGTCAATTGACTCTGCAGAAAAATCAATTTTGGCACACATTCTAAATGGTTCTTTTAATAATTTAAAGAAATTCATGTCATCTTTTTCTTCAAATTTCCATCCTTCTCCAGCTTGTTGAATATAATAATTATAAAAATCTATAGCATTTTCTTTTTCTAAAGCTAAATTATTAGTTTGCATCGGAACAAATTTGCAAGCAAGCAGCATGTTGTATGCCATTTGTTCGTGTTCATAATCTCTTTTAATCCAATATACAAGACCATCTGCTTCATTTGATTTTACAGAAATATATGGTGATTTATCTTTACTTTTAGAATAGGGAACTCTTACACCGGAGTAATCAAATTCTAAAGAGGCCTTTAAAGATTGGTCATAATCAATTCCTAATGTAACAATGTTTAAAGGAGGCTGATGTTCAAGTAATAATTTAGAAATATTTTCTGCAATTTTCACATTCATTATTTCTTTTAAATGTGGTAAATCTTCATAAACAAATTTTCCACCATCAGCTTCTTTTAAATCAGTAAATGTTGATTTAATAATGCTTTGAGGAAGTTCATTCATTGCAATATTTATTGGGAAAATGATATTTTTATATCTGCCCCATTTAATTTGTCGAGAAAAATATTTAACTTCTTCAAAAGGATAAAAATCTTCTTTATCTGGACGTGTCCAAAATAATTCTAAGACAATATTTGTAGCACCATTTATTGAAGTTGTAGAAACATCTAAATTTAAGTCCCAAGTATTATTAGTAAATTCAATTCTTTCTTTTGTTTTTTCATCCAAAACCTCCTCTAATTCAGCCATTAGAGGAAATACAGGTGCAAATTTTGTAATAGGAATATCATACCAGCCGGCTTTTTTATCTTGTTTTGAGATTTTTAATAGAGTTTGGAATAATGCTAGTTCGCATTTTTGTGCATCATTTAGTTCAAAATCAGGATTTGTTCTTTGTACATCAATTAAAGCTCTTAATATTGTTTCTAACGATCTTACAACTTTGTTTGTGGATCTATCTCTAACAAGTATTGAGAAGAAATTCTGTCTTCTCTTTGGATTAAAGTGGAAAATATAACTTCCTTTTGGGGTTGTTTTTAAAGAAGTGTCGACATCAGATAAATCCGGTTCTATAGAATATTTTTCTTGCAACCATTTTTCATAAGCACCTTCTTCAATAGCTTTAAGGGCAATGGCTACAGAATGTTTACACCATTCTTCTTTTAAAGGGCAATTACATCTTGCTTCAACTTTATTCTTTTTAAAAATTAAATCTGTAACATAAAAATCTTGGTAATTTCCTTTAACCTTCCCTTTAAAGAAGTTTTTTTCCGGATATGATTCCAGTATCATATCTTTTTGGTAATATTCATAACCACGTCTCCAACTGCCGGAAGTCGCATTCTTTTTTAAAAAATCATAATTAAATTTAAATTCAGCCATGCAAAAGAGGTATTCATCCTTATCTTTTTTAGTATCAAAATTGAGATAATTTTGTCTAATTATAAAATTAAACAGGCAGATTAATTTTCAGAGTTTTAACCCTTTCTACCATATGCTCCCAACCTAGACTTATTATCTCATAAAATTTCTATAAAAGCAAGTAAAAATTAGAAGCCTAAGAAAGAGCTATATTGTTGTTGCATATTGGCAATAAGCAGGTCCATAGAAGAGAATTTAGCTTCCAAACGTTCTCTATACCTTTCCATATCATTTGTTGCATTAAC
>CALVAM010000008.1 GCA_944325545.1 Candidatus Gastranaerophilales bacterium | reverse complement strand
TTTATTTTTCAATTTTTAAAGTCAAGAATTAGATTTCACAGACATCGTCCTCATCAATTTTAAGAAGAATGTCAAAAGCCTTCTTTTTTTGTGTGGTAAGGACGAGAACCCTAATGCGTAGCATTTCTAGGTTCGAGCGTGAGGGAGCAGAGAGCGGAAGATTTTTGCGAAAAGATGAATATCTTTGATGCAAAATCTGAAGACTCGTTTATTGCGACCGAACAAGACAGTCCCACCACATTTACCATTCTCAAGTTTAAAGCAAAAGCCATTTAAAATGACTTTTGCTTTTTCCATTATTTTTTAAACAAAACCAATATTCTAAATACTCTTGAATTTAACCAAATCTTGCTTTCTCATTCTGATATTCTCAGGAGTAATTTCCACCAGCTCATCATCACCAATATATTCAAGACAATCTTCTAAAGACAACTCTTTATGAGCTTGCAATGTCACCATAACATCCGCTGTAGCACTTCTCATATTTGTTAATTTTTTAGTCTTACAAATATTAACCACAATATCCTGAGGTCTATTTCCTTCTCCGATTATCATTCCACGGTAAACTTTAGTTTTAGGCGTAATAAAGAATACACCTCTATCTTCGAATTGAGCTAACGCATAAGGAATAGCTTCACCTTGTTCATGAGCAAGGATAGAACCGCTTCTTTGTTTAGGAATATCCCCTGCATAAGGCTTATATTCATCAAAAGTATGATACATAATACCTTCCCCACGTGTCATGCGGATAAATTCAGTTCTAAATCCAATTAAACCTCTTGCAGGAATTGAAAACTTCATTTCAGTTCTACCGTTAGCATTATTCATTTCTAACATAGTAGCTTTTCTGCCTGACAACCTGTCAATACAAGAACCCGCATATTCTTCTGGAACATCTACAAGCAAATTCTCAAATGGTTCATATTGTTCTCCATTAATTTCTTTATAAATAACTTCAGGTTTAGAAACTTGAAATTCATACCCTTCTCTTCTCATCGTTTCAATAAGAATACCAAGATGTAATTCTCCTCTACCGCTTACTTTAAAACAATCTGTAGAATCTGTATCTTCAACACGCAAACTAACATTTTTTTCTAATTCGTCATAAAGTCTTTTTCTAAGTTGACGAGAAGTAACAAATTTACCTTCTTGTCCTGCAAACGGGCTGTCATTAACAGAAAAATTCATCTGCAAAGTAGGTTCATCAACATGAATTAAAGGAAGCGGATTTATATTATTAGGGTCACAAAGAGTTTCTCCGATGTGAATTTCAGAAAACCCAGCAATACCGACAATATCCCCGGCTTCAGACTCTTCAATTTCAACTCTTCCCAAATCTTTAAAACCGAATAATTTTGTAATTTTCCCTCTTTCTACAGTTCCGTCAGCTTTAACCCAAGCTACTTGATCTTGTGAATGTACTCTACCATTAGCAATACGTCCTATTACAATTCTTCCAACATATTCATTATAATCAAGTGTAGTAGCTCTGAATTGGAAAGGTTTATTTGGATCCCCACTTGGTTCAGCAATATTATCAATAATACAATCCAATAATGGAGTCATATCTTTTCTTTCATCATCAAGATGTTTAATTGCAAACCCATGCAAACTGCTTGCATAAATATATGGAAAATCAATTAAATCTTCTCTATCAGTTAATTCGGTAAACAAATCAAATACTTTATCCAAAGTTCCGTCAGGATCAGCCGCCGGCTTATCAATCTTGTTAATAACAACAATAATTTTTATACCCAACTCTAATGCCTTAGAAAGAACAAACCTCGTTTGCGGCATAGGACCTTCAGCAGCGTCAACAATTAACAAAGCTCCATCTACCATGCCCAATACACGTTCAACTTCACCACCAAAATCCGCGTGTCCAGGAGTATCTACAACATTGATTTTTGTACCTTTGTAATTAATTGAAATATTTTTAGAGAGAATTGTAATTCCTCTTTCTCTTTCTAAATCATTACTATCCAGTACTCTTTCTTGTACTTGTTGATTTTCTCTAAAAACACCACTTTGTTTCAACATACAATCAACAAGAGTTGTTTTACCATGGTCAACGTGAGCTATTATCGCAATATTTCTAATATTTTTAGCCATTTTTCATTCCCTATTGTTTCGTTTAGTGTAATTTATACATTTATTTTAAACAACACAAAGCCAAAATACAATAATTTATCACAGAGTTTAATCAATAATATTACGATTTGTAAAGCTGGTTTAAGCTCATTTTTTAAGAAAAAAGTATAACTTATCTCCAACTAAAGTATAAAATTTATAAAAAAAATTAAAGTTTTAAAAAAATTTGTCGTTAACATGTTTATAATAAGAGTAGAGAACAAGTAGAAAGGTATATTATGACAGAGAAAGAAGAATTAGGTGCATCACTTTTCAGTCGTTCAATCGATTTAATGGAAGATGATTCATTAGAAGAGATCTTTGCACTTAACATCGGTGACTTTGTTTCTGAATATTTAATATCTGAAGATTTAGCTAATAAAATCGGTAAAGACGTTAAAGATAAAACAACAAAGTTAAAGTCACAATTGAAAGAACTTATTTCTATATATTCTCTTAATAATACCCTTTGTGTTTTAGGCTTCAGTTCGCAAGACGAATATGTTGTATACAATTCTATTGCAAAAACTTTAACACAAATTCTAGATGTAGATGCATGCCATATATACTTAACCGAAGAATTCACTAAAGGCTTAGATATAGATAATAAATTGCTAGGTTTAGTAGGCTCCTCCGTAGAATTTGATGAAGACATTTATGCTAAGAAACTAGGATATTCAGCAGACGAAAAATCAATAGTCGTAAAAGCATTTAACACATTAGAAAAAATTCAAATAAAAGATATTTCAAAAATCGACAATTTTGTTCCAAAATATGAATTAAAAGAATATGATGTAAAATCTTTAACGATTATTCCGATGCACAACAATGCACACATAGTCGGTGTAATTGTAATAGAAAACTATAAAGAAAAATTAATCAAAAAAGCTTATATGGATTTATTAGAGACAATTGGTAAGCTATTTGGGACTTCATTACATCTTCAACAAACAATAGATGAAACCGAAAAATTAATCAATGATGACTCAATATTTGCGGAAGAATTACAACATATAAGAGCAGAATTAACAGCATTAATAGCTGATTTGGGAATTCAACAACAAGCATTCGTAGAAAAATTAGCAAAAGCAGTTGATGAAAAAGGTCAATATAAAGTTGCACACTCACAAAACACTGCAGAATTATCTAAAAAATTATGTAAACAGCTTGGTTTAAATGAAAAAACAACTGATTTAGTTTACTATGCAGGTCTATTACAAAATATAGGAAAAATAACCCTACCCGAATCATTATTTACAAATAAAGGTAAGCTATCAAAAGAAGAGTGGGAAAAATTACAAAACCATCCGAATGTTGGTGTAAATTTATTAATGAATATTAATTTCTTATCAGAAGTAATTCCATATATTCACTATCACAAAGAACGCTGGGATGGCGGCGGAGAACCGGAAGGCTTAAAAGGCAATTCAATTCCATTCGGTTCGAGAATAATAGCCGTTGCAGATGCTTATACAGCCATGACTTCAGACAGATCATACCGTAATGCTATGAACAAAGATCAAGCTTTAAATATAATAAAAGAAGAAGCCGGAATAAAATGGGATCCTGCCGTTGTCAATGCATTATTCGAAGTTTTAAATAATAACGAAAAATAATAATTTTTCGAAGTCAAATTGTAAACAAATTTAAACGAAATTGCTTGACAGTAGTAAATTTGTCATGGTACAACTAAAGTATAAATAGTGTATAGATAGGTAAATCGTGTCCAAACGGGCAAAAACTAAAAATAAAGCTTTCTGTTTTATTAATGTATTTTAGCTCTACGATTCCTCAAAAAGAAAGGAAAAACAATGTACGCAATAGTCGAAACAGGTGGTAAACAATACCAAGTAGAAGAAGGACGTTATGTAGACGTTGAATTACTAGGCGAAGAAAAAGACGCAAAGGTTGTATTTGATAAAGTTGTTATGATTGTTAACGGCAAAAAATCAAAAGTTGGTCAACCATACGTTGCAAATGCAAAAGTTGAAGGTACTGTATTAAAAACAGACAGAGCAAAGAAAATCATTGTTTACAAACAAAGACCTAAAAAAGGATACAGAAAAAAACAAGGTCACAGACAAGGTTTTGCTCGTGTAATGATTAACAAAATCAGAACAACAGCTTCAAAAGCAAAATCAGAAGCAGTAGAAACAACAGAAGCATAGTAGCTTAGATTTTATATCTGAAGATAGTTTATTTTAAACCGATTCAGCTAATTAAAGAAATAAAACAAAGGAGAAATAAAAATGGCACATAAGAAAGGTATGGGTTCCACCCGTAACGGTCGTGATTCCGAAGCGAAGCGATTAGGCGTTAAAAAGTTCGGTGGAGAAATTGTAAAAGCCGGTAATATTATTGTTCGCCAAAGAGGAACTAAATTCCACCCTGGTAACAATGTTGGTATCGGTTCAGATGATACTTTGTTCGCTTTAATTGACGGACAAGTTAAGTTCGAAGCACACAGACGTGACAGAAAACAAGTTAGTGTTTACGCTGTATAGTTAGAATAAATTAAATTTTAAGAAGAGCTTTCTATTTTATTGGAAAGCTCTTTTTAGTCCAAATAGCAAAATTTATTTTTAGAAGTTTTTAAAAGACTAGAAGGCAGGTAAAGTATGAATATTAATCCAACATCAAACATTTCTTGCAAAGCAAATCCTTTAGCTAATGCAAAAACAATTAAAGCTCCCTTAAAAGATGGTTCAGAAGCTGTTTTAAAATTTACTGATGATGCTTATGAATGTTTAATCGTTAAAAACAACAAAATTCTAGGTGGAAAAGGGGCCACAAGTCCTAATGGAGTAAAAGACGATTTTAAATCTGTAGTTGAAAAATTAAAAGACAACTTCAAGGAAGGTTTTGATTTTTTAGGCGAGTTTATAAACACAGTTTTTACTAAATAATTGCTCTATCCTAAAAAATATAGTATAATCGTCTGGAGTGTTTTTAAGTAAAAAGGACGATTAAATGAGCGAAATTTGTAAAAATTGGACCCAATGGCTTAAACAAAACCGGTTTGCCGGCATGACACCTGAGATGCAAGAGCAGACAATGAAATGGCTTGAAGCAGTTCGAGATGTAATTTTAGTTTATGCTGAAATAAAACCGTATGATACGATTATTGACATTGGAACGGGAACCGGACTTCTTGCGTTTAAAGCTCTTGAAATGCAAAATTGCCAAGGAAAAGTTATTTTTTCTGATATGTTTCAGGACTGTCTTGATGATTGTAAAAAAATTCTTGACGAAATGGGAATTACAACCGGTTATGAGATGTTAAAATGTCCTGTCGAACACATTGCTCTTCCTGAAAGTTCTGTACATAAAGCATTAATGCGTTCGGTTTTGGTGCATGTTGTTAACAAACAATTAGCAATAAATGAAGTTTACAGAATTTTAAAACCGGGTGGAAAATTTTGTGCATTTGAGCCTGTAATTAAATCTAACACTCGTTATTGGGAAATTTTGGATCCTGTTTATATTGAAAAATATGAAGATTTTAAGCGAGTTGAAAATGAAATTATGGAAAACCCTCTTGATTCACTCTGCAATTTTGATGACAAAACACTTCAAACAAATTTGGAAATTGCAGGTTTTTCTGAGCCTGACGTAAAATTACAAGAAGTTCGTTCTAAGTATATTGTACAACCTAATATGGTTAGGGAATGGTTTATAAATCCGCCATCACCTAATCAGCCTTCTACAAAAGAACGTTATTTAAAATATTTTGATGAAGCCACTGTTGAAAAATATATGCAAGATGTACAAAATTACTTAACAGGACGTGAAATTAGTTTGAAAACGAATACAGTATTTATAAATGCAACAAAGTAGGAGAAGATGGATAAAGAAATAGCAGTAATAATACCCGCAAGATACGGTTCTTCTCGTTTAGAAGGAAAACCTTTACTAAAAGCAAATAATAAGCCAATAATTCAGTGGGTCTGGGAAAAAGCAAAAAGTTGTGAAAAAGTAGATAGAGTAATTATAGCTACAGATGATGAAAGAATTTTTGATTGCTGCAAAGAATTCGGTGCAGAAGTTGAAATGACTTCTGCTGAACATAAAAGCGGAAGCGATAGAATTGCAGAAGTTGCAAAAAGACATCCTGAAATTGGTTATATAATAAATCTTCAAGGTGACGAACCTTTAATAGAAAAATCTAACATAGAACTTGTTATTGACAGCATTTTAGATGATGAAAATGCTGATATTTCAACTCTTGTAAGAGAAATTCAAGAAGAAAATGAGATTAATAATCCAAATCTTGTAAAATGTGTATTTGATTGTAATAACTATGCAATGTATTTTTCTCGCTCTAAAATTCCTTATGAAAGAAACATTGGTAAAGCTAAATTTTATGGACATTTAGGAATTTATGGATATAAAAAAGAGGCTTTATTTAAGATGACATCTTTAGCCCAAACATCTTATGAACAAGCAGAAAGCTTAGAACAATTAAGAGCTTTACAAAATGGCATGAAAATAAAAGTAGCTATTGTAAATAATATTCCCGTTGGAATTGATACAATAGAAGATTTTGAAAAATTTAAATCTATGGTTGAAAAGTAGTTTGGAAAATATATTAAAAAATGTATTGGTTAAAGTTCAATAAAATAAAAAAGTGAATAGTGAATAGTGAATAGTGAGTAGTGAATAGAATTATGAACTACGAAAGGAATAAATAATGTTATCATCAATAGGACAAAATAATTCAATACAACAATTTAGGATATAAAACGCATTTAAAATAGCTCAAAACCCTGTTTTAGGTTACGGACTTAGGTGTTAGCGTCACTCTTGCCTGTGTTCTCATTATAAATTTTTATTTTTTTACAAGTGTAGATAAGGTTAGAAAATTGGATTTAAAAACAAAAATAACAAAGTTACATTACAATAAAAGTGCAAATGGAATATTATTTAATATTTTAAAATTTTGTTCTATTTTTTATGGTATAGGAAGTGGTTTTAAAAATTTTTTATATGATAAAAATATTTTAAAATCTCAAAAAGTAGACGCTTATGTAATTTCTGTCGGGAATTTTACAACAGGTGGTGTTGGTAAAACTCCTATTGTTGCTGAAATTGCAAGATATTTTGTAGATAAAGGTGAAAAAGTTGCGATTATTTCTCGGGGTTATGGCGGTAAATTAAATAACAAAAATGTTAATGTAATTTCTGATGGGATAAATTTATATTATAAAGCCGATATGGCAGGTGATGAACCTTATTGGCTAGCAGTTAATCTTAATATGTGTGCTGTAATTACCTGTTCAAATAGAGTAAAAGCTGCTCAATATGCGATTAAAAAATTAGGGGTTACAAAAATTATTCTGGACGATGCTTTTCAGCATAGAAAAATTCACAGAGATTTGAACATCGTTCTTGTAGATTCAGAAAAAATGTTTGGCAATGAGAATTTACTTCCTGCAGGCCCTTTAAGAGAAGGTATGGAAAGTTTTAAACGAGTTGATAAATTAGTCGTTGTAAGTAAAAATATTAATCACACAAGATCTGAAAAATTAGCTAAAATTATGGGTAAAAAACAAGGTATTGCAACATATGTAGCAAAAATTGAACCGGATTATGTTTATAATATTATGAATGGCGAACATTTAGAAAAAGGAGCTGAAATCACAGCTCTTAGTGCAATTGGACAACCTGAACAATTTTATCAATTTTTAGAAAATGATTATCAAATCATAGAAAAACGAACTTTTGATGATCATCATCAATATTGTTTAAATGATATTGATGATATAAAGGGAAATATTATTACGACAGAAAAAGATGCTGTTAAACTTGCTTTACTAAACAAAACGAATATTTATGCACTTAAACTAAAAACCTGTTTAGATATAGAAAATTTATTAAATTAATTAATAAAACACTAAAAAGGACGAAATCTCATAACTTTCGTCCTTTTTCAATTGTTTTTAGATTTAATCTTATATTCTACTTTGCAAATTCACCGGTATAAAATTTCATAAGATTAGCTAATCTATGCTGTTTTTCAGCAGCTCTTTCAATTCCTTGCTTGATATCATCAAGTTCTTTTAATAATGTATTTAGATCTTTACGTCTTTGGCTCTCTAGGCGTTCCTCCTTGCTTTCGTACGGACTAACTTCGAGGTTCTGAATGCCCAATTCATCTTCCTCGTTAATTGCTTGTTGCTTCACTTCATCCAAATCGATTTCAATCCAATTTGGAGAAAAACATCTGTTATTGTACTCCTTTCTGGTATTCATATGTATATTTACTCCTTAATAAATTTTCATAGGTACTAACTTACTTAAGAAATCTGAAATTAGAGCAAAAAAATCTAATACCATATTTCTACAACTTAAATAATCCCTTTTTACTTCCAGAAACTCTTTTGAATTAAAATCAAATGACGTCATTTCTGAATATTCAATTAATGCTTCATGTTCGTCCATCACATACCTCTTAATCAACAGCTATACTAAATCTAAGTTCTTACCTTTTACTTTATTTTTGCTTACAGATATGTTATCGGCAGATTTAAAAAAAACTTTAGGATTTTAAATGATATCGTTACATTTATTTACAAAAACAGTCCAAAAGCCTTATAAACACATGGTTTTTTCATGTAAATAAATATTAAAATTCTTCTAATTAACTTTACATTTGTCCTTATTTAAAATAGTATGATAATATAGTGGTATAGTATAGAAGAAATAAAAAGAGGAATAATTGTGGATAATTTAGGACCAGATATCTTTGGAAGAAAAGATTTAGAAAATATTCAATCATCTGACAATGTAATACAACCTGCACCAGGAATAAATCCTGCAAAAATCAAAGTTATTGGTGTTGGTGGCGGCGGTGGAAACGCTGTTAACAGAATGATTAAATCGGGTTTAACAGGAGTAGAATTTTGGTTAATGAATACTGATTTACAAGTATTACAATATTCAACCTGTAAAAACAAAATTCAATTAGGTGCTAAATTAACCAATGGTCTTGGTGCCGGCGGAGAGCCTCAAGTTGGAGAAAAAGCAGCAGAAGAAGCACAACAAGAAATTACTCAAGCTATTGAAGGTGCAGATATGGTATTCGTAACTGCCGGTATGGGTGGGGGTACAGGAACTGGTGCGGCTCCAGTTGTTGCAAAAATTGCTAAAGATTTAGGAATTTTAACTATCGGTGTTGTTACAAAACCATTCTCTTTCGAAGGGAAAAGAAGACAAAACCAAGCTCAACAAGGTTTAGAAAAGCTTAGAGAATCTGTTGATGCTTTAATTGTTATTCCTAACGACAAATTATTAGATGTAGTAGATAGAAGAGTATCTCTTCAAGAATCATTCATTGTTGTAGATGAAGTTCTTTTAAGAGGTGTTCAAGGTATTTCAGATATAATCACAATACCGGGTTTAATTAACGTTGACTTTGCTGATGTTAAGAGTGTAATGGCTGCATCAGGTTCAGCGTTAATGGGTATAGGTCGTGGTACCGGAGAAGGTAGAGCTATTGAAGCGGCTAAAATCGCTATTAATTCTCAACTTCTTGAAACTTCTATTAATGGGGCTTCTGGCGTTATTGTTAATATTACAGGCGGCCCTGATATGACTTTACACGAAGTTACGGATGCTACTAATATCATTAATGATGCGGTTCTTGATGATGCTAAAGTTATTATTGGTGCTGTAGTTGACGATAATATTCAAGGTGAAATTCAAATCACTGTTATTGCGACAGGGTTTGAACTCAAATCTCAAATGCCTATTGAAGAAAAAGTTGAAAACCGTTCTATTAGTGCTGCAGAGTTTTTCTCAGGAGCCTTTAACAACGCTCAACAGCCTAAAGCTCCTACTTTATCATCTTTCTCTGATATTCAAATTCCTGATTTCTTACGTAAATAATAATATGTGTAGAAGTTAATATATAAAAAGCCGTCTTTTAGGCGGCTTTTGTTTTTTATAAATTAAGTAAAAGAATTGATATATTTAAATATGTCGCAAAAAGTATCCAAAACAGATATGGAACTAATAAATATGCTGATAATTTAGAAATTTTATAAAAGCTTTTAATATTCAAAATAACTAAAGCATCTAAAATGAGTATTACTAAAACACTTAACGGAATATTATTTAGAATAAAAAAAACAGGTGTCCATAAAAAATTAAAAATTAATTGTAAGAAAAAATAAACATACCCCCGACGCTTAGAAACAAAAGTTTTTTCTTTTATATAAAAAACAAGTGCAATGAATATCATTAAATATAATATTCCCCAAGCATAAGAAAATACCCAACTTGGAGGATTTAGAAATGGTTTTGTTAAAGTATCGTACCAAATAGTATTAAACATAATTTCATATTAACTTAGTATTTTATTAAATAAATTCTACTAATATTTTTATTTTGGATATATTTTTTTTATTTAAAATAATAGGTAACAATTTATTTTTTTTCACGTTTTAATATAATGGTATAAAATATGAATGTTTCTAAATTAAATATTTCAAATAAAATAATAAATTATCCTTCTACAGAAATTTGTTCAAAATTATTAAAAGAAAAAATTAAAAATTTTGATAATTTAGGATATGATGTTTTTAAAATTTCTTATAAAAAATCAAAATTAAAAATGGGTGATATTGTAAAAGAATGTACACAAGAAAATAAATTAGGCAGCGGAAGTAATTGTATTGGGGTTTTTAAATTTAATCACGAGTTATTAAAAAACTGGGTAATAAAATTATATAAATATCATTCAGATACAATGAAAAAAGGATTATATAGAGTAAAAGATGATTTAAATGGGTTTAATTTTGGTCAAGAAATTGCTAAAATCGACAATAATATTGGTATTTTAAAATGTTCTCAAGGAAAAATTATTTCTTTCCCTGATTGGTCTAAAAGGATGGAAAATTTTTTCTTGTTAAAAATTTCAGAAGATGAAAAAAAATCTTATTTAAATGATTTGGAAACAATTTCTAATTTTCCACAATCAAGTTATATAAATTATGCTAAAAAACTAAAAAAAATAGATGAAAATGGATATAAAGCAGATAGTTTTAATCCTAATAATTATTTATTGGATGTTGAAAATCAAGAAATAAATATTATTGATTCATACAAATATATTCCTGACATGCACAGAAATACAGTCTATGATATGTTTTGCCCTATAATAGATTATTTTAATTATGACAAATATTATTTAAGTATGGATAACAAAGAAAAAGAAAACTTAATTAATAAAACGCATATTATTTTTAAAAAATGCTACGAAGCAGCAAAAGAAATAGGAGTTTCTTTATCAGAAAAAACATTTATCGAATTTATAGAAGATGTAGATGGTCGATTAGATACGTCATACCATGAACACTATCTTAAAATGAAAAAATTAGCCGGATTTGTTTAGTTTTACTTAAACTTTAAAAAACTTAAACAATTATTTTCCATGTGGATGTGCAACTTCATAAACATCTTTCATATGTTTTATTGAAATATGTGTGTAAATTTGAGTGTTAGAAATCCCCGCGTGTCCCAAGAGTTCCTGTACTACCCTTAAATCAGCACCATTTTCAATAAGTTTTGTCGCGAAACTATGTCTGAAAACGTGAGGAGTTACTTTTTTAGGTAATTCTATTCTTTCAACTGTTTCATTTATAACTTTTCTTATTGTTTTATTTTGCAGTCTAAACCCTGTATTATTTATAAATAAAGGAGTATTATCATTAATTTCGCCATTATCATATTCAGGAGCAATAAGTTTTCTGGCTGAATTTATGTATTGAATTAAATATTTTTTAGCTCTTTCAGAAATCAAAACAATTCTTTCTTTAGCTCCTTTTCCAAAAACCCTAATTTCATTTTCCTCAATATTTAAATCCCCGAAATTAAGATTACTTAATTCAGAAACTCTCATTCCCGTAGCCCAAAGTAGTTCTAAAATTACTCTGTTTCTAAAACCTGCGGGAGTATCAATTTTGACATTATTTAAGATTTGTTCAACTTCTTCCGGAGTTAAAAATTTTGGCAACGATTTCGGTCGTTTGGGAGCAGAAAGCGAAATGGCCGGGTTTGAATCAATATAACGTTCTCTTAATAAAAATTTATAAAAAGTACGAATCGAAGCTATTTTTCTTGCTATTGTTGTTTTTTTATAATCAAATCGTTGTATAAAATGCAAATATTCTCTCAATTTATTAAAATCAACTTCTGTACAACTGATATTATTTAACCATAAAATATAACTTACAATATCAGAACAGTAAGCAGTTAATGTATGTTCCGAAAAATTTTTTTCTATACTTAAATAATTTTTAAAATTTTCTATGTATTCTTTTTCTTTACTATCCATAACTTACGTTTACTTTTCTTTTAATCTATTATACAATACTTGTAGAAAAGTTTGAAGTAAAAAAGATGAATATATTTAAGACATTTGAAACATTTTTAAAAGAACCCCTTAGTATATTAAGGGATAATTTTATTCAAATTGTCAGCGTACAAACCGAAAATATATTTGAAAATAAACCATCCGTTGATGTCAGTTTATTGAAGAATAAAGCTCAAATAACTGTTGTAAATAATGAAAAATTATATAAATTGTTATCATTGGTAAATCATCGTAACAAATTAAAACAGGAACACGAACAAAAGGGAAAAGAACATGAAACAGCTTAATGCAAATTTTATAACCAGTGCAGAAAAGCTATCTCAATGTCCGGATTTTCAATTTCCGGAATTCCCGCTATTAGGTCGATCTAATGTCGGAAAATCTTCTTTTATAAATGCTCTTTGTAATAATAAAAAACTGGCAAAAACTTCAAATACTCCAGGAAAAACAAGATTAATAAATTTTTTTCAATTTTCAGATATATTCATGATTGCAGATCTTCCAGGATATGGTTATGCAAAGGTTTCCAGAGAAGCTCAAGAAAAATGGCAAAAATATTTGGAAGAATATTTACTTAAACGAAAACAAATTAAATCATTAATCCAATTTATTGATGCAAGACACGATATTCAAAAAAATGATTTTCAAATGAGAGAATGGGTAGAAAATTATAATTTACCTATTTTTACAATTGTTACTAAAATTGATTATATTCCAAATAGTAAACATTTAAGTGTTATTTCAAAAATAAAAAAAGAATTTGGCGGAGAAGTTTTACCATTTTCTTCCAATGATAGAAGATATTGTGAAAAAACTATTGAATACTTAATAAATCTTTGTAATTAATTTTTATAAGGAGTTTCTGTGTTAAAAATAGCTCAAAAAAATGAACTAAATCAAGTATCTTTAACCGGCATGAGAGCTTTGCTACTAGTAGGTTTGTTAATACAAGCTCCAAGAACTCTTGAAGAAATTAGAGAAGTATTTATCCTATATAATATTATGGAAGAAAATCATTCGAATGATATTATTAGAATTGATTTGAATACTCTTAGAACAATGGGGTGCGAAATCTCAAAAGCTACAGCAAAAACCGGATTCAAATATGTTTTAACAAAACATCCGTTTGGTTTAAAAATTGATAAAAATGATATCTTAGTTTTAAAAAAAGCTTATAAATTCATTAAAGAAAAAGGAGATATTAAAACTTTATTAGAATTTGATAATCTATTTAAAAAAATTGCTGAATATGTTATGGATAATGATATTAAAGAACAACTCTATGGAATATCATTTACTAAAGAATTTTCTATAGATTTAATTAATACCTTATTAAACGATTGCAAACAAAAAAATATTCTTAATATTGTGTATCAGAAACCTACTGACAATGTTGAATCATATAAAAAAATTATTACTCAAAAATTAGTTTTCAAAAATGATAAGCTTTATTTATATTGTTATGATTTTGATAGAAAAGATTCAATCATATTAAATGTAAAACGTATAAAGCAAATAATCTCAAGAATTATAGGCAGTGGAGATAATCAATTTAAAATTATTAAAATAAAATTTCACCTTAAAAGTTTTGGAATTTTAGATCTAAATGAAGAAGAAAAAATTATTGAATCTAATGAAAACGGATATATCGTAGAGGCAGAATATCATAATGATTTTGTTGCAATGCAGAGAGTTTTGTCTTTTGGCATGAATTGTACAGTCTTAGAACCGTTAGATTTTAGAAATAAAATTATACAAAAGTTAAAAAATATGAGGAAAATATATGAAGAATAAATTGTCTTCAAAAATTAATATTTCTTCTATGCAAGTTATTAAAACATTGCAAATTCTTTTACAAGGAAATTTTACAATGAATGAACTTGTTGACAGATTAAATATAAATGAAAAAGATGCAATTTTTAATAATAGTGTTGTTAGTAAATATATTAATACTTGCAGATATTGTGGAATTGAAATTCCAAAGATTCAGAATAAATATTTTGTAGCCAGTATGCCTTTTGGTTTAGACTTAAATTCAAATGATATTGATTTATTAGAAAAATTGCAACAAGTTGTTAAACAAAATATGCTTAAAAAATATTGTCAGATTTTCGATAATTTGATAAATAAACTTAATAAGTATTCCAATAAAAAAATCATAAAAGTTGATAAAAATACTTATAAAATGACTCTGGAAATTTTTGAAAATGCAGTTTGCGAACATAGAAAAGTTAAATTCTTATATAAAAATGGTGCAGAATACATCTGTTCACCAATAAAAATAGTTGAAAACGAAAACAAAATATTTTTTAATGTTATATATAAAAACAAAGATAAATTAATAAACAGTGAAAGAGTAGCTGGGTTAAGCGTATTAACTGAAAAATTTTTCCCTAAAATGTCAAATATTACAGTTACTTATAAAATGAAAAATGGTTTAGCAAAACGATATTCACTGAGAGAAAATGAAAAAATTTTACAAAAACTTGAAAATGGTGATATAATTATTTCCAATAGTGGTGAAGTAAAAGAAATTTTATTTTCAAGATTGTTTAGATATGATGATTTATGTGAAATTTTAACCCCAAAACAATATAGAGAAGAATTTAAAAATATTCTTGACAGTACGTTGAATAATTACGGAGTAAGTTAATGTTATTGACAGTCGATATTGGTAATACTAATATAACTTTGGGAATATTTGATAATGAAAGTATTCTTGAAACATATAGATTAGCTTCAGATAAGGAATTACCACAAGAAGAATATGAAATACTTTTACACTCTTTATTTAAAAAATATCAAATAACAGGTTGTATCATTGCTTCTGTTGTTAATGAGTTAAATAAAAAAATTAAACACGCTTGTGATAATATTTTTCATATTAATTCAATATTATTAGATAATAAATCCAATTTAGGTTTAAAAATTCAACTAAAAAACCCAAAAGAATTAGGAGCAGATAGAATAGCAAATGCTTGCGGAGCATATATGCTTTATTCAAAACCTATTATAGTAGTAGATTTAGGAACCGCAACAACGTTTGATATTGTAGATAAAAACGGCAATTTTTTAGGCGGTGTAATTATGCCGGGGATAAAATTGCAATTAAACGCTCTTAGTTTAAATACTTCTAAATTACCTAAAATTGAACCTGATAAATCAGAAATTGCAATAGGAAATGATACAGAAAGTGCAATCTTATCAGGAGTTATAAGAGGTTCTGCTTGTGCTATAGAAGGTTTGATTTCTCAATGCGAAAAAGAACTCTCAGAAAAAGCTATTATAATAGCAACCGGTGGATACTGCGGACTCATTTCAAAATATATGACACGCGAATTTGATTTTGTAAATCCTTATTTAACACTTGAAGGATTAAGATTCTTATATGAATTAAATAAAACTTAAAAAATCTGTTATTCTTAAATTTATAGCCAAGTACTACTTCAAAAAATTTACTCTATAAACCTACCCATAGCACGGAATTTATTATATCTGTCATTCTTAAGTTCTTGAGGAGATTTTTCAACAAGTTGAGAAATTGCATTAATAATAGCATTCTTCATATTATTTGCAGTTTCATTATAATCATTATGAGCACCGCCTAAAGGTTCTGCAATTTCTTCATCAATAATACCAAGTTCTAATAAATCTTTAGAAGTAATTTTAAGAGCTTCAGCCGCATCTGCAAACTTAGCAGCATCTCTCCAAAGAATAGACGCACAGCCTTCAGGAGAAATAACCGTATAATAAGCGTGTTCAAGCATCATAACTCTATCAGCCACAGCCAAACCTAAAGCTCCACCGCTACAGCCTTCGCCTGAAATTATTGCAACAACAGGAATATTTAACTTTGCCATTTCCCTAAGATTTACAGCAATAGCAGAACCTTGTCCCGTTTCTTCAGCTTTAATTCCAGGATAAGCTCCAGGTGTATCAATAATTGTTACAATCGGCAATTTAAATTTGTCTGCGTGTTTAAACAATCTTAAAGCTTTTCTATAGCCTTGAGGTTGAGGCATTCCAAAATTATATTCCAAATTTTCTTTTGTAGTTTTACCTTTTTGAATACCAATTATCATCAAAGACTTTCCGTCAATTTTTGCAATTCCGCCAATTATTGCTCTGTCATCCATCCCTTCTCTATCACCGTGTAATTCTATAAATTCATCACACATCAAATTTACATAATCCAAAAATTTCGGACGTTCAGGATGTCTTGCTATCTGTAATTTCTGTGAAGGTTTCAATTTTGAATATAACTCCTTTTTATAATCTTGAGCTTGTTTTTCGAAGTTCTGAATTTGACTATCCAAATCCATTCCTGAACTTTCACTCATTTTTTTTAATTCATCAATTTTTTTTTGTATTTCAACTATTGGTTTTTCAAAATCTAATACTACTGCCATCTTTTCTTATACTCCATGCATATCTAAAATACTTGAAAGAGTTTTTCTTAAATTCTTTCTTTTAGATACTATATCAACCTGTCCAAACTTCAACAAATATTCGGCAGTTTGGAAATCATCAGGTAATTTTTGCCTGATAGTTTGTTCAATAACTCTTCTGCCTGCAAACCCGATTCTTGCACCTTGTTCCGCAATGATAATATCGCCCAAAGTACCAAAACTTGCAGTAATACCGCCAAAAGTAGGCTCTGTAAGTAAATTAATATATAAAAGTCCTGCTTCATCCAATCTTGCAACAGCACAAGAAGTTTTTGCCATTTGCATAAGACTCAAAGCACTTTCTTGCATTCTCGCACCACCAGAAGATGTAATAGCAAGCATTGGGAGTCTAAGTTCAAGAGCTTTTTCCATAATTCTTGTAACTTTTTCTCCAACAACACTCCCCATAGATCCACCCATATAATCAAAGTCCATGACCGCTACCGCAAGTTTATGTCCCTCTATTGTCGCAAGACCTGTTATAACAGCTTCGTCAAGACCTGTTTTTTCGTGAGCCTTTTTTAATCTCACTGCATAAGATTCTGTATCAACAAATTCCAAAGGATCACAAGGAAGAACATTCTTAAACATTTCTTCAAAGCTTCCTTCATCAAATAATTGTTTAATTCTTGTCTTTGCATTTATTCTAAAATGGTAATCACAATGAGGACAAACCATCAAATTATCTTCTAATTCTGATTTTAGAATTTGAGAACCGCAATGAACACATTTAGTCCACAATTCCTGAGCCTCAATATCAATCCCTTTCATTTCCTTTGCACGACGTTCAATCTGTGCTTCCTTACGTTTATCAAACCATTCTTGTATCGTCATTTTCTATACACATCCGACTTTTATTAAGTCGTCCTTCTCCTAACATAATTTACTAAAACATTCTAACTCAAACAAAAAAAAAGGGGAAGTTTTAATAATTTGTTACTTAAAATTAACAAACCTATCCCCTCAAATTAACCTCTATACCAAGCCTTCTTTTAAAGCTTTGACCGCTGCTTGAGTTCTATCATCAACAACAAGTTTTTGAATTATATTACAAACGTGAGCTTTTGCTGTATGCTCAGATATTGTTAAAGTTTGTGCAATTTGGCTATTTGATTGTCCATCTACTACAAGCTTCAAAACTTCATATTCTCTTTGTGTTAAATTTGAGTGATGTTCTTTAAAAGCACTTCTTGAAAGTTGTCTTGATGGTATAACTCCGCAATTTTTATCACGAATAAACGGAACAACTTGCGGATCTATCCACATTGCTCCTGCTTTTACCATATTTATCACACTCATTAAAAAATCCGTACTAATATCTTTAACAATATAAGCACTTGCTCCTGCACTTAAAGATGCATTTAGCTCGCTCTCCGAAATATGTGAGGTAAGCATTATTATACGAATATTTTCATTATGCTCAAGAATTTGTTTAGTAGCTTCTATTCCCGAAATGTCAGGTAAGCCTATATCCATCAATATTACATCAGGCTTTATAAGTTTTGCTTTTTCTACAGCTTCTTTACCGTTAACTGCCTCGCCTATTATTTCTAATTCAGGATAATCACAAAATAAAGACTTTATCCCAATACGCATAAGCTTTTGATCTTCTACAAGTAATATTTTTATTTGCATAAAAACCTCCTCCGGGCAATAAATACCCAAGGCTATATTAAAATATTTTTTTGTAAATAAAAATCGTAAAAATAAGTGTATTATATGCTATTGTTCTTCAGTTTAAATTTAGAAATATTTTTTTAAAGCTTCCTGTAAATCCAAAATCCTAACATGATTTTCCAACATAGCCTGATTTCTACCGTCATATGCTGCATCATAATTATCATTTTCTTTAATTGCTAAATCAAAATAAATAATTGCATCATCTAATTTATCTTGAATATAATATACAGTCCCCAACAGAGTGTATTCTATTTCCTTATTTGAAGAAAACTCCAAAGCTTTTTTATAATAATCTATTGCAGCTTCATAATTCCCTCTAAACTGATTAATACAGCCTAATCCCCTAAGAACTGTCGAATTATTTTTATCTATTTCGTATGCTTTATTCAAAGACTCAAATGCCAAATCATATTCATACTTGTCATACTCAGCTTTTGCACGCTTTATTAAACTAATCAATTTAATCTTATAATTAGCTCTTTTAAAAAAATCAGAAATTTTATTTAAATTATCAATCTCTTCGCTCATACAATTTAAACAGTATGCATTTTTTCAAAAATACCTTTTTTCTGAACCCATACTTCAACTTCTAGTTTATTACCCTCTTCAATTAAAGCATTTTTAAGTTCCTTAAAACTCAATTCAGAATTTTGAATATCACACAACATAAACATTACAAAATGTCCCTGCATTAAAGTTTGCTTTATATCTTCAATATTAACCCTATGCTTGAATAATACAGAAGAAATTCCGGCTACAATACCAACTTTATCGGCCCCGGAAACAGTAATAATTATTTTATAATCATCCATAACACAATCTCCTTTTAAAGAATTATATTATGGTTTTCATAAATCTTCAATCCTTTAAGATATTTAACCCAAAATATTTTCTTAACCTTTACAATCAAGCCTATTTATGATGTAATTATTGTGATTAGAAAACCCGAGTATTATATTAGGAGAAGTTATGAAAACAGAAGAAAGAACATTTGTTGCCATTAAACCTGATGGTGTTAAAAGAGGGCTTATCGGAAAAATTATTGACAGATTTGAAACAAAAGGATTTAAAATTGTTGCAATGAAACTTTTACAAGTAACCCCTGAAATGGCAGCAAAACATTATGAAGAACACAAAGGAAAACCTTTCTATAACAGACTTGTACACTATATTACAAGTGGTCCTATAGTAGCAATGGTCATTGAAGGTTATGAAGCAATCGAAAGTGTTCGCCATATGGTTGGAGCAACTAGTCCTATGAAAGCAGATGTCGGAACTATTCGTGCTGACTTTGCTCAAGTTATGGAATACAACGTTATCCACGCTTCAGATTCTCCGGAAAGTGCTCAAAGAGAAACTGCCATTTATTTTAAGCCGGAAGAAATTTTCGACAACTGGCAATCAATGCTTGAACTTATAACATACAATGAAGAAAGATTTGACGGATAAATGACAACTGTTTTTGACAATTTTAGCTATGAATTAGTTCACGTAGATTCTAAAACTGGTGCAAGGGCAGGAATTTTACATACTCCGCACGGAGATATCGAAACTCCTATATTCATGCCGGTCGGAACTAATTCTACGGTTAAGCTTGTCACAAATAATAATTTGTATGATACTGGTGCTCAAATAATACTTGCAAACTCTTACCATTTATATTTAAGAGCAGGGCATAAATTAATTGAAAAATTTGGAGGCATTCACGGCTGGATGAACTGGCAAAAGCCTGTTCTTACCGATTCAGGAGGCTTCCAAGTTTTTTCATTGGCTCACCTAAGAAAAATTTCAGAGGAAGGTGTCGAATTTAGAGATCCTAAAGATGGGAAAAAACACTTTATAAGCCCTGAAATTTCTATGGAAATACAACAATCAATCGGAGCTGATATCATTATGGCTTTCGATTGGTGTGCTCCGTTTCCTTGTGATTATAAAACTGCAAAAGAGGCAATGGAGAGAACTCACCGTTGGCTTGAAAGATGTATTAAAGCAAAAACTTCCACAAATCAAGCTTTGTTTCCAATATGCCAGGGGGCTTTTTATGATGATTTAAGAAAAGAAAGTGCGGCTTTTGTATCTTCTATTCCTGCTGTTGGTTATGCAATCGGAGGATTAAGCGTTGGTGAAGACAAAGAAACTATGAATCATTTTGTCGAATTAACTGCACCACTTTTACCGCATAACAAACCTCGTTATTTAATGGGAGTTGGAACTCCTGAAGATTTATTAGACGGAATCAAACGCGGAGTTGATATGTTTGATTGCGTTTTACCTACCAGAAACGCAAGACATGGCTCTTTCTTCACTTATGAAGGTAAAAAACAAATTAAAAATGCTCAATATTGGGATGATCCAAGACCTCTTGATGAAAATTGTGATTGTTATTGCTGTAAAAATCATTCAAGAGCATATTTAAGACATCTTTATAAATGCGGAGAAGGAACTGCTCAAGCTTTAATGTCTATTCATAATATCAAATTCTTAATTGATTTTGCTAAAAAATCCAGACAAGCTATTTTAGAAGACAAGTTTGAAGAGTTTTACAACGAACATTATTCTAAAATTGTAAATAATTAATTTTCTTTAAATTTAATTTATTTACCCTCTTGCATTCATTTTTTCAAGTGCTATTATCAATAAGGATTTAGAAAAAAGACTTCTTTTTAGGAAGTATAAAGTTTAAACAGAACATTAAAATACTAAAGCTTTTAATATATAAATAGTAAAATTTAAATTTATCCGATAAATAAATTTCCTGTAATAAGGAAATTATATATAACTTTATATTGACTAAAAAGGAAGATATAAAAGGAGAAGATTAAAATGGAAGAAGAAAAAGTTGTTTCCACAGTTGACAGCTTAACTCCCAGTGCTACTATGCACGAATTAAGTGACAAAGTAATGACAGGAAAAGCTGATTACAGTAAAACAAAAATGTTTACTTTAGCTATTGCAGCAGGTGCTTTTATCGCATTTGGTGCTCAAGTTTCACTTACTGTTATGACAGGTGATTCTAACATGGGATGGGGCTTCACTAAATTAATCGGAGCTATGACATTCGCTACAGGTTTGATGTTAGTGACCCTAACCGGTGCTGAATTATTTACCGGTAACGTAATGATGACTTTTGCAGTGTTAGAAAAGAAAATAAGCTTATTGAAACTTTTAAGAAGCTGGACAGTAGTTTATATAGCAAACTTTATCGGTTCAGTTCTTGTTGCCGGATTAATCTATGGTGCAGGAATGGGACATAACGGTGGAGATGCTGTCGGTGTTACTGCTATGCAAACAGCATTCTCTAAAATCAACCTTACTTTTGGAGAAGCTTTCTTTAGAGGTATTCTTTGTAACTGGTTAGTTTGTTTAGCTATATTTATGGCTTCTACTTCAAAACGTGTAATCGGTAAAATATTTGCTATATTTTTCCCTATCATGACGTTCGTTGCTTCAGGTTATGAACACAGTGTTGCTAATATGTTCTTTATTCCAAACGGAATTTTAATGAAACATTTCCCTTCTATTGTAGCAGCTTCTGGTATGACTCCTGATCAATTAGCTACGATGACTTGGAAAGGATTTTTATTACACAACTTACTTCCTGTTACATTAGGTAACATTGTTGGTGCATTTGTATTTGTTGTTCTTATCTTCTGGACAGCTTACTTAAGAGAAGAACACAGACATCAAAATTAAGTGATAGCATAAAGAAAAGGTCAATCTTATATTTTTTAAGATTGGTCTTTTCTTTTTAAAATATAATAAAATATAGTTATGAAAAATAAGATTTTACTAATAATAATCGGATTAATAATAGCAATAGTTACTCCAAATAATGCTATTGAAGCAAAACAAAAACAAAATGAAAATTTAGATGAGGTTGTATTAGAAGATATTCTTCAACAAGAAGAACAAGAAGATGCTCTAATTGCACCTCAAGCAGTAAGTGTTTCTCAAGAAAATACTGAAAAAAGCTTAAAAGAAAAACTACAAGATGTTTATCATTTAGAAGTAAACCGGTATGACAAACCTACATACTTATTAGAAAATGTGTTAACTCATAAATTTGATGAAAACTCTATATGGGATAGAACACAATTATGGGCTGGTTATAATGGTGATATCGGACTACAATTTACAGAAGGCGGAGTTGGCTCTGAACATACAACAAACCACTATGATATAAACACTATAAACGTAGGATACGATGGGTTTTTGAAGAATAACAACGGAGATTTCCGTGTAATGATTAATATTTCGCCATATTCTGAAAGAAATGTTATTCAAAACTTATTCGCTGATATGTACATAGCAACAAACAAAATTCCCCACCATAGAATACTAGTTGGTCATTCAAGACCTCCGGTTGGTATGGAAGGTGCGTATGGACCTTTTGTTTTACCTTTTTTAGCTCGCTCTCAAATATCAAGAAATTTTGGAACTGTTCGTAAATTGGGTGCAAGAATTTCCGGTGACTATAGCCTTTTAGGATATGATTTTGGTGTATACAGCTCTGATACATATTTCCAAGAATTTTTCCCTGGAGCAGAATTTATAGGTAGAGTTGATTTAAAACCTCTTGGGAAAACTGACGGCAAATACGGTAAATTACTTATCGGCGGGAGTATGGATGCCGGACACAGAGATAACAATTTCTGCGTTGTTGGTGCTCATATTCAATATGACTACAAAAGATTTATGGCTAATTTCGAATGGGCTCAAGCTAACGGTTACAACGGACCTAGCGGATTCTCTACTGATAAACACGCAAGTGGGTTTTATGCAACCATTGGATATATGCTAACGAATAAATTACAAATTCTCGCAAGATATGATGAATTTGATCCAAACAGAGAAATTGCTCACAATAACCAAAGAGAATATTCTGTTGGACTAAACTACTTCATTAAAGGACAAGGTTTAAGATTAATTCTTAACTATGTATTCTGCCAAAATGATGCGGCGAAAGATTCACATAGAATTATGCTTGGTACGCAAATACTTATCTAGTAAATAGTGAATAGTGAATAGAATTTAATTTCGAAAAATCTCCTCTATTCAGTTGATTACATCATTAAAAAAATGTATAATAATGATGTAGAATAGTAGGGGAGATTAGGGTCTCATGTTTAATAACATTAACGATAACAACCAAAATTTATTGCTTAATTCACAGATAGGAAATCCTAATAATGTGATAAATTTGGCTGCTATTAGGGCTAATGCTCAAAAAAATACATATTCTTCTAATCCCTATGTTGATAAAACTGAAATTTCTTCTAATGCTATAGAATTATTACAAAGAGATTTAGACATAAACAAATTTAATAAAATAGCTACAAGCGATTTAGATGACACATCACATCTTGAAAAAATGAACGAATTATTCTCTCAAGGGGTAGTAGATGTCTATGAAGATGATGTTTTATCAGAACTTGTTACAAATTCTAAATTATGGGATGATTTAGAATTATAAATATGTTAAAATTCGGATATGGTATCGTCAGATTATTATATAGCAGACAATTCTGATATTGAAAATCAAAAGCTGGAAGCTGCTAAAAGTTTATTTTATAAAAAAGATTATCGTGGGGCGTTAAAGCTCTATCTTGATATGCTTAACTCAAGTTTATCTTACAAGCTCTATTATGAAATCGGCAGATGTTATTATAAACTCAACGAGATGTTGCCGGCTGAAGAATATTTTAAAAAATCCATAGGACTCGAAAACTTTAAAAACCCTTCTTATCTTTATCTTGGAAATATTGTATTCAAAAGAGAAGACATTAATAAAGCAATTGAGTATTGGATAAATGCATATGCATATAAACCTGATGATAGTGTCGTTTGCCTCAATTTAGCAACTTCTTATTTCAGAAAAGGAATGAATTTTCAATCAATTTTTTTCTACGAAAAATGTATTAAATACACAAAAGTTAAAGATGAATCTTTCTATGCTATAAAATCAAGCATTGAAAAATGTAAAAATATCAGTCAAGAATATTTACAAAAAGCAAAACAGGCTATTAATGATAAACAAAATAAAATCGCTATTGAATCTTTAAATTATGCTATTAAAAATTATCCCATTGATTTTGATATTAATTTACTGCTTGGGAAACTTTATTTTGAAGAAAATAATTATATTTTAGCCATAAATTACTTAAGACAAGCACTTTGTCTTGATAATAAATCTTTAGATGTTCTTCAAATGTTATCTTCTGCTTTTATTAATGTTGGAGATTTTACTTCCGCATATTGTATAATGAGAAAACTTCTTCCTCTTGTTTTACATAATCAAGCTGAATATCTAAAAATTCTTAAAATTATAAAAGAATTAGATGCTTCTTTTGATAATGAAAGTTATCAAATTCATAAAAATATGGCAGATAAATACTATAATGAAAATAATTACCATATAGCATTAATGGAATACGAAAATTGTATAATTCTAAAAGATACATTATTAGGTGATATCAGCGACAAAATTGACAGAATAAAACATTACCTCCATCCTGAAAAGAGAATTATTGACACTTGTATGGAAAAAGGAAGAGAGTTTTATTCTAGCAAAAATTTCCAGACTGCTAATAAATATTTTTCCAAAGTAATACTATTATCAAATGAAAATTCTGCGGAGTATAAATTTGCAAAATCAAAAATTAATGAAAATATTTAGTTGGATTAAGAAAAATTTTTATCTTCACATTCTAAAAAAGAAATATTATAGAGTTGGCTCCTGCAATGCCTGTGGCAGATGCTGCCAAAAGATTTATGTTAAGCATAAAAATGTTATTCAAACTGAAGAAGAATTTAGAAAATTACAAAAATTACATCCTTTTTATACTTATCTAAAAATTATTGACAAAGATGAAACCGGATTAGTGTTCGAATGTATGAATTTAGATAAAGAGACTATGAAATGTAAAATTCACAAAAAACGTCCGGGTATTTGCAGAAGATATCCGCAAGAAGAACTATTTATGATGGGAGGAACACTGGCCGAAAACTGTGGTTATAGACTTGAACCAATTGAAAGTTTTGAAGATGTTTTTAATAAAGTTTCAAAAAAACTTAAATTATAAAACTTTATTTTTTGACCATTTTTTCTTATAATATTCAACCAAACCTATATGCAAAGCTGTTAAATAAGCCGTTAAATAAGCAAAAGATTTGTGAGTTTTTCTTAACGTTTTATTTTTAGTCACTCCGCTTACTGTTGCTAAAAAAAGACTTCCTGTAGCAGCATAACCTGTTGTTTTTACATTAACTATTTTATTAGCTTCAACCCCTAAAATTTTCATATCTATATAAGTATCATAATCCGACTAAAACAACAACATTTTATACGGAGAAAGCTTTTTATTATTTTTTTGTGAAGGATTATTTTTTAAATATTTTTTTAAAACTTCTCTTGCAGCTAAATAATTATATTCCTTTACATAAATATTCACTAGATTTACTACATAATCAATATTATTAGGAGAAAACTCTATTAACTTTTTATATTCATCAACCGCACTCTGTATTTTTCCCATCTTTAAATATATTTCTGCATAAAGATAATGTAATTCTTCCGCATCATTAATATTAAAAGCTTGATTTACATAAAACAAAGACATATCCATATTATTTATATAAAAATAAGAAATTGCTAAATCATAATATAAAATATATTTTATATCACTTGTTGTTGCAATATTTAAAGCTTTTTCCAATACTTTTATTGCTTTTGAATAATCACCTTGTGCAACATAACTTTCAGCCAAAGTTACATATCCGCTTGGTAAATTAGGAGCTTGATTTATATAATGCTTAGCTTCTAATGTTTTACTTGCACTAATATCTTCCGAATCTCCCAACACCAAATAAGAAAGATACTCTGATTTTAATTCTCCTTCATTTGTAATATCAGGTTTTATTTTATATAAAAGCTTTAAAGTTTCCTTATCTTCCTCTCTCAATTCACGACGCAAATCGTTCTTTAATATCTCTTTATCGCTTGAAATATACATCAATGAATCTTTATCCATACTATGACCTAGAAAACCTAATGCGTGAAAAATTTCATGCAAAGCAGTATTATATATTTGATTACGTGTATACAACTTCCCATCAGGAGAATATAAATCAAAGTAAATATCCATTCTCTCTAATTGAGTTAAATTTATTTGAGGAACGGTATATGCCACAACATATTTTTGCTCCCTATCTGTTTTTTCTTCCTTATTATTTATAAAACTGATTTTTATATCAGCATCTCCGTCAACCTTTGTAAATAAAACAACTCCACACTTTTCCCACTCTGTAAAAGCATTTTCTATCTCTTCTATATATTCTTTGGGAACATTTTTAGAGGTAACAAAACTATATGTTATAGGAAACTTTGACCAACGAACAATTTTTTGATTATATGGAGCTTGTTGTATATAATTATGAGAATATTTATTAAAAATCTCTTGCTTTAATTCTGTCAAAAATTCCTCTGCTTTTAATTTTGCAGAATCTCGAACATCTCCCGTTGCAATTTTTACTAGTTTCATTTGTGACTCTAATGTTAAAGGAGAATTTATTAAAGAATTTACGTAAACATCACGTAAAATTTCATCATTATTTCCCAATGCAAAAGATTTTTCATAATATTTTTGAGCTTTATCTATTTGGTTATTTCTATAATAAAAATCACCTATTTTAACATACACTAAATCTGCATTCTTATTAAAATAAAATGCTAAAAATAAAATTAATAACAATACCAAATAAAAAAAGAGTTTACTCTTTTTCATATTCATACCCATTTACTGACTTATTATCACTCGATTGTAAATCTAAATAAGCATTATCTGAATTTACCCTCTCATTTACCCCTGGATTTAAATCTTCGGGATCATCTTTTACCCCTTTTTCAACAAGCGGACTAGTTAAATTTGCATCTTCCGGGTCATCTTTTACCCCTTTTTCAACAAGCGGACTAGTTAAATTTGCATCTTCCGGGTCATCTTTTACCCCTTTTTCAACAAGTGGACTAGTTGGATTTAAATCTTCCGGGCCGTCTTTTACCCCTTTGTCAATATTCAAAGTCTTAACTAAAGCTCTGATATCTCCTTTTAATTTAAAATATTCTGCGAATTTTGGAGTAGTTTTAATATTATATGAACGCCCATTTTTGTCTTTATGACGAGATATTAAACCTTTTTCAATAAGTTCTTGAACATGTTCATAAGCATTTGAACCACGCAAATCCTTTAACAAAGACTGTCTAATCGGTTCTTTTAATGCAATAACAGTAAGTGTTTTTAAAACAGGAGGTTTTAATTCAACAGGACAAAGTTTTTCAACAATATCAAGATGTTCTTGTTTAACCTGCAAAATATAACCGTTTTCATCATCAATTTCTAAAGCACCATCACGAGATGCGTAATCCATAATCAATTCCAGAAGAGCTTCTTCAACTTTTTCAGGCTCCTCTTCCAAAATTTCTGCAATATCTTTTATTTGTAAAACTTTTGCTGTTACGAATAAAACAGCTTCAATTCTAGACTTCAACTGTTCCATACTAACCAGCTACCTCACTATTATTTTCTTCACTAATAACACTTTTAGCATTTTCAAAATTACTGTCAAATTCCTCTATCTCATCTTCATTATCTAAAGCATCATTTTGAGTTTTAGGACGTCTTACAACGTATAAATCAGAATAAAACTCATCCTGTTCCAAATCATAATCACTATCTACAGTTAAAAATAATAAAGAAACATAAGCACTTATTTTATCCATACCCAAAAGAGTCAATTCATTAAGTTCAATTCTATCTTGTCTGGAAAGAATTTCAGTTAAATTAGCTCTTAATCTTTGTACACCTTGTTCAATATACTCATCATGGGCTAAATTTATAATATCATCAGGAGATAATTTTGCGTAATTTTGAACTCTTCTTTTAGCTCTTTCATGTGCATTTTTAAGAGATTGCTTTTTATCAAGCATTTCATAAAATTCTAATTGACGAATCAAATCTCTCAATGTTACAACACGATTATGATTCAACCTAACACTTGTTCTTCTTTGTAAAACTTCATCAATAGAAATAACATTATTAGTCGGAATATAATCTTCTTCATAATCTAATGGCATTTCATCATCATAATTAAATGCATTTTCTTGAGGAGGTTCAAAATCTAAAATATCCAAACCTTCCAAAACATTTGATTTTAATTTCAAAAGAATAGCTGCAAATAATAAAGTTCTGCCTGTCAATCTCAAATTTTGAGCTTTAGACTGAAACAAATGCATTAAATACTTATCCGTAACTTCAACAATATCAACATTCCACGGATTAATTTTTCCTTGTTTTGCAAGACTTACAAGAATTTCAATCCCATCTACTTCAGCTTCTTGAACAAACTTTTCTTCTTTTTCAGACAAAGAATTTGTTGAAGTGTTTAATGTATTATTCAAACTGTCTATATTATTTACTACCATCTACCCTTTACTCCCCTCTTTATAATCAGAGGGTTCACTTACCCTAATTTTATATTAAATTATTAAATTTTTATTTTAATCCTCTATATTATTGAAACCAATTTTTGAAGGTCTAGTTCTTTCCATAAGCAAATCTATGGCTTTATAAATTTCTTTTATATCATCTTTGTTATCATTACAATGTTCAAGAAAATACTCTTCCAAATCAGAAATTCTCTTTGCCAAATCTTTATGCTCAATAACCATTTGTCTCATTTTTACAAAAGCATCAATTATTTGCATATTAATTTGAATTGCCTGTTTAGATTTTAAAACAGAAGATAACATGGCAACACCTTGTTCCGTAAAAACATAAGGCAACTTTCTAACTCCACCCCAACTTGAAATCACATTTCGTGATATCAAGTTTTGAAATTCATCCTTTGTTACCTGAAACATATAATGTACAGGAAATCTCTCAATATTCCTCTTTACAGCTTGATTTAAAACCCTTGTTTCAACTCCATACAAATTTGCAAGATCACTATCAAGCATTACTTTATAACCACGGATTTCGTATATTAAATTTTTTATTTCTACTAAATTTTTCATACTAATCTCTTAGTTTAACTCCGGTAACTTTTGAAATCCCTTTTTCTTTTTGAGTAACCCCAATTGTACGATTTGCAGATTCAATCATAGGTTTTCTGTGACTTACTACAATAAACTGAGTAGTTTCGGCTTGTGATTGAACGATATGAGCCAATTTTTCAACATTTATACCGTCTAAACTTGCATCAACTTCATCAAAAGCATAAAACGGTGCCGGCATATACTTTTGAATCGCAAAAACAAATGAAAGAGCCGTCAAAGCTTTTTCACCGCCTGACATACCTGCTAAACGTTGTTTTTTCTTATCTCTTGGTTGTGCCTCAATATCTAATCCGCCTTCAAATGGTTTTTCTTCATTTTCTAATATCAAAGTTCCTTCACCATCTGATAACTTATGGAAAATATCTTTGAAATTTTCATTCAAAACATTATACGTTTTCAAGAATGTTTCTTTTTTTAGATCTTCATAACCTTTCATTCTCTCTAAAATTTGCTCACGCTCTTTTGATAGAGTATCAATTTGACCTTGTAATTCTTGTTGACGAGCAAGAACTTTTTCATAATCCTCAAGTGCTTTCATATTAACAGCACCCAATTCATCCATTCTTTTTTGTAATCTCTGTATGCGAGAAGTTATCTCTTCTATTGACATCTCTACAGGAGTTAAATCATTAATATTTACACCAGCCTCTGTTAAAATATTTTTCGTTTCTTCAAGCTGAGGTTCTAGCTCTCTTCTTCTTGCCTTAAAAGATTCTATCTGTTCTGCAATTTTTTCTATATCACTCGCTTTAAGATTTCTTTGAGTTTCTATATCAACTAAATCTTTATTTATATCATCTCTTTGTTTTAAAAGCTCTCCGAGTTTTTCAGTAATTTCTTTTATTTGAACTTCTAAAACTTCTAATTGCTCATTCAAACCTTTGATTTCTTCATTAAATTTAGCCTTATCTAATTCTAAATCTTTATTTGTAGCCAAAGCTCGTTCTATTGTATCATTATGAGTTTTTATCGTAGTATTCATAAAATCAATTCTTTGATGCAAACCTTCAATCTCATTATTTGCATCTGCCATATTTTTCTCATAACGCTTAATTTCAGATTCAACTCCTGCTGTTTTTTCCTTCAAATCTTTTAAATCAGCATCATTCATCAATTTTTCCACTTCGGAAATCGAAGTCTGAATATCTGTCATTTTTTCTGAAATACTAATATGCTCTTCTTCTAACTTATCTAAACCTTTTTCTATATTAGCGATTTCAGGTTCTGTTATTTTAATAAACTCTTGTTTTTCATCAATATTTTTCTGAGTACTTTCAAAACTCAATTCTAAATTAGTCAACTCCAATTTAGCTTTATTAAATTCAGTAGTAGAAGCAGAATACTTACTTCTAACATCCTCCATTTTTGCTTCCAAACTAGAACGTTTAGAAATCAAAGTTGCATATTTAGATTCCAAATCTTTTAATCTAGCCCTAAAAGTATCTAATTCACTATCAGAATTTTGAGCAAATTTTAATCCTGTTTTTCTAACAGCACCACCCGTAATTGAACCTGATTTTTCAAATAAATCACCAGATAGCGTAACCATTCTGTATTTACCGATTAATTTATTAGCAACAGAACGATCTTCAACAACTAAAGTATCGCCTACTGCATAATAAAAAGCATTTAAATACTCATCGTCAAAATCTATAAGATTAATCGCAAAATCAATTACACCTTTTTCTTTCGGAAGATTCAAACTCTTAGGACATTTAACAATTTTATTTAAAGGAACAAATGTAGCACGCCCAGCATTAGAAGATTTTAAAAGCTCAATACAAGTAGATGCTACATGCTCATCATCTACAACGATATGAGCCATTCTTCCGCCTACGGCTATTTCCATAGCTGTAGAATATTCTTCATCAACTTGTCCTAATTTCATTAATGGAGCGTGAACCCCACGAATATTTGCGTTTACAACTGTATCAACCGCACGTCCGAGGTTAGCTTCTTCGCTTGCTTGCTTAGATGCCTCAAGCATATACATTTTTTTGCGTGCTGCTTGAAGATCATAGTCCATATCTGTGATTTCATTTTTAGTCTTATCCAAATCATGCAATGTATTTTTAAGGATAATTTTAAAATCGTCAAGTTCTTTTCCTAATTGTTCGATTAAAAGCTCCTTATTTGCCTTTGTTTCTGAAAAATTATTCTTAAAATTCTCCAATTCTTCAAGCTTAATTTTAGCTTCCTCAATAGCTTTTTTCTTTGAAGATAAATCAGCTTCCATAGGAGCTTGTTTTTGAATAAGCTTAGTTTCTTTATCTTGATATTCTTCTAATTCTTTTCTAAGAGCATTTCTTCTTTCAATATGTTTTTCAGCTGTTTCATTAAGCCCTGACATATCTTCTAAAATCTTATGTAAAATCTCTTTTTGCTCTTGAATATTCTTCTCAATTCCTTTAATTTCATCTTGCTTTAAAGAAATTTTTAATTCACTATCTTTAATTTTACCCTGTTGAGCTTCAATTCCGTTTTTTGTATTTTCAATAGTTTTCAAATTCTCTTGTATTTGCTTATCTGCATAAACTATTGAAGAATTTTTTCTTGAAATTGCCCCCTTAATTTCTTCAGATTTTTGTTTTAATTCAATTTGATGAGCTTCACCTTTTTCTTTTATTGTAGAAGAAATTTCTTCATATTTTTCCTTAATTAGTTTTAATCTTTCTTCTAAATCTTTAGACTTTAATTCTTCCTCTTTTTTTCTTTTTGTAAACTCTAAAATATTTTCGTGAGCCTTTTCTAAATTTCTTCTCAAATCAAAGAATTTTACAGTATTAATTTGGCTTTCAAGCCCAACTTTTTCTTCTTTTAACTTTTGATACTTCATAGCAACTTCTTTTTCTTCTTTAAGTTGCTCTAATCTAACATTTACTTCGTTTAAAATTAAAGTCGAATTAACAACTCTTTTTTCAACCGTATCCAATTCATTTGTAGCTTGATCTATTCTCCTGTCAAAATCTGCAACTCCTGCAATTTCATCAATAATTTTACGACGCTCATTTGGAGTACAATTTGTAATACTCATAACATCGCCTTGCATCATAACATTATAACTATTCGGAGTTATATTAAATTTTTCTAACTTCGCGTGAATATCAGATAAAGTAACAATCTTGTCATCTAAATAATAAATACTGTTAAATCCTTGTGAAGATTTACGAATTCTTCTTGCTACAGAAAATTCACCTTCATCACCAGCTTCCGCAAAAGTTACTTTAACAAAAGCCTCATTTCTTTTATTGTAAGTTGATATTAAATGAAATAATTTTTCAGCTCTCAAAGTTCTTGATGTGGAAAGCCCTAAAGCAAATAAAATACTATCAATAATATTACTTTTCCCTGAACCGTTTGGTCCGGAAATAGTAGTAAAACCTTTTAACATAGGTATTTCGACTTTATTCGCAAACGACTTAAAGTTATCGACCTCGAGCTGTTTAATGTACATTAAATCCCTTCTCCCATAAATTAATTAGACACTAAAAACCCCTCCATGTCAATCTATTAAAAACCTTTTTAACATTATCATACCTCCCATCATATAAACTTTTGTAACAAAAAAGCAATTATTTATAAAATATATACTTTATACATATAAGGAACTATAACTATGACTATTTTCAATCGAACAATAAATATTCATACCCCTTTTATGAATATAGGAACCCCTCCTATATTTGGTTGTAACAACTTTTTACCTTTTAATAATTGGATGCCAACATTCAATTTTAATTTTTTTAATTTTAATATATTTAACTTACCAACTCAAAATTTCAATAGCACACCCGATTTTTCATTTAATTTAGAAAAAATATTTCCAACTACTAATATTTGGAATAATCAACAAGCAAATTTTAATCTAAATACAAATTGGAAGGCCTCTTGGAATAATACTTGGCAGGCAAATTGGGGTGATACTTTTACAAGAAATAATTCTGAAATAAAACGGAATTCCACAAGTTCAAACTTACAGTTAGCACTTGCAGACAAAGCAAAGAGTTATGTAGGAAAAGTAAATTCTGATGCTGAAGGCAACAGATTATTTTCAAACGGAAAAACTCAAGCTTGGTGTGCAGATTTTGTTTCAACTATAACAAGAGAAACATTTAAAGATAAATTACCATCAAGTTTCCAACATTTTTCAGCAGTTAGTGATATAAGAAGTTGGGGAGAAAATAACAATTGCTATTTAACAGTTCCTTCAACAAATAAAGCAGAATTTATCGCAAAAAATGTAAAAGTAGGCGATATTATGATAGAAAAAAATGGAGGAAAATCCCATACCGGTATTGTTACAAAAGTAAATTCTGACGGATCATTCGAAACTGTCGAAGGAAATTGCAGTAATAAAGTCGCAACACAAAAATATCAAGCAAATAGTCCTACTTTAAGCGGATTTGTATCTTTAGATAAGTATACCGCTTAAAGCATTAGTTGAGTTCCCAAAATTAACCTGTGAGAATCTTCCAAGATATCATTTTGACAAAAAACATAATTAAGCATAATTTTCATAGCTTGTCCTTTAAGGAAATAATTTAAACCAACAGAGTATTCTCTTCTTATATCATCAGCAAAATTTTTATTAGGAACAAAATGGTCATAACGTCCTAAAATTTGTAATTTAGGAGTTATTTTATACCCAATTGTTGAATAAAAGCCTTCGGCTTTGTTAGTAGAAATAATATAAGCTCCGTTATATCCGTTGGCAGAAGCATATTCAAAATTTGCCATAAAATTTTTATATTCATATCCTGCATACAAACCTGATACAAAGTAATCAGTGTCATTATTTCCGGCAGTAATCCCTCCTCCTAAACGAAGGTTACCGTATTTTCCTTTTGTTTTTCCAAGCGGTTTTAAATTTACCCATCCAGCAAATTCCGCTCCAGGGAAAAAATTTCTAAAATAAGTATCTGAACTATAACCTCCTAAATCATATTCAATTAAATCATAATTACCTTTAATCCTTAAACCAACTTTTCTAATATTCCCAAAGTTTCTGGCAATTTGAGCTCTTGCAACAAAAGGAATAATAGAATCAGAACGTCCGCCCTCATATCCGGTAGGCGTTCTAGTGTTACCAAGAATTATTGTATGATGTGGAATAGAAGCATTTGCGACATAAATATCTATTGGTAAAGTTTGCAAAAATTTATAACCATCTACAGGATCAAATCTAAACCGAGCTTCATAAAAATTCTGCCCACCTCTAAATTTCCCATTGATACCTGCTTGAATCGCACTAAAATCATATATAGTATCACCGTTTTCTGATAAATTCATATCAGCAGCGGCTCTATAATATCCAAAAAAATGCATTGTCTCTATCGGACCGGATTCAAAATGTTTAGTTAAAATTCCATCTAATAAATAAGAAGAACTGTTAGTATCTTTAACTTCTTTCGACTTTATATCTTGAATTTTTTCCCTAAGAGTATATTCATCATCCTCTTCGAAAACTTTATTTATTCCTTTTTGAGGAATACTATTATCATCTACATTTAATAATACTTCTTCTATAGCAAAAGAAATATTTACAGAAATTAAAAAAACTACCAGAAGGATAAAAATTTTCTTCATTAATAAATTGTATCATATAATAAACTACTCTACATAAAGGATATTTAATATAGAGTTCATCCATTTAAATGAAATTACTAATTTCTAAATATTAAAAAATGTAAAAATAATATATAATACTATTGTGAAGATTGACTTATAGTAACTTTTCATTAAACCAAATATATATAAGAAATAGGAGAACAACACTATGGGAATGGCAGCATCACAGGCCAGATATTTAGCACTAGTTGCGAGGAAATCAAATTGTGAATATGAAGGTCAACAAATAAATCAAGCACGTACGGTTTTATCAAATCAAAGTGCAAATTTATTCAATCAGATGCTTGGCTTAAGCGTTCCTGTACCACCTAGCACACAAGATTATACAAAACAACAGTATTCATTTTCTGATGGCGTTAATGAATATACAATAGACAGTTGGCAGCAGCTTGCAAATGATCCTGATTATAACTTTGTAGTTACTCAACATTATTATGCAGATGTGTATACAGGCTCACAAAAGCATAAACAAGATCCTAAGGTTCAGTTTTCCACTGGTACTGCAGTAACTGTTGATCAAATTGAAATGGCACAAAGATTGATGACCCAAGCAAAGGCTGATTATGAAGCTGCAAAAGCTGCTGTAAAAGAAAAAGAAGCTGAAGCTGCGACATTAAGCAATTATGTAAATACAGATAATTATCAACATATTACAGCCTGTAATTACGACGTTAATACAAATAGTTATACTGTATCGAAATCTGAGCAGGAAAAGTATGGTAATGCATTAGTTTATAAGGATAGTGCAGGTAATAAATACTATTATAATGAAGATGACAAGAAATATTACAGTACTGACGGAACAAGCACACCATACACAGGTTCAGAAACTCTTCTTGCCTCAATGATAGATGCTCCAAATGCTATATATAAAGGTTATTCACAATACGATGAAAATACTCAAAAGAAAATTGCAGATGCATTAGATATTTTAATAGAAAAAGGAGCCTTAAGCGAAGATACAAAACTGGACTATGCGGACGTATATTACAATGAAGCGGATGGATCTATCGCATTTAAATCTGACTTAAAAAGCTTATACGGAGGTAACGTAAACGGCTCTAAAACTATTTTACCTGTATATTACACGGGAGATGCAGGAACAGATGGAACGATAGAAAACAAAGCTGCAAAATATGATGCGGAGTTAGCAACCCTGCAAGCAGCTGAATTTACTGCATTACAGACATATGAAGCAGCGGAAACAACATACAACAATTTACAACGTCCTACATATGTCGGAAATAGCGAACTAACATTGTTAGTAGACTTAACAGATGATCAAAAAGCCGAATTAAGACAAGTTGTTTCTGATATGAGAGCTCAGGGCATAAATGCGGCTATTAGTGACTGTTTTGACAACGATGGAAATTATTTAGGCGGAGTATATTCATTCCAATTAAATGGTGTTACATACTATACAACATATGCAGATCTGAACAAATCGTATCAAAGTGGTACAGGAATCAATAATATTGATGGTCAAGATAAATTAGCCTATTATAATGCAACATATGTTTCAACAAAGATGGAAGAAACAAAAAAAGCATTACTGGAAACCGACGGCAATGGTCGTTTCACATCAGTAAGGTTTGAAGATGACTCCATTAAATATACTTTAAACATGGAAACAGTAACAGATGATAATGCTTATCAGGATGCAATGAATCAATATTATTATGAAAGTGCCCAATATGATAAAATGGTTCAAGATATAAATGCAAAAACTTCGCTAATACAACAAGAAGACTTACAACTTGAACTAAGATTAAAACAACTAGATACAGAACAAAATGCACTATCAACAGAAATAGATGCTGTATCAAAAGTTGTAAAAGATAATATTGAAGATTCATTTAAAACATTTGGCGGTTAAACTTTTAATTAAACGAGGTAATTATGTCATACAAAAACGATGGATATTTAGTGATGGCGAACAGATTTGGAGCCGCATCAGCGGATGCCAAAGTTATGCTTTACGAAACCTACGACAGATTAAGGGATTTAACCGTCGCAGGTTCAGGAAGTTCCGGCACAGGCTTCGAAGCTGCGGGTGGTTTTTTATACCAACTTGCTAGTTTATTTGCTCCATCAGCTTTTATGACAACCTTAGGCGGAACAAGTGCTATGAATATTCCGGGAACTTCATACTGGACACAATATACAGGCGGAACAGGCGGAACTACAGGGACTTATTCATCTTTTGGTGTTAATAGTTTAGGGAATTATTCCGGCTTCCCTAGCGGATATGCAGCAAACTTCGGATACAGACAAAGCGGCTATACAACAGGCGGAGCATCCGGAATCGGAGATTTATTATCCGGCTTTGGCTCTTCTGATGGTGCAACAACAGGCTATGCTTCAGGAATTGGAAGTATTGCTGATATTGCAAGCACTGCAGCTTATGGAATCGGTACTGCAAACGGATATGGAATCGGTGCAGCAAATATTCTAATGCCGCTTGCAGGACTAGTTTCCGGATGGGGCGGAATTATGACAGCTGCAGCCCCTTATCTTGGTGAATTTGGACTTCCTGCTGTTGTTATGGGTAACTTGATGCAAGGAACTACTTCTGCTGCTCTTTCTGCTTATCAAAGTGTTTCAAGTAATATCATTTCTAATGCAGACACAATTCTTTCTCAAAAAGTTGCAAATATCGAAACTGTATGCAAAATGCTTGATACTCAAGGCGATATTGTTAGAAAAATGCTTAAAGATGATATTGAATCTGCTAGTAAAGATATTCAAGACTTATAATTTGTTTAACTAATATTAAAAAAAGATTTAATAATATGCAAGGACGCACATTTTTTAGAATAATGTTAGATTTAATACTAAATAATGTTATTATTAAAACGATAATAGCATTTGTAACTTTTTGTAAAGAACAACAGTATTATAATCAAAATGAACTAAAGTTTTCTGAAAAATTGCCGTTAACTAGTTTAGTAGAAAAAGAATATTATAAAAAACGTTTTGTGTTTAATTCAATAACCAACAAGAGGAATAGTTCCAGGTAATGTTAACAATTGTAAAAAAAATAACTAATGATACGCAATTATTCTTAACTACATGTTTTATAATACATGTAGGCTTAGAACGTATAGGAGTAAAAGCTTATGCGTGAAGAACTACAACAAAGTATCCAACGGTTAGTGAATTTTATGAATTTTACCAGATCGTTTTTCATAAGGAAAAATCCATTTAAAGCACTGGCTGTAAGTTTAATATCAAGCCTTAAGGATATGCTTACCATTCGACAGAAATTAAAAATGGCTAAGTATAGGGTAAATTATCACAAGCATCAATTACATAAAATGGAAAGCTTGATTGCAGAAAGTAATGAACACACATTCCTGAAAGGTAAGAATTTAAACGAAACAAGATAGAAGGACTGTGTATTATGGGATTAATTGCCTCTAGTTTCAGAATGATGTATCTAACAGCTTATAAGATAACGCTGGAAACTAAAATTCAGTGGATTGCTTCAGCTAAGATGGAATTGGTTGCGTCTTCTGATGAAATTATGGCTTTAGGCAATGACTTAGATCCTGAAAATCCGGCAATCAAACAATTGGAAGCGAGAAGAGATAAACTGATTATTCTTGAAAAGAAATTAGATCTACAAATGCAAGAATATCAAAACAGATTAAAAATGGTTGATGCAGAATTACAATCTGCTCAAGGTGCCGTTGATGCGGCTATTAGAAGCTCATTTACTTACAATTTCCAATAATTTAATCTGTAATTACTAATTTTATCGGTATATCATATTTATCAGGATTTATTGTGTCTATAATAAATTCTTTAGGCAAACAAGTTATTGTATAACCTTCAAAATTCTTTAAAAATCTGTCATAATAACCTTTTCCATAACCAAGACGATAATTATTTTTATCACAACAAAGAGCGGGTACAATAATCAAATCAAGAATATTTTTATCTATAAAATTTGTTATCGGTTCTTTAGTTTTAAATTTTGAAATTTGAAGTTCATCACCTGCTTTATAAGGACAACAAACAAGTTCTTCACCTTCTATTCTTGGTAAATAAAATTTTTTTGTAGTATCTGTTAATATTCCTAACAAATTAATTTCATATTCCAAAGGATAAAATAACATTATATTTTGTGAAATCTGATACTCTTTTAGATTAATTAATTTATTAATTAATTTTTGAGATCTTTCTTGTATTGAAAGATTTTTTCTTAAATCTTTAAAATATTTTCGTAAACTATTCTTATCCATAATATTATATTAGTTTAATACTAAAATAATTTAAATTAATTGTAACGAAAATTTGATAAAATCTTATTTCAAATGATATAATCAAGAAAAAGGGTTTATAAAATATGAAAAAATTTATTTTGTTATTAACATTACTTTTACCATTCGCAGTAATCGCCGAAGAAACTGTGACCTTTGATGGTGTCGCAGAACCTGATTGGAAAGATTTTGTTCCATCTGCATATGTTGATGTACAAGAACCAAGAGGTTTAGGTAAATTAAATGAAACTGCAGCATATTGGTATAAAAGACGAGTTGATTTTGAAAATGCTATTAATGATTGTAGAAATTTAGAAGAGAACGACGCAAAATATAGTTGTTATCAACAAGTAAAAGTAAAACAATATCAAGAAAATAGTGAATACAATGCAAAGATAGAAGCTCAGGAACAATCAAGAATGGGGCCGCCTGAAATGTATGATAGAACAGATACAATGATTCCAATAGGAGGATATCTCAACAACTTTACTCGTTTTCAACCAAATGAGCTTCACTAATATAATTTAAAACTTTTTGTAAAGCTAATGATCGATGAGAAATTTCATTTTTCTCATCGTCATTTAGTTCTGCCATAGTTTTATCTGAATTTTTCAAAATAAAAATCGGATCATATCCAAAACCGTGTTCTCCAGTTGGTTTATAGGCAATACTACCTTCACAAATCCCTTTACAAGCAAATTCGACTTCTCCTTTAGGATTAATCAAAGTCATTGCACAGGTAAAATGAGCTTTCCTATTTTCAATATTTTTCATTTCATTTAAAACTCTCTCGATTCTTTTTTGAGGAGTTGTTTCATATCTTGCAGAATATATTCCTGGTTTTCCGTCTAATGAATCAATACATAGCCCTGAATCATCCGCTAAAGACCAAGTTTTTGTTAGCTCCCATGCGGCTTTAGCCTTAATCAAAGAATTTGCTTCAAAAGTTTCTCCATTCTCAATAGGATCAAATTTTCCTTTAGGTAAAACAAATTCTATATCATAACCTAATTTATTAACAATTTCATTAATCTCTTTTACTTTATGTTCATTTGATGAAGCTAAAACTATTTTCATAATTCCCTTTTATTATAATAATTTAATTCTTTTTCCCTATCTAAAATTCTACCGCCATTATTAAATAAATTAACTTTTATTCCCATTTTGGCAAACCTATATTTTAAACTTACTAAAAGGACTTCTAATCCATATTTACAAGAGCGAATAAAATTAATAGAAGAAGCCTCTTTAAAATATTTTGTAGGACATGAAATTTCACCTATTTTATAGCCATTAAATAAAATCAACGCTAGCATTTGATTATCAAAAATAAAATCATCACTACAATCTTCTAAAGGCAAAGTTTCAAGGATTTTGCGGGTAAAACCTCTAAAACCTGTATGATATTCTGATAACTTTTCACCGATAAAAAAGTTCTGAAACTCAGTTAAAAATCTGTTAGCAATAAATTTATACAACGGCATTCCACCTTTAAGAGCAGAATTCCCGAGCATTCTAGATGCAATAACCGCATCATATTCTTCAAAAGCCATCATTGAAGCTATTGCAGGAATAAGTTTCGGAGTATATTGATAGTCAGGATGAAGCATAATAACAATATCAGCATTCGCTTTTAAGGCTGCTCGATAACAAGATTTTTGATTAGCTCCGTAACCTTTATTTTTTTCGTGTAAAATCGTTGTTATATTTAATTTTTTGGCAACATCCTTTGTTGCATCATAAGAGAAATCGTCGACCAGAATAATCTCGTCGACGAAATTTTGATAAATCTCATTATAAGTCTTCTCTAAAGTCTTTTCTGCATTATATGCAGGCATAATTATTACAACTTTTTTGTTGTTAATCATTTATTTAACTTTCTACAGCCTCCGCATCAGCTTCTTCTTGCATTTCAATGCCACGAATAGTAGCCTTGTCAGAAGTTAATGCCTTTTCTTTAAACTTTTTAACTTGACGTGATAATTTATCAGCCAACAAATCAATGCTTGCATACATAGATTCAGCTGACTCCTCACAATGTACAACTCCAGTGTTCATCTTGCAAGAAACTTCTGCAACGTGTTTTCCTGTAGCTGCGGGGTTTTTGATCACAGATAAAACTACATCAATGCCTGTAATTTGATCATAATGATTTGCAACCTTACCAACTTTTTCTTTTACATAAGCCTTGATTGCATCTGTAATCTCAATGTTTTTACCATTTACGTGTATATGCATTTACACCTCCTAATGTACTACCCTTTTATTATACAACACTTTTTGTATTTTTAAAGGGGCTTTTTACAAAAGGTTTATTCTAAAATCTGTGGTAACTCTATATTAGGAGTTCCGATCGTTCTTACCAATTCTAATACTGCAGCTTTCATTTGACATTTTTGAGCTGTAGCACTAAAAAAGTCACTATAAAAACAACCTTCACATACACATCCGCGTTTATAACATTCTAATGCCGTAGGTGTCCATCTTTTAACAGCAATAGCTCTCCCCATATCACGACTCTTAAACACTTATTCCTCCAAAATTATATTTATTTGTGATTTTTACCTTTAGGATTTCCCCAAATCCTTATCTATATTTCTATTATATTAATTAAGAAACCTTTTACAACCCTAAAAATACTATTTGTTAAGATTTCTTAAAAACTCTATAATTCCTAATATTACTGATTAATCTGTTTTATATACATGTAATACCCTTAACTTTACATGCTTTTAGCGAATTTAATCATGCAAAACCATGTAGCTAGCATGTTTGCATGTATTTATTTAGAGATTAAGTTTTGTAAAGATGTTGGCATGTGCTAAATTTTTATCTTAATTCTTCAATTATTTTTTCAAATTTCATACTTCTTGAAGCTTTTAAAAACAATTTTGTTGATTTTTCAAGATTATTTTTTATAAATACTACAACTTCTTCAACAGTATTAAAATGTTTTGAGAAACAATTACTAATTTCATCAGTAATATTTTTGGATAAATTGCCGACAGATAAAATCTTACAATCCTTATTTAACAATTTATGAAAATTAATATATTTACCTAATTCTTTATGGTATGTAACTTCTTCATTACCCAATTCTCCCATATCACCAAGAACTAAAGTATAATCTTTATAATGTTCAAAAATAGTGTCAACAAATGCTCGCATTGATTCTGGATTTGCATTATAACTGTCGTTTACTATTTCAAAACCACCGGCATTTACCGTTTCCCAGCGTTTTTCTATAGGTTTATATTTTTTTAAACCTTTTTGAATTTCAACAATATTCATTCCCAGTTCTAACCCTGTATTTATTGCACTTAAAGCATTTTCGATATTATAATCTCCACCGACATTTAATTCATAAATATTATTTTTATATTCGAACTTAGAATAATTTGCGGATTTTTCAACAATTTTTACGTCATTTATTGAATAAAATATTTTTTTACCGTCAAAATGAACAGTTTCTTTAATAAGCTCGTCATTATGTGCTATAAAAATATTTCCTCTTTGATATTTAACAATTTCGCATTTGGCTTTAGCAATATTTTCTCTTGAGCCTAATCTTCCAATATGAGCGGTTCCAACATTAGAAATAATCGTAATATCCGGTTCCGAATATTTAGAAAGAAGTTCTATTTCGCCTAAACCTCTCATTCCCATCTCAAGTACCAAAACTTCGGTATTATCTGGAGCTTCAAAAATCGTTTGACAAAATCCGATTTCATTATTATGGTTTAGCGGAGTCTTAAACGTTTTAAATCTTTCACTTAAAACAGATGCAACCAGTTCTTTTGTTGTAGTTTTTCCTGAACTTCCTGTAATTGCTACTACTTTAAAATTAAGTTGATTTCTTCGATAATTTGCAAGTTTTAAATAAGCTTCTAAAGTGTTATTGACCTTTAAAGTTCCTTCATCTGTTGTTGAAAAGGCTCCAACTGCTCCTTTCTCTAAAGCTTGAGGAATAAACTTTTCACCATCAAAAGAAGCACCTTTAAGTGGTAGGTAAAAATCTCCTCTAGAAATAGTTCTGGTATCAGTAGAAATTCGAACATCTAAGTTTTCATCTATATTTTTTAAAACTTCAGCATTTGTTGCTGTAATTAAATCTTTTATTTTCATAACAAACTTATTATATGATGAATTTTTTTAAGCTACAATAGTTATATGAACAATATTTTAAAGCCTTTAAAACTTAAGAGAAAAGACGGTGAAATTGTAGATGCGATTTTTTACAATAATTCAAATATTCAAAATATCGAGATTGTAGATATTAAAAAACTAAAGTTTGAAGGCATGAAAACAAAAGATATAAAAAAATTACAGATACACAAAGAAGTTTTAAAGGGTGAAGATAAGATTTTTATACAAAATAATCAATCAAAGATTGTTGCTGTTTTATCAAAACGACATTTGAACAAAATTATCTCTACGATTTTCACTCGTGATATTGAAAGCAGACACGCATATTTAAAAAAAGAACTTATAACTAATATTGATAAAATTTTTTATTCTGCAATACCAATATTAAAACACCCGGAATTAAAGAAAGAACTGATTATCAAAAAATGTTGATTGATGAGTTTTCTATTTATGATTTGTATTCAGAAGTTTCAGACAATAAAAAATCACTTGATAGTTCCTCTAAGGTTTCCTTAAGAACCTTCCTTAGCCATTATCAAGTGACTACTTACAGTATAAACGATTTAATTAGCTTTGTCAATTGTAGTATAACGAAACGCCTTTAAAATCAATATTTTTAAACTCATTTTAAAATTTTCTGTTGTCAATATGTTTTTGAGCTACAATAGAGTTATGAATATTTTAGAAGAATTTGATACAATTACAGCAATTTCTACCCCTATAGGTGTTGGTGGAGTTGGTGTTATAAGAATTTCAGGCGAAAAAGCTTTTGAAATTATTGAAAAAATTTTTTCAAACCCTAAGTTTGAGCCAAGAAAATTCAACCACGGCTGGATTATTGATAATGGCGTAAAAATAGATGAGGTGATTGTACTTCCATTCTTTGCACCAAATAGTTACACAGGAGAAAATGTTATTGAAATCCAGTGTCATGGCGGAATTAATGTTGTAAAAAATATTCTTGAGCTTGTGCTTAAAAATGGAGCAAGATTAGCTGAAAAAGGAGAATTTACTAAAAGAGCGTTTCTTAATAAAAGAATGGATCTTTCTCAAGCAGAATCCGTTGCAGATATAATCCACTCTAAGACTTCTGATTTTGCAAAGGTTTCTATGAAAAACTTATCAGGAGTTTTAAAAGAAAAGATTAATGAAATTAGAAACGATATTTTTGAAGTTTTATCAAGAATAACTGCAGGTATTGATTTTCCTGATGATGTAAAAGAGCCTGAATATGAATATTTAGAAAATTGTTTTCAAGAAATTATTGAAAAAATAGATAAAGTTCTTGCAGGAGCTAAAACTTCTAATATATTTAGACAAGGAGCTTCTGTAGCTATTATTGGGAAACCAAATGTTGGAAAATCTTCTCTTTTTAATGCTTTATTAAACTTAGATAGAGCAATCGTTACAGATATAGCAGGAACGACAAGAGATGTTATCAGAGAAACTCTTGATTTAGGAATTCCGGTTACTCTTATTGATACGGCAGGAATAAGAGATGATGAAGAAATTTCTAAAGTTGAAAAAATAGGTATTGAATATTCTAAACAATCTTTAGATGAAGCTGATTTAATTTTGTTTGTATATGACGCATCTAAAGGCTTAGATAATGATGATAAAGAGGTTTTAAATTTAATTAAAGATAAAAATTATATCTTAATTGCTAACAAATCAGACTTAGCAAAAGAAGAAAATCTTGAAGCTTTAAACATTTCAGCTTTAAGTGGAGAAGGAGTTAACGATTTAAAACAACTTCTTAAACAAAAAGTTTGCGATATAGAACCTGATACATTAGAATTTGTAACCAATTCTCGTCAACAAGTTTGTTTAACAAAAGCTAAAGAATCTTTAGAGCAAGCGTATTTGGCAGCAAAATTAAATGAATTGCAAGACTTAATTTCAATTGATGTAAAATCTGCAATATTAGCACTAGATGAACTCACTGGCGAACTAATTACAGATGATGTTTTAGATAATATATTTTCTCATTTTTGTATTGGAAAATAAATTTTTATGATAATATTAATTTATCAAGATATTTAAAATGTGTGTATTAAGGAGTATCCCATGAAAATTCAAAAAATTGACAATACTAGCTTTAGAAGACAACCTAGTAATGCTGAAATGCAAGTTTATTCAAAATCCCTAGAAAAAGGTCTAAATCTTTTAGGAAAACAAGTAGATATTATTCTGCATAACTCTTCAGCACCATCAATCCAAGCTGAAAATGTAGGCATAGGTTCATTATTTTCTACAACTACAGTAAAAAAGCTATTTCCATTTTTAAAAAAACATATGATAAAAGGAATACAACAAGAACCTAACGGTTTAAGAAAATTTGGTGACAACTCACCTTATGCACCGGAAGCAAGCAGTAAAAACATATTCATGATTCCTTTAGAAAAATTAACAACAAAAGAATATAATGGGATTTTATCTAAAGAGACTTTTAATAATATAGTAAAAAATAATCCTAACTCTCAAAATGTTGATTATAAATATGTTAGAGCATCTTTCAACAAAGCTCTTACTGAAGCTTATGAAAATTATAAAAAAGGTGATACAAGTGAATTAGAAAATTTTAAAAAAGAATTTTCTTCCAAGTATGAGCCTGCAGCTATCTTTAGAGTATTAAGTGAAGAAAACGCAAATAAAGATTGGTCTAAATGGAGAGGAATTGATAAAAACTTGTATGCCCCTAAAGATGAATTAGAGGCAAAAAAAGCAGAAGCAAGAATTAAACAAATCAAAAAAGAAAATGCAGATAAAATTGATTTTTATTATTTCCAACAAATGATTTTAGAAAAAGAAAATAAAAAGTCTAATGAAATAAGTAAAGAATATGGAATAAAAATTATCGGAGATTCACCTGTAGCACAACCAACTGTTGATGAATGGGTAAATCAAAATCTGTTTTTAAAAGACGCGGCGATTGGTTGTCCTCCTGATTATTTTTCAAAATCGGGACAAAGATGGGGATTTAAATATTTTAATCCTGAAGAAATTTTTAATAAAGACGGTTCTTTAGGACGAGCTGGCGAATTTTTAAAGAAAAAATATGAAGATTATTTTGCAAGCTGCCCAGGAGGTGTAAGAGTAGATCACATAATCGGTCTGATTGATCCGTTTATTTATTCTACTAATTCTAAAGAAATGCTTCCATCAAATTCAGGTAGAATTTATTCAATTTTTTCAGGGAAATACCAAAAACATACAGATGAAGAATTCGCATCAATTCTAACTAAAATTATTATTCCTGCTGCTGAAAAATATGGTTTAGATAAATCATCTATTATTTGTGAAGACTTAGGAGATGTTACTCCACCTGTTGCAAAAGTTATGAAAAATCTAAATCTTACAGGAATTGCAGTTACACAATTTGATCATAGAGGGGCTGCAACATCAGAAAATAAAGTGATAATGTTAGGTTCTCATGATAATCAATCTTTCTTAGAATTTGTAGAAGACTTATTTAAAAATCCTAAAGATAAAAGATTTTTAAATAAAACTAAGCTTCTTGCAAAAGATACCATAGCTAAAAATTCTTCAAAAGCAGAAGAAAATGAATACTTAAAACTCTTAAGGACAGATAAAAAACAATTTATAGCAGCAAGTTTTGCAGAATTATTTACAAGTCCTGCAAAAAGAGTTCAGATATTCTTTGCAGACTTCTTTGGGCTGGGGAAAACATACAACCGCCCAGGAACAACTGAAGGCAATTGGGCTTTAAGATTAGGAGAAGACTTTGAAGATGATTATTATAAAGCTGTAGCAGAAGGAAAAGCTCCAAATCTTGCAGATACTATTGCAAGAGCTCTTCGTCAAAGAGGTTTGGATAAGTCAAACGAAGCTTTAATGAAAGATTTAGAAAATTCCGCAAAGATTTTGAGTGAAAGAGTTTAATATTTAGTGAATAATTTGTAGGGTGCAATTTTTTGCACCTTGTAAAATTTTAACCCCACCCCGAAATCAAAGATTTCGACCCTCCCTCAAGGGGTAGGGTAGTTTTAAAATTTATAATCTATAAACATTGAAACTCTGCATCAAAGACGTATTCAGCAGGACCAGTAAGAAATACATCTCTATATGTGTTAATCTTATCACCTGCCCAGTCGATATGAACTTTTCCACCTAATAATTTCACATCAACAGAATTGCGTAAACAACCTTTTAAAACACCCGCAACAACACTTGCACAGGCTCCTGTTCCGCAAGCAAGTGTAATTCCACAACCTCTTTCCCAAACACAAAGCTCGATTTTATCAGTTGAATTTATTTTAACAAACTCCACATTTGTTTTTTCAGGAAATTCTTCCGATACTTCTATTAAAGGTCCATATTCCTTTGCAAGTTCTAATAAATCTCCACTTGGAGAAGCAAAAATAACAAAATGAGGATTTCCCATTGAAATCGCAGAGCCTTCAAAAATCATATTTTTTACTGCAATTTTATAATTCATATTATCATTTGGTAAAAACGGGATTCTCTCAGGTAACAAAATAGGCTTTGACATATTCACTCTTACCTCTCCGTTTTCTAAGATATGAGGAGAAATAATTCCTGCAAGAGTTTTAACCGAAAATTCATTTTTATCAACCAATTTTTTATCAAAAACATACTTTGCAAAACATCTCATTCCATTACCGCACATTTGAGCGGTAGAACCATCTGAATTATAGAAAAACCAACCAATATCAGCCTCTTCTGTATTAGGATTAGGAATAATAAGTCCATCAGCTCCGATACCAAAATGTCTATCGCACATTTTTTTTGCAAGTTCAGACATTTCTAAACCAGATTTTTGATATTCTAAATAATCAACAATTACGAAATCATTTCCGCAGCCTTGCATCTTTGTAACTTTTATTCCCATTTCAAACTCCATTATTTACTCTAATGTTTTACCATAGTACAATTAAGTTAATTATATAAGGGAATTTGAATTATGGCAATAATAAAAGCACAAAAAGGAACTAAAGATATATTACCTTCTGAAATTGCAATATGGCACTTTATGGAAGAAAAAGCGAATGAAATATTTACTAAATACGGAGCAAAAGAAATTCGTACTCCAATATTTGAAGCAACAGAACTTTTTGCAAGAGGAGTCGGAGATACAACTGATATTGTAAACAAAGAAATGTATACATTTGAAAAAAGCGAACGCTCGCTTACTCTTCGCCCAGAAAATACTGCAGGAGTTGTTCGTTCATTCATAGAAAACGGAATGCACAGGCTTTCAGCACCTGTAAAACTTTGGTATAAGGGACCAATGTTTAGATATGAAAGACCTCAAGCAGGAAGACAAAGACAATTTCACCAAGTAGGGATTGAAGTTTTTGGTATCAAACAAGCAACTTGTGATGCCGAAGTTATTTTAATGGCGGTAAATTACTTGAAAGCTTTAGGATTAAATGATTTGAGTGTAGAACTAAATTCTTTGGGTTGTCCGACTTGTCGTGAAGAATTCAAAACAAAACTTAAAGCAGTTATAAAACCTTACTTAAATGATTTATGTCCGGACTGTCAAGCAAGATACGAAAAAAATCCTCTTAGACTATTGGATTGTAAAGTCGAAGAATGTAAAAAAATCTATGCGAAACCCGATATTCAAGAAGTTATCCAATCTGATTTTATTTGCGAAGACTGTGCTAATCATTTTAATGAATTAAAAAAATATCTTGATGAATTAAATATCAATTATTCTGTAAATAAACTTCTTGTAAGAGGTTTAGATTACTACAACAGAACAGTATTTGAAATAAAATCAAATAACCTAGGTTCACAAAATGCCGTTTGCGGAGGCGGAAGATATGATAGTCTTGTTAAAAACTTAGGCGGAGAAGATACTCCTGCAGTAGGCTTTGCAATGGGTATGGAAAGACTAGCTTCTCTTATAGGTGAAAAAGAAGATAATAAAACTACTGCATTTGTTGTTTCAAATGACAGTTTAGAAGCTATAAAATTAGCAGAAGAACTAAGACAAGATGGGATTTCTTGTGAATTTGATTTAACTAATAAAAAGTTCACTAAACAACTTGAAAAAGCATCAAAAGTTGCAAAATACGCTTTAATTCTTGGAGAAGATGAAATCAAATCTAATCAAGTAACTGTTAAAAACCTTGATACATCTGAACAAAAAACAGTTTCAAGAGAATTAGCAAAAAATCTTTTTAGCTAATTTGTATATAATATGAAAATTAAAAATAATAGCTACTTTTACAGAACTTCATTTCAGTCAAATTTAAAGTCTCCGAAGCTAAAATTTAGGCAAGAAGATTTTTTTGTAAAAATTCGTGGTTATGGTAAAAATAGGGTTTGGGCAAAAAAAATTAAAGAAACCGCTGATGTTTCAACTAAAATGATTTTAAAAAATGTATCAGCCGAAAATATATTAAAACTTATTGCAATAGGAGTTATTAAAGCAAATTCTATTCTTCGTGATATTTCTAAAATAAAACATAGCGGGATTTTAAGAATAAAGCGTGATGGATGGAAAAACGGCTCTGATTGGGATGGATTTGATTTATGTACAAATTATTCAGATATAAAAAGATATAAAATCTATCAAAATAGATTAGATAAAACCGTTACTAACCCATTAAAAAATCCTTATGAGGAAATTGAATTAACTGTACCTAAAATAGATGCTAAAGAGCATTATCTGCAACATGCAGATTCAAAATACGTTAATAAAGCTATTAATCTTATTTGTAAAAAATATAGTGAATTTAAAACAAAATTTAATTCAAAAAATGTAAGTAATTCACAAATGGAAGAAATAAATAATTCTATAGCAGAAATTCGTTGGATATTAGCTCATTCAACTCCATGGGAAAGGGGAAGCGACGCTATTTCAAACGTTTTTATTCGAGCAATGTATAAATCTTTAGGTATAAAATCGTATCCTTTGAAAAAAGATATTTCTCTTGATTTAGAAGCTTACTGTACAGAACTTAATGAATACAAACAAAAATTTCCGACGTATTTTGAAAAACCGCCGGAAATTATTGAATAAATTATTTTTAATTATTAATTACTATTCGTAGATATAGCCGTTTGTTAAATCGATTTTTAAAGGTCCTAATAATCTGATGTTAACAATTTGATTTGGCATAGTTAAAACTTTATCGCCCTTGAATACTTTTCTGAACCAAGTCATAAAAGCATTTTTCTTTGCCGGATCTAAAGTTGCCACACCATATAACATAACTGCTTGATCTTGAGGTGTTACTAATAATTCATTTTTAATAATAACTTCACCGTTTTGCTTAAATAATTTACCACGTTGAACGTGTTTTACTTGACCTTTTAAGTCACTACCTTGTTCAATTAAAAGATATTTTTCTTTAGTAACAATATTTTTAGGAGCTTTCGCAGTATAAATATCAGTTACATTAGAAATTTGCGAACCAACGACTGTTTCTAATTGAATAGGAAAAATAGAACCTGCAGGAATTATACCAATAGAACCTTGAACTTTAACATTATCAACAATATAACCGTCAGCCGTTCTTTTTTGCATACATTCAGCCAACTTAGCATTTGGGTTAAGTTTAGCTTCTTGCATCATTTTATAAAGAATAGCTGCAACTTCGGCTCTATTAGCAGGTCTTTCTGCTTCTAATTGTCCTTCTTTACCGGGCATCACAACAATCATATCCAATAATTGAGCTTTACCTGCCGCTAGTAAAAACCATGCCGGAAGTTGTGCATAATCTTCATAGCTTTTTGAAATAATTTCTTGAGCTTTTTCCTCACTTATTTGTTGAGTAGTTAGAGCATTAACAGCAATAGAAATAGCTTCAGCTCTTGTTACAGGATCATAAGGTCTGTATTTTTGTCCTTTAGCATCAGGAATTAAATCAAAATAAACAGCTTTTTTAATAATATTATATGCCCAAAAATCAGGCTTAATATCAGAAAAATGAATATCTTGAGTGACATTAGCATCTTCTTGTCCCAAAGCTTTAATAGCCATAGAAGCAAATTCGGCTCTTGTTACAGGAATATCAGGTTTGTAAGTTCCATCAGGATAACCGACAACAACTCCGACTTCTGTTAAAAACTTAATAGATTGATATGCCCAATGATCTTCATTCATATCAGTATAAAAAGCGTTCGCAGGGCTATTAAGTATAACAAATGCACTTAATACAAATAACCCTTTAAGCAGTTTTTTGAACATTTAATATCCTCCTATAATTTTAACCACCTTTTCTGTCTATAGTATATTAAATAACGACTTATTGCAATTTTTTTTAACAAATCTACATAATATAGCAAATTAAAACTTTTATTTGATTTAATATAGTTGGTGTGTGATTATGCAAATAAATTCTATTAATGCATTAAATTTTCAAAGAAAGCTAAAGCCTTCTGAAGAGAAGGAATATTTTGATACATTAAAACAAGCAAAAGAAAAACTTGGAAATAACGGAAAATCGACACTTATTATTCCATCATCATCTTTACCGAATAAAATTGGAGTTGGTAATTTTGCAAACAAAGAAGGTGAAGATTTTAGTAATTTTATTAAAAAATATTGGGATATTAATGAAATTCAACTTTTACCAATAGGACAATATCATTTCCACGGAAAAGATGTGCCATTTTATTCGGGAAGTTCTATGGATTTGGGTAATCACATTATTAATATTGAAGATTTTGTATCCAAAGATGAATTAGAAAAAATTATAAAAGCTAATAATTTAAAAGATGAGGTGAATTTTAAAAATATTATAGAAAAAAATTCTACTCAAGAGATTGTACTAAAAAATTTATACAATAATCTCGATAAAAATATGCAAAACGATTTTGAAATATATAAAAAGAATAATGCAGAACTTTTAGAGACAAAAGCTCTTTATCAAGCATTGAAAGAAATAAATAATAACTACGATTATAACAATTGGAATGAAATTGATAAAAATTTATTTAATCCTGACGTAGTAAAAATCACAGAAAGAGAAAAACGAATAAAAGAAATTTATTCTCAAAAATCAAAAGAAATTGATTTTTATAAATTCAAACAATTTTTAGCAGAAAAAAGTTTATCAAAATCTAAAGCAATCTTAAATTCAAAAGGAATAAAATTGAATGGAGATATGCCTTGTGGATTTTCTTATGATGAAGTTTGGGCAAATCCAAAAGCTTTCATAAAAGATGCTTCAATAGGTTGGAATTTACCTGCTCTTGATTTGGATTCTATTGAAGGCAAAGAACTTTTAAGAAAAAAAGTTAATCTATATTCAAGAAGATTTGACGGTTTTAGGGTTGACGCGGCTTGGAGTTATATTTCACAGCCAATAATTAAAGATGGAGTTAAAAATAACAAATATTATAAAGAAGAAATTTTAAATCTTATAGAAGATGAAGTAAAAAAAGTTAAGGGGAATAATTATAATTTAAATAATATAAGTTACGAATTTATAACTTCCCCTGATAATTTTAATATTTTTGAAGGTAATCAAATAAAACCCTTTATCAAAAAACGTATGAATATATTCACCTCAGATTATATTAAAGAAGATTGGGGAACAAATTCAAGCTTTTTAAAAAGAGGTTTTGCAAAAAATAATTTTATACTCGGAGCAACTAATCAAGATTCTATAAAAATGAATTTTAATCCCGAAGAAAGTAAAATATTAAGTAAACTTCTAAATATTCCAGCAGAAAAAATAAACTCTACTAATGAATATATAAAAAGTCGTTTAGCCGAAAATTATTCTGCTTATAATAATATGATATACTTCACAGATGCACTTGGGCTTGAAGATAAAAGAAACAAGTATGGTTCTTTAAATAGTTATAAAACAATTGTTCCCCATAATTTTGAAGAAGAATATATAAATTCTATTGAGAAAAATAAAGGCTTTAATCCAATGGATGCTTTAGCAAAAAACTTTAAAGCAAAAGGTTTAGATAAAACTGAAAAAGAGTTATACAAAAAAATTGTTAAATATCGTGATATTCTGGAAAATAAACCTTCATTAAAAACTCCATACAAAACAATATCAATCATTTTGGGAAGTTTCGGCATATTAGCATATGGAATGTATGCATATTTAACAAAACAAAAGAGCTCGAAAAATATCGAGCCCTAAAGTTTATTAAAAATTATAAAACTATGCTTTTTTCTCGATTCTTATTGCACTGTCAGGACAGGTCATGGCACAAGCTCCGCAGGCAATACAAATTTCAGGATCAGGAGCAACAGCCGGAGTTTGGTATAACCCAACTTCCTTAGACCATTGTAAGCATTTTTTCCCAGCTTTATTCATAGGGCATTTTGCAATACAAAGTCCGCAACCTTTGCATAAATCTGTATAAACATAATAGTCAGCTTTACCCTTGCCGACACCTTCTATTTTATAACCTTTATATTGTTTATCTGTCATATTATACACCAGCCTTTTCTTTTATAAGTTCCATACCCATTTCAAGAGCCTTATAATTTAATTCTCTTAATTCAGGCTTAGCATCGAATTTCTTGCCTAATGCCATTTCCATAGCATTTTTAATATCGCTAAGTTCTAAAACATTAGTTGCTGCAAGTAATACGCCTAAGATAATGATGTTGAAAACTCTTGCACTTAATTTTTCGTTAGCAATTTTATTAGCATCAATACCTATAACTCTTTTACACTTAACAGTAGGCTTTTTAGAACAAACAGAAGTATCATAAACTACTGTTGAATTTTCATCAACATAAGTTTCACATCTGTCAATCGCTCTATCAGATAACATAATAATTATGTCACCTTTAGAATAACGAGGTTCACCAATTCTTTCATCAGCTATTTGACAAAAAGCAATTGAAACCCCACCTCTTTGTTCAACACCGAAGTTAGGAATATAAAGAACTTGTTTTCCAGCTTCATATCCAGCTTCTACAAGAATTTTAGCAATAGATTGAACACCCTGTCCACCTTCACCTGCTAATACTATTTTTGTTCTTGCCATTTTATTTTCTCCAAATTATTTCTTAATATAATTATACACTTTCAGGAACCAAAAATTCTTTTACTTCAAAGAATTCTTCCATTTGTTGAAGTCTTGCAAATGTATCAAAATTATTAGTTCTCCAGTTTAAAGGACAAATTGATAATACTTCAATGAAAGAGAAACCTCCATTTTGAACATTTTTTAGTCCTTTAACAAACGCTGATTTTAACTTGATTACATTTGAAACAGTAGATCTAGCTACATAAGACTTAGCAGGATCAGCAATCGCAGCAACCATTTCAGCAGCTTTAGCAGGTTTACCTGTAACATCACAATCTCTACCATATGGAGTTGTTTCGGTTTTTTGTCCAGGCATAGTAGTAGGTGACATTTGTCCGCCTGTCATACCATAGTTAGTGTTATTCACAACAACTATCATCATTCTTTCGCCACGAACTGTTGCGTTAACTAAATGTTGAGCACCAATAGCAAGACCGCCACCATCACCCATATAAGCAATACCAATTGCTTCAGGATTAGCTCTTGTAACACCATAAATAACCGGAGTTGTTCTACCGTGGTGAGTCTGAACTGTATCTAAATCCATATAGTTCCAAGATAACAACGAACATCCGATATCACAACCAAAAACAGTTTTTTGTTTAATACCTAATTCATCAATAGCATAACCTAATGCTTTTAAAGTTATACCGTGTCCACAACCCGGACAAAATTTACTTGCTCCAACCTCAGCATTTTGAGATTTTGGTAAATTTGGAGGAAGTGTTAATATTTCTGACATATTTTTATCTCCTATTTCCTATCTACACTGCTACTGCCATTGACTCAACTTTTTTAACAATATCGTCACCAGTAACACCAACACCCATTTTGAATAAAGTGTCATAAGGTGTAGTTAAGCCATATAATTTTTCTAATACCATTTGTGCTAATTGACCGTTAGCAGATTCAGTAAATAGAATTTGTTTTGATCTAGCAACTGCAGCTCTTAAAGGTTTAACAGCAAGCGGTCTTATTGTAATAGGTCTGAATAAACCGGCTTTAATTCCTTTAGCTCTTAATTCATCAATTGCAGTTCTAGCAGAACGAGCAACTATACCGTGAGCAATTACAAGAATTTCAGCATCATCAGCCTTATATTCTTCCCATTCTTGAACTTCTTCAGACATTTTTTCATAGTCTGCTTTATAACCTTCAAGAACTTCCATAAGTTCTTCTTCCATATTATAAGTATTTCTCATATGAGTAGATTTTCTATCAACTCCGATTTCACCAGGACCTAACAAAGCTTTTTCAGTAGGAACCATAGTAATACCACGACTGGCAGGGTCATACAACATAACAGGTTCTCTCATTTTACCTTGATAACCGTCAGCTAAAACGTAAGTAGGAAATCTGTATTTCCAAGCAGTATTGAATGCTTTAATCATATAATCATACAAATCTTGATGTCCTGCAGTAGAATAAACAATTCTAAACCCTTCTCCGTTTCCGCCGTAACAAGTCAATCTTGTTTCTTGTTGAGCATAAATAACTGTAGCAGTAGAAGGTCCGCCTCTTTGCATAACCGCACAAACAAAAGGTATTCTCATCATTTCAGCCATTGATTGAGCATCCTGCATAATGACATTACCCGGGCCAGCAGTTGCTGTAAAAGCTCTTTTTCCGGCTAAAATACCACCAATTGTTGAAAACCCTGCTGAAATTTCATCTTCTGTCTGTAAAAATCCCGCACCGGTTTTTGGTAACAATTTACACCAAGTATGCATAATTTCATTTTGAGGTGTAATCGGATAACCGTACATAAATTCTGCTTCTGCTGAATTTGCAGCATAAGCCAACACTTCATTTCCTGTAAGGAACATCTTAGTGTCTTCCTTAATAAGTTTGTTTACCATATTCTTAACCTTCCCTTAAAAATCTACTTCTACATATTACTACAAAAACACTTTAGAATGCAAAAATAATAAATTCCAATAAATATCAACTCAAAATTTCATCTTTTTGTTAAATTTTGTAACAAAATATATAAAAAGTCTAAAGTTTTAGAAAAAAATGTCGATAAAAGAATTAGAAAGAATAGGGACAAAGGATATGGCAGAAACATTTAATCTGAATAATTTCTTACAAACATATAAAACTCAGACTTATGACCCGACTAAGCAACATGCTGCTGCTGAAGAAAAAATGGAACAAAAGCTTGAACAAAAAGCTGAACATGCTGTGCAAGAAAGCGGATTATTAACCTTAACTTTGTCTGAAAAAATGGCAGAATTAGGAATTGGAGAAAGAGCTTTAAAACAATTTGCTGATACTGCGGTCGGTTTAGTTACAGACATTATTAACCCAATTGGCGACTATTTAGAAAAATACGAAAATATCTTTGACCAAAGAGTTTATAACAGTGAAATTCAAAGTTATGCTAAACAAATGTTTTTTGCATCTCAAGCAATGAGACAACAAGCTGCGGAAAATACAACAGGTCAAAACTTTGTATATGATATGTAATTCTCCTTTTTCTCAAAAACATAAAAATAGCTTGGTTACATAAATAACCAAGCTATTTATTTTAGACTTAAATTAAAATTATAAAGCTGCTTTAGCAGTTTCAACAACAAGAGCAAAAGCTTCTTTATCGTTTACAGCAAGGTCAGCAAGCATTTTTCTATTTACTTGAATATTAGCTTTTTTACAAGCATTAACAAATCTAGAATAGCTCATACCTTGTTCTCTAACAGCGGCATTAATTCTTACAATCCATAAACGTCTCATATTACGTTTTGTAGCACGTCTATCTCTGTAAGCATATTTAAGAGCTTTCATTACAGCAATGTTAGCAACTTTAAATATTCTGCTTCTTGCACCTTTGAAACCTTTAGCAAGTTTTAATATTTTTTTGTGTCTGTTACGACATACATTTCCACGTTTAATTCTCATTGTTCAACACTCCTATCTAGCATACTTCTTGTAAGGTAACTCTTTTGAAACCAATTTTTCGTGAGTTTCAGAAATAACAACATCTCCGAAAATCTTACGTTTTCTTGATTCAGATTTGTGTTGAAGCAAGTGACCGATACCTGCATGTCTTCTTGTAATTTTACCGGTGCCAGTAACTTTATATCTTTTAGCTGCTGCACGGTGAGTTTTTAATTTTGGCATTTTATTCTCCTTTCAGGGGTAAATACTTTGGGATTGGAATAAAAACTCCAAGCCAGTTTTACCCGTTTTTGTACTTCTCCGAGTAAGGCATACCATAGCACTATACTTCGGCATGATTAGTGTAAAATAAATTTGTATTACTGTCAAGCATGGAGGATGCAGAAAAATCCAAAATTTGACAAATTTTTGAGATTTTTCAAATCCGACCATAGGTGTGTGAGCATCAGGTCGTGTGCTATCCCACACACGACCTGATGCAAAACCGTTCCAAGAAATTTACGAGAAAAATATCAATTTTTCCGCAAACTCCATGATGTATATTTTAGTTACAAATTGATTAAAATTCGGTAATATTTTTGAATTTTTTTTTCATCTGCGAATTTTAAAATTTGATTAATTTTGTTTATTAAAGTTGATTTATCTACAAAATGACCATAATCAAATAAATCCTTAAGTTCAACATCAAGAGCTTTTGAAATCTTCTCTAAACTTTCTTCTTTAGGTATTTGAACACCTCTTTCAATTTTAGAAAGATTAGAAGCTTCCATGTTAAGAATTTCCGCAAGTCCTAATTGTGTAAGACCTCTATTTTCACGTAATTCTTTTATTCTTAACCCTAATTTTTTAGAAATTTCTCCCATATCAACAATAGGATACTATCTTTTTTATCTTCAATAAAGATTTTAGTAAGATTTAAAGGGTTGACAAAATAGTCTTAATACGACTATAATATAGTATAAATAGTTTTATTAAGATTTATTTACCTTGATAATTAGTTATATTACTCATTTATCCTAAAGAAAGGAGCTATTTTATGACTGGTGAAAACGTTAGCTTTGAGAAATTCGTACAAAGAATCTATGCAGGTATTCCTGAAAGAACATCAACAGTAGAACAAAAAGAAAGAGCAATAGAAGCTAAAAAGAGAATTTTAAATCATCCTGATTGTCCGAAAGAATCCAGAAACCAAATTCTAAAAGAAATCGAAATAATAAAAAGCGAAATAGGAGTAATAAAATCAGACGCAGATAATGGAAAAATGAATAGCAGTATTTTTCCTAAAAGAAATAATTTAGGCTAATTTTCATTAATTTTTGTAACAAATTTTAAAGTATTTATTAATTATACCGTTATAGAATTTAAGGGGGAAAATTTATGCCTGATATAAATAATATTCATAATTTAAAATTAGAATATAAATATATTGAAGATTCACAAACAGCATGGAATCCAAATGGTGTAGAAGGCTGTAATGAGGAGAATTTTTTACGGAATAATAAAGGTGTTGATAAAAGTATATTTAATGCTCTAGATATAAATAAAGATGGTTATATAACAGAATCTGAGTATAAATTAACTTGTTATATGGATAAAAATCAAGATGGAGTTGTGACAGAAAAAGAACGAAGTCAAGCTTGTATGAATCAAATGAAAATATTTGCAAGAAGAGGCATTGATAAGTGGTTTAAAGTAGATAAGAATAGAGACGGTTTTGGGAGCAATGTAGAATGGAAAAGTTGGGAAACTTACAATAATAATGGTAAAACACTAGAAGGTGCAATGTCAAATGATGAGCTTGCAAAAAAATATAATTTAAAAGAAGAAATAATTAATGATATACAAGGTTGGCTTGATGGAGAAATAGAAGAGCTTAAACAAGATGCAAAAAATTTGTACGGAGTTGAATTAAGCAAAAAACAAATTATAGAATTAAAAAAAGAACAAATAAAACAACTTAATACTTGGCTTTTTAAAGAAGGTGATAATGAGGATTCAAGTTTTTATCAACAATTAAACTTAGATGCTTATACAAGATTAATGAGTACAGTAGATGGTGAAGCTTGTTGTGGCGGTGATATTTGTGAGCTTGCAGGGTTTTCTCCTTCTGATTTAGAAAAAAATGGAAAGTATACTGCAAAAGATATGAAGTCTCGTCTAGCGTGGGCAGAAAATTCTTATAAAGTAGATGATAATGGTAAAACCATTTATGATATAAATGGTGCTACGATTTCTACAAAAATGATGACAAAGAAGCAGGTAGAAATGTATAAACAAATTGTAGAATCAACCACCGGAGAATCTTGGGATAGTGATAATTGGGAGGTAAGCCAAGAACAGTGGAGTGAAATTTGCGAAAAAATCAACGGGACTTACGGTGATGATACAAGGCTTAATGGCAAAACTAGAGCTGATATTCCAGAAAACAGACAAGCTCTTTTAAGATTTTTAGAAGAAAAAGGCTGGTTATACGAACAATTTAAATAATAAAAAGGAGAAAATATATGACATCTGTAAACAATTTCTTTAACTTATCTCAAATTTATTCAACAAATAGTGAAGCAAAAACTACAGAAGAAAATCATTCAATCGCACAAAAATCTTCAATAGAAACAAAAACTAATTATGATACAGTTTCTCTTGGGCAAGATAGTAATTCTGAAAAATTTGAAAAAGTTTTTGCCGAATTTGATAAAAATGTCCCTGATATGACAACTACAATTCCACAAAAAGAACTTGCGATTTCTTATATTGATAGAATGTTAGCTTGTAATGATATTACTGATGATTTAAAAATATATTGGCAAAATAAAAAAGATGTTATTAAACAAGAAATTCAAATGATAAAAAATGAAGAAAAAATCGGTAGTGGAGAAAAAGTCAATGATGTTTGGAAAGAATTTCAAAAATTTTATAGTAAATATCAAAATAAACTAAATTCCAATCTTTCAAATGAAGATAAAAAAGAATTTGCTATTACTTATAGTAGAACTTGCCAAAGTTATATTAAAAGACTTTTAGCTTGTTCTGATATTACTGATGATTTAAAAAATGAATATGAGCAGATGTATAAGAATTATCAAGAAGACATCAAAAATATAAAACTAAATTTAAAATAAAAATTTTTAACAAAATCTCTAATTTGCTTATTGCATAGTTATTATTTCTATAATACCTTATTGTAATAAGGAGCTTTATTATGGATACAAAAGTTTTATTTAAAATCGGTTATGGTCTTTATGTTTTAACTGCAAATGAAGGGGGCAAGGATAACGGATGTATTATTAATACAGCTATGCAAGTGACATCTGATCCTTTACAAATAGCTATTGCAGTGAATAAAAATAATTACACAACAGGTATGATTCAAAGAACTAAAAAATTTAATCTCTCAATTTTGGACGAATCAGCACCTTTTGAAATTTTTAAGAATTTTGGTTATCAATCAGGTGTTAATGTAAATAAATTTGCAAATTACAATGATACAAAACGTTCTCCAAATGGAGTTTTATATTTAACAAGTAATACAAATGCGTATATTTCAGCATTTGTAAAACAAGAAATAGATTTAGGGAGCCATAATTTATTTATAGCTCAATTAGTTGCCGCTGAAAGCCTATCGGATAAGACAAGTGTAACATATGATTTTTATCAAAAAAATATAAAGCCAAAGCCTGAAAAAACTAATAAAAAAGGATGGAGATGTAAAATTTGCGGATATATTTATGAGGGCGAAAATTTGCCATCTGATTTTATATGTCCAATATGCAAACACGGTGCTATAGATTTTGAGAGGATAGAATGAATACTAAGCAAAAAAATTTAGAGGAATTAAGAAATATTTGTAATTACTGTATGGATTGCGAATTAGGTAAAACGAGAATAAATGTGGTATTTTCTGACGGTAATCCTAACAGTGCAAAAGCAATTTTAATAGGCGAAGCTCCTGGAGAGAATGAAGATAAAACAGGAACTCCTTTTGTTGGCAGAGCTGGTAAATTATTAAACGAATTCTTGGAAAAAGTTGGAATTTCAAGAAAAGATGATTTATATATAATAAACACCGTTAAATGCCGTCCGCCTAAAAATAGAGTGCCATCAGATGATGAAAAAAAAGCTTGCGAAGGGTATTTATTAAAACAAATAGAAATAATAAATCCTGAAGTTATTATTTTTTGCGGGGCGACAGCTTTAAAATCTTTTTGGGATAAAAAGATTCAGATTTCAAAAATCAGAGGTGAAATTTTGGAAATCGAAATAGGTGGAAAAATAAGAAAATGTATTCCAATTTTCCATCCTTCATATCTTTTAAGGTACCATTCACTAGAAGAAGGAAGCCCTAGAGATTTAATGCTTAAAGATTTAACAAAAATAAAAAATCTTATTAAAGCTTGAAAAAGCTTATAATATAACTTATACTGTATTTACTGCACATTGAGAGATTTTCTTAACCAATTTAATTCCCTCGCCTTTTAGGAGAGGGTTAGGGTGAGGTAAAATAATTTTTATATGGGGATGTACTGGTTTTGACGCCCGTCCGGCGAGGACAATGGGCAAGCCGAGAGGGGAAGCCCTCGAGGTGAAGTCGAGGAAACAGTGTTGGCTTGCGAGTGAGCAAGACAGCGTGAACGAGCGTAGGCTGGAGTGCTTTTGACAAGAGTTGTAGACTCGAAGTCGAAACACGAAATTGCCGTACAACGCGAGTGAACAAGACAAGCAGGTTTCCGAGCGGAGCCGTCTTCTCTATAGCCCACAATTGAACATGGGGATGTACTGGTTTTGACGCCGTGATTGGTAGATCCGGATTGCGAGTACGGGCGCTGTTCCCGTTTATCAACGAGCAAAATAAATTAGATGCTAATAAAGTAGTATCAATGGCTGATTACAGAGCACAAAGACTCGCTGCTTAATTATAGCAGTTCAGCCCATCTAACCTGACCAGCTTGCCGTTAGGGGTGATGAATGTATGCAAGATGCAGTATGCAAATGATGGTATGCATATCAAGTTTTACCATTGGAGGTTAGGCTTCCGCAAAAAGTCTTTGGATTGATTCAGGTTTTGTAACTTTCCGTATTAATCTAAGATAATAAGTTACTACACTCGTAGATATCAGTTTTTATCCACGATGGACGCGGGTTCGACTCCCGCCATCTCCAATTTTTAATTTGTTAAATAATTGTGTATTGGGAGTAGAACCCCAATAATGCAAAGCATTATTTTCGGGTTCGAGCGGATTTACGTACGGACGACACGACAGAATGGAGTTAGTCCGGATAGTGAGGAAATTGAGCGATATTGAACTGAAGGTTCAAAAAGCGAAACTTTCCGAGCATGGAGTAAATCCAAGACAGCGTGAGCGAACAAGACCTCCCGCCATCTCCAGTAATTAAATTTAGAGGCCTAAAGAGGTCTCTTTTTTAATGCAAAAATCCCAGCACGACGCGGGCTTTCGAGGGGGCAAGAGAATTCTTATCGATTAAATTCCAGAGAAAAATTATTATATTTACCCCAAATTCTCTTTCTGTAAATAAAAAAGGTCCTTTTTTAAATAAAACTGGTTATCCCAAAAGACTTAATAATTTTACTGTTTTCATTGTCATTCCAACGGCATCTTTAATCCGAATATTATAACAAATGTTTCTAATTGCTTTGCCACCATCTGTAAAATTTTTGTAAACTTTAGTATAAGTCTCCATTCTTGTAGTTTTTGCTTTTTGTACCAACCTAAGAATAGCTTCTGTGTATTTTTTATCTTCCTCTGATAAATTTTGACTTTTTGCATATTTAACAATTTTATTAAATTGTTTTCCATATTCTGTTATATCAATATGTGTACCTTGTTGAATATATTTCTTTGTTATTTCTTCAAAATCTTTTAATATACATCTCGTTAAGTTTATATTATCGACGAATCTTACAGCTTTAGGTACGATTCCTATATATGGAACTTTTTCTGTTATTTTAAATTTAGGATCTTTTTTTAATTCATAAATTTTTTCTATATTGCTTTTTGCAGTATCTAAGAAATTTTTTGTTGTACTATTAAATTCTTCAATTTTTGGTTCTATGATTTTGGAATTATTTAAATAAAGTTTACATAGCCTCATGAGTTCTTCTCGATATTGAGAGCCTTTTTTATTGTAATTTGGAGAGATTTTGCGTAATGAAGAAACATTTGAATTATCACTTCCCCCTCGACCTCCAATATTAGGAATATAGTAGCTCATTCCTAATTTAAAGAGTTGTTTTAAATTATTTATACCATATTGATGTTCGATTCTTTGTCCAAGAGTCTTATATAATTTTTGTAAAGATGCTAAATTAAGACCTGTGTAATTCTCAAATTCTGACATATCTGGCAACATGTCGTCTTTATCAAATAATCTTTTATACTCATATAATCTTCTTTTAAATTTATTTCTTAATTCATTGAGTTCATTTAGTTCTCTTATTTGTTCTAGTTCTTTTTGTCTTTGTATTTGCTCAATTTGGATAGTTTTATTAATTAATTTTTCAACCTTTTTTATTGACAATTGTGAACGTATCAATTTTTCCATAGTCTTTTCACCTAAAAAATTTCTTATTTCTTTGTTATACATAGCTTTGTTTGCAAGCATAGTATTTATTTCATATTTTCTACGTTCTTTTTGTTGCTTTTTATATTTAAGATTAAATGTCCAGTCTTGAAATTTTTCAATGGGAAACATTATAACAGTTGCAATAGCTTTAAACACTTTTTTATAAACAGGCTCTTTATAGATATATTCATCCTCATCATCTTCCATATCATCTTCATATCTATATTTTTCAGTTTCCTGAATTTGATTTCTTGTTTGTGTCACTAATTCTGATTTAGTTTCAGTCACATAGTTACTTGTTGTTTGAGTCTCTTTTTCTTCATAAGACGTGTTTTTTAACAGGTTTTCTTTTATCTTATATTTTGCATATTTAGAAATGAGTCCAAATAAACTATAATCTGTATTAAAGTTTCTATAATCAGGCTCTTTAAACTCTAAAGGCAAGTATGATAAAATGGGTTTTCGCACTTCAGGTAGTGTTTTATTAGATTGTATTTTGGCAAAGTTTTTTAAATTATTAAATTTAGGAGTTAATTTTATCATTATAGCCAATCTCCTATATCAGTTATTTCATCTAACATCGTATCGATAATAGATTCAAAATCCCAATCAATATTAACGCTGTCAGCTAAATCCCCTAGCAATTGTTCGATGAGCTCTTGAGCAGATTCTATAGGTGGTGCATCATATATCTCTTGAAGCTCTGGAGACATATCTATGCCAACAGAATTAAGCTCCGTTAAATCTTCATGCAAACCAGGAATATTGTCTATATCGGAATTATCTATATCTGCAAAATGATCAGAACTGTCCATATTATTATTTTCTATTCCAGAGGTTTCATTATTAGGAGCTTTTTTAAAAGAAGGATTATAAGTTTTATAATTATTTTCTGCTAATCTTTGAAGATGTTTTTGTTTTTCAGCCTCTGTTAGTACAGAAGATTTTTGAATATTTGATGCTATTTCATTATATGTAGTATCTGTTAATTTTCCATCATCATATCTAGGGTTTTCCCAAGGTTGTTGTTGATCAATAATTTTAAGTTTTTCTAATTCTTGAATATGTGTAATATTATTTTGAACATTTTGAGGTACAAATTTACCATTCATAATATCTTCAAAGATTTTCTTAATTGCTTCATCTTCATTTTGTAAAACAAAAGCTAGAATTGGAACTGAAACAGTTGGTAATAATGTTTCTGTATGATTTTTGTTTTTTAAATTGATAGTGTTATTTTTCAATTGTTTAGCAGTTGTTTTTATAAATTTTAACGAGTTACTTACCCCTATAACCTTCATAACTTAAATCTTTATACCTCCCTATTAATGGTTTCCTCTTTAAAAAATTTGTTGTGATATTATTTTTTATATCTTTTTCTTCTATTGTATTTACTACTCTTTGAAAATCAATAAAATTATTTCCAATTTTTTGTAATGTAATGTTTTTAATAATAGGCAAATAATCACTGCTAGATAATATTTTTTCTATTTCTAGTAAATACATCTTTTTGTTTTGTTTCAGTATTTCTTGCATGTTTTCTTGCAAAATTTCAGTTATAACATGATTATATTCAGATTCATTAAAGTCATTTTTATATAATACCCGATAATTTACACTTCCCTTATTATCATCATGTCTAATTACATAAAAATTTTTATTAAAATTTTTATATGAATTTAAAATTGACATTGTAAAAATTTTTAATATATCAGTTTTTATTCCCTCTATATTTTGTTGGTTGTTTTTACATAATTTAACATTTAAATTATTTAATTCTTTAAATAATTTATTATTATTTTTTTCGAAATAATCTTCTGATACTGTAACAAAAACCTGTGCAGCAAAGTTTGTTTTTAAATAATCATAATAATTTTGTAAATCATTAAGTGAAACGGTATTTATATTATCTTTATCGGAAACAGAAAGAATATTATTTTTTGCATTTGCTAAATCTTTTTCACTAATTTTTAAATTAAACATTATCTCGTTTAAATTTTTTAAATTATCTATAGTATTAATTCCATAAGCTTCACAATATGAATAAAATGTTTTATCATCAACTATAAAATCATTTATAGATATTTCTGTTTTATTCTGTATTTTTGTTTTTATAATGTCTTTAATTAATTTATTTTTTAAAAGATCTTGATTTTTTATTGGAGTATTCTCAAGAATCTGGAATATAATTTGTGGTTGCTCTAAAAAGGTATCATCTTTAGTTGAGATACTTTTATCAACATTCATAATTACTTGAAGATTCGTATCCGGATATTCAAACACATGGATATTAGGTAAATCTAAATGTTCCATCCCTTCGCTTTTTTTATTGTACTTATCCGTAATCTCAATAGGCATTACAAGATTCTTGAAAGAAATATTATTCCGAACAAGAATTGCTTGAGCAGATTTATAATTAGAGAGTTCAAAATTATCCTGCTGCAGAACTTGAGGATTACTTGTTTGATTTACTGGTGTTTTTTGATAACATATAGGATTTGTACTTATATTAATTGGATTAATCATACCCTAACCTTGATTGAACACATGATAAATAAACCATAAAAATATTATTATTTGATATTCTTTTATAGATTTGTAATAAAATGTTACAAAATAACAAATTTTATTTTGTTTATATATTATTACATTATGCAAGTAAATCCTCCTAATATATCTTTTAAAGCTGGGCTAACGAAACAAATGCAACAAGAAATTAAAAATTGTAATGTTTCGCACTTCAGGTAGTGTTTTATTAGATTGTATTTTGGCAAAGTTTTTTAAATTATAAAATTTAGGAGTTAATTTTATCATTATAGCCAATCTCCTATATCAGTTATTTCATCTAACATCGTATCGATAATAGATTCAAAATCCCAATCAATATTAACGCTATCAGCTAAATCCCCTAGCAATTGTTCGATAAGCTCTTGAGCAGATTCTATAGGAGGTGCATCATATATCTCTTGAAGCTCTGGTGACATATCTATGCCAACAGAATTAAGTTCCGTTAAATCTTCATGCAAACCAGGAATATTGTCTATATCTGAATTATCTATATCCGCAAAATGATCAGAACTGTCCATATTATTATCTTCTATTCTAGAGGTTGTATTATTTGAATTTTCTGGAGAGCCTTTAAAGTTAATTTTTTTATTTCCATCAGTATTTAATTTGCCATCAGAGCCTATATACTTATCCTGTTCATTTTTTCTTGTAATTCCATGTTTTTTTAATTCTTCACGACTATGTTGTTCATACCATTCTGTATCATTTGGCTTATTATTATCTGCAGATTCAGCAAGTTTGTTTATTTCTCTTTCTTGTTTTATTTTTTTAGTGCTAGCCATATACGCAATTATAGCAGTTGAAACTATAGGGAGAGTTTGATTATTACCATTATTTACTTTAAACAATGATTTTAAATATCCTGCAAAATCATTGTTTTCTTTTAAAGATTTCATTTGTTTTGGAGAAAATAAGTTAAAATTTTTAGTCTTATTTTTTAAAGAATTATTGGTTATAAATTTATTTAATGGTAATATTTTCATATACTCTCCTGCTAAATTAATTTATTTTTCTTTTTTTATATGTACAATAGGCTCTTGATTAATTAAATATCTTTCCATATGTTTCTTCACATCATCTTGAGTTATTGAATCTATAATTTCATAAATATTAAAAATATCATTCCTGTATTTTGATATGAAAGATAGTCTTTTATTATCTCTATATGTATTATATTCGTACAAGAAGTCATCCTTATATACATCTTTCCATTGATCAATTTGATTATCTAAATTGGAATTATATATTGTTTGTAGGTTATCTTGAAATTCTTGTGTTAACTTTTTATCATTTAAATTTTTTCCATAAAATTCAAATTTATAATATAAATTGTTGTGTTTTAGATTATTGTTATATTTTAAATTTAGAGGATCATTATAATAACCATTTGCAGATGAATAATAATTTTTTGATTTAAACATATCAGATGTTAATATAATATCTGATATCATATTCGCAATAACGCATTCTTTTTCATTTTCTACAAAATAGCTATAATCCAATTCGACATCGGCATCAATATCATTTCTATTATCAATTTGTATTATTTTGTTTGTTGGAGAATTTTTGTCAATATCAATAAATTTATTATCTTTATTCATTTTTAAACTAATATTGCTGTTAAATTCTCGCCAAAAAGCGTTGTTATTATAATCTTTATCATTCATTATTGCAGTTATTTCTGCATAAGAATTTTTTAAAAAATTTTTATTATATTTTTTTAAATCATCTAAAGATATTGCATTTAGAATCTTTTCAAAAGTTTCTGTATCATATAATACGTCTTTAGGATATAAGTATTGAATATTAGCATTTCTTCTTTTATATTGTGGAGAATTATAATAGGCCACAATATCTTTTTTAGCATTTTTTAAATCTCGTTCATTATAGTTCATACTAAAAAGAATGTAATTAATTTGTGGTATAACACCTTTTTTTAGCTTAGTATTATATGATATTTGTCCTCCATCACCAGTCAAATTAACATCGGGATTTATTTTATTAATAGAAGTTTTAAGAAGTTGATATATTAATCTATCATATAAAGGATTTGTTGTGACATTAGTATTTATAATAGAAAAATTTATTTGAGAATCTTCTACTAAATTTGTCTTATCAACAATTAGTTGTAAATTCGTATCCGGATATTCAAATACATGTATATTAGGTAAATCTAAATGTTCCATACCTTCGATTTTTTTATTGTACTTATCCGTAATTTCAATAGGCATTGCAAGATTCTTGAAAGAAATATTATTACGAACAAGAATTGCTTGAGCAGATTTATAATTAGAGAGTTCAAAATTATCCTGCTGCAGAACTTGAGGATTACTTGTTTGATTTACTGGTGTTTTTTTATAACATATAGGATTTGTACTTATATTAATTGGATTAATCATACCCTAACCATGATTGAACACATGATAAATAAACCATAAAAACATTATTATTTGATATTATTTGAGAGATTTGTAATAAAATGTTACAAAATAGACTTAGCTTGCTAAAAAAATTATAGCCAATCTCCTATATCAGTTATTTCATCTAACATCGTATCGATAATAGATTCAAAATCCCAATCAATATTAACGCTATCAGCTAAATCCCCTAGCAATTGTTCGATAAGCTCTTGAGCAGATTCTATAGGAGGTGCATCATATATCTCTTGAAGCTCTGGTGACATATCTATGCCAACAGAATTAAGTTCCGTTAAATCTTCATGCAAACCAGGAATATTATCTATATCTGAATTATCTATATCCGCAAAATGTTCAGAACGGTCCATATTATTATCTTCTATTCCAGTGTTTGCATTGTTGGGAGCTCCTTTGAAAGATGTTATATTCTTTTCTTTACAGATATCTTTGCCATCGTTATCCATATATCCATTTGCATTTATGTATTTTTTTGCTTCTCTTTCGTTTAAGCCAGCTTCTTTTAAGGCCTTAATATTTTGATCTGTTCGATTTGTAATGGGTGAACTTGCTGTATTATTTTTAGACTTATCTAAAGCTTCATTTAAAAGCTTTTTGCCTAAGTTATTTTGAGTAGTTTTTGATTCAATATATGCAATAATGGGAATCGTTACAATTGGTAATTCATTTATTTTATTTGTTTTTTTTAATATGTTTTTATTATCTTTCAAATTTAATAGTCTACTAGTATATCTATTTATATAATTAGCCATATTAATTTTTAGTATCACAAATTTATCCTCGCTATTTATTTTTTAATTTTTATATGGATTTAAGTCTTCATTAATTATTATTATCGGCTGTTGTGCAAATAAAATTTGTTTCATAGAATCTCTAAGATCTTCGATACTTATACTATCGATAGTTTCATAGATTTTAAAAATATCATTTTTATACATCTTAAGAAGTTCATGTGTTCTATTACTGTCATAATTTTTATTTAATATATCTTCGAAAATTTCTTTATCATTATTTTTTATTGATTCTAGCGTGTTTGATGCTAGTTTTTCATCATAGAGTGTTTCTATAATTGCTCTAAAAGTTTCTATTGCTTGTTCATTTGAAGAAATTTTTTCTTTTCCTGTTGGTTTAAACTTAAATTCTATAAACCCAGAATTACTAAAATCATTTTTATTATTCTTTAATTCGATTGGCTGTATATATTTTTGACTACTAGATTCTTCTGAAATATATGGTTCCCTCCAAAAAAACTCTAATAACTCTAGATATCGGTAAATAAGTTTATCTCGATTTGAAGCAACCATTACTGGATAATGAAATGTTAAATACGCATTATTATCATCATCATAAATTAGAATATTTTTATTATTAAATATTGGTCTAGCATTAATTAATTTTCTCTCCGATGTTTTTTGAAACTTATTAGAGATTCCTGAATTAAATATTGAATAAAATGAATTTCTATTATGTTCTAAAAAAGACTTATCTACAGTTACAGCATATTGTGCTTCAGAGTTTTTAAGTATTTCTAAATAGTATGTCTCAATATCTTCTAAAGATAGATTTTGAATATTTTTGATGGTTTCATCTTTTGAATTTAATAATGATTCACCTATAATTTGTTTAATTTCAGCAGTAGCTTTTTGATATTTTTTTGAATTTAATTTATTAATTAAAGTTTTTTGACACTTTTTCAAATCTTGTTCAGTAAATTTTGGACTTGTTATTATTTTATTTATCAATTTTATTTTTTGTAAATCAGAAGTATTACTTTGAAAATCAATGTTTATAAAAGTATCATAATCTTCATTTAAACTCGCTTGTATATTATTTTTATTCAATTTTTCTTTAATAAGTTCCATTAGCAAGCTTTTTTTAATACTAGAATTATTTACAATACCTTTATCATATAACGATAGGCTTGATTGAATTTTATTTTTATTTGCATTATTAGAAACGGAATTGATGATTACCTGTAAATTCGTATCCGGATACTCATATACATGGATATTAGGTAAATCTAAATGTTCCATACCTTCGCTTTTTTTATTGTACTTATCCGTAATCTCAATAGGCATTACAAGATTCTTGAAAGAAATATTATTCCGAACAAGAATTGCTTGAGCAGATTTATAATTAGAGAGTTCAAAATTATCCTGCTGCAGAACTTGAGGATTACTTGTTTGATTTACTGGTGTTTTTTTATAACATATAGGATTTGTACTTATATTAATTGGATTAATCATACCCTAACCATGATTGAACACATGATAAATAAACCATAAAAACATTATTATTTGATATTATTTGAGAGATTTGTAATAAAATGTTACAAAATAACAAATTTTATTTTGTTTATATATTATTACATTATGCAAGTAAATCCTACTAATATATCTTTTAAAGCTGGGTTAACGAAACAAATACAACAAGAAATTAAAAATTGTAATGTTTCGCAAATTAGTAGTATATTTTTTCAAAATGGTATAGATAATAATTTTAAAGAAAATAAATTTATTGCGTGGACTACTTTAAAATGCTTGGAATTGGTTCAATTTTTAAATAATAAATATAATTTGAAATTTGGTTTCCCAAAAGGTATTTTTGTCGAAGATTTTAAGAATTTAACAACCAATAATAAAAATGCTTTAGGTTTAACAAATTTTGCTCCGACAAAACTATACATAAATAGTAATAAAATAGTTCCTGAAAAAACTATTTTTTTTAATGAATTTGAGGATTATAATTACTCAAAAGGAAATAAATTATGGGAAAATATTGATCTAATTGCAGATAAAAATTTTGAAACAAATATTACAACTACAGATTTTTATTTAGAAACATTTTTACATGAATTTTTTCATGTTATTCATGAAAATAATTTAATGAATAGATTAAATCCAAATATATTAATAAGTACTCTTCAAGAAATTTTAAACCCTGATTATTTAAAAATTTTTCAACAAAAATATAGGCAAGATTTTAATAAAATTTGTAAATATGCTTCTACAAATCCTCTTGAAACTATTGCTTGCGATTTAAGCAAAAGAACAATCGAAAATTTAAACAAAAGTACTTTACTGCCAGAAAAAAACTATATTTCAAAAAGTCCTTATAAAAAAACATCATTATTTTCTTTATTACCTGTTTTAAATAAAGAACCAAACATTTCTAAAACATTAACAAAATTTTGGAATGGTGTATTTGATTAGTTTAAAATTATGAAAGGTGTATAAATCATATTTATATAACTAAAATATAGAGTAATACTATAAGTATGCAATACGCTAAAATGGAGAAATCTTTGGGCATTGTTTCGACTGTCATATATCCCAGTAATTAAATTTAGAGACCCTGAGAGGTCTCTTTTTTAATGCAAAAATTCCCGCAACTTGCGGACTTTAGAGATTTTAAGAGAATTCTCCTTGCTTAAATTCCAGTAAAAATTCATTCCAAGCTTTTTTGCCCAATTAGCTTCTTCTGGGACAGTTCTTAGCTTCGGGTTTTGAGGGTTGTAATTTGTACAAAAACTTATAATTGTATCAATTCCATTACTTTTTAGTTCTTTAAGCTGAGCTTCAGTTGGTTTTGCTCCTCGCATTAAAGTCTCATCAACTTTGTGAAAATTCTGAATAGTAATTGGTAATTTTACCTTATTATTACTGGTTTTTATTTTTATATCAGCATTAAAATTTATAGGGGTTACATCTTTTATTTTCATAATTTCTCCTTTAGTATTTATCCTAAAAACCATAAAAATAAAATTTGCTAGCTTATAAATAATACAAATATTGAAAATATAAAAGCAGAAAAATTTGTGAGCATTTATTTTATACTCAAAGTTTTCTGCTTTAATTAGGTAAATATACTATTTATTTTAAATAATTATTTATTAGGCATAAGCACAGAAATAACAGCATTATTCAAATTCAAATACTTCTTAGCAACTGATTTTAAATCTTCTGAACTTATTGATTTACATATCGGTAAATATTCTTCTGCCAAAGTTAAATCATCACAGACCGTCATATAATAACCGATAGATTCGCCAATATCAGAAACAGTTTCTACTTCACAAGCAAAACGTGATTCTAATTTCTTTTTAGCTTTATTTAATTCATCTTCTGTTATATCAAGTTTTAATTTTTCAATTTCATCTTTAATAAGTTCAATAGCTTTTTCCTTATATTGTGGATTAAAATTTGCCTGAACAAAGAAATTACTTCCATCTCTAAATAAATAACTTTCAGAATCTATCATATTGAAAATATTTTCATCTTGATTTTGAACAAGATTTACATACAATCTTGAGCTTGTTCCTTCTCCTAAAATAATCGCTAACATTTCTAATGCAATTGTATTTTTTAAATCTTTAGCTAAAGCTCCTAAGAAACCAAACATTAAGAATGCAGAATTTATATTTGATTCATTTTCAATATAAACTTGATTTTTTACAGGCTCATCAGGTTTAATATTTCTTTCCGGAGGTTCCGGTCTTTCTCCCCAATTGAAAGCTTTTACTACCCTATTTAATACATCTTCCGAATCAAAATCTCCAACAATTATTGTTGTAACATTTTTAGGAGAATAAAAAGTTCTATAATAATTCATCACTTCTTCTTGAGAAACTTGAGAAATAATTTCAGGCGTTCCGATAACATCTCTTTTATAAGGATGTGAAGTATACATAGCATTATTTGTTGCATTATAAACCTTTGTCCAAGGTTGATCCTTACGCATTCTAATTTCTTCTATTACAACGTGACGTTCTCTTTTATCCGTAACAGTTTTATCATTAACATCAAAAGGAGCCCCCATTTCATAATCAGGAATTACAGGATCTGTCATCATATCCGCATGTAAATCGATTGCTGTATAAAAATTTTCATTGTTTTCACCTTTTGGAAGAGTAACATAATAAAAAGTATAATCTTTCCAAGTCGCAGCGTTAACTATTGCACCTTTTGCTTCAAGGATTCTGTCAAATTCTCCGGCTTTATGCTTATGAGTTCCTTTAAACATTAAGTGTTCAAGAAAATGTGAAATTCCATTATTTTTATCATTTTCATTAATAGAGCCTGTTTTTACCCAAGAAGATACATTAACCATCCCACCTTCTTTGTGAGCCAAAATAATTTTATGTCCGTTTTCTTGTTCATAAATTTCAATTTCTTTAGTTAAAAACGGGTATTTTATTAATGTTTTCTTCATAAGCAAGCCTCTTTTATTATTTTCAATATTTATTATATTATACATAAAAAAAATTTACCCGATACGGTTATTGTTTTATGGTTTATAATGATGTAAAAAAATTGAATAAACAGAAAGGAGTTTTTTATGACAGAAAACGAAAAACAACATAGTTGGCTTAGAACTTTTGGCATTATTTTAGCAACTTTTATCGGAGCATTTTTAGCTTTTTATTTAGCTATAAATTTAACCATCAATAGAATGTTGAGTCCTGAATATCATATAAATCGAATGGAAAAAATGATTCAAAAACAAGAAAGAAATTTTAGCAAATTTGAAGATAAAATGATGGAAAATCCATTCGAACCTAAAATGGCTCCAATGTTAGTTAATTTAATAAAAGAGCCTAATGAATATAAAATAATAGTAGATTTAAAACCATTAGGCGGTAATGAAAAAAATGTTAATGTAAAATATGATAATAAAATGATTACTGTGTTTGGAGAAATGGAAAAATCTACAAAACACGAAGAAAAAATTATGAACTTTTCTCAATCATATTACTTAAATGAAGATGTTAATATTGATAAAATGACTAAAGAAAAGAAAGATAATAAATACATAATTACAATTCCTTTTGAAATAGATGAAGAGTAAAACCAAATAAGCTTCCTTTAAAAAGGAAGCTTATTTTTATAAAGTAAATATGGTGTAATTCTTTACAGCAATATTAATTAACAATTGCCCCCTACTTGCTACCCTACCCTTGAGGGAGGGGATTTTCGGTAGGGCGACGGCTGCAAAGCAGACTAGCCCGTAAGGTGGAGGAAAGCTGAGAACTTTCCGACACCCCGAATAATCCAAGACAGGGTCGAAATCTCTGATTTCGGGGTGGGGTTTTATTATTTAAAAGATGCAAAAAATTGCACCCTACAATTAGTGAGAAGTTTATAAGTTGAGAAGGAGTTAATAATATTTGTCATTCCGAATTTATTTCGGAATCTTACACACTTGTAGTTTTATTTTCTAATTTATAAGACCCTGAAATAAATTCAGGGTGACGTATTTATAAGTTTAGGAATGTATAAGAAGTTAATAAAAATTCTATTCACTATTCACTACTCACTATTCACTAAATATAAGATTTTGGTGCAAAAAATTGCACCCTATTTGCTACCCTACCCTTGAGGGAGCGGATTTTCGGTAGGGCGACGGCTGCAAAGCAGACTAGCCCGTAAGGTGGAGGAAAGCTGAGAACTTTCCGACACCCCGAATAATCCAAGACAGGGTCGAAATCTCTGATTTCGGGGTGGGGTTTTATTATTTAAAAGGTGCAAAAAAATTGCACCCTACAATTAGTGAGAAGTTTATAAGTTGAGAAGAAGTTAATAAAATTTCTATTCACTACTCACTAATCACTATTCACTAAATATAAGATTTTGGTGCAAAAAATTGCACCCTACTTGCTACTTGCTACCCTACCCTTGAGGGAGGGTCGAAATCTCTGATTTCGGGGTGGGGTTTTATTATTTAAAAGGTGCAAAAAAATTGCACCCTACAATTAGTGA
>CALVAM010000007.1 GCA_944325545.1 Candidatus Gastranaerophilales bacterium | reverse complement strand
AGCATATTTCTTGGAAGATAGCATGTTGCCAGAAGTTTTGATGTGGTAAATCTTTGATTTACCACATCCTACTTGCTCTAAGATTACTAATCTTGGAAATTTACAATTCATTGGTGAAGAGGCTTATTTTGGAAACTCTAAGATTACTAATCTTGAAAATTTACAATCCATTGGTGGACAGGCTTTTTTCAATAACTCTAAAGTTACTAATTTGGGCAAATTAAAAGAAATTAAAGGATCTGTTCATATAAAAAAATCAAAACTTAAATCTTCTGATTTTAAAAATATAAAAGTCATTGGTAAAATACGCTAATATTTGGAGTCAATGGGGTAAATATAAATATCAGCTATTTTGTGTTAATGTTTTCTGATTTTTCTTTATCCTCTTTTATTTTCAATTCAGTTTCTCTTGCTTTTAGCATCGTTTGTATAATTTTATCTTCATTTGCTTGTTTCTTTATATCTGCAAAAACAGCTTTTAGTTCTTCTTCACTTAAACCTTGTGGTGATTTTACACAAACTACTAATTTTTCTTTTCTGAATATAAAATATGAAACTATTATTATTCCCCAAAGCAAAGTCCCTTGAATTATATTTATATTAGGAATTTGTGTTGCATATTTTACTAGGGAATTCCATATACACATTAATACAATACCCGGAAATATAATAAAGCCCGCAAATAAACAACACGCAATTAAGCCTATGATTATTAGTCCTCTAATTCCCTTTATTTGTATTATATTACAATTCTTTTTCATTATGATCACCTATTAATTTTAAAAATTCTTCTTCTTTCAATATTATAACACCTAAATTTTTAGCTTTCTCTAATTTTGAACCTGGATTTTCGCCAACTATAACATAAGATGTTTTCTTAGAAACTGAAGATGACACTTTACCTCCCCTTTGCTTTATTATATCAGAAGCTTCATCTCTTGTCATTGAATTCATTGTTCCTGTTAATACAAAAGTTTTTCCTGTGAATTCAGTTGATTTTTGGGGCATTGAATTATTTGTAAACTCAAAACCAAGTTCTTCGAATTCTTCTATCATTTTAATATTTTCTTCATTACGAAAGTATTTATAAATACTTTCAGCTATTTTTTCGCCAATACCATCTATGTTTGATAAATCTTCTATTGAAGCGTTTTGTAATGCGTTTATAGATGGATATTCTGATGTTAAAATTTCTGCTGTTTCTTTTCCAACATGTCTTATTGATAAGCCAGTTATAAATCTTGACAGAGGTCTATTTTTACTATTTTGAATTGAATTGTAGATATTAGATGCTGATTTTTCTTTTATTAAATCTAAATTTAATAAATCAGTTTCTTTTAATTTATAAAAATCTACAGGAGTTTTTATAAGTCCCTTTGAATAAAGTTGTGATATTATTGATGGTCCTATATTATCCATATCCATTGCTTCTTTTGAAACCCAATATTCTAACTTTGCTTTAATTACAGATGGACATTGTTCGTTTGAACAATATAAATTCACTTCCCCTTCGCGTTCTTCTAATTTTGCTGAACATTCCGGACATTTTTCAGGTATTTGATATTTTTTTAAATGTTCATGCTCTGGAGTATCTATGACTTTTATTACTTTAGGAATTATTTCGGCAGCTTTTTTTATTAATACTCTATCTCCGATTCTTATATCTAATCTATTAATTTCATCAAAGTTATGTAAGCTTGCTCTAGATACAATACTGCCTCCTATTTGAATAGGCTCCAATATCGCAACTGGAGTTACAGCACCTGTTTTACCCACCCCAATTTCTATATCTATCAATTTTGTTGATATTTCTTCCGGTGGAAATTTGAAAGCTGTTGCCCATTTAGGTGCTCTTGAGGTAAAACCTAATTCTTTTTGGTATGCTAAATTATTTACTTTTATTACAACTCCATCTGTTGCATAATCTAATTCAAAACGTTTATTTTCCCATTCTTTACAGAATTCTATTGCTTCTTCTATATTTTTTACTAATCTTATATTCGGATTTGTTTTAAAACCCAGTTCTTTTATATATTCTATGCTTTCGTAGTGTGTTTTAGGATTATACTCTGCTTTTTCTATTATTGCAGTATAGCTAAACATTGATAAATCTCTTTGTGCAGTAATTGAGCTATCCAGTTGTCTTAAGGAGCCGGCCGCAGCATTTCTTGGGTTTGCAAAAGGTTTTTCCATGTTCTTATTTAATTTTTCAAATGAAGTTATAGGCATATAAATTTCGCCTCTTACTTCTACATCAGCTTCTTCAAATAACTTTAAAGGTATTGCTTTTATTGTTTTTAAATTTTGAGTTATTTCTTCTCCAACAATACCGTTACCTCTTGTCGCTCCTTGTTTAAAATAGCCATTCGTGTATGTTAAAGCAATTGCAAGTCCGTCAATTTTTAATTCACATACTAACTCTATTTCAGTATTAAATTCTTTTTCTATCTTTTCATACCATTTTTTTAATTCATCATAGCTATATGTATTATCTAAGCTGTATAAGCGATATTTGTGCTTAATTTCTTTAAAACTTGAACTTAAACCTCCAACTCTTTGTGTTGGACTATCGGGTGTTATATATTCCGGATATTTATTTTCTAACTCTTTTAATTCAGAATACATCTTATCATATTCATAATCACTTATTAGTGGATTATCCAATACATAATATTGGTATGAATATTTATTTAATTCTTCTTTTAAATGCTCAATTTTATCTTTAATCATTATTACTCCGTATTGTCGCAATCATTATCCAAAATATAAATTGTATCTGGGGTCTAAAAAATACTGTATCAACCATTCCATGTACCAATATTCCGGTAATTGATATGAGACTTGCTAAAATATATTTATTAGAAAGTTTTGTTAGAGCTTTTTTTATTGTAAAAATTAAGAAACATAAAAAAGATATCAGTGCAAATATTCCGCTTTCTACAGCTGTTTCTAAATATATATTATAAGCACTTAAAGCATCAAAACCTGTTTTCATATATAAACCATAAATCTCTCTAAAGTTTTGATTTCCAATACCGATTCCTAGTAGCCAATTATCTTTAAACATCTCAATACAAGAATTATAAACATTGAATCTAAATGAATTTGAACTATCATTCCTCATTGCAAATATTGATAATATTCTTGCTCTTAATGCTGATATTGATAAAATAATTGTTGTTATAATTGTTATAATACTAGATGAAATTATTATAAATTTTTCTTTTAATTTTGTTTTTAATGATTTATATACAATAATTCCTAATAGCATTAATTCAAAAAAATATCCAATGTAAGAACCTCTACATCCTGTTAGTATTAAGGCTATAGATGAGAATATTCCGATAGGTATTGAAATCTTTTTTGAAAATGGTATTACAGCAGGTATACAAGCTAATAAATAACCTCCGAATAAGTTTGGATTGTATGGCTTTAAAGTCCCATAAACTCTTGTCATTACTTCTTCTGGATTTAGTCTGGAGGTATCTTGCCAGCCAGAAATTTCTCCTATAGAGGTAAAATTTTGTAAAAAAGCTATTATGCTCTCAAATGATATACATAGAATTATTGATAAAAATATGTATTTTATTTTATCTTTATTGTCTTTAAAAAAGTGTATTAGTGATATATAAAAGCCTAAATATGTTAATGTTTTAAAAAAACCTTTTAAGCTTAAAATAAATAGAGTTGAGCCTGCTAAACTAATAATTACAAATATAAAATATAATAATAAAAATTTGTCAGAAAGTTCTAGGCTAAATTTCTCGTTAGGTTTTGTCAATACTTTTATAATAGTCAAAAGGATTGTGATAATTGCAAAATATCCAATATAATCAGAAGGCATAATTTGAGAACTAATTATAACTCCTAATATTGTACAAAAAATAAAGATATCTATATTTTTTAAAAAAATACTTTTTTCGTATATTGGTTTAATAAGCTGTTGTATATTATATAAAAATATATTTATTAACATTTAAATTTAACCTATTTGATTATTTTCCCCTGCATCTTCTATTTTTACATCTGAGATAACTTTCACGTCTGAAATCGTTCCGTTAAATTTATAATTTTCACCTTCTAAAGTAACTGGAAGACCCATTTTTATTTTATTTCCACCCACAACTGCTCCATCTTTTGTTATTTTTGCAACATCTGTTATTGTTACTACTGCATCATAAATAGCTGGTTGTGTTGGATCTTTAATTAGTATATATTGTTCTTTTACTTTTGTTGTCGGAAGAGCTGTCATTCTAGATTCTGATTTTACTGATAATACTTTTAATTCTGTGTATGGAACATTTCTTATAGTTATAAACGTTTTATCATTGTTTTTTATTGGGAATTCTTCTCCAGTTACAGTCACTCCTCTTAAAAATACTTGGAATGTTATTTTAGAAGTAGCTTCTATTTGTTTATCAGCTGTTTGACGAAAATGCTTGGTTGTAATTATGCCAACAAAAAGTGCTATTATAACTCCTACTAATATAATAATATCAACTGCATTTATTTTTTTCATATAAACTCCTTTTTAGTATTCTAATTCTATTTCCTTTGGTATAAAGTTTAAAATCTCTTCTATTGAGGTTGTTGCACATCCAAATTGTTTTATTACTATTCCGGCAGCGATATTTCCTATAATAGCAGCTTCTACTGGCGTAGCACCTGCTGCTAGTGATAATGTGTAAAGTGCTGTTACTGTATCTCCCGCTCCTGTAACATCAAATACTTCAGCTTTATTAAAGACCGGTATATGTGTGTATTTTTTCCCCTGATCTTCTAGTACAACCATTCCTTCCGAACCGCAGGTTATCAAAATTGATTTTGTATTTGTTTGTCTTGTTATGATTTCTCCTGCTTTCTTAAAATCTTCTTTTGTTTTTAATGAAAACCCAACATGTTTTTGTGTATCAGGTAAATTTGGGGTCATTGACGTAATATTTTTATATCTTTCTAAATTCTTCTGTGCATCAACAATAACTATTTTATTTAATTTCTTTGATAATTCTACTACTTTTTGTATTATATTGTCTGTTATTGTTCCTATGTGATAATCAGATAATATTATTGCATCATGTTTTGGAATTAATTCCTCTATTGCATTTAGAACTTTGGTTTCAGTTTCTTTCGATAGAGCTTCTTTTGTTTGTCTGTCTATTCTTACTATTTGTTGGGTTATTGAATGAGAACAAGATCCGGATATTCTTGTCTTTGTTATCGTTTTTCGATTTTTGTCAACTATTAAAGAAGAACAGTCAATATTTGCTTCTTTAAATGCATTTTTTAAATCTTGTGCTTGATAATCTTCTCCGATTATACCAATAACACTTACTTTTCCGTCATTAATTCTTGAAACGTTATGTGCAGCATTTGATGCTCCTCCAAGAATATATTGTGTGTGTGTATGTTGCAATATTAAGACAGGTGCTTCTCTTGAAATTCTTTCAGTAGCACCATAAATCATTTCATCTAATGCTAAATCTCCGATTACTAATATTTTTATATCTTTTAATTTTGTTATTATCTTTTCTAATTTTCCTTTAATCATTTAAATATCTCTCTTATCATTGCTTAAATGTACAATATAATATATAATATTTTTATCATACTACAAAATTTATGAGAGAGATACATGGCGGATAATAATATTTTTAATAGTAAAGATTCAATGGATATTACTGAATTAGCCTCTTTAAATGATGATATATCGCCAGAATTGATTGAACAATTACAACAAAAAATTCAACAGAATGCTTTAGAATTTTCCGGTAAAACTTCTGATATTAAAAATTCAGAAGTTAATAGTTTTAATGATGAAGATCTTTTTGAAGATGCAAGTGTTACTCAAGATAAGAGCATAAAAAATGAAAATGAAAATCTTACGGAGAATGAAGAGTCTAAAGATGAAAAAAATCATCATGCTACTTTAAATCAAAATTTTGATGATAACTTTTTAAAAAAATATAAAGCAAAATTATCTAAACAAAAAAATGATCAAGACAGTTCTGAAACAGAAAAACCTACAATTGCAAATGAAGTTTTTCAGGCAGAAGAGTCTAAAGATATTGAACAAGTAACTAATGGTAATATAACTGAGAAAAGTATTTCTCAAGAACAAAAAAATTACAATGATAGCTTAGACTTTCTAGATGGAAATGTTAAATATTCTAAATATGTTATTTATATTGATCCTCAAAATGTAGATTTTATTGAAAATTTAACAGTAAAAGAAAGAAAAAACTTAATTAATAAAATTCTAAGAGAACAAGATGATATTGCTATTACAAAACAAAGATTTAAAATTATACAGACAATAATACGGCATGCTATAGTTGCAATTTTAACGATAGCAGTTTCAATTCCAATTATTTATATAACTATAAACGCATCTTTAGAAGCTACTATTAATAATTATAGGCGTTCTCAATCAATTTTTCAAACTTTATATAGAGAAAATGGAAAAATTACTCAATATAAAAAATATTAGGATTTATTATTTGATTTGCAGGAATTAATTAGACTGTCTGCAATTATTGAGCCTAATTTGTATCCAGCAATAGATGCACACACAAATGCTGTTCCTTTCATTATTCCTGGGAGAGATTTTAATGACTTATTCATGATTTTTTTAGTTTCACAAAAATCTTTTATTGCCTTACTTTGAGATTTAAGAAAAGGATTTGATTTATAAATACCTTCTCTGCTAATTGATACTTTTTTATTGTTTAAAATTTTATAAGTTCCATTTTTTGCAATTAGTTCTTTTTTACCGTCAATTATTTGATATAATCCTTCTTTTGTTATTTCCATTGTTTTAGGATTGTATTTTTTATTTATAGGCATACCTATTAATTTTTTTGCCCCTGCTTCAAATAGAAACATTGTTGGTAAGGCTATACCTTCTTGAATTAAAGCTTCATCCTTATCTTTTGCTGTCGCAACCTTTAGTGCTCCAGTAGCAACAATTATAGGGTTTATATGATCAGCAGTATAATTTATGACTTTTCCTATTCCATTTAGAAATTTATTAGAACTTTGTGCAGTTTTAATCATTTTTTCTGCACTTATTACTCCATTATAAATTGAATTCTTTTGCTCTTTAGCTATATCTGCTATTCCCTTTGCTGCATTAGTTACTTGACCTGCCGCAATATCTAAATTCATTGCTCCAACAAATGGGTTGTTATTACTAATAGCATCAAAACTTGAATTAGCGCGTCTGGTGCTAAATATTCCGCTTGAAATTATCGATGGCATATATGCTGTTATTGCAAAACCTGATGACATTATACTTAACCTTTACAACATACTATTCACACTATATTTATATTAAGTATTTTTGTTAAATATAATTTCAAATTTACTCGATATATTTACAATTTGTTACAAGGTTTATATTCTTTTTTTATTTTGTTAGGCTTCTTCTATTGATTCTTCAATATTTGTAGGTTCTTTGTAGATTTCTAATTTTGTAATTCTTGCACCATCAATTTCTTTTACAGTAAATGTTAAACCATTAAATGAAACAGAGTCCCCAACATTTGCAATTCTACCCAGTAATTTTACTACAAGTCCTGCAATTGTATCTACATCATCTTCTTCAAATAAGGCTTCTTTTAAATCAAAAAATTCTACAAGCTCATCAATACGAAGCATTGCATTTGCAATATATAAATTCTCTCCAATTTGTTTTATGTCAGCTTCTGTTTCTTCATCAAATTCGTCTTGCACATCTCCTATAATTTCTTCTAAAACATCTTCTAAAGTTATTAAACCGGCGGTGCCTCCAAATTCATCTATTACAACAGCCATTTGACAGTGAAGTTTTTTAAAATCAATGATCATGTTATCTAACGTCATTGTCTCCGGAACTAGCATTAAAGGTCTGATTAATTTTTCTATATCATAATTTTCTTTTGTCATTGCTAAAGAATATAAATCTTTTACGTGGATGAATCCTAAAATTTTATCAATATTGTCTTCATAAACAGGATATCTTGTATATTGATTGCTAAGAGCAACCTTATTTAATTCTTCATATGAAATATCTTTTGATATACAAACCATGTCAGTTCTTGGAATCATAACTTGTTTAGCCATCAAGTCAGAGAATTTGAACATGTTATGTAGCATTTCCGCTTCGGTTTCATTTAAAACCCCTTCGTTATAGCTTGCATCTACCAGCATATCTAATTCTTCAGTAGAATGTACCAGCGAGGCATCTTCACTATCTGCATGAAATAATTTTAAAAGTTTATTTCCCGAAATTTCTAGTAATAAAACAAAAGGTTTAAATATTGTAATAAAAATATCCATTGGACTGGCTATCAACAATGACAAAGTTTCCGGGTGTTTCAAAGATATACATTTAGGTAATTGTTCTCCTAATAATACATGAAAATATGTGACCAAAACAAATGATACCGGAACTGCTATAACATGTGCTGTAATAGATTTATTTAAAATTGGCAAAAATGATATAATTGGCTCTATAAGTTGAACAATCGTAGCTTCAGCTACCCAACCTAAAGCTATACTTGCAATTGTAACCCCAAGTTGAGCAGCCGCAAGCATTCTATTTACATCATTAACAAGTTTTAATGCTTTTTTAGCATTTGAATTTCCTTCATTGCATAGTTGTTCTAAACGTGTTTTTCTAACTTTTACAAGTGAAAATTCTGCAGCTACAAAAAAGCCATTTACAAATAATAAAAATATTATAATAAATATATTAATGAATATGTCTGTAAGACTCATTTAATCTTATCATCCTCACAATATTAGTAATTTTACAATATTCAAATAAATTTTGCAATATTAGGCTATATATAATATAATAGAAAGATGAATATAGGAGCTTTTATTGTCCCAACTGGAATTGGTGCATCTATCGGAGGCTTCGCCGGTGATGCTAGTGTTTGGGCTAGAAAATTAAGTCAAAAATGTAAGCTGATAGTTAATCCAAATGTCGTTAATGCTGCTTGTTTTTCCGGTATTAATGATAATATGTTATATGTTGAAGGATATTCTTTAGATGAATTTTTTAAAGGTAATATTAATTTAATTGAGTCTTCTGCAAATAAAATTGGGGTAATATTTGATAATGCAATCTCAAATGAGGTTTTGAATGTTCATATAAATACAATAAATGCTGTAAAAACAGTTTATGGTGTTAATGTTGTTGCATATGAAATAACTGAAGTTCCTGTCGGGGTTTCTTTTTATATTGATAAAGCCGGTGTTTCTATGGGAAATGTAAGTAATCTCATAACTTTAAAAGAATCGGCTATTAAATTAATTCAAAAAGGTGTAGATGCTATTGCTGTTGTTTGTCATTTCCCCGAAGATGAAAATAATGATTATGAAAAAGGGATTGGCGTTGATCCTGTAGGTGGTGTTGAAGCAATTATATCTCATTATATTTCAAAAGAATTTAATATTCCTTGTGCTCATGCACCAGCTTTTTCCGATATAAGTATTTCAACAAACATTGTTTCTCCTAAATGTGCTGCTGAATATATAACTCCAACTTTTTTACCGTGCATTTTGTTAGGTCTCGATAGGTCTCCTAAATTGACAAAAACTTCTGAAGGAATAAATATTAATAATTTAGATTTTCTTAATGTTCCATATAATGCTTTAGGTTCAATTCCTGTTTTGGAAATGTTAAAAATGAATAAAAAAGTTTTTGCGATTAAAGAAAATTCCACAGTTTTAAATGTAGATTCTAGTAATTTCATTAATAATCCTAATTTAATAGTTTTAAATTCATATGAAGAGTTATTAAGTTTATTTTGATTTGTATTTACATTTTAAATAAATATGATATAATAAATATGTATATCGAAATGATGGAGATTTAAAGTATGAAAAATTTGAAACATGGTTTTACTTTGGCAGAAATACTCTTGTGCGTAGGGATTATAGGTGTTGTTTCTGCAATGGGGTTGCTTGTGTCTAAATACACAACAGAAAAAGCTTACAATATGTATTATTATTCAGGTTATATGAATTTATATAATGCATTACTAGAAGCAGATGCACAAAAAGAAAATCAGACAAATCAAGAAATTTTAGATAGAGTTGCTAAAATGTTTGATTCTGATATTAAAACTGCTTGTTTAACTTTAGATGATGGTTTTGTGCCAATGAAAAATTATTTAACGTTTTTAACTATAAGTAGACCAAGTCCTAGCAGACCAAGTCCTAGCAGACCAAGTCCTAGCAGACCAAGTACTAGCAGACCAAGTACTGGTAGTTCATATGGACCTGGATCTATAACCAGTGGTACAGGTAATGTTACACCTCCTCCTGGATTTGAATATGGCAATCCAACAAGAGATCCGAATCCTCCTGCAAGTAATAATGGAAATAATAGAGACGAAATAAAAGATACAATTATAACATTACCTCCGAATAATACTGGTAATTCAGGTGGTTCTGGTAATATTGATTGGACAGGAGGAAGTAAGCCTTCGATAGGTATTCCAGAAAAAGGTGATGGTAATAGTGGATTGTTGCCAGGTGGTGGCGGTTCTTATCCTCCATTCGGTGGACCTGGCGGTGGTTCTGGCGGATCTGGCGGCTCTGGCGGATCTGACGGTGGTTCTGGTGGATCTGATGGCGGCTCTGGCGGAACCGAACCTCCAGCATTTGATGATGTACCAAAACCTGTAAAAGGCGGTGATAAATATATACAAACATCAAATGGTATTAAATATTATTATAATTCTGAAAATGTAAATTATAAGTCATATATCTGCTTTACAATGGAAGTTCCACAAGCTAAAACTCGTACGAATAATGGTAAAGCAAGTGTAGTATTAATGTATACAAAAGTTGATGATATAAGTTATTTAATACCTGTAGATACTTTAAGTGATGTGAATTTACAAGAACGTCGAGATTTACTCCCTACGTATATAGATGACGGTATTGTAGGAAGAGCAGATGCTAAAGGAACAGTAAGAGCAATAGCTTATTATAATTATAAACAAGCATATTGTGCAAAAACATCTGACCATTCAATAGATTCCGTAATTTCTTGTACAGGAGTAACAGGAAAACCTTCAGCTAATGAGGGTGTTTTAAGAGTTAGAGACCCAAGAAAAGCTAGGTAATTAATTTTAAAATAAAAAAAGTGGAAGTGCAGATTGATTTTTTAGCACTTCCATTTTTTTTTGTAAGTTAATTTAATTTTAGATTATTTTAAATTAACAGTATTATTTTCAACTAAGAATTTAGTAACTTTTTCGTTTAATGCTTGTTGAGATAAAGCATTAAATACACCAGGCGTTTGAGATAATTGTCTTATCATAGTTGTAGTGTCCATTTGGTATATTTTACTTAGTTCTGTTAATTTTTCAGTAAAATCTTCTTGAGAAACTGTAATATTTTCTACTTTTGCTATTTTATCTATAACTAAAGAATTTTTAACTCTTACAGCAGCATCTTCTTTTAAGCTATTCATTATAGAATCGTATCCTTGAGCTTCAACTGCTTGTTCCCAAGTAAAGCCTTGCATTGAAAGTTTTTGTTTATAATCTTCAACTAATTGATCTGCTTCTCTATCAATCATTGATTGTTGAATATCAACTTTAGCGTTATTAGTTACTTTTTCAAAGATAGCTTTTTCAGAATTTGTTCTATTGATATCTTCCTTTTGAGTATCCAAATATTTTTGAATATCAGCTTTTAAGTCATCCACTGTTTTAAATGGTCCAACTTTTTGTACAAATTCATCATTTAATTCAGGTAATACTTTTGCTTTAATTTCATTAATTTTACATTTAAAAGTTGCAGGTTGACCTGCTAATTTTTTTTCATGATATTCTTCAGGGAAAGTTACATTAATTTCAAATTCTTCTCCAAGAGTTCTATCAACTAACTGCTCGGCAAATCCCGGAATAAAGCTTGAATGAGCTAAATCTAAGGAGTAATTTTTAGCATCTCCGTGTTCAATTTTTTCACCATTTGAATAACCATCAAAATCAAAAACTATTGTATCAGTTGCAGTTGTTTTTCTATCTGTAACTACAATTGTTGTTGCGTGTTGTTGTAATAAACCATCTATAGATTTTTGCATTGCATCTTCTGGAGTTTTATAAGATTCTACGTCAATTTTTAAACCTTTATATTCTCCTAAAGTAACTTCTGGTCTTAGTTCTATTTTTGCAGTAATTTTTAAATCTTCTCCTATTTTATAATCGTAAGATTCTACATATGGTTGAGCGACTACATCAAATTCGTTTTCTTTAATAACTTGAGAGAAAATTTTTGGTAAAGCATTTTCTAAAGCTTCATGTTTTATTCTATCTTCTCCGATATTTTGTTCTAAAATATTTCTAGGAGCTTTTCCTTTTCTAAACCCAGGAATATTTACATATTGTGCAAGTTTTTTTGCTGCATTATTATAATATTCAACAGCTTCCTTCGCAGGTATTTCAATATCGACTTTTACGATATTTTCAGGTTGTTTTTCAATAGTTGTGTTCATTTATTTATCCTCATTTATACTAACCAACTAATTTAAAAATACTATAAACAGAGGTTAAACACAAGTAGCGAAGCTTAAAAAACAAAAAGTCCCTATTAAGGGACTTTTTCGGATAAAAACACTATTTAAACAAGACCTTCTTTAACAGCTTTTACTGCTGCTTGTACTCTATCGTTTACACACATTTTTTGTAATATTGAGCAAACGTGTGCCTTAGCTGTATGTACACTAACGATTAATTCTTTGGCAATTTCGGTATTACTCTTTCCTTCCACTAAATGCTTTAATACTTCAAATTCTCTTTCTGTTAATGGTACTCGTCCTTCTTCTGAATATTTATCTTTTAATATTCCTAAAGTTTCTTGTTTTGGAAATGAATCTAATACTTTTCTTGCGATTACAGGATCTAACCAACAAACTCCGTTATTTACATCTCGTATAACATCTGCCAATTTTGTAGGGTCAATATCTTTTAGACAATATGCCATAGCTCCTGATGATAATGCTGCTATTACTTCTTCTTCTCTGTCGTGGGAAGTTAGTGCAATTACTTTTATATCTTTATTCATTTCTTTTATTTTTATTGTAGCCTCGATCCCATTCATGCCTGCTAGCCCTAAGTCCATTAGTACAATGTTCGGAGATTTACTTTCTATTAAGCGTAAACCATCTATTGCATTATCACTTTCTGCTACTACATTGATGTCTTCATTTGAATTAAGTGCGCATCTTAATCCAACTCGTGTTAGTTTAAAATCTTCTATTATGATTACACTAATAGTTTTCTTTTCTGTACTAACTGCTGTGGTCATTTCCAAATCCTCCTAATGATTATTACCACTCTATTAAATAATAGTCATAATGCGTAGTACATTACCCAACCATCTAATATTTTAGGTATAGTCATTAATAAGGTCGATAACTTCAGCTAAAGAATAGTTATTTTCTACAATATAAAGATTTTTTTTAGTTTTATCTATAACTTTGTCTAGAGATACCCCATCTAAAAATAAGTCTGTATAAGGTTTTAACATTATTGAAGGTATGAAAATAAAATCAGCTTCAATGTTTTTAACAGTATTTATCAAATCTTCAGAAGTGATTAAACCTGCTACAGTTATTTTTTCTCCCCAGTATGTAGATTTAACAGGGTATATTGAGCTTTTTAGGTTTTCTATTTTATTTAATTTGTTTGAGATGTATTTAAAAGCTGATGCAGCCGCAACAGAACACGCAAAAGCGATGTTTAGTTTTCTAGATAAATATTTTGGTAATCCAAATTCATTAAAGTCATCAATTAGCATTCTTAATGAGCCGACTCCATCATCCAGTTGTGAAAAATTACCATAATATTTAGAATCAGGAATTGGAATTTCAGCTAATAAAAAGAATTCATCTGAACAGCAAACTTTATCATATTTAGAAGCAATTTCAATTGTTTGTTTTGCAATTTCTTTATTAACAGTTTTTAGTGGAGTATTTCTGTATTGTGTTATTCCTACCGGAACTATTGCAACTGACAAAAGTGATTTTTTGAATTGTGATAAGTCTTTAAGTGTTCGTTCCAATTCTTTACCGTCATTATATCCCGGACATAATACTATTTGTGTATGAAATGGAATTTCATTATCTTCAAACCATTTTAAATTTTCCATTATTTTTGAAGCGTTTGGATTTCTTAACATTTCATTTCTTAATTTTGGATTTGTTGTATGAACCGAAATATAAAATGGTCCCAGCTTTAATCTGGCAATTCTTTCTTTATCTTTTTCGGTTAAATTAGTTGTTGTAATGTAAGTTCCTTGTAAATATGATAATCGATAATCGTCATCTTTGATATAGAGAGTATCTCTTAAACCCTTAGGTTGTTGAGCAACAAAGCAAAATATACAATTATTTAAACAAGGTTTTATCTTATCAAAAACTGCACTTTCAAAAATTATCCCTAAATCTTCATCATAATCTTTTTCTAATTCAATTTCTTCTATTTCACCACTTTTTTTTTGAATTTCTATTGTCAATAATTCTGATTTCATAAAGTATTGATAATCAATCATATCTTGCAATTTATTGCCATCAATATTTAATAAAATATCTCCGGCTTGAATATTTAATTCTTCTGCTATTGAGTTTGATTCTATTCCACTAATTATTGCCGGCATATTTAAAACCTTCTATTAATGATATAAAATTTTTATATTCACACATTAAATTATCAAATACCATTCTTGGATAAAATGATAAATCTTTATTGGTTTGCAAAGTTTTTATATCTGATAATATACTTTCTGCTTTTAGTTTCAGTTGATTTAACATTATTTTTAATTCTGATTCATTTAATAAATCTGCACAGGCTAATTTAACTCTTGCTGTTGTTAGAAATTGAATAGGATTTTCTTGTGGCGGAGTTATAATAAGTTTTATTAGTTCTTTTTTACCTTCTTGCGTAATAGAATAGTATGTAGAAGGTCTGCCTCCTGATGACATGTTTTTTTGTGTTTTAACAAAACCTGACCTTTCCAATCGATTTAAAGCTGGTTTTATTGTCCCATAGCTTGGTGTAGTTAAAACAGAAAAAGTTGAACGAATTTCTTTTGAAATGCCGTACATTGTTAATACTTTATTTTCTAGTTCAAATAAAATTAATAATTCTATCATACTTATATAATACTATCATTAACAATTGATATAAATTCTTTTGCTAATTTTTCACTCCATTTTATATTAATATCTTTTTCTATAAGTTTAACAGCATCATTCTTTGATAAAGCTTCTCTATAAGGTCTTTTTTCTAAAAGTGCAAAGTATGCATCTATAATCAATATAATTTGTGATTCAATTGGAATTTCATCTCCGGATAATTTATTTGGATATCCTGAACCATCCCAATTTTCGTGGTGCTTTTCAATAATGGGAATTATATCTATAACATTTGAGATTGGTTCCAAAATTTCTCTAGCAGCTATTATGGGATGCTTTTTTATATAATCTTTGTCATCTTGATTAAGCGGTTCTTTTTTTTGTAACAAATCCTTTGGTAACATTGTATTGCCAATATCATAGAGAAGTATTGCTATTTTTAATTTATCAATAGCTTCTTTAGGTAAATCAAAACGTTTAGCAAGTAATGATGCAAATTCTACTTTTTCTTTCATAATACCGTCTTTGTGTTCCGGATTATATAATTCAACTAAGTTATCGGCAACCTGGTATAATTTGTCATTACTTTTATTTATTTGGTTTAACTTAATGTTTAATAATTCTGAAGTTTTATCATCGATAGGAATTCTGTGTTTAGATAATATATCGATAAATGTATCGACAGCAACTTCTTGCCAAGAAGATATATTTGAAATTTTTGCCAAAGTTACTTGATTTCGTCCATTTCTTTTAGACTCATACATCGCTTGATCAGCTAATTCTAAAAGTTCATCAATATCGTCTGAGTGTTCTAAATACGTTGCAACTCCAATGCTGGCTGTAACATGTTCTATTTTTTCGAGTTCTACAGATTCAATAGCTTTTCTTATACGCTCTGCTGCAACTAAACCTCCTTGAGAGTCTACTCCTGGTAAAATCAGGTTAAATTCTTCTCCACCCATTCTGGCTGCAATATCGATAGAACGTGCATTATTTTTTAGAACATTAGCGATTGCTTTTATAGCAATATCTCCGTAATTATGTCCATAAACATCATTAATTTGTTTTAAATGGTCTAAATCTAAACTTATTACAGTAAATTTTTGATTTTGTCTATTTGAACGAATTGCTTCTTTTTTTATAAAATCTTCGAAATATCTGCGATTAAATAAACCTGTCATGGGGTCAGTTATTGCTTGTTCTTTAACTGCTTGAAATAAATCTGCAATTGTTATCGCAAGTTCAATTTGTTTTGCAAATAAATTTAGAAAATTTAATTCACTTTTACTTATGTTTTCTCTTGATGAAAATACTATTAATGAGCCGAAATGGATTTGTTTTGATTTTAACGGAACCAAAATGTAAGATTTCATTTTGGCTTCTTTTAGAAAATTCTTCAAGTTTTCTATATTTATTGACGGTATAAAGCCTGTTATTAATTTTATTAAATCATTGGATTGGTATATTTGGTTATTTTTAACTGCATTTTTAATTTCGTCAAATTCAGGAAAACACATTTTGAAATCAGTAACATTGCATTTTAGATAGTCAGAAAATTTGTTATCTATATCTTCTCGAGATGATGCTACTATCTGTAAATAAATATTATTTTTATCCTTATTTTGTTTAACTATAAAACTGTATAAATAACCAAGTTCTCCTTGGATACTATTTACAATGGCATTTAAGACACTTGATAAAGGTTTGGAAGAATTCATCATGTCCCAAATATGTTGTAAAGTGAGCATCTGTTTATTTGCTCTGTCAAGTTCATTAGTTCTCTTAATAATTTCAGCTTCTAACTTTGCATTTCTTTCGTAAACTTCCAACAAAGATTGTTTACCGTAAACAGTTGATTCAACTTGATCTAATTTATTTTTAAAATTTTTTAAACTATCGAAAAAGCTCAAATTATTATCCTCTAAAGCTTATTACCTTTTAAGTATAACATATACAGAAAAAGTTTTAAACTAGTAATATTTTATGTATAATTGTAATAGAATTTTTAAGGGAGAAGTTAATAATAATGCGTAAGAAAATAAGTATATTAGGGTCAACAGGTTCAATAGGAAGACAAGCTCTAGAAGTTATTGAAAAATTACAAGATAAATTTGAAATTGTATCATTAGCAGCTGGTTCAAATATTGAGCTTTTGAATGAGCAAATTAAAAAATTTAGACCAAAATATGCTTATGCTTCCGATAAAAATGCTATAATTGGTGCGAATTATGTAACAATGGAAGATATTTGTTCTAATACAGAAAATGATATAATATTGGTTGCTGTATCAGGAAGAATTGGTTTAAAGCCTACTATTACTGCAATAAATAATGGTATTGATATTGCTTTAGCAAATAAAGAAACACTTGTTATGGCAGGTGATATTGTTATGAATTTAGCAAAATCTAAAGGAGTTTATATTTTGCCTGTAGATAGTGAACACTCTGCAATTCATCAATGTATAAAAGATTTATCTATGGTTGATAAACTTATTATTACAGCTTCAGGTGGACCATTTTTAAATAAATCAATAGAAGATATGAAAAATGCAACTGTTGAGCAAGCCTTAGCACATCCTCGCTGGAATATGGGGAGAAAAATTACAGTTGATAGTGCAACTCTTATGAATAAAGGTTTAGAAGTTATAGAAGCTCATCATTTATTTAATATGAATTACGATAATATAGAAGTTGTAGTTCATCCTCAAAGTATTGTACATTCTGCTGTTGAATATAAAGACGGAAGTGTTATTGCACAATTAGGTTTACCTAGTATGCACATTCCTATACAGTATGCAATTACTTACCCTAATAGAGTACAAGGCATTAAATCAAAAAGTTTTAGCTTTTCACAAATTGCTCGTTTGGATTTTCAAGAGCCAGATTGGAATAAGTTTAAAGCTTTATCTATGGCTTATGATGCAGGGAAAAAAGGTGGTTCTGCTACGGTTTGTTTAAATGCAGCTAATGAAGAAGCTGTCTTTGCATTTTTAAATGGTAAAATTAATTTATTTGATATCATTGATTCTGTAGAAAAAATGATGAATACTCATAATGTTGTTAAAAACCCGACATTAGACGACATTTTTGAAATTGATAACGAAATTAGAATAAAAACAAGAGAATTGTTTTAAATAATATCTAAAACTTTTTCAAAATCTTCTAATTTACAATCAGCAGTTAGAGAAATTCTTAATCTTGAAGACCCTTCCGGTACTGTTGGAGGACGTATTGCGGGGATATAGTATCCTTCTGATTTAAGTTTTTCTGAAATTTTTATTGTATCATCATTAGAGCCAATTATTATTGGTATTATTTGAGAGTTTGATACCGTGTAAATTCCCTTATTATTTAAAAGATTATGCACATCTTTTACTAAATTATTTAATTTATTTTTTTGTGAAATTAAAAAGTCTCGTTTTTCAGTTAAAATCCAATTAGACCAAGCAATATTTAACGGTGGAATTGATGTTGAAAATATAAAAGAGCGTGCTTTATTAATAAGATAATCAATTATTTCTTTAGAAGAAACACAAAATGCTCCAAATGAGCCTATAGCTTTCCCAAATGTTGCTGTAATGATATCAACGTCTTTGTTATAAGAAATTCCGGCTAAAGTTTCGCCCATACAAGAAAAAGCGTGAGCCTCATCTATCATAAGTAAACAATTATATTTTTTCTTAAGTTCTATTAATTTATCAATATCAGCTATATCTCCATCCATGCTAAATATTGATTCTGAAACTATTAAGGCTCTATTATATTCTCCTCTTTTTTCTTTTAATAATTTTTCAAGATTATCATAATCAAAATGTTTATATCTATAAAAATCTCCTTTTGCAAGCTGCATACCATCAATGATACTTGCGTGATTTAATTTATCAGAAAAAACAACATCTCCTTTATTTATTATAGCTGAGATAACTCCTAAATTACACTGATAACCGGTATTAAATATTAAAGCAGCCTCTTTATTAAAAAGTTTTGCAATTGTATTTTCCAAATTTTTATATTCAGTAGAAGATCCTGTTAAAAGCCTTGCTGAAGCCGTTGATAAAGCCGATCTCGCTTGACTTAAAAACTCTTTTTCTAAATCATATTTTGTACTTATTCCTAAATAATCATTTGAAGCAAAATTTATATATTCTCTCCCGTCAATTACAATTTTTCCGTCAGATTTTGCTTCTATATTGGGGATTTGTCTAAATTGTCCTTTATCTTTCAGCTTTTTTAATTCTTGTTTCATTGTTTAATATATCTTTTGCCTTTTCAAGTTGTACATCTTTTTTATTATCAATAAAAAATTCAAATTCATTACCAATCTCAATATCAGGTTTTATACCTAATTTGTTGATATCTGTTCCATTTGGTGTTAAATAGCGTGCAATTGTTATATTTACTCCTGTTTGATTAGGGAGCGGAACTACTTTTTGAACTAAACCTTTTCCAAAAGTTTTTCTACCTACAAGAGTTGCTTTGTGATAATCTTTAAGAGCCCCTGATAGTATTTCACTAGCACTTGCACTTGCACCATTTACAAGAACAACAATGGGTTTATCCATTAATAAATGTTCATCTTGAGCTTTAATTGATTTTCTATAACCATTTCTATAAATAATATCGACAATTGTCCCTTCGTTAATAAACATATCTGCTATAAAAACTGCGTTATCAAGTAATCCGCCAGTATTACCTCTTAAATCCAATATAAGCGAATCAGCTTTTTGAGTATTTTCTAAAGCTTCTACAAATTCATTAGGAGTAGCTCCGCTCATAAAACTTAAGATTTGTATATAACCAATATGATTATCTAGCATAGAACTTTTTACTGTTTTTATTTTGATTTCTTTTCTTTTAATTTTTTTAGTCAACTTTTTGTCTTTTCTAAGAATAGTTAGCTCAACAACACTATTTTCAGGACCCCTAACTAATGCAGCAACTTCTGAAACGTTCATGCCACTAATATCTTTGCCATTTACAGCCGTAATAATATCACCTTGTTTAAGTTGTGCTATGTCTGCTGGTGTTGCAGGTATTACATTGAAAACTTCTATTTTACCTGCATTTGAATAGATGTTAACTCCTATTCCATATATTTTTGAAGTTATTGAAGAGGTTAAATCTTCAAATTCTTTTTTATTCATAAATCTTGTATATGGTTCATCCAAACTCGCTATCATCGTATCTATAGCAACTTTTGCATCTTCATCTGTTTTAATTTTACCTTGATATCTATTTTTCCATCTTAGCCAATCTTGATGATTTAAAGTTGGTTCATAGTATTCTTTACTTATTATTTTCCAAGTTTTATCAAAAAGCTTTTGAGATGAAACCTCTTCTCTATTTATTAATGCTTGATTTGCAAAAAAAGCATTGGTCTTAGTAAATGTTGATAAAAATATTTTATTAAAAATTACTAAAATTAATATTGAAAGTATAAAGATTAATAAAGACTTCTTCTTCATACAAATATTTAACATCAAGAATATTGTATTATCAATATCCACTAATACATCAAATAGGTTATTATAATTTTTTATTGATTGCTAAATCCTGGTGATGTTAATGGTAAATTTTTGTATCCTTCATTTGCGTATACTGTCTTTTTTATGTATTTATTTGTATGATTTCCTTTTTCTAGTAATTGCTTTAATATATTTTCTCTTGTAACGAGAGCTGATTCTAAATTATTAGACTCCGGATATCTTTTTAAAATTTCTGTCCATACAACAGCTTCCATTGTCCAAGCGTAAGTCTCCTCACTTAAAGAATTGTACTCGTCTTGGTGTAAAGCTTCATGGGCTAGCAATGCTGCTAATGCTCCAGGAGGTGCATATTCATGTTTAGGATTTATATATACATATAATTTTCCTCTTTTTTTCCATCCTACAGCATCAAATGATGAATAAGCTTCATTTATTTCAGATAAGTCTTTAAACATTACTTTTACAGGCTTTTGGGTAACATTGTACCCTAAGAGGGCCTTCCTTGAAAATTCACCTGAAGTATCTTTAAGCATGTCTAACGCTACATGAAAAATTTGTTCATCTGAAATATCTTTGTACTCCTCAGATATACTATCTATGTACTCTTGGGTATATTTTTTAGGCAATTCAACATTAGAAGGAACTTCAATATAGCTCTTAGCATTAGCTGAAAGTCCTAATAATAGTAGTATTAAAGCTAATAATAATTGTTTTTTCATACCTCTATCCTCTTATTATAGTATTATATACTTTTTAAAAGTTAAAAGTCAAAATATCCTTGCAATATGGCTTAAATGCTGTTATAATAAGGTTTATGAGGGATTATGAACCATATTTTACACAAGATGGGTCTATTGGGCTCTATTCTTACTCTGATAAAGATGTTTTTCATTCTAAGTTTGGAGCATTAACTGAAGCTTGGGAAAAATTTGTTATTCCATCAGAATTAAGTGATATTGATAAAAATAATATTAGAGTTCTAGATATTTGTTATGGTATTGGATATAATACAAAAGCTTTGATGAGTTTTTATATTCAAAATTATAAAATTAACAAAAAAATTTTTTTAAAAAAAATTTTTATAAAAACTTATAATATCGTTTCGATATGTGTCGATAAATTATTCAATAAAAAACAAAAAAAGTTATCATTATCTAACGATACGATAGATAGTAATAAAAAAATGTTTATTGATTGTTTAGAAATTAATTCTGAGTTAGTAGAACTATCTCCTTTTTTTAAAACAATTAAAACTGCTGATGAAATTTTTAATAAATTTATACCTCCCATATTCGACTGTTTTGAATTTTATAATAATTTAAAATTAAGTTTTAATAAGTTTTATACAAATATCCGTTTAAAAAATAGAAATGAAATTAATGAACTTTTGGATATAAAATTTAATGAAATGAAAATCGATAAAGAATATAAGTTGCATCCTTATGTAAATTATATTTTAATAAATTCACTTTCAAAATACTTATCAGAAAACTATCCATCTAAAGATCTAAAAAAAATACTTTCTGAAAGTAAAAATAGACGTTTTTTTGATAAGACTCTGATAAAATATGCAAAATTTAATCAATTTTGGGGATATAATTTATCCATATATACAGTTTTATCCGTCTTCTTACATAATATATATTATTACTATTTATCGTTTCGTGATAAAAATGTCAATTTTAAGACTGCTGAGAGCCTCTTTAACGTTAATTTTTATATAAATGATGCTCGAAAGACTATTCTTAATTTAAATGAGCAATATGACTGCATGTTCCTAGACGCTTTTACTTATACAAAAGCTCCTCAGCTTTGGTCTGTTGAATTTATTGCTGAATTATACAAAAAACTTTCTCCAACAGGTGTGCTTTTAACTTATTCAAATTCGGTTCAGGTTAGAAATACATTATTAGAAAATAAATTTTATGTAGGAAAAATTTATAATGAAAAATTAAATAAATTTGTAGGTACAATTGCTTCTAAAGATAAATCAAAAATTAAATATCCGCTTAATTCTTATGAAATTGGATTATGTAATACTAAAGCAGGAATACCATATCATGATCCTAATTTATCTTTTAGTAAAAAAGACATTTTAGAATTAAGAGAATATGAATATAGGCATAGTAACTTAATGAGTTCTTCAAAATATATAAAAACAAGGGGTAAATAGGGGTAAACAAGGGGTGATAGATGAATAAATATGATTTAGTTATTGTTGGTGGAGGAACTGCTGGTTGTGCGTGTGCTTATGTTGCAGGGAAATTAGGCTTAAAAGTTTTATTAGTAGAAAAAAACTCTTTTTTAGGTGGTTCCATTACTTCATCTCTTGTTATTCCGGCTATGAAAACTTCCGAGAATTCAATTAATAATGATTTTTTTAACAAGTTATACGAAGAATTAGCTAATTTAAAAGGTGCGATTACTTATATAGATGGTAATAAAGGTTGGTTTAACCCAGAATTAACCAAAATAGTTTTAGATAAAATGTTGTGTGATGTAAATGTAGAAATTTTATTTGAATCTAATATAGAAATAATAGAAGAAAATTTATTGTCATATACCGTTACGATATGTAGTAATAATTTTCAACTGAAGAGTAATAATTTATTAGTACATATCGAAACGAAGTATCTAGTAGATGCAACAGGCGATGCAAAAATTTGTGAAAAATTAAATTGTGAATTTTTAGAAAAAAAATTACAACCAACTAATTTAAGATTTATAATGTCTGGGGTAAATACAAAAGAATTTTCTCAATGGATAATGGAGTTTGATAAAGATAGAAATGTTTCTACCTGTTGTGAAATTAATGGAAATATCTACTTATCTACTGCTTATACTTGGGATAACAATGTTAATTGGGCTTTAAAGCCTTTATTTAAGCGTGCTATAGAAGATGGCGTCATTACAGAAGAGGATTCTAACTATTTTCAAATATTTTCAGTCGCTGGAACTCCTGATTCTATTGCGTTTAATTGTCCAAGGCTTCTAAGTAGTCCTCAAAATCCTTATATAGAAGGCCGAGCAAGTATCTTAAGACTTTCAAATTTTTGTAAAAAATACTTGAGAGGATTTGAAAAAGCTTACATTTCATCTATTGCAAACTCTTTAGGAGTAAGGGTCTCTAATAGAGTAAAAGGAAGATATATTTATACAGCAGAAGATTTAAGAACTGGTAAAAAATTTAAAAATCCTGTCGTAATTTCAAATTACCCTATTGATGTACATTCAAATAAAAAAGACAGTTCAACTCTAGAAAAAGTTTATAGAGAATATCAACTACCAATAGAATCTCTGATAGTTAAAGATAATTTATTTGTTATAGGTAGATGTATTTCAGCAGATTTTGAAGCACAAGCTGCTCTTAGGATAATTCCTTCTTGTTTTTCTATGGGAGAAGGTCTTGCTAAATATCTAAGTGAAGTTGTTGGTAATAGTATGAATGTATTCTAAAATTTGAGAGAAATATGCTAAATTAGTATCACCATTAATAATTATATCAGCATCATTTCTGTAAGGTTTGACATACTTTTCTCCTGCCCCTAGGATATATTCCCAGTGTTTTTTAGCATTCTCAAGATCCTGGTTTCGTTCTGTATAAGCTCTTGTTAAAAATCTTTGTTTTCTTAACTCTATATCAGTTTCAACATAAACTTTAATATCAAAAATATCTTTATTTTCACCAAACATTGAAGCCATTCCTTCTACAACAATAATTTTATTTGAAGGAACAAATTTGGCTTTTGGAACAGAAACTCCTGTACCATTTAAAAGATATTCTGGAGAATAAATATCTTCTCCATGTGAGATTTTATCTAAATCTTCTTTTAAAACATCTAATTGGAAACTATTTGGAGAGTCTACATCATATCCATTATCTCTCAAATTATCAAATGTTCCATATTCTTTAATTAATTCAGAAATGTCATTAAAATAATTATCAGTAGTTAATATTGTTACAGGCATATTAAATTTTGTAATGACATTTTGTATTTCTTTACAAATAGTGGATTTTCCTGATGCAGATTCTCCGGTTATTCCTATCATAATTCTTTTAGCAGGGTTTTGAATAAGTCTTCTTGAAAATTTTTGTATAAAATCATATCTAACTTCTACAAATATAGGTTCTTCAGCTTTTGCATCATATGCTAATACTTGTTTAAACTTTGATTGTAGATAAAATGCAAGTAATTCTCTTCCTGTTTTTTGATTAAAATCAGGTTTTAATATTTTATCTGAGGAACTTAATTCCTTTTTTATTAAGTGGGAAATCCCATTTATATCATCTTCTAACATATTTCTAATTCCGATATTCTAATATTATAATATGAAAAAAATTAAGACTCAAATAATTCGCTAATTTTATCTGCAATATCTCTAGGATCAATTTCTTGAGTTATTTTATTTATATCTTGAGCTGTTTGATACAATTTTGCCGCTTCAACTTTATCCCCAACTATAGATGTTGCACGTGCTAAGTTAAAGTGTGCGAGTGCATAATTTGGATTTGAAGCTACAGCTTTTTTAAATAATTCAATTGATTTATTGACTTTACCCAAATCATCTAAATAAATAACTCCCAAATTATTATAAGCTATATCATATTTTGAATTATATTTAATTGCTAATTCATAAGATTTAATTGCTTCTTCTGTATCACCTTTACCCCAATATAAAAATCCTAAATTACAATGTATTTTGGGATTATGAGGCTGCAATTCTAGAGCTTTTCTATAAACAGACAAAGCATTTGCATAATCTTCTTTATCATAAAAAGCACTACCTAAGTTTACATAAATATCAATATCTTCAGGAGTTAATACATATGCAGTTTGATAAGCAGAAATAGCAGCATCCGGATCAGATTTATTTTCTTGATAAACAAATCCCATAGTTTGAGCAATTACACTTGTCCAAGTTTTATTAGGATTTAATGTTATTGCAGTTTGATAGTTTGTTATTGCAGAATCAAAATCTCCTTTTATATAATAAATATTAGCTAAATTTGAGTATAAATCAGGAATATTTGGAGCCATTGCTATTAATTTATTATAAATTTCAATTGCTTGATTATAATCGCCTTGTTCTTCATAAGCTCTACATAAATGCCTATAAGCAGCTATATTAAAAGAATCTAGCCAAATTGCCATTTTATATTCTGTAATTGCATCTTCAAAATATCCTGTCGATAAGTATATATCCCCAAGTACACAATATAAAGGAGCAAATCCAGGAGCAGACTCAATTGCATTTTTATATAACTCTATTGCTTTCCCATAATCTTTAATTTGAATTTCATAAAATCCTTTTAAAAATAACGGTAAAAATCTTAAATAAAATATATTCTTTATTATATTTTGTTTTGCAATTTTATCAAACGGTAATAATAAAAACGCTAAAAATCTTTCACAAAAAGCTTTAATTTTAGTTTTTGAATTTTTAAAAGAAGATGCATCATATAATTTGTATAACAAATAATGAGAACTTGAGGATTTTAATTTAGAACATATAATTGCTGCTTCCGCTGCATCTATAGCATCTGTAAAATGTGCTTTTTTAACAAAAGTTTCTGCCAACATATAATAAGCTTCATAATAATTATTTTTCTTTTCTAATGCAAGAGTAAAATAATTTATAGCTTTATCTAAATCTCCTTTATGATAAAAAGCTACTCCTAACTTATATAATATCTCATAGGAATCAATTAAGGATTCCATTGCAAGTTGATATTCAGTTATTGCTTCATCTATATATTGACAGGCATTGAATATGTCTAAATGCCACTTTAAGTACAAATCGCCTAACCTAACATGTAAGTTTGGATTTGTTGGATCCTTTTGTAAATCTAAGCGGCACCTTTCAATTTGATCAAACACTTTATTATTTTTATTTTTTTTTATTTTTTTTTCAATTGTCTTTTTCATATATAATTCCTAATCAATATTATTACTATATACATACATATAATAGAGTAGTTTTTGCCTGTCTTCTTCAGATATCTTAGAATACAATGCTGTATATTCATTATCATAGACAGGATCAATTTCTGAAATTATAACCTCAACTTCTATTTTACCATAATCATTTGGTAAAATTAATTCACAATTATAACTAGACCCGATTTTTAATAATTTATCACAATAAAATTTTATGTAGCTTGTCGATAATTGAAAGGTTTTCTCATGTAATGTTTCTTCGTCACTTATATGTATATAAAAATTTTCAATAGCACCAATAGAAGGAATTTCTGAATTTGGTGTTAATTTTACAGCATTTGGATCAAATTCTATAGAAAATTCTTCCTCTAATGGTGACGTTATTACTATTGTATTAAAATCTATAGTACCTAGTTTTGAGAATATTTTTACTGTCAAATATTTTCCAACTCCCAAAAACTCAATATATCTCATAAAATATTGAGGTAACTCTAAAACTATCCTATCGTCAAATATTTTATCTATCAGACAAGATATTTCTACCAGACTTTCATCTTTTTGAAAATAAATACTAGCTCTTTGTCCTGATTTTATTAAATCCATATTATCTATTATAATTAATATACAATTAAAATACAAGAATTATTAGTCATATATATAGATTAATTTAATTCAAATCTCATGCTTTAGTACGGTAAATTATTTATAAATTCAGGTATTTTTACATTAGACATAGGTACATCTTTTTGTCTCATAGATTTTTGAGAATAGGATACCCAGTTAAATAATATAACTGAATTAGGGCTTTCTACTGGGCCATTTATGATACTTCTAAATTCTTTTGTATTTTTCATAGGTAATTGCGGCAAATTATCAAAATCTTCTGGTAAAATATTACTTTTTGTATCTTCACCGGTTAGCATTACCAGAAGTTTATTCCATGAAAATTCACCAAATGCCCCCAAACCTGAAATTATTTCATCAGACAATCTACCTAAAACTTGAAGACGACCATAATCATTTAATGTATTGTATGTTCCTTTAATATACAAACTCATCAAAGGTCCTTGAGATTGCAATAAATTAATGTGTGCTATGCCTGATTTTAAATTAATATCACCGCGTAAATATTTAAACAAACCTGTGTCTTTTAATATAATAGCTTTTGTTATAACACTTAAAGATGTTCTTAACATATTATCAGCAATAACATTTTGTGCATATAATAAATGCTCAAGTTTTCCTAATGTTCCCATTCTTCCGTTGTGTACTATAAATTTTATATTACCTTTTAATGATTCTTTAGAAGATATATTCCCTCCTATCATTGTGTCAAAATCCATAATGCCACTTACTGTATCTTTTTTAATTGAAATTATATCAAATATTGGTGCCGCACTTATGCCTCTGCCTTGTAATTTTGATTTAAAATTTTCATCTTTTAAATTAAAATCTATATCACCAGCAAATTTTCCATTAAATATTTCTGAAGAGAGATTTCGTAATAATAAAAGGTTATTATTTAATTCGAAATCTGTATTTAGTGCCGAAAAATATAAGGGCGAATTATAAATTGATATTAAAGCTTTTTCAGAATAGAACTTGCCATTTTTAATTGTAATAGGGAATGTTTTTATTATTGGGTTATCTTTATACATTAAAATAGTATCTGTATTAATATATTTTGATTTTATTCCGATATTTTTAACTATTATGCCCTTTGTAAAATCTGTTGATATTGTTGAATTAAGCCCCATAAAAGAATCTGCTATCTTTAATGCCGGAATATTTAATATTGCAACATTTTTATTAAAGTCAATTGTCATATTATTAATGTTTAATTCCAAAAATTGATTTACTAAATTTTGTATAGCAAGTTGTCCGATAATATCAGGTTTATTTATTTTTCCTGATAAAAAGATATCTCCTTTTATTTGCGATACAGTATCAGCTATTGTTATGTTAAGTGGTTGAGGTATAAATAAACGTATATTTTTTAATAAAGGCTCTTTATATATATTATCAATATTACCTGTTAATATAAGCTTTTTAGGTCCTTTTAAATTTGATTTTAGTTCTCCCCAAAATTTTCCGGAATATGATAGAACACTTAATTCATCAATCTTAAGCGTGTTATTTTCAATTTTTGACACTAAATTTATTAAAGAAGGTTCATCAAAAAATAAAGATTTTTCAAAAAGTAATTGCAAATTAATATTTTGTATATCTTTATTACCACTTAAATTTGCTTTCACAGGATAAATAGAAGAAATTGTCTTTAAATGTTTTATATCTCTGGAATTTATAAATCCATCAATATTAATATTAAAAGTAATGTCTTTTGTACTATAATCAGTAAATTCAGCCTTTAAACCTAATTTAGAATTTGGCATGAATATGTTTGTTTCAGGTACTTTTATAAAATCACTATCAATATTTAGTTTTAAAATTGGTACTTTTATTAATTCTAAAGAAGGATTTTTGATTGTTATATTATTTATACTTGCTACATTATTTTTGTTAGTGTCTATTTTTAAAGTATTAAATTTCATTTCGCCAAGTTTTGTTTGAGCTATAAAATTTTCTATTTGAATATTTTCTTTATGTATTATATCTTCAAAGGTTCCTGAGATATTTGCTACTAAAGATATCACTCCATTTTTTACGCCAAGATCACTAGGTATTATTTGTTGTAAAGGAACTTTATTCATTATTACTTCTATATCAATATTTTTATCAATTTTCCCTTTTACTAAAATTGGAGAATTACTTACATATCCAACCATGTTTGTTATTGATATTACATTATTTGAAAAATCTATATCCGAATTAATCTTACTAATTGCAATCCCATTAGATTTTACATTTGCATTGTTTATTTTCAAATAGCCAGAAGATTTTAATTTATTTATATCACCTTTTATATTAAAATCAGCTTTTAGGGTTCCGGAAATTTTATCTATATTTTTAAATTGTGAAAAATTTACAATTAATTTTAATTTATCATATATGTCAGATAGTTGAATTTCATCTGACTTAACTTTCAAATCTATTCCAAATTTTTTTGAATTGTTTATAACTCCATCTATGTATATTTTTTTATCGTTAGATGCATATATATTTGAGAGTACTCCAACTTTATCTCCTAAAAAAGTTAAATAAATAAAACTTTTGGGCATTTTATGAGCGTTGTCAAGAACTGCTATATTATCAATATTTACAAGTCCTGATATTTGATTTGTTCCATCTAATGAATTGTATATATTTAAATCAGCAATAATATCCGAATGGAAATCTAAACTTATAATTTGTTCAATAATTTCTTTATATTTAATATTTTTATTCAAGTTTTCTGGCATTTTTATATTTGGAGAAACAGAAATATCATATGATATAAATTTCTTATTATTTATATAAAATTCACCTAGCGTAGAAATCTTATAATTTTTTATACTAACAATTTTTTTGAGATCTAAGTTTGCTCCAGTTAACTTTAAATTTTTATCTAATTCTTTATCATAGTAACTTATATTATAATTTTTGAATGTTATATCAGGAGTTTCGTCAAATTCTTTATTATTTAATTTGGAAATAAGTTCAGCTAAATATTTATCTGAAGATGATGTCTTTAAGATGAATTTATCAGCATAAATTCTTTTTATATTTACATCATCTTTTAATAAAGCAGACCAAGGAATAAAAAATTTTACATTATCAAATTGACTAAATTTTTGTCCATCTTTATACATAACATGCATAACCGGAGCTTTTACTTTTAAAGATGGACCAAATCTAAAAATTAATTTTTCTATATGAACATTAACGTCCAATTCATTTGAAACTTGTTTTTCAATGATTGGTATAAATTTTGAAGCATTTATAGGTATAAAGCATATTGTTATGCATAAAATGCAAAGTATCAGTATAATTATAGATAAATTTTTATAATTTTTTTTCATTTGTTATTATATCTCCAGTATTAATATCGAAAAAATACATGTTATTTACAGATAATTTCAAGTTTAAATTTTCTTCAATTTTATATTCTAATGGTAAACGTGCTGAACAAGTGTTTCCATTTAATTTAAAATAAGCGATTCTTTCACTTCCTGTCATTTCGATAATTTCAGGTTTTACAAAAATGTTAATATCACCTTCTGTCATCTTTTCAGCTCTAATACCTACTATAATTTTTCCATTTCTATTTAAAGTAGTTGTAAATATACCACCATTTATCTCAAAGTTGTTATTTTCAATATATGCATCAATAAAGTTCATTTGACCAATAAAGCCTGCAACAAACTTATTATTAGGCTTATTGTATATATTTTCAGGTGTATCTACTTGCTGAATTTTTCCTTTATCCAAAACAACAATTCTATCTCCCATTGTTAAAGCTTCAGTCTGATCGTGCGTAACATATATGAATGTCGTTTGCAATTCTTTATGTAATTTTTTAATTTCTGATCTCATCTGAATTCTTAAATTTGCATCTAAATTAGAAAGCGGTTCATCCATAAGGAAAACTTTAGGATTTCTAACTATTGCACGACCTAAAGCGACTCTTTGACGTTGCCCACCAGATAATTGTTTAGGTTTTCTCTCCAATAAATCTTGTAAGTTTAAAGCTTTCGCAACTGACTGTACTTTATTATTTATATAAAATTTATCATATTTACGCATTTTGAGGCCAAAAGCAATATTTTCATAAACACTCATATGGGGATACAAGGCGTAACTTTGAAAAACAAAAGCTATATCTCTGTCTTTTGGATGTACATTGTTAACTTTTTCTCCGTCTACAAAAATCTCTCCAGAAGTTATTTCTTCTAATCCTGAAATCAAACGCAATATTGTAGATTTTCCACATCCTGAAGAGCCTACTAAGACAATAAATTCTTTATCTTTAATTTTTAAATCTATGTTATCAATTATATTTTTCTTACCATCATAACTTTTAACTAGATTTTTTAATATAACACTACTCATAAATTACCCTAATTAGTTGGAATGATTACATTAAAGCAAGTATTTTTTAATATTTGTGATTCTACCCAAACAGTACCATTTAATTGTTGAATCCAATTTCTAACACTTGCAAGGATCATAGCTCTTAATACATTCTTTCTGTTTGAAGAATCTAAAATTTTATATGGATCAAACATGAAATCTAATTCATTTTCAGATAATAACATAGATGAAGATGAAATTGATATTTGAATATAATTGGCTTCATTAAGTCCTTTTTCAAACAAAAGCTCAGAAGAGGGATTGGTAATGTTAATAACAATTTCGCCTAAATCAACCGATTTCAAAATAGCTTCTAAAATATTTTGTAATATATTTTTAACTATATTTTCATCAGTTGCTATAGTCTTTTTTACACCTTCTTCTAGTATTATAGAGAACTTTATTTCTTTCTCTTTATATAATTGTTCATTATATTTAATAACAGCCGATACCAAACTCTGAATATCGAATATTTTATTTTCAATTGTATTTAAATCTAGTTCTGTTTGAGATAACTGAAGCATTTTGGCAATAAAATACATCAGATCGGTCGAATTTTTATTAATAATTTTTATATACTTTTCTTGTTGCTCATTTAATTCCCCACCCAATCCATCTGCCATGGCTTGAGAAAAACCTACTATAGACTGAATAGGAGATTTTAAATCATTTGCTATTTTTAATAAAAAATTATTTTTATCTTTACTTATATTTTCTTCAATATTTATATTATTCACATTTAACTCATTTGAGATATTATCTCTAAAATCTAATACATAACCTTCATTAATTTCTTTAACGGTCATATCAAAATAAACTTCTTTATTTACAAATTTAGTTATCACAGGTTTTTGTAAAACAAGAGAGTTCAATATCAAGTTCATTGAATTCTCAATGAAATCTGAAATATTTGATGTTAATAAATGCATTTTGGACGTTTCAAAAATTTCAGCAGCCACATCATTAACCCATTCTATTTTTCCATCTTTGGTACACATTACTACAGCATCAGGTAAAGCTTTTTCTACATCAATAGAATTAGTTCTAAATAAAATCTTTTTTATATCCATACTATTTACATCCTTCTTTGATTGTATTTTATCATAAAATTATACTATTAAAAAAAGATTAAAATTATTAAGATTTATAAAATTTTGTATTATTATATAACTAAAGTAAAGGACGTTATATGAAATATAAAGATTATTATGAAATTTTAGGAGTAACAAGAGATGCTGATAATGCAACAATAAAGTCTGCATATAGAAAATTAGCAAGGAAGTATCATCCTGATGTAAACAAAACAAAAGAAGCTGAAGAAAAATTCAAAGATATAAATGAAGCATACGAAGTTTTATCTGATAAAGCAAAACGTCAAAGATATGATAGCCTAGGGGCAAATTGGCAAGGTGGGGCAGATTATACACCTCCTCCAGGTTTTGAAAATTTTAGTTTTAACTTTAATCAAGGTGGAGCTCAAAGTTTTGACTTTGGAGGTTCTGGAGGTTTCTCAGATTTCTTCAGTTCCTTATTCGGGGACATGATGGGTGCCGGTGTTAATATGAATAATGAAGGCTTTAGTGGCTTTGATTTTACTAGAAATACAAAAAATAGTTCTCAAACAAGACAAAGAAAAGCTAGTGCTACAGAAGGTTTAAATATAACCAAGAATTTAAATGTTACTGCTAAAGAAATATTTGATGGAAAACCGATTAGTGTTTCTTTTAAAGAAGTAGAAAAATGTACTCAATGTAACGGAAACGGTTATTGTTCTAATTGTGGTGGAACCGGTATTGTTACAAATAATAAAACTGTTAAGGTAAAATTACCAAAAGGTATAGAAGAAGGACAAAAAGTTCGTTTAAAAGGTGAGGGTAAAGCAGATAGATACGGAAACAAAGGTGATTTATTTCTCGTTATTCATTTTAAAGATAGTGAATATGAATTTGATGGTGTAGATCTTATTAAGGAACTAGAAATTACTCCTCCTGAAGCAGTTTTGGGGTGTACAAAAGAAGTACAAACTTTGCACGGTAAATTAAACATTAAAATACCTCAAGAAGTATCAAGCGGTCAAACATTACGTTTAAAACAAATGGGACTTCCTATGAAAAGTGGCTATGGAGATTTGAAAGTAAAAATTAAAATTGTAATACCTAAAAATATGTCGAAAGAAGTAAAAGATTTATATAAACAAATTCAAAATATCGGTTAAAACCTCTTGACAATATCCACATTTATTAAGAAAATAAATGTGGATATTGGGAGGGGATATGACAAAGCAGACTTTTTTACATGATAAGCATATAAAACTAGGTGCTAGAATGGTAGATTTTGCCGGTTGGGAGATGCCTGTTCAATATGATTCCATAATAGAAGAACATAAGGCTGTTAGGAATAGTGTTGGTATCTTTGACGTATCCCATATGGGAGAAATTATTGTAAAAGGAGAGGATGCTCTACCTTATTTAAATAAAATCGTTCCACAAAATATTGATACATTAATACCATTGAAAGCAATTTATTGTCAATTAACAAATAAAAACGGAGGAATTATTGACGATTTAATCATATATAAATTAGAAGATTATAAATATTTGTTAATTGTAAATGCATCAAGAATAGATGATGATTTAAATTGGATGGTGCGTAATAAACTAGGTTTTAATGTTGATATTATAAATGAATCTCACAATTACTCGCTTATAGCTGTACAAGGACCAAAATCTTCCGAGTTTTTGAAAGAAATTGGTTTAATTAATTTACCATTTTTTTTCTCAATAAAACGGGATGAATTATTTAATATAAATGTATGGATTTCTAGAACAGGATATACAGGTGAAGATGGGGTTGAAATATTAGTTAAAAACGAGTTTTCAGAATATTTATGGGATAAATTACTTGAGGCTGGTAAAGAGTATAATATAAAGCCGATAGGTTTAGGAGCAAGAGATACTTTAAGACTGGAAGCTGCACTACATCTATATGGAAATGACTTGGATGAAAATACTACGCCTATTGAAGCCGGTTTAAGTTGGTCTATTCCTAAAGATAAAAATCAAGAATATAATGGTAAATGTATTATTGAAAATCAACTAAAAAATGGCATAGAAAAAAAATTAGTAGGTTTTAGAATGTTAGATAAATCAATAGCACGTCATGGTTATGATGTATATTTCAATAATAATAAAATAGGAATTGTGACAAGCGGAGGGATTTCTCCTTCTCGAGGTGATAATATTGGTTTAGCATATGTTAAAAATCTTGACAATTTATCTGTAGGCTCTACAATTCAAATTATGATAAGAGATAAATTACACGATGCGGAAATAGTAAAACGTCCATTTGTAACGAAAAGAAATAAATTAAAATAAATATAGGAGAACTATCGAATGAACGAAAGCATGTTATGTACTAAAACTCATGAGTATATACTCGAACAAGATGATAAATATTTAGTTGGTATTACGGATTATGCTATTGAACAATTAGGAGACATAGTTTTTATTGAATTGCCAGATGTCGGAACAAATTTTAGTAAAAACGAAGCTTTTGCTACAATAGAATCTGTAAAAGCTGCATCTGAAGTTTATATGCCAATTTCTGGTGAAGTTCTTGAAGTCAATGAAGAAATTGTTAACAGCCCTGAATTATTAAATGATGAAAATTATGATAATAAATGGTTTGTAAAAATTAAATCAAATGCAGATCAATTGGAATTTGCGGATTTACTTGATTACTCAGATTATAAAGAAGAAATAGAATAATGAAAAATTTTATAGCACATAACGATAAAATAAGAAATGAGATGCTTGAAGCAATTTCATATGCAAGCTGTGTTGAGGATTTATTTACAAAAATTCCAAATAAATTAAAGGAATTAAATTTAAAAAATCCGTTAAGTGAATTAGAAACTCAAAGATATATAAAAATGTTGGCTCATAAAAATAAGGTTGATTATTCTTATTTCATGGGCGGTGGAGTATATAACAAATTTGTACCTGCTTGTATTGATTATATTGCAAAACGCTTTGAGTTTCTTACTGCATACACGCCATATCAGCCTGAGATTTCTCAAGGAACACTTCAAATTATTTATGAATTTCAGACAATGATCTCTAGAATAACTGGAATGGATATAGCTAATGCATCAATGTATGATGGGGCAAGTGCTTGTGCTGAAGCTATTCTTATGGCAAATAGAATTAATAAAGGTAAAAAGAATAAAGCTTTAGTTTCAAGGAGACTAAATCCAGAGTATATAAGTGTGATAAAAACATATTTATGGGCTGAAAATATTGAAATTGAATTTTTTAATTCAATTCCTGATAATTGTTCTGAATATTGTTGTGTTTTATTACAATATCCTGATTATTTTGGAGAAATTGAAGAAATAAAAAGTATAAATACTATTTTAGTTGTTTGTGCAAATTTATCAGCTTTATCTATTATAAAACCTCCAATAAATGCTGATATAGTTGTAGGTGACGTTCAACCATTAGGTATACCTATGAGTTATGGAGGGCCCCATGCTGGTTATATGGCATGTAAACAACAATATATGCGACAAATGCCAGGAAGACTTGTTGGCAGGACTGTAGATAAAGAAGGCGAACAGGCTTTTACATTAACAATTCAAACAAGAGAACAACATATAAAAAGAGAAAAAGCTACAAGTAATATTTGTTCTAATCAATCCTTGATTGCTCTTATGTCTACATTATATTTGAGTTTATTAGGCGAAAAAGGGTTTAAACAAACGGGTATTATATCTGCAAATTTAGCTCACGCATTATCAAAAATGTTGAATGGAAAAGGTATTAAAACATTATCAAAAAATTTCTTTAACGAATTTGTAATTAACGTTGATAATTCTGATAAATTTTTGGCAAATCTTAAGAAAAATGGAATATTAGGTGGTATAAAAATTGATAATGATAAAATTCTGGTTTGTACGACAGAAATGAATACTGAAGAGGATATTGTAAATTATATTGAAGCTGTTTAAATTGTAGAGATATTTTTTTGTTATAATATTCATAATTACATTATAGTTCTAGGAGTTATATGGAAAGATTTGTTGGATTAATAGGAATTATTGTAATATTTTTAATTGTATTTGCTCTTTCTAATAATAGAAAAGCTATCAATTATAAAACAATGATAACAGGTTTTTTATTACAAATTATATTTGCGGTTTTTATTTTTAAAGTTCCTGTGGGTCAGAAATTATTTTTGATGATAGGGCTTTTTATTCAAAAAATTCTGGAATTTGCGACTGAAGGTGGGCTGTTTGTATTCGGACCATTATTAGATAATACAAAACTTTCAGAATTATTTGGAAAAAGTAGCAGTATATTTGCTGTTCAGTTGATTTGTACAAATATTTTCATGATGGTTTTAGTTAATATTCTTTATTATTACGGCATTATGCAAAGAGTCGTAGCTATATTAGGAAAAGCTATGAATAAAATTATGAATGTATCTGGTGCTGAAGCTCTTTCAAATGTAGCAAGCTCTTTTGTTGGTCAAATACTCGCACAAATAATGATAAAGCCATACTTAGAGAAATTAACCCGCTCTGAATTGTTAGCATCTATGGCCGGTAGTATGGCTTGTATATCTGGTGCTATAATGCCTATTTATATTGGTATGGGAATTCCGGCACACTATATTCTTGCCTCATCAATTATGGCGGCTCCCGGTGCTATGATATTAGCTAAGATTGTTTACCCGGAAACCGGAGAACCTGAAACAAGAGATCATATCAGAATATCAAAACGTAAAACTTTTGCGAATGTTTTTGAAGCAATATCTAATGGGGCTTCTGAAGGTATGAAAGTTGCGATAAATGTTACTGCAATGATTCTTGCTTTAGTTGCTTTAGTTGCTTTTATAGATTGGATTCTAGGACTTCTGGGGTTATTTATGTTTAAATTTATTCCTGGCTGTTCAAATTTAGCATTTTTAACTCATCTATCGTTAAAACTTATTCTTGGAAAACTATTTGCTGTTTTTGCAATTATAATAGGAGTTCCATTAAAAGACGCTTCTATTGTTGGAGCTTTAATGGGTACTAAAATTGTATTAAATGAAATGGTCGCTTATGTTAATTTAACGAATATAGCTAATTATATTGATCCTAAAAGTTTTATGTTGGCAAGTTTTGCTCTTTGTAGCTTTGGAAATTTTGGTTCTATTGCAATACAAATTGGTGGAATAGGAGAATTAGCTCCTAATCAAAAGAAAAATTTAGCAAGACTTGGCTTAAAAGCTCTAATTTGTGGAACATTAAGTTGTTACTTGTCTGCTGCAATTGTCGGGGTTTTGCTCTAGAGTTAATTCTTCTTCTATTTGTAAATTTATATTCATAACTCTATTTATCTTTTCTGATAATAAAGTTAACATATTTATATAATTATTCCTTTCCACACTAAGTTTATTAATTTTTTCTACAGGAATTCCGTAATATTGACCATTATATTCTCTATCTTCACAGGCCTCTTTTGTCATTTTTACTAATGTGTCTAATACATATAATTCACAAAAAACTTGATTACAAAAATTCATAAGTTTATTACTATTATGGTTTTTATCCATAACACTGCCTCCATTAAAATATCTTAATTCCATATACTATATATAGTATATATTGATATAATTAAATATTGTTAATGTATTTTCCAATTATGTTATTTTATTTACAAGTTACAAAAGCGTTCAAATATTCAATGAGTTCATTAAAATCAATATTATTACTATCTTTATTTCTATTAGAGAGATATTCAATAATTGTATTTAAAATTTCTATAAAAGTCTGGTGGGAAATATTATTATCATTGTAATCTTGGTACACATCTAATAAGTATGGAAAAGTATCCGTTCCAGCATATTCTTTTATTTTTATAAATGCGGCTTTTATATCCTCATCATTGAACGTTATATTAATCATATTATGATACAATCTTGCAGCTTTCTGAATTTTTTTTATTATCAATTCTTCTGATAAATATTGAAGCATTGTTTCAAAATAATTTACGAAATTTATATAAACCTTTTCAGGATTAAATCTTTTATAATTAAACTTTGTAATAAAGAAATCTCTTAAAAACATAAAAATATCATTTTCATTTTTTAAATATAAATTTTTTATATTTGTCCAATCTCCTAGAACACCAATTTCTTTTAAATAATCATCTATTAAAATATACTGATTAATTTTTCTAAAACAATTAAGCTTATAATATAATTCACGTTCTGAAATTAAATCAACATCTATAATAGTAATATTTATTTTTTTTAATGATTTAAATATATTAGCAGCTTTTATACTATCAGTTTTAATAATTGTCCAATATTTATGCATTAATTTGAATAAAGGATTTTGCTTTTCCTTATCGGATAGTCTCTCTCCTTTTATAATTTTTTTATATATAATATCCTCTTTTTCATTTAAATGTAATTTATACTTTAAATTTTTTACAATATATTTATCATTAATAATTTTAATAGCTTTTGTATTTTGATTAGAAGTTTTTTTGTAACATTCACAAATAGCGTGCAATAATAAGGATAATGACAAAATTCTATTAACACCATCAACTATTATATATTTTTCAGGAGCTATTTTTTTTAAATACAGAAGTCCTAAGTCAATCGATTGAACAAATTGATCATCATTTACAATAAGATCAAAATAATTAACCAAATCTTCATTAAGCGATGAATAATTAAGAGTATAAAAATCTTTTGTTTTATTTATAAAATCCAGTAAATTAACTACTTTCATATTATTCCACTAACATGTAACCACCACTAGCAACATTTTTAAGCCTATCACCTTCTATTTTTGCTCTTAAATTTTTTATATATTTATATACATAATCTCTTGGTAAATTTAATAAAACAGCTAAATCTTTTGCATAAACAGTTTTTCCAATATTGTTCATAAAATAATCGAATACTAGTTGCTCTCTATCGGTTAATGATTTTTTTAATATTATTTGATTATCTTTTTTTGTTTTAATATCCTCAATTTTTGCTTCTACAGAAAGTTTCTTTAATATATTTGACTTCTTTATAAACGAAGGCGAATTTTCGTCATTTTTATTTAAATTTATCTTTTTATTTTCTTCCATTAAATCTTTTTTACTTACAGAAAAAGGAGTGTGAGAAATTTGTCTTTCACGTTTAAAAGCTCTTTCTGCAATTTTAGAAAAATCATTGCTTGAAGAATTAGTTATTGGGGTGGAAGAAGTACCCTTTGACATAACAATATCTATTAAATCATTTGTATTCTTTTTTTCTTCAACTTCTTTTCCCAAACGTGCTGCGAATTCCTCTAAAGTAATTTTTTCTAACGAACTACGCCATTGTCTTATCTCTTCTTTTGTCAAATAATTAGACATTAAAAATCTCCTATACTAACTTATGATAGCTAACCTTATTCCCCATAACGGATTTCTTTTTATACTCTAACATAAAATATTTAAAATTAATTAAAATATTTCACGATGTAAAGTTTTTTTTAATAATCCTGAACAATACGTCCAGGTAAATTACTTTGTTGTACTGTATACAACAAAGTTTCTGCACTTTTTTTATTTTTAAAAATACCAACTTGCAAAGTATAATTATTGGAGCCAATACATTTAACAATAGGATTTAAAGAACTACCGGACTCTAATATAATATCTTTTGCAACTTTCGCTTGTTCTGCTGAGGTATATGAGCCCACAAAAACTTTATATATTGGCTCAGGTTGAGTAACTGATACTATCGGTTGACTTTGAGAATCGTTACTATTAGCAGGTGTAGCCTGACTATCTGCCACAGAATCATTTATTATTTTATTATTACCCTCTACTGAACTATTATTAGAACTTGTTTCAGCAGCTCTCATTAATTCTGAAAAATTCTTTCCTTGATCTTCATTTTGAATTGATTCTAATCTATTATCAACATTAACAACTTTATCATTATAATTTTCATCTAATTGTTCTTCAGATTTATAGTCCCCAATTGAAGTATCAACAGTCGGAGAAAAAGATTTTATTAAAAATGTAAAAACTAATAACATTCCAAAAAAAGAAATCACAAAAATCTTGAACAAAGAACTATTATTACTTTGAACATCTTTTTTCATATATTTCTTATACCCAAACTGCTTTCCCATTATTCATATACTCCACGAACTTTTGCACATGCAAGCTTTATATCTTCAATTTCTGCAACATATTTTGACATTACATCTTGAGCAAATGTTTTTATGTCACTAATACCTAATTCACTCCTTAAACCTGAAGCTTCAATTGGAGCTCCCTCTGAAATTATATTCAATCCTGTATGTATTAAAATAGAATTTATTGATTTAGTAGCAATAGAAACCGATAATTTTTTACCATCTATCATTAAATCATCGCCATTGCGTATAACAAAAACTCCTTTTTGTTCAAGTAATTCTTTAATAATAGTTATTAACAAACGTTGTCTTAAAACTCCTTCCATCAAATTTACACCAAATTGCTCCGTAATAAAACTGAGCATATATTTGCTATAAATTGGTTCGTTATTAATTACATCTTCTATATCAACCATCTCTGTGAGCTTAACATCACATTCGCCACAAAAAGCAACTATAGCATCTCCTTGAATTTTATAATTTTTATAAATCCAGTGTGGTGCTAATTGTGATCCTATATATTTCACCTCTTCTTCAATAAACTTTATCTTCATAGTCCTCAAAATAATATATTTATATATCTTTCCCCATTATTACTTAATAAAGCATTTTTTAAATGTTTACAGGACTCACATTTACCACAATGTTTTTTTCCTGAATCGTAACAACTTCTTACTAATTCTAATGGAATAGAATTCTCTATTGCAATTCTTACTATATCATTCTTAGTCGAATTTATCAAGGGTGCAATAACCTTAGGTTTTGAAAGTGTAGAAATTTGAAATAAGTCAGAAATTTTTTCTCTAAAAATCTCTGTATTATCAGGAAAAGTTTCAGCCTCATCTTTATTTGCTCCAAATAAAATATAATTATAATCATAAGAATCCGCAAAAGAAGCTGCTATATTTAAAAATAAAGAATTTCTATTTGGAACCCAAACTGCTTGAGCACTTTCATTAGTTCCTAAATTTTCAGTAGGAATATTATTTTTTGAAACTAAAGAAGTTTTAGTAATATTTTTTAACCAATCTAGTACAATTACTTTATGATTTATTTTATAAAAATTACAAATACTTTTTGAAGCTTCTATTTCTTGCTTAGCTGATTTTTGCCCATAATCAAAAGTTAAAGCTAAATCAATACCATACTTATCTTTACAATACCCTAATACTACTAATGAATCTAAACCTGCAGATAATAAAATTATAGATTTAATCATAAAAATTATTCCTTATTCTCGTATTCATTTATTAAACTTTGAGCTTCATTTTTTAATTCATTATCATAAGAAGGAAGAGAAATAACTTCATCCAAGATATCTCGTCCTATTAAATTATATAAAGCAATTAAAGCATTTCTTCTTACTTCAAAATCTTCATCTTTTAGACTGATCCTAATTAAATCAACTGACTCTTCATAATCACTATTCATTAAAGCTTCTATTGCGTTAATTCTAACTATTGGAGAAGAATCCATTAATGAATTCTTTAAAACTTTTAATACTTTTTTATTATTAATATTTAGTTTTCCTAAAGCTTCTATAATTTTTTCTTTTAAAAATGAGAATTTATCAAGCAGTCCTTGCTTTGCATCCATTATAGCAACTAATGGTTCAATTGCACTGGTATCGCCTAACAAACCCAATGCAAAAGTTGCAGATTCTTTTACATATAAAGATTTTTCTTCTTCATCTTCTACAATATGTATTAATGAATTTACAGCTAATTTATCTCCAATTCTGCCCAAAGCATCCGCACAAGCTAATCTAACTTTATAATGTTCGTTTTTATTATTTAAGCAATATAAAAAAACTCCAACAGTAGTTTTATCTTTATAATTAGAAATTTCTTTAGCACAAACTACCCTTAAATTAATTAAGCTATCTGAATCTTCTATATTGATATTTTTTAATAGTAAAAAATCTAGTAAAATTGATAAAGTTTCTTGATTTTTATGAGAAGAAGTTAATTTAATTACTCCTATTAATAATTCTGGAATTCTAATATTTTTTAATAGAAAGTTATAAATATTTATTAAATCACACTCATCATAAAATTCTTCTAAATTTGCTATTTTTTTTATAACAATATCGTCGGACTGACTACCAACTCCACAATCACTAAGAATACCATTAAAATCTATTGTCATATTAACCACAAGATTAAGATACTATAAAACATTCTATTTTGCAATTATTACAGTGTTTTACGTATTTAAAATTGGATTTTGTTTACATTTCTTTACATATGTTCTTTAAAAAGTCAATTTTTTAAATATGAAATACTTTATATATACATAAGAAGTTTAAATAAAGGAAAGATATATGACAGAACAAGAATTATACGCATCAATGTCAGTAATAGCAGACCCAATAGAAAATGTCTATAAGCTTAATTCAAGAAAGGATGTTGAAGAAATTCAAAGAATTTGTAGAATTTTTGCAATTTCTGAAAAGCAAGGTAATAAACATAGAATGCTTTCAATAAAGAATTTAGCAACTTTTAAATTAGTATTAAGTAATAACTAATTATTATTATAGTTCTGAATAAAGGATAAACGATAAATTACGTTTATCCTTTTGTTAAGTTTTGTAACAAATAAAAATAAAGTTGAAATTGCATATTTTTTATACACTTTATATATATGTAAGATGTAAAACATAAGGTGTAAGAAAATGGCAAATACAGCAGCATTATTAGGAAATTTATTAAACACAAACGCAGACATTAATTATTATACTCAACAATCTATATTTTGGAATGCAAAATATGAAGCAAATAGTGAAAAGCTTCAAAAACAAGTTAAATATGAAGAAAAATGGCAAAGTGCATTTGATTCAGCAATTGATAATACTAAAGAATTAAATGTTGGTGGTGTTAGAGTAAGTGAAAATAACCAAAATGAAATGATTGCTGATGCATATGCACATGCGAAAGTAAAACAATATGATGAAGAATTATCATTAGAATTAGCAGACTTAGATATTGAATATGATACAATGAAGACAATGTATGATACTATGTTAGAAGAGTTAAGAGCTCAACAAGAATCCGAAAAAACAGCAACTTCTACTGCAGCTCAAGACACAGGTTTATTACAATCATAATTAATACACAAAGGTCTTATGAATATATAATTGAAGCATTATACATTAACGAAGCAATAGTCATAGGACCAACCCCACCGGGGACAGGTGAAATATATTTAACAGTTGGTTCAACAATATTAAAATCAACATCACCTGTAAGTTTACCATTGACATCTTTATAGATACCAACATCAATGATAACAGAATTTTTATTAACCATCTTACATCTTACAATCTTTTTACCTACCGCAGATACGATGATATCAGCGGTTTTTATTTTTTCATCTAAATTTTTAGTATAAGAATGACACAATGTCACAGTTGCATCTCTATTCAAAAACATTTGGGCCATAGGTTTTCCTACGATATTTGACCTACCAATAACGACAACATCAGCACCTTTTATTGGAATACAATATTCATCCAATAACATCAATATACCTTGTGGAGTAGCAGGGTAAAAGTATGGTTTAAGTCCAATTACGAGTTTACCAACATTTTCAGGAGTAAAACCATCAACATCTTTTTTAGGTGAAATTGTCATAACAACTTTATTTTTATCAATATGTTTAGGAAGTGGTAATTGAACTAATATACCTGTTACTTCCGGATTATTATTTAATTCAATAATTTTATCAAGAAGAGTTTCTTCTGATATAGTATCTGGAAATTCTATAATAGAAGACCTTATTCCTATTTTTTCTGCTGCAAGTTTTTTATTATTCACATAAATTTTACTAGCAGAATTATTACCTACTAAAATAACAACCAAATGAGGTTTAATATCTAAGCTGTCAACTTTATTTTTGACCATCGTTAAAATTTTAGAAGCAACATTTTTCCCATCTAATATCATCATTTATTCTCCTGAGGCAAATTCAATCGATAATAAAATTGTCTGACAGCATCCTCCACAATCAAGGATTTTCTGTCAAGATTACCTGTAATTAAATTATTGTCATAAGGAACAGTTCCTAAGATATCTAAATCTGAATCAGAAAGTTGCTGATTTATAAAACTTAAATCTTGATTATTGACCTTATTAATAATAATTCCTAATTGTCCACCTACAGCATACTTCATAGAATATTCATTTATTCTTTTCGCTAAATGCAAAGAATCAATTGTCGGATTAGAAACAATAATTGATAGATCAGCATCAACATCTACTAACTGATTTAGATATTTTAAATCAAACTCACAGTCAAAAAGAACAAAATCGTATCTATCTATTAGCTTTTGACAAGAATTATTAATTTGCTCTGTAATTGGACACCTACAATCTTTAGATCCGGAAAGCCACGATACAATAATGTCTGTATTATCATTTAAAGAAACTAAAATATCTTCCAAAGCCCATTCTACATATTCTTGTTTTGTCATTCCTTGAGGAATACCTGTTTTATATTCATGTTTACCACTTCTAATCCCATAAATAGTATTTCTTATATCAAAACCAAAAGAATGGGCTAATTCACTAGATAAATCATTATCAAATAAAAGTATTGATTTATTTGGAAACATCTCTTGTATTACATTATAAAAAGCTTTTGTAAGTGTAGTTTTACCACTGCCACTTTTCCCTGTAATTGCTATTTTTATTGTCAAAATATCACCTCTTTTTGATTTTAACATAAAAAAGACGATGATGTAAAATCATCGTCTTTTAATTATAAGATAATCTAACTATTTATTATTATCATCACCAACTAGTAAATCAGGAGTTCCAAACATACCTTCTATTTCTTCTAAAATAGCAGAAGGTTTTCTTGCTTGATTTCTTTGAGCTGCACGTTTTTGAGCTTCTTTATCTCTTTCTTCACTAGCAAAAGATAAGTGATGGAAACCAGTACCAGCAGGAATTAAACGACCTATAATTACGTTTTCTTTCAAACCTCTTAATAGATCTTTCTTACCTTCCACAGCTGCTTCTGTAAGTATTCTTGTTGTTTCTTGGAAAGATGCTGCAGAGATAAAGCTTTCAGTATTCAATGAAGCTTTTGTTATACCTAATAACATGTATTCGCATGTTGCTTCTTGTCCGTCGTGCTCTCTTACAGCTTTATTTTCATTTTCAAAAGTTTGAACTTCAACTAATTCACCTGGTAGTAAATTTGTATCACCAGAATCAATTACTCTAACTTTTTTAGTCATTTGGCGAACAATAATTTCAATATGTTTATCCGCAATTTCAACACCTTGAGAGCGATAAACTCTTTGAACTTCGTCTACTAAATATTGTTGAGCTTCTTCAGGTCCGCATAATCTTATTACATCATGAGGATTTAGCGGGCCGCTTGTTAAAGGTTGACCTTTTTTAATTTTTTGTTTATTTTGAACAACAATACTTGCATCAATAGCGAATTTAATTTCAGTTCTACTGCCACCATCCGCTACTAAGAATAATCTAGGTACATCATCCTCAATTTCGATTTCTGCAACACCATCATATTCTGCTAAAATAGCACAGTCTTTAGGTTTTCTTGCTTCTAATAATTCTTCTACTCTTGGAAGACCTTGAACGATATCACCAGTTTTTTCTCTTTCAAAAACTAATGTTGCAAGCATATCACCGCGTAATACTAAAGCCCCTGCTTCAACTTGTAACATTGTACCTGGACTAATCAAATATGGTCTACCATTTCTAATAGTTACTGATTTATCAGTAACGTCAATAATTTTACCGGAAACAGTAGCCAACTCTCCTGAACTAGCTAATTCAGAATCAATTTTTATAAAGCTTCCTTTTTTTACAGTAGGTTTTGATTTTGTATTTATAACCGTTTCAAAGTTACTGCAATTTAATAATAAACGTCTTGATTCAGAAACATCACCTTTAATTGATGCAACACCATCATTAATTGCTAATACTTCTGTTTTTGCGATTGGTGTTCTTGGTTCAATTACCTGTCCGTTATTAACTAATAACTCAGTTTGTAATGAGCTATTCATTTTTGAATTACCTTCCAATTCACGACGAACAATTAATGTTTCTAGAACAACGATCTTTAATTCTCCACTTGCATCAAGTTCTACCAAACCTTTTAGATGTGATAAATAACCTTGCATTTGAAGTACTAAACTAGTTCTAGTTAAAGTTGCACCATCTAAATTTCTTACTCTTGCACCATCCTTGTATTGCAGTTGAGTAACAGGAACAATATTAATTAATTCATCAGTAGTTTCAAATTTTATAGAAACATCTTTTTGTTCAATAAACATAGGTTGAACAGGACGAACTAAAATTTGAATAGGTTTGTCTTCTATTGAATCTTCATCTAATGAAGAAGTATCAATATCTTCATCAAGATCATCAATATCTAAATCATCAAAATCCATTTCCATAATAGTAACTATAGAAGTTTCTTTTGCTTTAATACCTTTTGCGATAACAGTACCTTCTTCTACAACAGTACCTTCTTCAACCTTTAATTCAGAAACACTAGATAAAGTATGTACTTCTCCTGGTCTAATTGTTACTTCATGGACAACATCATTAAACTCTTTAAATTCAACGATACCATCAATATGACAATAGATATCTTTTACTATTTCAGTTCCAGCAGTTACAAAAGTTCCGTTATCTACCATTTTCAAAGAAGAGTCTTTATTTATCTGATGAACTTCTTCCGGAATAAATACAATATTACCAGGTTTTGTTACTATTTGATTATCGTCTACTTCTATATCTAAATATTTAATTTCACCAGAAGATGTAACAGCACATTCATCATCAATTAACTCAGCAATAATCATACCATTTTCAACTGTAGTATCAATTGGAGCTTTAACAATGAATCTTTCTCCTGTTTTATCAACTGTCCATAATTGTTCTTTTTTAGTTTGTTCAAATTTCGCATTTGCAGGATTTAAAGATGCAATAACGATTGTAATTTCCTTACCTTGAACAATTTTATTAATTTTATTTTTTCCTGATTTGATTTCTTCAACAACCAAATCTTCAGCGTATCTAACTTCACCACCGTGTTCTGAAATCATAATTGTTTCTGCAAGCTTATCACCTGCTTTTACTTTTTGTTCATCAGCAACAAGAACTTTTGAACCACCCGGTAAATTATAAACATCTCCACCAATAATCCAAACTATACCATTTTTATTGGCAGTTCTAGAAATGTTACCTTGTCTGTCTTTCTTTTCATCTGCAATAAAGTCTTCAAATAAAACTTCGCCAGACATATCAGCATTAATATCTTTTGTTGCTTTCTCTGTCAAACGACTTGCATCATTTGAATTTGGTTTATATTCAGCCAACTTAAAGTTTTTATCAACTTCCATTCCATTTTCAAAGAATACAACTGCTCCTGCTGGAATATGATACTTAATAGATTTTTTACCTTTTACTTCTATATCAGCTTCATAAATAGAAACTTTTACAACATCCCCGTGACGAGTCCTTAATTCTCTTGTTTTAATTTTAGAATCAACAATACCAGCTTCTGATGCGTGAATTTCTTTAGTAGCTTCTTTTACACCAACAGCCCCCCCAGTGTGGAATGTTCTCATTGTAAGCTGTGTACCAGGTTCACCAATTGATTGAGCTGCAATAATACCTATTGCTTCACCTACATCAACCAGTTTTTGAGTTGTTAAAGCCCATCCATAACATTTTTGACAAACACCATATTCTAAAGAACAAGTTAAACCTGATCTTACTTTTAATTCTTGTAAATTTAAATGAGAAATCTTCTTAATATCTTTTCTGTCCAAAGTAGTATTTTTAGCTACTAATAAAGTTTTACCGTCTTCATCAAAAATATCTTGAGCAACAGTTCTACCTAATAATCTGTCTATTAATGGAACAATAACATTATCGCCATCACAAATAGACTTCATATTAATATATTTATCCCCACCACAATCTTCAGCTCTAATAATAACATCTTGAGCAACATCCACTAAACGTCTAGTTAAATATCCAGAGTCAGCAGTTTTTAACGCAGTATCAACAAGACCTTTACGAGCACCATATGAAGAAATGATATATTCAGTTACAGATAAGCCTTCTTTAAAGTTTGATGTTATCGGTAAGTCGATGATCTGTCCTTGTGCGTCAGCCATCAAACCTCTCATACCTACTAATTGAGAAACCTGTGACAAATTACCTCTCGCACCAGAGAACGCCATCATATAAACTGGATTTAATTTATCAAAATTTTCAACAACTTGTTCTGTTAATTTAGCAGTAGTTTCAGACCAAGTATCAATAACCTTTGTATATCTTTCAACTTCTGTAATTTCACCTTTTAAATATCTGTGTGTTGATTTTTCTATTTCAGCTTCAGCCTCTTTTAACAAATCTTTCTTTGATTCTGGAACAGACAAATCTGCTATTGAAATAGTAACACCAGATTTTGTTGCATATTTATATCCTAAATTCTTCAATGTATTTGCTAATTCAGCAGTTTTAGCACCACCATACTCTAAATACATTTGAGCTAATAACTTATTCAACCCCTTTTTATCCATTTGTTTGTTTATGAAATCAGGAGTATGAGTTTTGTGTGTATAAGTATTTTCCATATTATATTTTCCTCAATTATTCCTTTTAATTTCTAAGCTAATGCTTTTCTAACAGCTTCATTAAATATTATTCTACCAACAGTAGTTTCTATTCTCTTACCCTTTTCATCACGAACAACAATTTTGTCATGAAGAGTTATCACCTTAGCTTCTAATGCTGATATAGCATCTTGGAAACTATAGAAATATCCTTGAACATCTTGTTCCGGATCCTTCATAATAGTTAAATAATACATACCTAAAACCATATCTTGAGAAGGTGTGATAATAGGTTTTCCATTCGCTGGAGCTAATATATTATTAGTTGCTAACATAAGCATTCTTGCTTCTGTTTGAGCCTCAATTGAAAGCGGAACGTGAACAGCCATTTGGTCACCGTCAAAGTCAGCATTAAACGCTGTACATACTAACGGATGTAATTGAATTGCACGACCTTCTACCAATTTTGGTTCGAATGCTTGAATACCTAATCTGTGAAGGGTTGGTGCACGGTTTAACATAACCGGATGACCATCAATAATTTCTTCTAAAATATCCCAAACTCTTGCATCTGATCTTTCAATCATTTTCTTAGCAGACTTGATATTTTGAACAAATCCTCTTTCAATTAATTTATTAACAACAAATGGTTTGAATAATTCAATAGCCATTTCCTTTGGCAAGCCACATTGATTTAATTTCAATGTAGGACCAACTACAATAACTGAACGACCGGAATAATCAACACGTTTACCTAATAAGTTTTGACGGAAACGCCCTTGTTTACCTTCAATAATATTAGATAGAGATTTTAATGCTCTATTATTTGGTCCAACAACAGTTCTGCCTCTTCTACCGTTATCAATAAGAGCATCAACAGCTTCTTGTAACATACGTTTTTCATTTCTTACAATAATTTCTGGAGCACCCATTTCTAATAATCTTTGTAGACGGTTGTTTCTATTGATTACACGTCTATATAAATCATTTAAGTCAGAAGTAGCAAATCTTCCACCATCTAATTGAACCATTGGTCTTAAATCAGGTGGAGTTACTGGTAACACATCCATTACCATCCAAGTAGGATCAGTTTCAGATGAAATTAAAGAATCTAATAATCTTAATCTCTTGATTAGCTTACCTTTTCTTTGCACTGAAGTAACATGCCTTGCTAATTCAGATCTTATTTCTTCTGCTAATTCTTTTACATTTATTTCACTTAAAAGTTTTTTAATAGCTTCTGCACCAATTCCAACTTCTAGCTTTGATTCTTCATTTTCCATGATAAAATCTTCATACTCTTCTTCAGTTAAAAGTTGTAATTTTTTGAATGGGCTATCAGCAGGATCTAAAACAACATAATTATTAAAATATATAACTTGTTCTAAATCTTTTAACGTCATATCTAAAAGCAAACCTAAATAAGAAGGAATACCTTTAAGGAACCATATGTGAGAAACAGGAGCTGCTAATTTAATATGTCCCATTCTATGACGTCTAACTTTTGAATCTGTAACTTCTACGCCACAACGTTCACAAATAATACCTTTATGACGAACTCTTTTATATTTTCCACAATAACATTCCCAGTCCTTAGTTGGTCCAAAAATTCTTTCACAGAAAAGACCATCTCTTTCTGGTTTTAAAGTTCTATAGTTTATAGTTTCAGGTTTTGTAACCTCTCCATAAGACCACTTCAATATTCTCTCTGGTGAAGCGATACTTATACGTATATAATCAAAATAATCAATACTTGTAGACAATTTCCTATCTCCTTATATTTCGCCTAACGTTGTTGAAGTATCAAAGAAATTAATATTTAATAACTCTGAATCTATATCTGATAAAGTTCTTTTTGGAGCTGCTTTTCGCAAATCATCCATATCAGACATTAAATCAACTTCCATACCGTTTTTCTTAGCTACAGTAATATCTAAACCGATACTTTGCAATTCTCTTACAAGTACCTTAAATGACTCAGGAATTCCTGGTCTTGGAATGTTATCACCTTTAACAATAGCTTCATAAGCTCTGTTACGTCCATTAACATCATCTGACTTAATAGTCAACATTTCTTGAAGTGTGTATGCTGCACCATAAGCTTCAAGTGCCCAAACTTCCATTTCTCCAAATCTTTGACCACCAAACTGAGCCTTACCTCCTAGTGGTTGTTGTGTTACTAATGAGTAAGGACCTGTTGAACGTGCGTGAATCTTATCATCTACTAAGTGAACTAATTTCAAGATATATGAAAGACCAACAGCGATTGGTTCATCAAATGGTTCCCCGGTTCTACCATCGATTAAGTAAACTTTACCATCTTCTCTTACCCAATCACAACCAGATTCTTTTATACCTCTTAATAATTCAGCTTTAGTTGCAATTTCTGATTGATTGTCACCATATCTTTCATCAAAAGAAGGAGCCTCGTAATGTTCTTTAGTCAAATATGCAGCCAAACCAAGTAAACATTCATAAGTTTGACCAACGTTCATACGAGAAGGAACACCAAGTGGATTTAATACTATATCGACCGGAGTACCATCTGGTAAGAATGGCATATCTTCTTTAGGAAGAATTCTAGATACGATACCTTTGTTTCCGTGACGACCTGATAATTTATCACCTACAGAAACTTTACGTTTTTGAGCTATATAAACTCGAATTACAGTATTTGCTCCTGGTGGTAATTCATCACCTTTTTCTCTGTCAAACACTTTTACATCAAGAACTCTACCACCTTCTCCGTGTGGAACTCTTAATGAATTATCTTTAACATCTCTTGCCTTTTCAGCAAAGATTGCTCTTAAAAGTTTTTCTTCAGGCGGATGTTCACTTTCACCCTTTGGAGTAACTTTACCAACTAATATGTCATCTGCATAAACTCTTGCACCGATACGAACAATACCACGTTCATCTAAATGTCTCAAAGCTTCTTCAGAGACATTTGGGATTTCACGAGTAATTTCTTCTGGTCCAAGTTTTGTTTGTCTTGCATCTATTTCTAATTTTTCAATGTGAACTGAAGTAAAGATATCATCATGAACACATCTTTCTGATAATAAAATAGCATCCTCGAAATTATAACCTTCCCAAGGCATATATGCTACTAATATATTTTTACCAATTGATAACTCTCCGCAACTTGTTGATGCACCATCTGCAATAACATCACCTGCTTGAACTTTATCACCTTCATTAACAATTGGTTTTTGATTTATACAAGTATCTTGGTTAGAACGTACATACTTCATTAATGTATGTAAATGTTGCTTACCATTAACATCTCTAATAATAATTTCTTCACCAACTACTCTTTCAACAACACCATCAACTTTAGCACATACAACCATTCCAGAGTCTTTTGCAACTCTTCTTTCCATACCAGTTCCTACTACAGGTCTTTCTGTAATTAAAAGAGGTACTGATTGACGTTGCATGTTAGATCCCATCAATGCACGGTTAGCATCATCGTGTTCAATAAATGGAATCATTGATGTTGCAACTGAAATAATTTGGATAGGACAAACCCCCATATAGTCAACTTTTGAAGAATCACTCATGATAAATTCTGATTTATATCTTACAGGAATTTGAGCTGCTTTAAATGTATTATCTGGATTTAATTGTACGTCAGCTGGAGCACAACGATAATTTTCATCTTCATCTGCTGTCATATAAACAACTTCATCAGTTACTTTTCCATCTTTTACAACAAAGAATGGTGACTCAATGAATCCATATTCATTAACTCTAGCGTGAGTAGCTAATGAACCAATCAAACCTGCGTTAGGACCTTCTGGTGTTTCAATCGGACAAATACGGCCATAGTGAGAAGGGTGAATATCACGTACAGCAAATCCAGCTCTTTCTCTTTGTAAACCACCAGGTCCTAATGCTGAAATACGTCTTTTATGTGTTAATTCAGCCAATGGATTAATTTGATCCATGAACTGAGATAATTGTGATGAACCAAAGAATTCTTTTAATGAAGCTACTAATGGCTTCGTGTTCAATAAATTCAATGGAGTCAATGTTTCAGAATCTTGAAGAGTCATTCTTTCTTTTACGATTCTTTCAATTCTTGATAAACCAACCCTGAATTGATTTTGTAACAATTCACCAACTGAACGAATTCTTCTGTTTCCTAAGTGGTCAATATCATCTAATGAACCTTCATCATATGTTAAATTAATTAAATATTCAATTGAAGCAACAATATCTTGAACTGTTAATGTTCTTTGATTTTTAGAAATATTTAAGTTTAATTTTTTGTTTAATTTATAACGACCTACACGACCAATATCATATTTTTTATCATCAAAGAATCTTGATTCTAAAATTTGGCGTCCACCTTGAGCAGAAGCAGGATCTCCAGGTCTTAATTTTTTATATAAATCAATTAAAGCATCATCCGTTGTTTCTGTTGTATCTTTATCTAATGTCTTTTTCAAGAATTCAAAGTGTGTAAATAAAGATTCCATTTCAGAAACTGTAATACCCATTGCTTTTAATAAAGTTGTTGCTAAGATTTTTCTATTCTTATCAATCTTAACGTGGATAATATCGTTAGAATCTGTTTCTATTTTTAACCAAGCTCCTCTGTTAGGAATCATAGTCGCATTGTATAATCTCTTACCTGTTGGAGAAATTTCTCTTTTGAAATATACACCAGGTGAACGTACAATTTGTGATACAATTACACGTTCTGCACCGTTTACAATAAATGTACCCTTATCTGTCATTGTAGGAATATCACCAATGTAAACTTCTTGTTCTTTGATTTCACCACTGTCACGGTTTACTAATCTAACCATCACTCGAAGCTGTTTTGCATAAGTTGTATCATGAATTCTAGCTTCTTCTACAGTATATTTTGCGTTATCAAATGTGTAATTTGGTAAGAAGTGCAATTCTAATCTACCTGTATAATCTTTTACAGGAGAAAATGCTAATAATTCTTCTTTTAGCCCCTCTTTTAAAAACCATTCAAATGATTTTTTTTGCACGTCAATTAAATCTGGTAAATCGTCCAAACGTGTATTAGGAATACCCATTGGCGTTACTCTTTTTGCATATTCTGTCGACATTAATTCACCTCATCTATTCTAATGATGTACTATATAAATAATTTCTTTTTTTCTATTTTATAATTTCGGACATAATTATCCCATTTATTGCATGTTATATATCGTACAACATCAAAACAATACGTCAAGTTAATAAGCGTATATTGTACAATTTTTCAACCCTCTTATTTACAAAAATTTACAATTAAGTTTTTAAACAAAAAGCCTTTATTATTTAAAGGCTTTTTGAATTTTATTCTAATAATTTTTTAATGATACTTTTTATACAAAAGCTTCATATCTTCATCAGTTAGATATTGCATAGAATCTAAGTCATATGGATACATAATACTGCCACTATTTGCAGAATGCCCTAAACCTAAAGCATGACCTGCTTCATGCAACATAACACCGTAAATATGTTCTTTGGGACGAGTTACTATTTTTCTTACATAACGTCCACCTTCAACTTTTCTCATGTATTCTTTTGTACCTATTGTTACATATGATTTGTAATATTGACCACCTCTTGTCATCATCTCTGTACAACCTACAGCTCCTGCATCGCTACAATTAGCTACAAAATCTACAAATTCTACTTCTATATTCGCATCATTTGGAGAAGATACAAATTTAAACCTTACTAAATTTTTAGAAGTATTTTGCCATGCTTCAAAAGCTTGTTTCATTAAAACACTCATGTTGCCATACTCTGGTATATACACATAAATAGGTTGTCCTACCCAACGAGGTTTTTCTATCGCTATAGCAGCAGTTATACTTAATATCAATAATAAAATTGTAAAAATCTTTTTCATATAAACCTCTTACCTCTTAAAATCTTTCAAATATTTTATCTATATTATGTAAATAATCTTTTACATCGAAGCATTCATCAATTTCATCATCTGTAAGAATTTGCTCAGATATTAAACCTTGTTTAAAATTCCCGCCATTCAACGCCTCCAAAGCATGTTTTTGAACTATTCTATAAGCTTCCTCCCTTGAATAACCTTTTTCTACTAATTTTAACAAAACCTTCTGTGAAAAAACAATCCCGCCATATAATTCGGAATTTTTAAGCATGTTATCTTCATGCACTACTAAATTCTTCATAACTCCCGTAAATCTATTCAGCATAAAATCCACAAGAATTAAAGAATCAGGGAATATTATACGCTCGGCAGAACTATGGGAAATATCTCTTTCATGCCATAGATTTATATTTTCGAAAGCTGTAATCATATTGGACCTTACAACTCTTGATAACCCACATAAATTTTCACATAAAACAGGATTTTTTTTATGTGGCATAGCTGATGAACCTTTTTGATTCTTTCCAAAACCTTCTTCAACTTCTCTTACTTCTGTTTTTTGTAAATGTCTAATTTCTGTAGCATATTTTTCTATTAATGAAGCAATTAAAGCCAACACTGACATAAATTTAGCATGTCTATCTCTTGAAATAATTTGTGTAGAAATCTTAGCAGGTTTTAAACCTAAAATTTCACAAGTTAAAGTTTCTATTTCTATTGGAAGATTGCTATAAGTGCCAACCGGTCCAGAAATTTGACCAACCAATAATTCATCTAAAGATACTTCAAAGCTTTTTTTAGCACGCTCCAATTCATCCAACCAATTAAGAAGTTTAAATCCAAATGTCATAACTTCAGCATGAACACCATGAGAACGTCCAATACAAACAGTATTTTTATATTCAAAAGCTTTTTCTTTTATCATAGAAATTAACTCTTCTATATCTTTCAATATTATGTTAGAACTGTCTTCAATTTGTAATGCAAAAGCTGTATCGATAACATCTGAGCTTGTTAGTCCCATATGAATATATTTTGCATTTTCCTTACCAACAGATTCATTAATTACAGTTAAAAAAGCTATAACGTCATGTCTTACTTCTTTCTCGACTCGGTCTATTTTCTCTATTGTAAAAGATGCCGTTTTTTTTATTTTTTCTAAATTCTCTTTTGGTACCAAACCTAATTTACTATAAGCTTCACAAACCGCAAGTTCAACATCTAAATAATATTGAAACTTATTCTCTAATTCCCATATCTTTTTTATTTCTTCTCTTGAATATCTATCTATCATAATAACTAATTATATAATAAATAAAGGAGGTTTTAAACCCTCCTTTACTTCACAACATTTATTTTTTAAACATTGATTTCCAAAAATTGACTTCTGAATCTACTGCTTTTTTTGTATCAGATCTTCTTTTTTGAGCCTCTTTTTGTCTTTTTTCAACCTCTTTTTGACGTTTTTTTAAAGCTTTTTGCCTTTCTTTTTGTTGTTTCTTTATAGCTTTTTCTCGTTCTTTCTTTTGTTTCTCATATTGAGCCTGACGAGCTTCTCTAGCTTTTTGCTGAGCTTCTACTTGAGAGTTGAATTTCTTTTCTCTTGTTGTTATTGGAGAAATCATTTTGTCAACAAAATTTTGAAATCTTGATTCCGCAGCATTAGCAACTAATGAAGATGTAAATACAAGTATCATTAAAGTTGTTAAAAACTTTTTCATATCACGTTCCTTTCTTATCTTTTAAGTATAGAATTCCAGTAATCTTTTTCAGCTTGTACTGCATCTTTTGTGGCTTGTCTTCTTGCCGCAGCTTCTTGTTTTTGTTTTTCTATAGCCGCTTGTCTTGCTTCTTGTTGTTTTTTGTATTCCTCTTGTTTTGCAGCATTAGCTTTTTGTTGAGCCTCTACTTTCGCATTAAAATCTTTTTCTTTTTGCGTAATTGGAGATAACTTCTTATTTACAAAATTTTCCAATCGTGATTCTGCTGCATTTGCTAGCAAACTTGAAGATAAAGCTATAATTGCTAATAACGATAATAATTTTTTCATACTAAACTCCTTTCTCTATACGCAAAAAACAATCTTATTGTGATTTTAACTTACTTTTTTTTCTTTTTCAAGTATAATGTTTGTTAGGAAAAAGTTTTGAGAGGTTTTAATTATGAGTGTAGAGTTACTAGGTTTTAATATTGATGATTTAACTTTTGAATCTGCCATAAAAAAAGCAAGAATATTGATTGATACTCCCCAAGTTTCTCAAGTAATTACAATAAATCCTGAAATGTTTCAAACTGCTGAAAAAAATCAAAACTTTGCCAATATAATAAATAATGCTGATATGGTTATTGCTGATGGAGTTGGTGTTGAATTAGCCCTAAAACTTACTGGATATAAAATTAAAAGAATACCTGGTGTAGATTTTGCCAGAAAACTTCTTGAAGAATCTGCAAAAAGTAATATTCCTGTTGCTATTGTAGGTGCAAAGGAAGAAGTCGTAAATAAAGCGGTTTTTAATTTAAAACAAGAAATTCCTGGGCTTAATATCGTTTATTTTCATAACGGCTATTTTGACAATGATGAAGAAATCTATTCACAAATCAAGGCAAAATCTCCAAAACTTATTTTAGTAGCCTTAGGAGCTCCTCGCCAAGAAGAATTTATTTATAATGCTAAAAATATAATTAATCCTGCTCTAATGATAGGAATTGGCGGAGGTTTAGATGTATGGTCCGGATATGTAAAAAGAGCTCCTAAAATCTTCCAAAAGCTAGGAATTGAATGGCTTTATAGAACAATTACACAACCTTCAAGATTTAAAAGAATATTCCCAACTTTACCAATGTTTTTAATTAAAGCTTTAACGTATAAAAATAAAATATAATGAGGTATTGGTTATGCTTACAGATAATGAAATCATGGAACTTAAAGAAAACGCTCAAAAAGTCAGAGCTAACATAGTAAAAATGGTTCATAACTCAAAATCAGGACATCCAGGAGGTTCTTTATCCGGAGCGGATATATTAACCGTACTCTTTACTAAATCCTTAAACATTCCTACCCTGTGGGAAAATGACCCTAATTTTAATAATAGAGATCGTTTTATTCTTTCTAAGGGACATGCATCACCACTTTTATACTCAATTCTAGCATTAAAAGGAATTATTCCTGAAGAAGAACTTATGACTTTTAGAAAATTTAAATCACGTTTACAAGGACACCCGGCTAAAAATTATTTACCTGGAATTGAAACGTCTACAGGCTCCTTAGGTCAGGGATTATCAATAGCTTGCGGAATTTCACTTGCTTTAAAATTAAATAATAATAACGCAAATGTCGTTGTCTATACCGGTGATGGGGAACTTCAAGAAGGTTCTTGCTGGGAAGCTTTTATGCAAGCAGCCCATAGAAATTTAAACAATTTAATCGCTATTGTTGATAGAAATAAATTGCAAATAGATGGCTGCACTGAATATGTAATGGCTTTGGACAATTTAAATAACAAATTAAAAGCTTTCAACTGGGATGTTATTGAAATTGATGGACACAATTATAATGAAATTTATAATGCAGTTGAAAAGGCAAAAAAATCATTAAAACCTTGTGCAATAATTGCAAATACCGTAAAAGGGAAAGGTTGTTCTTTCATGGAAAATAAAGCTGAATGGCATGGAAAAGCTCCTAATGATGAACAACTCCAAATTGCTCTAAAAGAAATCTATACAAATTAAGGAGAACTTTATGATAAAGACTTGTCCTTTCAATGATAACAAAGAGTGTGATGAAAACTGTCCTTTATATGTATCTCCGGATGATTTAAATGAATTTGTTGTTTCAAAATTATCTTCCATAGGTATTATTGGACGTACACAGGGTGAATGTTCATTAAAAATGCTAGCTTTAAGTCAAAGTAGAATTGTTTTTGAAAACACAAACACAAGAGCTTAAAACCTCCTTGATGGGAATTGAACCCATGACCTTAGGCTTCGGAGACCTACGCTCTATCCATCTGAGCTACAAGGAGTTTTAAATTTTACATATCCAATCCTAAATCCAAAGTTGGTGCTTTTGCAACAATTGCACTGGAAGATATGATATCTACACCCGTTTCCGCTATATTTCTTATAGTTTCTAAATTAACATTACCGCTCGCTTCAACTATAGCACGACCTGAAATTAGCTGTACACATTCTTTCATCTGGCTTAAAGTCATATTATCAAGCATTATTATATCGACACCACAAGATATTGCCTCTTTCACTTGCTCAACAGTGTCACACTCTACTTCTATTTTATGAGCGTGAGATATTTGTTTTTTTAAAATTTCTACGGCTTTTGTCAAAGAACCTGCATATTTTATATGATTATCCTTTATCATGGCACAATCTGATAAATTAAATCTATGTAAACTTCCACCACCTACTTTTACTGAATATTTTTCAAAAGCTCTAAAACCCGGAGTAGTCTTCCTTGTATCAACAACTTTTGCTTTTAAATTTCCTATTGCCGATTGATATTTATTTGTTTCTGTCGCTATACCACTCATCCTTTGAATATAATTCAAAGCTGTTCTCTCACCCATTAAAATATATCTTGCAGGACCACTTATTTCTGCTATTTTATCACCTTTTTTTATTACTGCACCATCTTTAAAATAAAATTTTATATCTATTTTAGGAGACAATACTTTAAAAACTTTTTCAAAAACATTTTTCCCACAAAAAATTCCATCTACTCTTGTATTTAGAATACAAAACATCTCATCTTCTTCATTTGTTAAATAGTCTGTTGTTATATCTCCAAAACCTATATCTTCTTGTAACGCCATTTTTACATGATTCTCTATAAAAAAATCATTTAACATTTACTAACTTCCTTTCACATTTTTTAAATAATTCTGTATGCCCAACATTTCCGCTTGTTTGCTTATAATCAATTCGAGAATGAGCACCTCTTGATTCTTTACGGTTTAAAGCACTATTAATTATTAACAATGCAACAGTTAACATATTTCTATATTCATATTCACCAGTATTTGTACATTTTCTATCTCTTTTAAAATTAGCAATTAATTTTAAAATTTCTTCTTTTGCTTTTTTTAAAGAATTTTCGGAACGAATTATACCAACATTATCCCACATTATATTTTTCAAATTTTGCTTTAATAATTTAATATTATACTCTTCTTCACCCAAAGGTTCTGAATACTTATCTATTATAGACTTTATTGATTCATCAATCTTTTGAGGAACAGCTAAATTAGCAAAAGATAAATAATCGGCTAATAGATATGCACAAACAACACATTCTAATAAAGAATTACTTGCTAGCCTATTAGCACCGTGTAATCCTGTTGAAGCAACTTCTCCTATTGCATACAACCCCCTAATTGAAGTTTTTCCTTCAATTGTAGCTTTTATACCCCCCATCGTATAATGAGCAGCTGGGGCAACAGGAATTGGTTTTTTTGATATATCTATACCGTTTTCTTTACAACGTTTTGATATAGTTGGAAACCTTTGCCATAGTTTTGTTGGATCTATTATTGAAGCATTAAGAAAAACATTACTTTTATGTTCATTTTTCATCTCCGAAAAAATCGCTCTTGCTACGATATCCCTTGGTGCTAATTCTCGCTTGTCATGATAATTTGACATAAATTCTACACCCTTACTATTTAAAAGCTTTGCACCTTCACCTCTTACCGCTTCAGAAATTAAAAATCTGTTTTTATCGTTTTCAGACAATGCTAATGCTGTAGGATGGAATTGAATAAATTCCATATCTTGAACTATTGCTCCTGCTTCATATGCTAATGCTATACCATCACCGGTAGCACATTCGGGGTTGGTTGTGTATTTATAAACTTGTCCTACACCACCTGTTGCCAATACTAAAGCAGAAGTATATATAATTTCATGCTCACCTGTTAACTCATTGTATACAATAACACCTTTACATATATTATCTGAATCTATCAAAAGCTCTGTTACTATAGCATTTTCTTGTACATTTATATTTTTATTTTCCATAACCTGTTTTTTTAAAGCATTTGTAATTCCAGCTCCTGTCGCATCACCTCCAAAATGTAAAATTCTTCTTACTGAATGTGCAGCTTCTAATGTAAATGTCAAATCTCCATCTTTATTTCTATCGAATTCTACTCCTGAATTTATTAAATCATTTATTACTACATCAGAAGCTTCCGAGATCCCTCTCACAACTGATTCTTCACACAATCCTGCACCGGCTTTTAATGTATCACTCACATGTAAATCAATATTGTCATCATGATTCTGATGAACAACACCAACAATTCCTCCCTGAGCATACATTGAATTACTTTCTCCTAAATTTGACTTTGTAATGATCAATAATCCATCTGGTAATTCTATCTGTTTTGAAATTTTTAAAGCTGAATATAAACCTGCTATACCACTTCCTACTATTACTACAGAATATTCAGAATATTTCATTTTACATTTCCTCTTTACAAACCATAACTATATATTAAAACAAACATAAAAAGTTTGTTTTAATATAATTAATTTCTTTTATCACTATCTTATAGTCAATGTTAAAATTTTTGGAGATATTGCATCTTGAACAATTGATTCTTCTATATTTATCATTGGAGAATATTCTTTTGCTTTTGCAATATCTGCTTCATAACCAGAAATATCACCCATTTTTTTCTTTATTTTTGCTCTTTCTACATAAAATTTTGGATTTGAAGCTATTCTATCTATCGCTAAATTCCATACCTTTAAAGAATAATCAGGTCTTCCATAAGAATCATAGATATCAGATAAGCAAGCATAACCGGCATAAGCAGTATTATCCTTTTCTAAAATCGCATTGCAATAAGACATTGCTTCTCGATAATTGCCACCCATTTTAAATAACATCGCAACTGTTAAATAATCGCTCAAATTTACACTACCGGAATTAATAAAATCATTTAAAGCTCCATTATAATCCTTTGCCATTAAACGTATTTGAGCTCTCTCCTTATATAATCTTTTTAATTCTTTATCTGATGCAAATGATGGAAGCGTCTTTATTGCCAAATTCATCTCATTTATTGATTGTCTTTTATCTTTGTACATTCGTGCAAGGTAAACTGCATTATTTCTATGAAATATATACTCACTTGTATCAGATTTTTTAATATATTTTTCTATTAAATACCTAGTATTATTACCCCATAAACACAATTGAAAAAATTTATTCCCTGGAGGGGTACAAAACCAAACCAATAGAATAAAAATTAACAATACAGTACAATAAAATTTTATATCTTCCTTCCTAGTTTTCTTATTTAATCTTATTATCATTTCTTCGCTCCTAAGATATTCTACTAAAAAAATTCAAATTTTTAAATACTCATGTTGTCAATATTTTATTCAATATTCTCAATTCATCTATTTTTAGCTTCTCTATATTTTTTATAAAAATTCTGGATGATAATGGAGCTATTTTATATGCTTTTTCTTTTTGTAAAAAAAATATTTCACAAAACCTCGCTAATAACTCTGATTTTTTATTATAGTACCTGTTCAACCTACTAATTTTAGAATTTATTCTTTTTAATTTATACTGACATGATTTTAAATTGATATACATAACATCTTCGTTTGACAAAAACTCAAAATCTCTGTAAATATTATCTAATAAATATACCTTATTATTATAACTTATTTTATCATATTTTATAAAATATGGTATTGGATAAGGATAAGAACGCTTTCTTAAAATATCAAAATTGTAAGACTTTAACTTATCCAATAAAGAATTTATTTCTTTCTGATAATACTCTTTTTGATTAAATAAAGAACTTGCAAAATCTTTAGGAATATAATCTACTGTTATATCGGTTAATTCTTTTTCTATTAAATCATTATCATTATACTCAGGAAAAATAAACTCTAAAGACGAAAAATCCGTATCATACTTATAATGTACATAATGTATATACTCGTGAACTAAAGTTCTCAAAACCTCTTTTTCTGAAAGTTCTTTTGATATATCAATTCTATACTGAGACTTTTTATCAATCCTAAAAAAGCCTTTATTTCCTTGAGCTTTATTCTTTGAAATATTAACTTGTACACCATTTGATTCTAAATAATCAACTATCTTGTTTATTCTGTTTCTTTCACTAACCATTTTAAATATTCTTCGCTGCAATCAACTATAGGTAATGCAATTATTTCAGGAACATTATAAGAATGCATATCTTCTATTACGAGTTTTATCTTTGCATAATTAGGTCGTCTAGTTTTAATCATTAATAAAATTTCTTTTTCTTCACAAATTTCTCCATCCCAAGAAAAAACAGATTTTACATTTTCTATCATGCTAACACAAGCTGCTAACTTATGTTTCATTAAAACTTTTGTTATTTCTTTTGCTAACTTTTTATCAGGTACTGTACAATATATTACAATTATATCCATTTCAACTACCTTTCTTCATTCATTTAAATATTTTACCAGGATTTAATATATTATTAGGATCAAAAATCTTCTTTATTTGTTTCATTATTAGAATTGAATTCTTATCTAATACATTTTCGATATAAGAAACTTTTTCTTTTCCTACTCCATGCTCTGCTGATATAGTTCCGCCTAATTTCATTGCTAATTTATACATTTGAGATTTTGCACTTAAATAACTTTTAAACTTATCATCATTATTTAAGTCTAATGCAACTTGAGGATGAATGTTACCATCACCAACATGACCAACTATACACACATCTAAATGATTTTCTTTACAAATATTCTTACAACCAATAACTAATTCAGCTAATCTGTCTCTTGGAACTATAATATCATCAGAAACAACATCAGGGGCTAATCTTGCAGTGGCAGCAAAGCTTGACCGCCTTGAAGTCCATATTTTCTCTATTTCAATTTCATCTGATGCTATTTCAAATTTTTCAGCCCTATTATTCTTTAATACCTTTAAAACTATATTTTTTTGATACTCCATAGACGATTCAAAACCTTCTAACTCAATTATTAACAATGCTTCCTTTGAAGTATCAAGCCCAATTGCACAAAAATTTTCAACTGTCTTTATAGAATTACTATCCATAAAATCAATTGTTGATGGTAAAATTTTAGATTTTAATATTTCTGTAGAAGCTTGCATTGCTTCTTCAATTGAATTAAAATATGCTGTTATAACACTTCTGGTTTCTGGTTTCGGAATTAGTTTTAACTCTGCCTCCACTACAATAGCTAAAGTTCCTTCACTACCGACTATAAGTTGATTTAAATGATAACCGACAGCATCTTTTATAGTATTTGCCCCTAATGTTACTAAAGTTCCATCCGCTAACACTACTTTTAAACTTAAAATATAATCTTTTGTCGTTCCATATTTTAAAGATTTTGCTCCGCTTGAAGATTGAGCGATACTTCCCCCTATCGTTGAAACTTTATAATTTGAAGGATCCGGAGGATAAAATAACCCCTCTTTTAATGCTAATTCTTTTATATCATTTAATATTACCCCAGGCTGCACACGCATTGTCATATTTATTGGATTAAATTCTAAAACCTTATTCATTCTTGAAAAATTTAAAACAATACCACCAAAAGGACAAGTACAAGCAGCTACCATATTTGTTCCAGCACCTCTACATACTACCGGTATTTTATTTTTATTTGCTAACTTTAAAATCTCTTGAACTTCTTCTATTGATTCCACAAATACAACACAATCCGGTAAAACACAATCTTCTCCAGAATTTGTTGAATCTTGTGCATAGCAATACAGTTCTTCTTTTGAAGTCAAAACCTTATTATTTCCTAATATTGATTTTATTAACTTTATATTATTTTTCAACAACATGAGATGCTATCTTTTCAATACTCTTATTCAATTTCGCAATTTGTCTATCCATACCACCGACTTTTTTAGTTAGCTGCGTTGTATCTTTTGAATCTACTATTGACAATACTTCTTCAAGCTTTGATTCTAAAACATTTATCTTTTCTTGTTGAGAAGAAAACTTATCATCTATTGCTACTAAAAACTTATTTAGAGTTGTCTCCATTGGTAACATATCTATTTTATTATTTTTATTATTTATTGTTGTTTCAACTATCATTCTATCTAGTTTCATTTCTAATGATGAAATTTTCTTTACCTGCTTATCAAAAATATTACCTAAGGCTTCAATAAGTTCAATACTTTCAGAATTATCTTCCGAACTGACTTTTAAATCTTCCAACATTACTTTTATTTGACCAATTTCATCTAATGTTTCTACTTTATCAGAAATTTTATTTATTTTTTCGCCTGCTTTATCAACCCACTCTGCTAAATATTCAAATACCTGATTAAATACCTGGTTTGTTTTAGCACCATTTTGTATCATTTGATTTATTGAATATAATTTATTATCTATTTTATCAAATCCTGCTTCTTGTGCAAAATTTCTGGTCCTTTCATCCAAATCGTTTATTACTAGTTTAAAATCCTGCAAATTATCCTGTAATGTTTTATAAGATTCATCAGAAGCCAATATCAACTTATTCGTTCTTGTACTTATACTTACAATGTCTTCTGTCAATGCTTCAAAATCTTGCTTAAATTCATCATATTCAAACTTAGGAAAACTATCCTTTAAAGATTCAACCAAATTATAAATATTTTCTGTTGATTTTTGTAACTCTTGTAATTCCTCTGATTTATTAGATTTTTTTACATCTTCCAATATCAAACGTAAATTTGCTATATCAGATTCTAAATCTTGCAAACTGTACACATAATCAACATCCTCTTCTGAGGACATTATCGAAGATATTTTTTCATTTATTGATTTTATATCATCTTTTATATTTTCAATTTTTGTATCAATTACAGTAACAGAATCTTTTACACCATCTATTCCATCAAAATTTGTTACAATATGACTTAAAACCGTAATCAATTCAGAATGCTTTTCCTGAATAAAATCAACTATTTCTTCTTGCTCTGCTACAAAAGATATTTGATTAAATATATTAATAAATTGTGTTATCACATCTGTCTTAAAATCCTTTAACAATTTATCTATATTTTTAGAACTATCATCCAATTGATTTCTAAGAGCATCTATAGAAACAACAATTCCATGTTTAACTATAGCATTCATTTCCGTTAATTCAGGAAGATTATCACAACACAAAGTACTAATATCTTCCAAATACCCAAACTGACGTGATATCAAGTCTTCTATTCCGCGAATTTGAGTATTCATTGATGCTTGAAAAGCCTCGTCAAATGATTTATTTAAAATTTGAGCCTTTAAATCTATGAAACTTTTATTTAATTCTCCAATCGAAATATTTATACCATTTAAAACATCTGATATATTATTATTCAAATCATTTTTTGTTTGGTTAAATTTATCTACAAAATTAGTTAAAAACTCTTTTAAACTTTCAAGAGATGAATTATAATTTGTTGATACTAACTTTATCTCCTCATAATTTTCGACAATAGTATCTATAAATTTCTTATCAAATATAGTAAATTTTTCTTCTATATCTTTTTTAATATTATCAGTTATAAATTTTTCTATTTTTTCATTTAAGTTATCAGACATAGTACTAACTAAAACTTCATTTGTTTTCTTTAAATCTGAAATAGTTGTTTCGAAAACATTTGTTTCTAGTAATTTATTTAAATTATTTAGTACAGAATCTACAGATGAATCTATATCGCTTATCAAACTATCTAATTTATGATTGATTACAGTATTATCAGTTTTTACATCTAAATAAGATTTTAAATCATTAATATGATTATATACATAATCTTCTATTGTAGATTCTAGATGAAGAGTCATTTTTGACAACTCATCTTTTTGAATATCCTTAAACAAATTAAATTGGGCTATTACATCAGAAATTATTAAGTCAGATTCTTTCTCCAACTCTGAAACTACAGAATTGATCTCTTGTTTAACAAAATCTTTTACTAAATTTGCACAATCATTTGAATTCGCCTTTACATCCAATAATTTTTGCAAAATTTTATCAACAAAAGCTTCTAAAGATTGTAACTCACCAGCAGACAAATCCGTATATGTCACAAGTAAATTATTAACTTTTTCATCTATAGACTTTTCAACTTCTTCCCAAGAATTTGTAATAGTTGTTTCCAAATTATTTACATTTATCTTTATAGTCTCTGATTGATTTAATATATCCTTTTCAAAAGAATTTCTAATATCATCCAATAAATTATAAGTTTTATCTAAATCTGACTTTAAATCTAATGAGTTTACATCAATACCATTTTTTATATTTTCTGAATAACTAGAGAATTTTTCTTCTAAAGATTTAACAGCAAGCACAAAATCCTTATTTGAATTCAACACACACTCAATATTTGAATTTTCTATTTTTACAGCTTGATCCTTTATAAAATCAGTAAGCTTAGTACACAAACTATTTAAATCTTCGCTTAAATTATTACTCAAACTATGTATCATAGAAGAATTCTGTTCTGCTACATAAGTCCTGGTTGTATCTAACTCACTTACTAAATCCTTTCTGACCAAGTCAACAGAATTCAATAAGATATCATATTTCTCTTTAGCCAAACCACTTAAATTCAAAATAGAATCTTTCAAATCATTAATATTTGTAAATACGTCTGATACCCTGTTTTCAACCTCTTGAGATTGTATTTCCAAGCCTGAATCAATAAATTTAACTATATCGTCAAACTGTGCTTTTAAATCTGACATCATATTTTTATTTGATTGTTCAATTCCAATAAATAAATCCGCTAATTTTGATCTCAAATTTTCATATTCATCAGAAGATACTTTTAAATTATCATCCAACATTGATCTAAAAGTATCAACTACACTTGACAATCTAATATCTATATCTTTATTTTGTTTTTGTATTGCTTCTCCCAATACAGTATTTAAAGACTTTACGCTAGAATTTACAAATTCTACTTGATTTTTATTACTTTCTAATAAATTGGTAAACAACTTATCAAAATTAGCAACATATTCGTCTAATTTTTGAGTTAATGTATCTCTTAAATCACTATTTACATCATCTAAACCTGTTTTAATCGCGTTAGATAATAAATCTTGTGATTGCTCAAATGAATCACTTATTCTTTTTTCCAAAAGTTCAAATTTATCTTCTATTATTGAAATTTGTCTTGTAATATCTTCATCAATATTAGAATCAACATTATTAATTAAATTTCCAATATCTTCAAATTCTTTTTTTACATCTTCAAATAAGACATTCATATTGTTTGCAGAATTTTCACTAATTGTTGTTATTATAGTTTTTAACGCAACAAAATTATCTAAAATTTGTGCTAAAACAGATGACAATGACTTTGTTGTCTTTTCATTCAATGCATCAATATCAGAATGAACATTTTGTATATTTTCATTCAAACCCACAACGAGATCTTTTACTTCTCTACTGTCTTTTTGTAAATCATTGGTATAATTCCCCACAGAAGAAGTAACAGCAGTTTTTAAATCCGACAACATACCCTCTAGTGAACTTAAAGAAGAATTCATTGAATTTTCTAATATATGCACACTATTTTCAACTTCTATTGTTTTATTTTTAACTCCACTGTCTAAACTATCTAATTTCTCAGTTAATAATTCAACAAAAGACTTCAAGCTACTTGATAGATTTAACTTAATATTATTTGAAACTTCTTTATTTCCTGTTTCAATTTTTAAAGTAGTTGCAATAATTTGCTCCGCTAACTCTTCTATGTTTAATTTTAAACTTCCGATTAATTGAATAATTTCACCTTTTAAACCATTATTTAAAGCCTCATTAGCTTGTATAGTTTTTGTAAATAAATCCTCAGATACAAATTTTACTTCACTCAAATTATCTGTATTTTCACAAGAAATTTCATTTTTAAACTCTTCAACCTTATCTACAAATATACTTTTTAAATTCAATAATTTTTGTTCAAAATCTTTACGAAACTCACTTGAAAAATTTAAAATATCAGAAATATCCGTCGTCAACTTCTCATTATTTAATGATATTGAATTTTCTATATCAGTAAATTTATCTTGAATTTCTAACAATTTATTGTAAGAATACTTTATTTCTTCTTTAATACTACCTTCAGATTTATATATCGTAGAATTTAATTCATTTACTTTATTAATTGTATCTTGTTGAATTTGAATCAAATTTGCTTCAACTTGAGTTTTAATAACTTCAACAATAGATCTTACATCTTCTATATAATTCAAATTATTATCTTTTATTGATTCAGTAACACTCTCCAACTTTTTATCAATAGAAACAATATCAAAATCTTTTTGATTACTTACATATGATAAAATATCGAGAAGAGAAGAAGATAATCCGTCTAATAATTGCTTTATATCATTTAATGAAATTTTTTGAAGACTTTTAAAAGCATCTTCCATACTATCTAATTTACTAACCAAAAGCTCATACTTACTAAATAAATCATTAGTAAGCTTTTCAGAAATTTCAGATGCAGAATTTTCGACAACATTTGTTAAATCTTGCTTTGAAGCATAAAGATCTACTCTTAAATCCTTCACAGCAGTAACAAAATCTAAACCTAAGACTTCATTTACAGAAGTTTTTAATTCTGAAAACTCTCTTTTTGCATTGTTAAGCTCAATTACAGACGCATCCAATTTATAGTCTAAAACCCCTGATAAATTTTTTACCTCATTTAATTGTTCTACAAGCTTTGTTGCTGAATTAGAAACAAAATCTTCTTGTTTATCCAATGATAATTTTAAACTATTTTCAAAAACAGCCAACCTGTCAGTTATATTAGAAAAAATAGCATTATTTCCAGAAACATAATTTTCATCAAGCTGAGATAATATTGATTTTAATGCTTTAACACTATCAGATATTTCAACAAAATTAGTTACACATAAATTAGAAACCTCTGATGAAATTTCTTTAAATTTATCTTCTAAATTTTGTGTCTTTGAAACAATTTCAGCAATAGTTTTATCGGCATTAATATCAATCTTTTTAATAACTTTATCAGTATTTAACCCAAACTGTTCTGTAACAAAATCTTTTAAATTTTTTATCAATGAAACTATTTCTTGAACATTAATACTTGATGCTAATATATTTATTGAAGATTCTAATTTATCAATTTCAGTTTTTAAATTATCTATAGAAACATCTTGTTTCAATGTTCCATCCATTAAACTATTTAAAGCTTGTTTTACCAACTCTTTAAATTCTTCAACATTCAAAGCTGTTATATCATCTTTGATAGAATTTTCTATTTTATCTAAACTAGCTAAGATTAATTTTGAAGATTCTTCACTATTATCAGATATTAAAGATTTTAATCCTACAACAATATTGACCGAAGCATCAATTTTTTCAGCTAAATTATCTACTTTATAAAACTTATCAGACAGAGCCTCGATAGCATTATTTAAGTTATTTTGTTGTACGGCTAAATCACTGATCCACTTTTTAGTACTGGACAAATCATCTTGAGTTGCTAAAACTTTAATAGAATCTTCTATTTGAAGATTTTTCTTATCTAATAACTGAATTGCAGATAAAATAGAGTTTGAAGTTGCAACAACATCTGCAATTTCACTGCCAAACTTATTTATTGCATCAGACTGATCTACATTAGATAAAGTTTTTATTAGAGTTTTAAAATTTTCATTTAAACTCAAAACAATTGAATCAAATCCGTTATTTAGATGTTCCAAATCATTTTTTAAAACAGCAATATTTTTTACAACGTCTTTTTTCAAAGAGTCATCAGATCTCATCGAATCAAGGCGTAAAATAATATCAGTTAAAGTTTCTTTTTGAGAAACTACTTCACGAGAAAACACAGATAAATTAGTTGCAACAATATCAAATAATTCTTTAACTTCACTTGATTTTAAAGAATCTGCACTATTTTTCAACAAATTAGTAAATAAAGACTCTATTGCCCCGAATTTTGAAATTAAAACACTATGACGTTCATCCAAATTTTGCTTCAGTTCTGACAAAAATATCTTAATCAAATCAATATCTTCGCCAGTATTCAATCTTTCCAGCTTAGAATTTATACCTGAAAGCAACTTATCAACATCAGAAGTATTTAAAATACCTTGAGCCCTTATAGAATTCAATAAAGTTTTAATAGTATCAAAATTCTCTTCTATTTGTGAAAAATTATTTATATCTGCCATATACCTACTTTATCCCAACCTCTATATTCTCTACCTATTATATACTAATACAAAAATAGTGACAAATACTAATTTTTTTTTTAAAATTTAAATATGAATTACATATTTTTTACATTAATAGCTATTTCTATTATCATAGGGGTATATAATAATACTTTAAATAACGTTACAAATGCAATGTTAAATGCTTGCAACCTAGCTGTTAAGATTTCTTTTTCATTAATAGGAATAATGGCTTTTTGGTTAGGTATAATGCGTATTGCCGAAAAATCCGGCCTTATAAAACTTATCGCAAAGATAATTACTCCAATAACTCGAATTTTATTCAGTGATATAGATAAAAAAAATCCTGCTACAGGTAATATTGCAATGAGCCTTTCAGCAAATGCTTTAGGATTAACCAATGCTGCAACTCCTATAGGAATAAAAGTTATGCAAGAATTACAGTCTGAAAACACAAATAAAGATATCGCATCTGATTCAATGTGTATGTTTTTAAGCATGAATACAGCGGGATTTCAAATTATCCCAACAACTGTAATTGCTGTGTTAGTAGGAGTAGGTGCAAAAAATCCAACAGAAATAATTCTACCTACTCTAATTGTAACTTCATTATCATTTATAATAGCAGTAATATTTGCTTTAATTTTCAAAAAAATATGGAGGAAATATGATTGAAAAAATATCAGTTTTAATTCTTCCACTATTAATATTAACAATATTAACTTTTGCTTTTATAAAAAAAGTTCCCATTTATGAAGAATTCATAAATGGTGCAAAAGATGGTTTTGAAGTCTCTATAAAAATTATTCCTTATCTTGTAGCTATAATTGTTGCAGTTTCAATGTTTAATGCTTCCGGGATTCTGGAATTTTTAAAAAATTTTACAAATAATATAATACCCGCAGAAATAATCCCTATTATATTCACAAGATCCTTGTCAGGCTCGGCAACTTTAGGAATTTTTTCAGACATAGCTAATCAATTGGGCCCTGACAATTTTACAACAAAACTTGCTGCAATTATGGTAGGAAGCTCCGAAACTACATTCTATGTTTTAGCAGTTTATTTTGGTTCTATAGGAATAAAAAAATATCGCTATGCAATATTAACAGGATTGATTGCAGACTTTACAGGTATTGTACTAGCAATTTGGGTGGCTCGTTTATTTTTTCTTCCCAACACATAGTTGTTAGTGGACGTGAAAAATCTTCTTCAATCTCTGTTTTTACCAATACTGCAAAATTTATATCTATAAAATTAATACCCTCTAACTTTTCTTCTACGTATTCAGAAGAACCACAATTAGTACAATAATGATTTTGGGGTACTATTTTTCCATTTCTTGTCATTGTTTTTAGCTTAACTCCACAACAAGCACATCTTGTTATATACCAATCATTTTTTATTAATTTTCCACAATCTGGGCAATATGATTTTTCTAAATTTGGCATGACACTTACATGTTGACACTTTTTCTTAATCTTGAAGAACTCCGTTAAAAACATTTTATCACCTCAAATATTTATTAATGTGAAATTTTAATTTGTCATTGATATGTAAAGTTATGTAAAGAATAGAAGGATAATGTATCAATTATTCAAAGAAAAAATACTTAATATATATGAGGATAGAATAAAAAACATACACATATATACTACACTTCACACATTAAAAGTTTTTAGAGTCGATAAGACTCTTTTTTTTAGCTTAAAGAACTACTCACACTTTGAGAAAGGGTCAGGGGTAAATGTATATATTTTAGGGACCTGTTTTGGGGAGACGTTAGAGGGTAAAGTTTTTTATACCCACCCCTTGAGGGAGGGTCGAAATCTTTGATTTCGGGGTGGGGTTTTATTATTCAAAAGTAAGTAGTTAGTAGGGTGCAATTCTTTGCAAATTAGTGAGTAGTGAAGAGTGAGTAGTGAAGAGAAGTTTTTGTTGGGCTTCACCCAACCTACTTTTTAATTATCTATTTTGTCATTCCAAATTTATTTCGGAATCTTACCTACAAGAAGTTTTATTTCTCAATTTGTAAGACCCTGAAATAAATTCAGGGTGACGAGTTTTTTTGAACTAGTAGGGTGCAATTCTTTGCACCAAAATCTTATAATTAGTGACTAGTGAATAGTCACCAACTTACAACAACTGTAACGCTATACTCGGGTTTTGGTTGGCTGTTGATAATAATGTCGCACTTGCCTGCTGCAATATCTGATTCCTTATATATTCGCTGCTTTCCTCTGCTATATCAGCATCTCGGATTGTTGACAAGGATGAAGTCAAATTCTCTATATTTATACTCAATGCATCCAATACCGACATCAATTTATTTTCAGCAGCTCCTAATTCCGTCTGCTTTGAATTTATTGAACTCAATGCACTATCTATATTCGTTATAGACTGCAATGCTCCGGCTTGTGTTGTTAAATCCACACTCAAATCAAACTCAAACATCATATCAAACTTTATTGTGGAATAAACACAAGAATCTATTCCTACCTGCAAAATAAACTCTCGCCCTTCACCTATTGTAATACCACCTTGTATTCCATAATCATATTTTGGTAATGTTCCATTATCTATCAAATTTTTTAATTCAGCAGTTGTTAATCCTGTGACTGTTCCGCTATAACCTCCTCCTGAACCTACTCCAACTAACAGACCTGATTTTTCTTTATCATAATATCCATTTATTATTGGACTAGCATTAACATATCCCACAAGGGCACCATAAGCTCCAGCTCCACTTACTTTACCTATTGAATAAGATTTAATAATACTACCACCTTCTTGTCCACCCACTAGACCGCCAACGTATCGATCTCCACTCACACCGCATGTTGAGTAGGAATTTATTATACTATCACCATGTTGTCCACCAATAAGCCCTCCAACATATTGATTACCACTCACGCTACCTGTTGAATATGAATTAATTATACTACCATATGCAGCCCCCACAAGACCACCAACAAAATCTCTACCGGTAATATCTATATTTTCTAAGCCAACAGAGTCTATTATTCCATCAACAAAATAACCAAATAAACCAACACAATTAGTTATTGGCAAATTAATAGTTAAATTAGAAATAATATGATTGTTTCCGTTGAATATTCCTTTAAAAGCGTTTTTTGAATCTTTACCTATACCTCTATAGCTCACTCCTCTCATATTTATATCATTTGCAAGGTTAAAAGTCACATTTGTTGTGTCTACGCCACTATTTACTAAATCTTGGAGCTTTACTAAATCTTCGCTTGTCGTTAAATAATATGTTTCACCTGATTGGAATGTAGTCTGATTTACTACTCGTTTACTCTCATCTACTACTATATCCTTAGATGAAGCAAATGTTGTTACTGTGTTAGTATTTGTCGTATCACTAAACAAACCTATTCCATTATATTCTGTATTCGATATTATTCTATTTACTTCATTCATTCTTGCTTCTACTTCTGATTGAAGTGCAGTCAATGACTCTACTCCATATGTCCCGTTTGATGCCTGTTCCGCTAAATCTCGTATTCGTTGTAAATGTGAGGTTATTAAATCCAAATTACTTATTGAGGTACTTATTAACTCCAAACCATATGAAGTATTATCTGTTGCTACTTCATAGGATGACAACTTTGAGGACATACTGTTCGCTATAGAATATCCTGCCGCATTGTCTTTTGCATGATTTATCTTAAACCCTGTACTCATCCGCTCTATCGCTTGATTTAATGATGAGGTTGAACTTTTTAATGAAGACTGTGCCATAAAACTTGAAAGATTTGTATTAATTGTTAATGACACAAAAACACCTCACTTTCTTTTTCCAAAAAGTGAGATTTTTGAATAGAAAAACCCGTCAAAAAGCTTACAAATAGAGCATTGCCCCCCCCCCCGAAGAGCTAAAACTCCTGCAGAACAAGCGTTTGAGATACTTTCTATTTCTAAACCAACAATAATTCCATTCATTTGAGCATCATATCCCTAGGGTTGTACACATATCTATATTCCCAGTATAACGCGTATATATCCGTTATGCAATTATTTATTACATTATCGTTACAATTATCCAAATAAAGTTAAATAATGTAACAATATTATTTTATTTTGTTACATTTTATCAAGTTTTAATTAGTAAAATACTTTATCTACATATAGGCTTATAGGTAGGTGTGTTTGAAAGTTAATAATAATGATATAAACTCTAATCAAAGAGCGATTAATAAAAATCAAACTCCGAGTTTTAAATCAGGATTTACAGGAGCTTTAAACGCTTCCGGAAATATTATGCAAGGAATTGAAAACGGAGGGTTTGTAGCTTCATTCTTAATTCAAGATTTTGCAGGCATGACTATTCCTAGAACAGCTGCGGGTTTTTTAAGAGATAAAGAACACACAGGACAATATAACATGCAAGAAGGTTTTGAGGTACTTGGAAGAGAAGGCTTAACAGGACCTTGCATGATGGCAGTTGCGCCAATTGCACTACTTATTGCTGCTAAATTTGGAAAATCAACCAGTGTAAACACTCAACTAATAAAACGTTTTGGCAATAGCCTTAAAGAAATAGTCGCAAATCCTAATTTTGATAAATCACTATTGAAAAATTCTCAAAAATTCAAAGAAGAATTCTATATTAAAAATATTGAAAACATATTAAACAACACCTTAGGTAAAGAAAACGTTAAAAAGGAATCAGTTGAATACATCCTTAAACAAATAAAAAATTACGAGAATATCCCTAAAGACGTTACATTAAAGAAATTTAGAGGAAAAAGTAAATATCGTCAAGAATGTATGAATAATATTGTTGAACATATAAACAATATAAAATACAAAACCAGCGACGAATTAAATATGCTTAATAAAATTAAATTAGGAAATTCCTTAGACAAGCAAAAAGTATTTGATACTAAAAATACAATTGATGCAATGATAAAGTATACTGACGATGCAATTATTGCTAACAAACATCTTGATAAATTGAATGAATTGCAAGCCGAAGGTATAAAAAATAAATCATTAGCAAAAAGAGTTATTACAAATATTTCAACTATGATAGCAACATTAGGAGTGTTATCTGTGCTTCCTAAAATATATGCAAGAAGCAACACGGCTCCAGGAGCTAGAAAAAAAGATGAAGAAAAAAATATTAGTGAAAACATAGCATTTAAAGGCAGAGGCAATAAAAGTCTGCTTGAAAAATTGGGAGAATTAATAAATAAAAATAAAAGTGATTTTGCATCTTCTGAACTTGAATACAATGGACATAATTTTACAAACACTTTAATGGCTGGTTTGTCTGTATTCGGGTTGTTAACTCCAAGAGGACTAAGAGCTTATAGTAGAGCTCAAGTTGATGAAGATGGTAAAAAAGATTTAACTGAACTTTGGGAAATTTGCTTAAGAGATTTAACATCATCGCTAGCCGTGGTTTTTGCAGTGCCTATGGGAACAAGAGCTTGTGTGACTGCTTATGAAAAAAATTCAGGATTTGTACTTCTTGATAAAGATAGAACTCAAAAAAATAAATTAAAAACAATCTTAGATTTATTAAACCCATATAGCAAAACCCATGTTTTAACAAATTCAGAAATTAATTCTCTTTACAATAACATAGATTCAAAAGAAAAAATGATTAATTTCTGTAAATTTGTTGATAAAAATGATGGAGATTTATACAAAATAATTTCTAAATCTAAAAATGTTAATGAACTATTTAGCAATAATACATTAAATCTTAAATCATTAAAAAATATAAATAAAAAAGAACGAAACGCAAAAATTCTAAACTTTATTGAAAAATTTGATAAAACTAATGCCAATGAGATTATAACAAAGGTAATGAAAGGCGGAATTGGTAGTAAAAATAACAAAATTGCAACTTTTGCAAGAGGTCTAAACTCTGTTCCAGCATTATTGACAACATTCTTAATATCACCGTATCTATTAGGTTGGTTTATTCCTAGATTAACTTACGCTAATACCAGAAGAATTCATGAAAAACAAGATAAAGAAAAAGCAATAAAAGAAGCACAAAAGCTTCAGACAAAAGCCTAGAGATATGATGCCAAAATAGATTTAACATAGTTTTGGGTTTCCTTATAAGGAGGAACTCCATCGTATTTATCAACTGCACCTGGGCCGGCATTATATGCTGCTAATGCTAAAATTATATTACCATTATATCTGTTTAACATTGATTTAAGATATTTCACCCCTCCTTCTACATTTTGCTCAGGATCCATAGGATTTGTAACACCTAAACCTTTTGCAGTTGCAGGCATTAATTGCATCAAACCCATTGCACCTACTCTTGATTTTGCATTTGGGTTAAAACCAGATTCTTGTTTAATCAACGCATTTACTAATTTTTCATCAACTCCATGCTTTTTTGACATACGAAATACTATATTCTTTATCTGGTCTTTAGTTATATTCTTACTATCATTAAAAGTATCAGCTTTTTGCGTATATATATTAGCATTAACTCTTGTAGTAGGGTTTGTTAAAAGATCACCAAATTTTACTTTTGCACTGTTTTGCAATACCTTATCAAAAGATTGAATAGAAGGATTTTGAATATTCTGCCCAATACTATCTTCCTTATTTACAGGAATCCACTGTGAATTGAGATTATTTATATAATTATTCATCTGCACAGCTCTTTGCATAGCTGCAGATTTTCCTGAGTTATTCAATAAATTTTGTATCATTGAAGAAAACATAATAAAATTCCTTTCAATCGATATAACGAATAAAAAATTCTTTTATTTAATTTTTACGTTAAATATACATCATATGATTTAATTATTTTATTTTTAAAGTCAAAGCATGCTTTTCAGGTAGATTTTTTTTTAATAATATGATATCATCTAACTAAGTATGGGAGAGTGTTAGGTGAATACAACTGAATTATTGATAGACAATACTGATTTAGAATTAGCCCAAAGTATCGGGAAGTTTATAAATGATAAAACCTTAAGAAGCAAAGCTATTGCTAGTGTTTTTGCTGTTAACATTGCAGGGAAGTTCTTTGATACAGAAAAATATGATATTGATACAATATCAGGGCTTCATAATATTCCCAATATACACTCTGATATTGATATATCAGACTTGTATATAAATAGCAATTATATTGATGTCAGAATATTTTTTGAAGAAGACTCCCCTAGTATTCCATGCTCTCTTTTAAATAATGGGGTATTGCCGGTTGCTTTTTGTTTTCTTAAAATTAATTCAGAGCTTTCTAATGCTGAAGTTATAGGTTTTATTCGTCCAGAGGATATTAACCATGAAAATATTTATGAGAATCAATTTATTATAAATGAATCAGACTTGTACTCTTTTTATGATATTGAACCATATCTTATCAATAATGAAGAATTTATTGAAATTGAGGATACTGCCTTAGATGATTATTTAATGGGCAAGATACCTAATAATGATTTTTTTAATAAATTAACTAAATCTAAAGATGCACGTTTAAAACTAGCAAAACTAGCAAAAGCTCAATATATATTTAATTTTATATCATTATCTGATGGTATCAATAATAAAGAAATAAATGACGAAGTTTCTCTAGATTTAAATGATAGTATTAGTGATATGCATGATTTCAACATAGATATTATTAATTCTGAAAACGATGATTTAGATTTAAATTCGGAAGATAATATCAATTTTGATTCTGATATTATTAATATTGAAGAAAACAATGATTTGGATTTAAATTCAGAAGATAATATCAATTTTGATTCTGATATTGTTAATATTGAAGAAAACAATGATTTGGATTTAAATTCGGAAGATAA
>CALVAM010000006.1 GCA_944325545.1 Candidatus Gastranaerophilales bacterium | reverse complement strand
CTTGTAAGATGCTGAAACAAGTTCAGCATGACGTATTATTCAGTTTTCAATTTTTGTTGAGATAGGAAACCCAACCTGTTTTTCTTTCTCCCCTCCCCTTGAGGGAGGGGACTGAGGGGTGGGGTTATTCATAACACCCAACCTACTTATTTTTTCTTATTATGCGTTAATTAATTGTTCTTTTAGACTTTCAATAGTTGCTTCCAACGAAGCTTTATCAAATACATTATAAACAGTAGCTTCTGAAGCTATTTTTTTGTTTAACCCTGCAAGAACTTTTCCAGGTCCGATTTCTATAAATGTATCAACGCCTTCTTCTACCATTTTTTGAATAGTTTGAGTCCAATGTACAGATGAAGAAATTTGACGAGGCATTTTTGATTTAAAATCATCTGCACTTGTTGTAATTTCTGCATCTACATTTGTGATAACAGGAACTTTTGCATCATTCAAATTAAAATCCGCAACAAATGTGGCAAATTCTTTACCGGCATTTTCCATAAATTTAGAATGGAATGCTCCTGATACTGCAAGAGGCACAACTCTTCTTACTCCGTTTGCTAAAAGATAATCACTAGCTGCTTTAACAGCGTCATCAGCACCTGTAATTACAACTTGAGCAGGAGAATTATAATTAGCTACATCAACATAACCAACTTTTGAGCCTTCTTCCAGACCTGCTTTTAGTTGTTCTTCTGATGCATTTAATACCGCTGCCATAGAACCACCTTTTGTTGCACCCATTAAATCAGCTCTTTTTTGGATTAATTTTAAAGTTGTTTCTAAATCCATTACTCCTGCTGCATACATTGCACAATATTCGCCTAATGAATGTCCAGCAACAAAACTAGGCTCAATGTTTAATTGAGATTTTAAAGCTTCCAATGCAGCAATAGACATTGTAACAATTGAAGGTTGTGTATTAACTGTTAATTTTAAATCTTCTTCTGGTCCTTCAAAACAAATCTTTGTTATGCTTTTTTCAAGGGTTTTATCAGCAGTATCAAAAACATTTTTTGCTGCATCAAAATTTTCATACAAATCTTTTCCCATTCCTACAGCTTGAGAGCCTTGTCCTGGAAATAAGAACGCAATTTTTTTTACCATAATTATTACTCCTTTATTAAAATTTTATTTAGAATGCAAAATAATACAGAAATTCCATTGGAACTTCTGCATATATAAATTTAGCATATGCCTTCTCTTAATCTTACGATAGCTCCGCCCCAAGTCATACCGGCACCAAAACCACATAAAATCGCAGTCGTACCTAATTTGACCTTACCCTTTTCAACGCTTTCAGCTAAAGCAATCGGAATAGATGCAGCAGAAGTGTTACCATAATATTTTATATTAGTCACTACCTTGTCATCAGAATATCCCAACCTTTCTTGAACAGCTTGAATAATTCTAATATTTGCTTGATGTGGTATTAAATAATCAATGTCATCAGCATTCATTCCGGCATTGGCAACTAATTCTTCTACATAATGCGGAAGAATTTTAGCAACAAATGTATACACTCCGCGACCGTTCATTCTAATTCCTTTAGGTTTTTCTTCATATTGTTCAACTAAAGGACAATTTTTACCGTCAAAAGCTAACTCTATTAAATGTCCATAATTACCGTCAGCTTTTATATCAATTGCAATTACATCATCAATACCATCTTCAGATGCTGTAACAACCATAGCTCCAGCTCCATCTCCAAATAAGATTGAAGTTCCTCTATCTGTCCAATCCACTAATCTTGAATTATTATCAGTTGCAACAATCAAAATATTTTTATACATTCCTGATGCGATATAAGCTTTTGCAATACTTAAACCGTAAATTAATCCTGAACAAGCGGCTGTTATATCGAATGCTGGAATCTGTTTTTGAATACCCAATCTTTGATGTATATGACAAGCAATTGCCGGATATAAATCAGGTGGTGCTGATGATGCAGCCAAAATTAAATCAATATCATCAGCTTTGATTCCTGACTTCTCAATCGCATTTTTTGCCGCTTGATAACCTAAATCTATCGCATTTTCTTCACCTGAAACAACTCGTCTTTCTTTAATTCCAGTTCTCGTGTAAATCCATTCATCAGATGTATCATACAACTTTGTTAAATCCTCATTCGTAATCACCGTCTTCGGAATACTATATCCAACGCCGGCAATTCTCAAAGGAATTAGATTATTTCCCATTAATTGATTACTCCTTCTTCAATATTTTACTTTCGGGGCGAATTAATTTTCAAATTTTAGAAAACTATGCTTCGATTGATTCGGAAATCTTTCTGTTTACCCCTGTTTCAACGGCATCTTTTGCTACTCTTACAGCATTCTTGATTGCATAAGCGTTACTTCTGCCATGTGAAATTACAGTTATACCTTTTACGCCTAATAATAAAGCTCCCCCGAATTCCTCATAATTGATTTTTTCATAAATTCGTTTCATAAAAGGTTTTGCTAATAGCCCGATTAACATGCCAAGAAAATCAGACTTGAATTCACTTTTAATCATTTTAAATAGTAATGATGATGTTCCTTCAGTCACTTTTAGAACAACATTTCCTACAAAACCATCACATACTACAACATCGCAAACATTAAGGAATAATTCTCTTCCTTCTACATTGCCCATAAAATTAAATTTTTCTTTTTCTTCTTCTAAAATATTATAAGTATTTTGAGCAAGCTCATTACCTTTACCGGCTTCTTCACCTATATTTAAAACACCAACTCTAGGATTTTCAATTCCTAAAACATTTTTAGAAAATGTCATACCCATAATAGCAAATTGTTTTAACATTTGTGGGGTACAATTACTATTAGCACCTGCATCAATTATTACAATCGGTTTTTTCATCGTTGGTAATGTAACAGCAATAGCGGGTCTATCTATTCCTGGGATTCTTCCTAATCCAAATAAACTTGATGCCATTGCCGCTCCGGTAGAACCTGCTGCAACAAGAGCTTCAGAGCTACCTGTTGCAACTGAGTTTACCGCTAATACTATTGAGGAATTTTTCTTTTTTCGAATAGCTTGACCGGGAGCTTCGCCCATTTCAATAATTTCTGATGCGTGGGTAATCTTGATGTCTAAAGACTTTACATCAACTCGAACCCGTCTTTTTCTTCCTGCCTTTCCACAGTCTGATAAAAAACCCTCCTGCTGAATTGCTTCCAGACAATGTTCGATTCTGTCTTGTTTCCCGACTAATTCTAACGCCACTCCATATTCTGCAGCCGCCCATACAGCACCTGCTACTATTTCAAACGGAGCATGGTCTCCCCCCATCGCATCTATAGCTATTCTTGTCATCTAATTCATCCCTCTATTCTTCAGTTTTTTCTTCTGCTGAAGATTCTTCTTTTGTTTTTTCTGCTATTTCTTCAGCCTTAACCTCTTCAACTTTTACTTCTTCTGCTAATGGAGCTTCTGATTTTTTAGTTGATTTCTTAGCTTTTTTTTCTTCTTTAACTTCTTCTACATAACCTTCAGCTTTTTTAGAAACTACTTTTCCTTTGTATGTTCCGCAAGCTGTACATACTGTATGAGTTAATACTTTTTGTCCGCAATTTGGACAAATTGTTAATTCAGGCTTTGTTGCCTTCCAATTTGATCTTCTTTTTCCTTGAGCACTATGCCCTGTTCTTTTCTTTGGTACTGCCATTTCTTATATCTTCCTTTCTAATTTTGTTTGCTATTCCAATTAATCATCATTGTTACAGCTTTAATTTTAGTACTACTTATATTATCGGGTTATTCTATTTTTATATTTTTAAATACATTCATTCTTTCATCAGGAATATTTATTTCTTCTTCTGACACAAATAATCCCTCTTTACAATTTATACCACAAACTTTTTTATTTGGTAACTGCAATATTACAGATTGATACAATAAGTCATAAACATCGATTTCTTTTTCACCGTTTAAATCCGTAATAAACTGTCCTGACTTGAGTTCCACCTCTTGACCATATTCTTCATAAAGTGAATTTTTTGCATACATTTCATCTATTTCAAAATTTAATTCATAATCAAATTTATTAAGACATCTATCACACTCGAGTTGAATTTTTCCTTCAACACTACCTTTTACTTCTATATATTCACCCAACGATTTTAAGTCTAAATTTGCTGCTATATAACAACCTTCCAGCTCAACAATCTCTCCATTAAATTCATAATGCAGTGTCTTATCTTTGTTTTTTTCAATATCTTCAATTGAGATTATTTTGGAAGTGTTGTCATCTTTATGCATATGGTTCTTCCTGTAATACTAAACCTGCTATCTGAGTAGATACAAAACATAATTTTTTAATAGGTCCGATTGGTTCTTTTTCTACTAAAACAGGAGTTGGACTTTTCATTAATTGTTTTAACTCAGCATAAACCGCTTGAGGATTTTCAAAATACATTACAACAGGAGTTGCAGAACCTTTTAAAAATAAAATTACTGCTTGTCTTGTTTTTTGTGGTGTATTAAATTGTTGAACCATACCTTCTCCTTTTTATTTATTGTGCTATTGTATTATAATATAAAAATGATTCTTAGAGCAATATTTATTAGAGGTTGATAAGTATGGAAAAATTTTTTTTAGAAAATGATATAAACGAAATTTTAAAAAATGGCGGAGTTATCGCATACGTAACAGATACTGTTTGGGGACTTGGATGTTTACCGAATAATGAAAAAGCTGTGAAAAAAATTTATGATATAAAACATAGAGATGGTAAAAAACCATTGATTTTAATGAGTAATGAGTTTTATAATTTTTTTGATTATTTAAAACAACCTATTCCTAAAGAAGCTCAAAAATTAATAAAAAAATTTTTTCCGGGTGCTTTAACTCTTGTATTAGAAAAATCAGAAAAAACTCCGGATTATATTACCTCTAATATGAATACTGTTGGGGTTAGAATTCCTGATAACAAAGTTTTTCAAAAAATTTGTGAAAATATTGATGAGCATATTCTTGCAACTACCAGTGCAAACTTATCAGGAGAGCCTGCTGCTTTGAGTTATGAAGAAGCAATGAATTATATTGGAGATAAAGTTGATTTAGTAATCCATGATTTCGGTTATTCAGCTAAAGGAAAAGCCTCTACCGTTGCCGGATTTAAAAATGATGAAATCATTATTTTCAGACAGGGTGAAATTGTAATTTAGGTGATTATTGTTCAAGACTTTTTTCCAAAACATATTCTATATGTTTAGTAATGGTACGTTTATTTTTTTCTGCGTCTTTTTTTATTTTTTCAAAAAGGTTATTATCAATTCTTAAAGTAAAAACTTTTTGATTTTTTTCATTAATTGACATTTAAGACTCCCTTAAATTTACGTTTTGTTTTTAAATTCTTATAATGGTTATTTTCTTTTTCAATAGCTTCAGAAAAAGTATATCTATAATTTGATAAATCTAACTGTATCTTATTATTAGATTCTTTTGCGAGTCTTTCTTTTATTTTGTATGGGTAAGTTTCGTTACCTTTCAAATGACCTTTATAAATCTCCTGCATTATTTCTTCAACATATTTTTGACAATATTGAGGAATATTTGGATGTCTTAGTATATATTTTTCTAACGGCATATTTTCACGATTACTATTTGCCAAAGATGAAACTAGCATAAAGTTTCCAATGTCATTTTCTCCACCCTTTGAATCAGGTTTTATATGCTCAATCGTTCCTGCGGATGCTCTTAAAATTCTTTTTGCAATTTCTTTTTCTCCCCTAGAAGCGTATTTAACAACAAAAGCATTTTCGCTGCTGCTTGAAGTTGGAAGATATAAAGCTTGGTCTTTCATTTTTTCTAAAATATTTTTTTCTTTTTCATCTTTAGCTGATATTTCATCTAATGAACTCAAAAATAGACGACGTTTAAATGTGTCTTCTTTGTTATTGGCTAAAATAACTTCTCTACAACGAGTTGTTTTAGCTCTTACTTGTAAAGCTGTTTCCGGAGATAATTCTTTTGATATATCATCAACATTATCTAAAACTTCAAACTCTTCCAATTTTAACTTTGCTAAACTCTCATTATAAAATTCTTGAAGACATTCTGTTAAATTTTTATCCGGATTTTTTTCATTATATTTTGAAAAAATATTATACATTTTTCTTTCTGTAATCTGCATATAATCAGTGTATTTGGAAAGCATTTTTAATATTCTTTCAGTAGATTTAAACCCTTCAATTCTTTTTTCTAAAGCTGTAACAGTCGAGCCTGATAACATTTTTATACCTGTATATGGACAAGTAATTTCTTTTAATTTTTTTAAAATATTTCCATTAGAAGTGTTCGCTCGAAATGAAATCTCATCAGGTTTACATATCATATCTAACCTCTGAAAATTAGTTTTGGGAATCATTATATTTTCTCTATAATTTATTGGTTGATTTATTTTTAAATTTATTGGAAAAATTTGCACAAAACACTTACTCCTAATACCTTTTAATAGTATCAGATTTTTAAAAGAGAGGCAAGTAATTGCCTCTCTTATTTTACATTTTTATTATTTATTTCCTTTTTTATCCGCAAGTTCGCTATCGACTCTTAAAAATACAGGAGTAATATTTTCTTTATTAATTAAATGTCCAGCTTGTAATACTTCACAAGTTATATCATCTAATTTTGTATTCAAATCATATCCAAGCTGTTCTGACATTGATTTTGCAATATTTGGACAATAGGGGTAAATTAAAGATGCAACAGCTGTCATTACTTGTAAAACATTTGTTAAAACAATTCCGCATTTTTCCATTTGTCCTTCTTTTGCAAGAGTCCAAGGAGCATTATCTGTTACATATTTATTAACAAAATCTACTAGCTCCATAATTTTTAATGCAGCTTCTTGGATTTCAAAATAATCAAAATGATGTTTTACAGCTTTTATCGTTTCTAAAGCTTTTTCTTTTAACTCATTTTTATCTAAAAATTCAGGTTTAATATCTCCATCAAAGTATTTTACTAACATTGATAAAGTTCTATTTAAAAGATTACCCATTGAATTTGCAAGATGTGCGTTTACTTTTTCTTTAAAATCTTCATCAGAATAATTGCCATCTTTACCGCAAGGTGCAGCAGTTGCCATATAATATCTTAAAGGATCAGGTATTTCTAAATTAAATGCTTCTAAAACGCCTGTTGGAGAAATAACATTTCCTAAAGATTTTGACATCTTAGTCTGATCAATTGTAATCCAACCATGAGCTAAAATATGTTTTGGCAATGGTAAATCTAATGCCATAAGTATTGCAATCCAGTAAATACTATGGAATTTTAAAATATCTTTTCCGATTACTTGAACATCAGCAGGCCAAAATTTATTAAATTTTTCTTCGCTTTCGCCATCTGGGTTATATCCTAAAGCTGTAATATAGTTAGATAGAGCATCAATCCATACATAAATTACTTGATCATCATCTCCTAATACCGGAATTCCCCAAGACACGTTTGATTTTGCACGGGAAACAGAGATATCTTCAATGTTTTCCAACTGATTTAAAACTTCATTTGCTCTAAAAGATGGAACTATAAAATCAGGATTTGTTTTTATATGCTTGATTATCGCATCTTTGTATTTTGTTAATTTAAAGAAATAGTTTTCTTCACTAACAACTTCTGGTTTTTTCAAGTGATCCGGACAAAGCCCGTCTTCTGTTAAATCCTTTTCACTCAAAAATGCTTCACATCCTGAACAATATAAACCTGTATATGAATTTTTATAAATGTCACCTTTATCTACCAATTTTTTAAATATCTTTTGAACAATTTTTTCATGTTGTTCGTCAGTTGTTCTAATAAATTGAGAATAATCTATATCTAAAGCTTTCCAAGCTTCTTTGAATTTATTAGCATTCATATCGCATAATTCTTTTGGAGTCATTCCATTTTGAGCTGAAGTTTTTTGGATTTTTATACCGTGTTCATCTGTGCCGGTTAAAAAATAAGTATTTTCACATCTTTGTGTGAAATGTCTGTAAATAACATCCGTAAGAATTTTTTCATAAGCGTGTCCAATATGTGGTGCCCCGTTTACATAATCAATCGCTGTTGTTGTATAAAATCTATCCATAATATATTTCCCTCTGCTAATCTACTATTTTAAGTCGATTATAGCATGAAAAATTTTAATTTAGGTGATGATTATGTTATTATCTAATTATTAAACTGAAGGTCTTTAGATTTATGATGAGTATATTTTTAAATTTGATACCATTGGTATTGCTGGCAAGTATTATAATTTTTTTACAAAAAAAGACTAATAATTTTGATTTTATAGATTCTTCAAAGTATCCGTTAAGGAAATATTTTATTAATAGTAGTTGTCGATTAGTAACGATTTATATGCCAATATTTATATTAGTTACAATAATTGTATTTTATTTTTCATTTAATTCATTATTACCTTCTCAAAAAGATCAGGTTTGGCTTAATAAGGCTAGTGATTGTATGTATAAAATTGAAAAATATAGTTATGAAACGATGCAAAATGGCGTAAAAGTACCTTGTTCTACAAATGAAGAATTCGCAATGACATATTCTGATATTTTACAACCTAAAAAAATAAATCCAGATGGAACGATGTTGCTTGACGATGGTTTAATGTTGGAATTTTCTAGTAATGGTGGGGAATTTTGCTCTGCTTTTGAAGAAAATTGTAAAGTTTATGTTCATCCTTTAAATGATAAGTTAGTGAAAAAAATTGGTGAAAGTACATATAAAGATAGATTTACATATATTTATGGATCTATAAAACAAGGTAAAATAAAAGAAATTCAAGCAGGAAGAAAGCTCCAAGTGAATTATGATAAATAATTTAATAATTGCAATATGTAGGGTGCAATTTTTTGCACCTAAATTTTATGAATAGTGAATAGAGTTTTATTATTAACTCCTTCTAAACTCCTAAATTTATAAACTTCTCAACTCTTATCCCCACTAACCCCTCCCTCTAGAGGAGTGGGATAAAAAGTTTATAAGGTGCAAAAAATTGCACCCTACATGTTTGATAAAGTTCCTTTCCTAAATACTTGAAAATTAAGATGAGCGATAATTCATTAGTGGATAAGTTTATAAATTTAGGAGTTTTTAAAAAATTATAATGTTCTCCTCACATCTCAATCTTCACTATTCACTAATTTACAGAAATTGCACCCTGCATGTTAAAATTTAAAATATGCGCCTGGAGGGAGTCGAACCCACGGCAGACAAGGTTTAGGAAACCTCCGCTCTATCCTACTGAGCTACAAGCGCAAATATATTTAATTTTTATTTCTAGACGGCTCCGCTCGGAAACCTGCTCGGTTTGCTCCCGCAACCCGACACCGTTTCCTCGACTCCACCTCGTTCGCTTTCGCTCACTCGGCTTGCCCATTGCTCGCCGCGAGGCACTGAGCTACAAGCGCTTACTTTTTCTGTAGAAAAAGTGTACATAAAGACTTTTTTTTATTCTTACCGTATTTCTCTACTTAAAGATTATTATTTAATTTTCACCCTTTTAGTATACAAAAACACTCTCTTCTTGTAAAGCTTAATTAAAAATGTTAAAATTATACTAAGATGAGAGAATTTAAGAAAAAGATTTTAGCTATTCTTCCCGTAAGTATTGGCGGAAGACTTACAACTAACAGTATCATTAATGGTTTTAAACAAAATGATTATTTTGTTACTGTTTTTGATGAATTATTTGATAAAAATTTATATGAAATTATTTCTAAAGAATATGATTACATTTTAGGTTATGACTTTTCCGGACTTAAAATTAAAATAGATAATAATTTAAAAATGCCATCAATCAACTATTTCTCCGATGATATTCGCTCTCGCACATCCGGTGAAGAATGGGAAAAATATCTTCCTTTCTTAGAAAAAGATGATAATTTTACCTTTTATTGGGACAAATCTCTTACAAGTTATGAAACTTTTAAAAATATATACTACTTACCACATTTTGTAGATTTTGAGATTTATAAAGATTTAAAAATAAATCCAGAATTTGATTTGATGTTTGCAGGAAGGTTGGATACTGATTATCGACTTAGCTTTTTCGAAGAATTAATTACTAAGCTCCCGGAACTTAAAATTGCTTGGTATGCTATTGACAGACACTATCAGGATGCTAAAAGCAGATCTAAATATCCTGAATTAATTTCACTTTGTTATCAAGGTTTTATTGATAATGAAGAAGAAATGGCAAAAGCTATTAATAATTCTAAAATTGTTTTCAACATGAATTCTCAAGGAATTTCATCTCTTAATTATAGAACTTTTCAAACTGTAGCTTGTAAAAGACTACTAATAAGTGATTACAGAGAAGAACTTGCTTTATTTGATGGTCATATGCCGTTTTATGAAGATTTTTCAGATTTAATTTTTAAAATAGAAGCTTATCTTGAAGATAAAGAAGCTTACAATAAAGTTACAGAAGAATGCTATAAAATAGCGAAACAATATCATAATTCTAAAGATTGCGTTAAATATATCTTAAAAGAAGTTTCTAAATAAAATTATTTACTTAAAGCATTAGAGGTTAATATAAACAAATTAACCATAATGAAGCCTAAAAACATGCCTGCAATAACATCGCTTAAATAATGTACTCCAAGCCAAAGTCTTGAAATTCCAACCATCAAAATAAATAAACCAAACAAACCAACTAAAAAATATCTCCAAACTTCAGATCTAACATAATGAAGAACTAAGTAAATCAATATTCCATAAAAACACATCGTGGTAGATGAATGTCCAGAAGGAAAACTAAAACCCGGATAATTATCCCCACAAGGTCTTGTTCTGCAAACAAAATCTTTTATAAAATCAGTAACTATAAAAGTTGCTTGAGTAAAAAATATTAACAAAAAGGTTTTAACATATTTCTGATGAGAAATTAAAACACTACCGGCTGCAATTTGCGGCCATAACATATGTTGATATCTCCCAAATTCTGAAATTACAGCAGGAATGTAACTTGGATAAGGTGATAATGCTAACCTTATCGAATGTAAAATATTACCATCAATTTCAGACATATTTGGCAAATACATTACTAAAATCATTAATACAACAAAAACTACTAAAGATACAATTATCCAATTCCAGCTTTCTCTTGAATTAAAACCTTTTGACTTCATTAATAACCTCTAAAAGATATTTTTTGCTTTTATAACTAAATCCACCATTTTATCAAATAAAGAAATTGCAATTGGTGTAATTTCACTTACACATACTGCAAAGAAAAACAATGCAGAAATTGCAGCAATTATTTTTTGAATATCAGAAAACATAAAAACTTTGTTACTACGAAACTCTTCTATTCCTTCATACTCATCCGTAAAAGGTTTTACAGGGAGTTTTTCTTCTATTTTTTCGATTACATTTGCATATTTTATTTTTATTAAAGTATTATATGAATCAACATTCATCCACCACATAGCACTTACAGAAACCCCAAAAAATGCGAATACCAAAGTAGCCGTTATTTTATTTAAGAAAATAATATTTCCTGTATAAATCATTGCAAAAACTAAAACAACAATTGCTGCCATATAAAATTTATTTGTTTTAAAATTTCTGTCAATAAAGTTTTCTTTTTGTTCACAATAAGTTTTGTATTCTCTAAAAATCAACTCATCTCTATCCATTATTTTCTTCTCCGTTATTTTCTTCATTATTATCAGAAGTTTCTGCAGGGATTTCACCTCGCTGAATTCTTACATCTTTCATTAGTTCATCAAACTCTTTTTCATCAAGAGTTTCCTTTTCAAGAAGATTTTTAGAAATATATTCTAACATATCTCTGTTATCACTCAATAATTTTTTAGCATAATCATACTGAGCATCAACAATTTTCTTAACTTCTTTATCAATATCAGCTGCGATTTCTTCTGAAAAATCTCTTGTATTACCAAAATTCCTTCCCATAAAAACATGCTCTTGATTTTTACCATAAGCAAGATTTCCCATTTTTTCACTCATACCATAAGTTGTAACCATACTACGAGCAAGAGCAGATACTTTTTCTAAATCATTAGAAGCTCCTGTTGTAACGTTATCTTTTCCATAAATCAATTCTTCAGCAACTCTTCCGCCTAAAATCATAGTAATTCTATCTAAAAGCTGATTTTTTCGCATAGTTAAATGATCTTTTTCAGGTAATGTTAAAGTAATTCCTAAAGCCATACCTCTTGGGATAATAGAAACTTTATGCAAAGGATCACAGTCTTTTAACAATTTAGCCAACAGTGCGTGACCTACTTCGTGATAAGCAGTATTTTCTTTTTCTTCATCAGATATAATTCTACTTTTCTTTTCAGGGCCCGCCATAACCTTATCTATTGCTTCTTCTAAGTCAGACATTTCAATTTCAGATTTATCATGTCTTGCTGCTAGTAAAGCGGCTTCATTAAGTAAATTCTGCAAATCAGCACCTGTAAAACCTGGAGTACGTTTAGCAAGAGTTTTCAAATCAACTTCCTTACTTAATGGTTTATTCTTTGCATGAACATTTAATATCTGTTCACGTCCCAAGACATCAGGCTTATTGATGACAATTTGTCTGTCAAATCTTCCCGGACGCAACAAAGCATTATCCAAAATATCAGGTCTGTTAGTCGCAGCCAAAATTATAATATTAGTATTTTCATCAAACCCATCCATTTCAACAAGCAATTGGTTAAGAGTTTGTTCTCTTTCATCATGCCCGCCGCCTAAACCTGCACCTCTTTGACGACCTACAGCATCTATTTCATCAATAAAAACTATACAAGGTTGATGTTTTTTTGCCTGTTCAAATAAATCTCTAACACGAGAAGCTCCAACCCCAACGAACATTTCAACGAAATCAGAACCGCTTATTGAGAAAAACGGAACTCCTGCTTCTCCAGCTACAGCCTTTGCCATCAAGGTTTTACCTGTTCCGGGAGAACCAACTAAAAGAACACCTTTTGGAATCTTTGCCCCTAGTTTAACATATTTATCAGAATGCTTTAAGAAATCTACGATTTCTTCTAATTCTTTTCTTTCTTCATCAATACCTGCAACATCTGCAAAAGTTGTTTTAACTTTATTATCCATAAGCATTTTAGCCCTGCTTTTTCCAAAAGACATTGCCTGAGCTCCACCAGCTTGTATTGATTTTATTATCAACATTATAAAGCCTAAGACCAACAATATTGTGATTAAAGAAGAACCTAAGCCGAAAGCAGAATTAGATTCATTAGCTTTCTTAGCATTAATTTCAATATTATTAGCCTCTAATTTTTGTAATACATCTGAATTTTCAGGGAGAACTACTTTATATTGTAATTTTGGAGGTCTGACATCCCCATATATTAGATTACTGGTACTATTTTTCTTTTCTGCAGCAGGTTGATTAACAGGAAGTGCAATTAACATGTCTTTCCCCATATCAACACTTTTTATTTCTTTATTTTCAACCTTTTGTAAAAAAGCAGTATAAGAAAGTTCTTGTGTACTTGACGTAGGGCCTGTAAATAGCATTGAAATAAATGCTAAAACCATAATACCTAAAATTACGTACATCCCGATAGATTGATTTTTATTCATAATTCTCCTTTATTTACACAGACTATTGGAAGTTCAAACTTCTCCTCTCCATTTTTTCCTATTATAACACAAATGTAAATTTTATTAACAAAAAAAGCAATTATTAACAAAGATAATTCTTTATATATATAAGGATACTCAGGGATATTTATGGGACTACATAATTTTTGGAATAATTTTTCATATGGTTTTCTAAACGGAATGTTTAATTCTAATCCGTTTATGTGCGGATTCGGGTATACTCCGTTTTCTTTCTGTTGTTGGTCAAACCCTTTTATGTCAAATATTTTTCAGTATCCTAGCAGTATGAATTATCCTCCAATGTTTCCTATGATGAGTGTAAGTCCCTTTCCAACGCTTAATATGCCGAGAATTGATACGACATCAATTTTCCCAACAGATATTTGGAATACATCAAAACCTCAAACTCAAACTAATAACCACCCCTGGTTAGATAGTTTTGAACGAAATATTGTAAAAGAAAAAATTGATAAAACTCTTAATGAAGAAAAAAAGACTAACATTACAGAAAAACACATCGATGATAATAACACAGAAAACAATAATCAAAAAACCACTTTAAATACATCTTCAGAAGTGCCTAATTATAGCAATTTAAAAAACGAAAAACTTACTGATAAATTTCAAGGTTCTGCAGAGCAGTTAAATGAAATATTAAACAGAAAAAATGGCGTATTAAAAGATAAAGGACAAGTATTTTTAAATGCTCAAAAGAAATATGGTGTAAATGCTGCAATTTTAGCTGCAATATGCATAAATGAGAGTGGCTATGGTACAAGTAATCTTGCGAAAACAAAAAATAATGTTGGCGGTGTAAGTTCCGGTATGGGATTCAAGTCCTACAGCAGTGTAGATGATTGCATAATGGATATGGCAAGATTTTTAAAATCTGGATATATCGATAAAGGGATTGTTACTATAAGCCAAGTTGGTAAAAAATATTGTCCAGTAGGCGACCCAAGAGATACAAAAGGTCTTAATTCAAAATGGGGAGAAAATGTAGCAAGTATCACAAAAAAAATTGAAACTTTAGCATAAAAAAAAGCCGTTTCTTAGAGGAACGGCTACCAGACTTGGGGAGGAGGTATGAAAAACCGTTTGGTTTTCCATATACTCTATTTACGACATTATCTTGTATTTTCTTTAGTATGTTAGAAAAATATCATCTATTAGTAGGAGAAAAAGCTTGGATTAGCTTCTTTTTAAATATTCATTAGACTAGTGAATAGTGACTGGTGAATAGTGAATAGAGTTTTATTATTAACTTCTTCTCAACTCATAAACTTATCTTCTTCTCCTCTTGAAACACTTCACACTGAATTCTTTTCAGAGTTTTATGAATTTTCTAGTCGATAAGATTCCGAAAATAAATTTGGAATATCGAGAAAATATTATACAATTTTTAATTAAAATTGGTGCTATAAATTACACCATACAAATAATTAGTAACTACATTCCCCTCCCCTTGAGGGAGGGGGTGGGGGGTGGGGTAAATGAATTAGTAACTAATGAATAGAGTTTTATTATTAACTTCTTCTCAACTTATAAACTTATCCTCTCTTAGTAGCCACTGTTAACTTATTTTAAGCTAAAAAACCATGGTACTCGACAATTAATATTTTTTCGTATATTATAAAAACTATGCTAGCCCAATAATAGTTAAAAGGAGAAAAAGATATGCAAGTAATACTTAAAAAAGAAGTTCAAAATATTGGTGAAGCCGGTGATTTAGTAAATGTAAAAGACGGTTATGCAAGAAACTTCTTAATACCTAAGAATTATGCAGAAATTGCAACAGAAGGTGCTTTGAAAAATAGAGAACAAAATATTGCTAGAATCAAAGCTAAACAAGAAAAATTACATCAAGAAGCTTTAGCTAAAGCTGAATTAATCGAAAAATTAGGTTCTATTGAATTATCAGCTAAAGCTGGTGAAAGTGGTAAATTATTTGGTACTATTACCACTAAGAAATTATGCGAAGAATTAAAAGAAAAAGCTAATATTGAAGTTGACAGAAAAACAGTTTCTTTAAATTCACCTATTAACAAAATTGGTGAATTTACAATGTTAATCAAATTAACTTCAAAAGTTAAAACTGAGTTAAAAGTTATCGTAAAAGCTTCTGAAGTAGTAAAAGAATCTGTAGAAGAGATTGAAGAAGTAGAAGCATAGTTTTAAAAAAAATAAAAAACGTGCTGACTAAATTATTGTACAGCACGTTTTTTGTTGAATAAAGAAAGAGAGTTGTATGGCTAAAATATCTTTTAAATGTTTTCCAAACGGAGATTTACCATATGAAACAAATGAAGCAGCAACTAAAATGATGGTTAAATTATTTGAAGATGTCCCATATCTTGCGATGTTGCCAAATGCTTCTGAAACAGAAAATATTTATTACAGAAGCTTAGAAAATCTTCCCGGGGTAAAATTAAAAGATAAAAAAGTATTTTTTAAGGATAAAATCCCGACATTTAAACAAGAATTAGTTTCTTTAGATGTAGCTTTCAATAATCCCACAGAAGAAAATTTGGAAAAATATAAAATAAATTCTTTTTTTCTTCCAAAATATTTACAAATATTACAGAGACTCAAACCTAAAGAAACTGTTGTAAATATTTTAGGGCCATTTTCGGTAGCTCACTTATTATCTCAAAAAGATTCTCCACATGTATTAACGGATAAGTGTTATCGCAAATTAGTAATTCAAGCTGTTTGCGTTAAAGCAATTTGGTTAATTAGAAAAATAAAAGAAGCTTCTCCCGATACACATCCAATTATAGTGCTTGAGGAACCGCTTTATCATAATTATGGAGATTTAAAAAGAGTGAACCTTGAAATAACAAGAGATATTGTTCTAAATATGTTTTCCAAGGTTATAAATAAAATAAAAGAATACCAAGGTTTGGTCGCAATACAAAGTTTTGAGAAGTGTGATTGGCAAATTCCGATTGAAGCTAAAGCTGATATCATATCTTTTGATGCGTACAACAACCCTAATAACCTTAATATTATTGCAGAAAAAATAAATGAATTTTTAATTGCAGGTGGAAGAATTAATTGGGCAATTGTTCCTACAAAAACAGAAGCATTGGTTAAAAGTTTAAATATTGATAATGTTTATAACAGGTTTGAAAAAACTGTCGAAGGATTGATAATTTCAGGTGCTAGTGAACGTCTTGTTTATAATAGGGCATTGGTTTCTATACAGGGTAATGTTGATAAGTTGCCGTTAATCTTTTCGGAAAAAGCATTAATACTATCAACTCAACTAGCCAAAAGAATTCCTTTTAAGAGTTAGAACTTTCTTCATCAGCTATTGCATTGGAGTCAATAAAAATTGTATTCCTAATAAACGCATGAGCCATAAGCAATAGATATGGATTCATCTCATTTGTAGCAGAAAGATTTACCTTAGTTTCTTGCTCTTCCATAACTTCTTTTTTCTTTGGGTCGATTGCTTCTATATCTATATTGGTATTCATAGCATGAGAGGAGCTTTCTTCTTTTAAACTTTTTAATAAAGTATTTTTAGGAAAATCTTCTGAACAAATTATATATATGTCAACTGAATTGGATGTAGTAAGAGTAAACACACCTTTTACATTTCCAAAATTTTTAGTCTGAATTAAGACTGTTAATTTAGAATTATTTGATTCATTTTCACCATCTTGAGGTTCAATTTCCAAATCGAAATTTACATTTTCGTTTAAAGGCAGCCAAGGCAAATATAAAAGCATCAAACTTTTTAAAGTTTGGTTTGGATTATTGGATTCCGCAAGGGCAATACAAGAATTTATAATACTTAAAGTTTCAGTAATTTGTTCATTTGTCATCCCGCTTTTAGAAGCCGAAGCCATAGCTATAATCAAATTCGCAACAGCTTGCTTGCTGTTTTTTAAAACTAATTCAGAAAAAGCCGGCAAATGTATCATACCGTTAAAAATTAACATAACAGCGTCTTTTTGAGCATTTGTAACTTGAGCTTGAAAATTTTGAGCTATATTTAATGGAATTTCAGAAGTATCATCAAAAAGCTGTGAAATCATTTTTTGATTTTTTAAAAGCTCTTGGTTCAAATCATTTAGCATCAAAGTATTAGTATTAAGGGGACGATTTTTATCTTGTATATTTAATAAAATTTGAGCTAATGTTTGTGGTAAATTTAACAAATTTCTTATATAAATAGCTCTATCCATATTTGCTATCTGATTCATTTGAATTTGTTGTATTACATTTATTGTGGATTGGATATTTTGTATATTAGACGGTTTTTGCATTGTAAGATTGTTATTAAAAGAGTTACCTCCAATATTCAAATCCTCTTTTTGTTTTAATTTCTTCAAATAAATCTCAGGATTTCTTAATCCTGCTAAAATTTTTCCAATGCTAAATCCGTCCATAGTAATATAATTATAACAATTTTAAAAAAGAAGTCTATATTCAAATCCGTACTTTACAAAATAAGGCTTTTTTAATAAGATTAAATATAGTTTAATGAGAGGTACCTAATGTCTAATAAGTATAAACGTGTGTTATTAAAGATTAGTGGAGAAGCACTACTTGGCAGTCAACAATTTGGAATTGATTATGAACCTGTAGAAATGATTGCTAACGAAATAAAATCAATTGTAGACCGTGGTGCGGAAGTAGCAGTAGTTGTTGGTGGCGGAAACATTTTTAGAGGTATGAAAAATAGTGCAAAGCTTGGTATGGATCAAGCATCCGGAGATTATGTAGGAATGCTTGCAACAGTTATGAATGCCGTAGCTTTGCAATGTGCATTAAAAAAGATTAACTTGGATTGCAGAGTACAAACCGCAATTGCAATGAATCAGATAGCAGAACCTTATGTAAGACATCGTGCAATAAGACATTTAGAAAAAGGTCGTGTCGTAATTTTTGCAGCAGGGACAGGAAATCCGTTCTTTACTACTGATACGGCATCTGCTCTAAGAGCTTCCGAAATCGATGCAGAAGTTATGTTAATGGCAAAAAATGGAGTTGACGGCATTTATAATGATGATCCGAATGTTAATCCTAATGCAAAGAAAATAGATAATATGACTTATGATGATATTATAAAGCACGAGTTAAAAGTAATGGATACTTCTGCTTGTGCATTGTGTAAACAAAACAAGATTCCTATAATCGTATTCGATTTTAAAGCAAAAGGCAGTCTTGTAAAAATAATGGATGGCGAAGCTGTCGGGACTTATGTAAATTAGTAGATTTTAATATAAAAGGAGAAAATTATGTCAGAAGCTCTTGAAGAAATGTATTTATTCGGAGAAGAAAAAATGGAAAAAGCAATTTCGCAAATGAAACGTGAATTTGCATCAGTAAGAACAGGTAGAGCTAATCCAAATGTTTTAGATAAAGTTATAGTTGATTATTATGGAGCACCTACTCCGATAAGACAAATGGCTCAAGTAAGTGTAAGTGAAGGAACTACATTAGTAATTACACCTTTTGATAAAAGTATTATGAAAGATGTTGAAAAAGCTATTATAAAAGCAGAATTAGGTGTTGCTCCTAATAACGACGGAACTTGTATCAGATTAAACTTCCCTCCTTTAACAGAAGAAAGAAGAAAAGAAACGGCAAAAGATGTTAAAAGATTTGGGGAAGATGCAAAAGTTGCTGTAAGAAACATTAGAAGAGATATGGTAGATTCTTTAAAGAAAATTGAAAAAGAAGAAAATATGCCGGAAGATGCAGTTAAAGATAATCAAGATAAAATCCAAAAACTTACAGATAAATATGTTGGAATTATTGATTCTTTAGTTGTTGAAAAAGAAAAAGAGGTAATGACTGTATAATGGCTTTAAGTAAAAGTTTGACAAGAATGTTTACAGGACTTGTAATTGGATTTACTGCACTATTTGCAATAATTCAAGGAGGTCTGTACTTGATGGCTTTAGTACTTGCAATTGTAATTTTAGCATCAAGAGAATACACTGAAATTTTAAAGCATAAAGGTTTTTTACCAAGCTATAGAATTATAATAATATCAAGTTTAATTTTTGCAGCTTTAGCTTATTTTAATAGGTTTGATTTAGTAGCTTTAGCATTTTCTATGTGTTCAATAATGGCATTTTTGTCAGTTTTATTTAAGGGAAAACAGCCTTATATTGCAAATGTAGCTACAACAATTTTGGGTTTTGTATATTGCGGCTGGTTCCCTTTGCATTTGTTATTTTTACGAGACTTAGGCAGTAAGCCGGTTTATGCAGGTATTATAAAACAAAATGTTACAGCAGAAGGAATAGGATATGCTCTTTTATTATTCTTTTGTGTAATTGTAACTGACACATTTTGTTATTACGCAGGTTGTAAATTTGGAAAACATAAAATAGCTCCGGTAATTAGCCCTAATAAAACTATTGAAGGTTCTATCGGTGGTACGATTATGTGTATGATATTTTGTATAGCATTTGGACTTGCAATACAAATACCTTGGTATCATTGTATAATTCTTGGATTATTAATTGCAGGATTTGCACAAATCGGAGATTTGTGTGAATCAATGATTAAACGTGATGCAGGAGTTAAAGATTCAAGTAATATGCTTCCAGGTCATGGTGGCTTTTTAGATAGAACAGATAGTTATATTTTAACAATTCCTATTGTTCATTATTATTTGTATTTCTTTGTAGTAAATAATTTTATGGATCTTTTTAGAGGCATAATGTAGTGATTGAAGAGATTTTTGGAAAACAAAATAATCTTGTAAAAATTGCTCTTACACATCCTTCTTATACTAAAGAAAATAATTTGGATAATCTCGAAAATTATGAAAGATTGGAATTTTTGGGAGATTCTGTATTAAAGCTTTTTACTTCAAAACTTTTGTATGAAAAATATCCGAATTTTCCAGAAGGAGAATTATCAAAAATTCGTTCTATCTTAGTATCAGATGCAATTTTAGCTAAAATTGCAGTTTTAATTGGTGTTGAGAAAGAAATGATTTTAGGACGTGCAGAAGAAAAACAGGGTGGACGTAAAAGAGAATCAAATATAGCTTGTACATTAGAAGCATTGTTGGGTGCTTATTATTTAAACGGCAAATATAAAGAAATTGAAAAATTTTTGGAAGAATATTTACTAGAATATGCCGAAGATATTGATAAACATTTTGAAAAATATAATGCAAAAGATATTTTGCAACAGTATACTCAAGGAGTAAATAAAACCCTTCCTACATATCGAATTGTAGAAATAAAAGGTCCCGCACATAAACCGGAATTTGTCGTAGAAGTAGAGTGGAATGGTGAAATTATTTCTACTGCAACAGGCAAATCAAAAAAAGAAGCTGAACAAAATTGTGCATTAGAGGCTTGTAAAAAATTAAAAGTAATAAATTAATTACTCCATCCAAATGATTACAAAAATATTTTTAATGAATATAATATCTTTATCGGGAGAAGGTTTAAGGATATGAATAGACGTTGGTACGATTCTAATGAACATACGCAAAAAGCTTTATCTATATTAAAAGATATGAATGAAGATCAGCGAAGGATATTATCCAGAGATTTAACAAATGTTGTTCGTCAAATAAAGGAAATGCATTTAGAAGATGAAGATGAAGAACAAGAGATAAGTCTTGGTATAGATAGGGTTTTGGGACTTTATAAAATTTCTAATTCAAGAAGATGGTATGATAAAGTAAGCGTTTTATCTTATGCGATGAAGACGATGTCTACTCTGCCTAAAGAAGATTTTTATAATATTATGGAAGGTATTACATCAAGCGTTTCTGCATAATTAAATAATGTTGATTTTACCACTTGTTTATTCTAATATCGAGTTGTAATAAATAAGGAGATAAAATTATGTCAAGAAAACCAATTATTGCAGGAAACTGGAAAATGAATTTACTTCAAGCTGATGCAAAAGCATTATTTGAAGGAATAAAGAATTTTACAAAAGATTTTACAGCACAACAATTACCAACAATTGTTATTGCCCCTGTATTTACATCTTTAAATGTTGTAGAAACAGAAAGATGCAATTGCGGATGTGGTGGAGATAAAATTGCTATCGCTGGACAAAATTGTCACTGGGAAAAATCAGGTGCTTATACAGGTGAAGTATCTGTAGAAATGTTAGCTGATGCTGGTTGTTCTTATGTAATAATAGGACACAGCGAAAGAAGACAATATTTCTCTGAAACTGATGAAATGATTAATAAAAAAGCAAAAGCTATTCTAGCAGGCGGATTAATTCCAATTATCTGCTGCGGCGAAACTTTGGAACAAAGAGAATCTGGTGTTACTGATGAACATATTGCAACTCAAATCAGAGCAGCTTTAAATGGTCTAAGTGAAGATGAGGTTTCTAAATCAGTAATCGCATATGAACCAATTTGGGCAATCGGTACAGGCAAAACTTGTGATAGTATTGAAGCTAACAGAGTAATTGCTATGATTAGAAATGTTGTTAAAGAAGTATCTTCTGAAAAAGCTGGTGATGCAATTAGAATTCTTTACGGCGGTTCAGTAAAACCTTCAACAATTGAAGAACAAATGTCTCAATCTGATATCGATGGTGCTTTAGTAGGTGGAGCAAGCTTAAAAGCTGATAGCTTTAATGAAATTATCGCTAATACTATGAAAGTAAGTGTATAATTAATAATTAAAAATATTTAATTCGAGTATGTATCTTTGCATACTCGAATTTTTAATTTGTATACAAAATCTAATCAAGTTTGTATACATTATACCTACAATTCACCCACTTGTAGAATAAATATGTTTATGTGAAAATGTACATAACTGGTAACAGTGTATAAATAGTAGTAGTAAAAATATAAAGGGAATTAAAAAATGGCAAGAAAAACTCCATTAGAAAAAATCAGAAATATTGGTATTGCTGCTCACATTGACGCAGGAAAAACCACTACAACTGAACGTATCCTGTTTTATACAGGTAAAACACACAAAATCGGTGAAGTACACGACGGTGCAGCTGTAACCGACTTTATGGAACAAGAAAGAGAACGTGGTATCACTATCCAATCAGCAGCTGTAACAGCTTCTTGGAAAGGTCACCAAATTAATATTATTGATACCCCTGGTCACGTTGACTTTACAATCGAAGTAGAACGTTCATTACGTGTATTAGACGGTGTTGTAGCAGTATTCTGTGCAGTAGGTGGTGTTCAATCACAATCAGAAACAGTTTGGAGACAAGCTAACAGATACGAAGTACCAAGAATGGTATTCGTAAACAAAATGGACAGAACCGGTGCAGATTTCTACAGAGTAGTTGATCAAATTAAAACAAGATTAGGTGCTAATGCTGTACCTATCCAATTACCAATTGGTGCAGAAGATAAATTCACCGGTCTAATTGATCTTATGACAATGAAAGCTGAAATTTATACTAACGATTTAGGAACAGATATTAGAGAAGAAGATATTCCGGCAGATATGTTGGAAAAAGCAAAAGAATATAGAGAAGCAATGGTAGAAGCTATCGCTTCTGAAGATGATGCTTTAATGGAAAAATTCTTTGAAGATCCAGAATCAATTACAGTAGAAGAATTGAAAGCAGCTTTAAGAAAAGCAGTTTGTGAAAACAAAATTGTTCCTGTCTGTTGTGGTACAGCATTTAAAAACAAAGGTGTTCAATTATTATTAAATAACGTAGTTGATTATATGCCATCACCGGTAGATGTTAAAGCTATTGAAGGTGAATTAGAAGATGGTACAAAAACTGAAAGACATTCTTCTGATGACGAACCATTCTCAGCATTAGCATTCAAAGTTATGACAGACCCATTCGTAGGTCGTTTGACATTCTTAAGAGTTTATTCAGGTGTAATAACATCTGGTTCATATGTTTTAAATGCAACAAACGGTAAAAAAGAACGTATTTCAAGACTTGTAAGAATGTATGCAGATCAAAGATTAGAAGAAAATGAAGTATATGCAGGTGATATTTGTGCAGCTGTAGGTTTGAAAGAAACTACAACAGGTGATACATTATGTGATGAAAAAGCTCCAATTATCTTAGAAAGAATGAGCTTCCCAGAACCGGTTATTTCTGTTGCAATTGAACCAAAAACAAAAGCTGACCAAGATAAAATGGGTATAGCATTACAAAAACTTGCAGAAGAAGATCCTTCATTCCGTGTTAAATCTGATACTGAAACAGGTCAAACAATCATTTCCGGTATGGGAGAATTACACTTAGATATCATTGTTGACCGTATGTTAAGAGAATTTAAAGTAGAAGCTAATATCGGTAAACCTCAAGTAGCTTATAGAGAAACAATCAGAGGCAATGCTGAACAAGATTCTAAATTCGTTCGTCAATCAGGTGGTAAAGGTCAATACGGACACGTTAAAATCAGAATTTCTCCAGCTGAAGAAAATGCAGGATTTGTATTTGAAAACAAAATTGTTGGTGGTGCTATTCCTAAGGAATACATTGAGCCGGCAAGAAAAGGTATGGAAGAAGCTCTTGAAGGCGGTATCTTAGCAGGATTCCCAATGATAGACGTTAAAGTTGAATTATTCGACGGATCATATCACGAAGTTGACTCTTCAGAAATGGCATTCAAAATTGCCGGTTCAATGGCTATTAAAGATGGTGCTAAGAAAGCTCAACCTTGTATTCTTGAACCAATGATGAAAGTTGAAATTGAAATTCCAGATGAATTTACTGGTACAATTATCGGTGATATTTCAAGAAGACGTGGTCGTGTAGAAGGTCAAGAACCTCAAGGAAATACAGGTAACGTAATTGTTAGAGCAATCGTTCCTCTTGCAAATATGTTTGGTTATGCAACAGACTTGAGATCAAATACTCAAGGTCGTGGAACATTCTCTATGGAATTCCAACGTTATGAACAAGTTCCTGCTAACGTTGAAAAAGAAATCATCGAAAAAGCGGGAGCGAGCAAAGGCTAATGCCTTTTTGCGGAAATGCGAAAGTCAATAAAATTATAATATTATAGAGTGGATATAGCGAAAGCGTATCCACTCTTTTTTAAATCATTGAAGCAAAAAGCTGTGCCGTTTAACGCGAGCGACCAAGACAGCGGGAGCGAGCAAAGGCTAATGTCAGTTTAATAAAAAAAAAGACCGAGATTTAAGAATCTCGGTCTTTTTTTTATTACCTATTTAAATTAACCAATAACTGGTTGAACAAAAGTTCTTGTAGCTAAATCCTTATCAAGTAATAATAAAGCCTTTTTATCATCACCAATAAGTTTAAGAGTCGCTAAAACTCCACTTACAGTAGCTTCTTCTTCAACTTGTTCTTTTAAATACCAATCAAGAAAATGTAGTGCTGCTCTATCCTTAACTTCATCAGCAACATCCATTAAGTGGTTAATTCTTGATGTTACAAATTCTTCATGTTGTAATACTTGTTCAAAAATTTCTAAAGGATTTTTACCTTCAACAACAGGTTTATCAATAGCTTTTAATTCAATACTTCCACCTCTTTCATTCAAATAATCAAACATCCCCATTGCATGAGCGTGTTCTTCTTGAACTTGTACATTAAACCAGTTTACAAAACCTTGTAAATTTTGTTCTTGAAAGTATACTTTCATAGCTAAATACAAGTATTCAGAAAAGAATTCTTTATTAATTTGTTCGTTAAATTCAGCTTCTAATTTTTCATTAATCATTTTTCTACCCTCCATTTTATATTATAAATACCTAGGATTATTTTCCTAGGTATTTTATTAATTTATTGTTACATATTAAGTATCAATATTAGTTGCATAAACAGCATTTGCTTCAATAAAATCTCTTCTAGGTTCAACTTTATCACCCATTAATACATCGAATAATTGATCGCACATCATAGCATCTTCTATATTAACTTTTAATAAAGTTCTTGTTTCAGGATCCATTGTAGTTTCCCAAAGTTGTTGAGGCATCATTTCACCAAGACCTTTAAATCTTTGAATTGTCATACCTTTTTGACCTCTATCATCAACAACTTTTTGTAATTGTTCAAATGATGTAATCTCGATTTCGCCATTTTCAGTCTCTAAAATCAACATTTTTTCTTCTTCAATTAAGAAATCTCTTATTAAAGGATATGAATTTTTTAAACGTTTAAATTCATTACTCTTTATAATATTAGCAGTAATTAATTCGTGTTCATTTTCAAATAAATCTAATTGAATTGCATATTTTGCATTTTCAGGATTATATTTTAATGAAACTGCATAATTTTTAGCTTCTGCAATATTATAATTTTCAGCGTGATCTTTTAAATAATGATTTAAATAATCAACAACTTCTGTCATTTTTGCTTGATTTTCAAAATCCTCAGGCTTAACATCAGATCTGATAATACCACGTAAAACAACAGATGGAATTATATTTAAAATCGGATTATTGTAAGATTTGTAAAATGCAGACATATTACTTAATAGAGTGAGTAATTCATCACCTGTTTTTACTTTTGTTTTTGTCTTATCAGATAAGCTCAATGACTTAATACCGCGTTCTTTAAGCATTTTATCCAAAGCATGTTCATCATACAGATATTCAGAATTCTTACCAATAGTAACCTTAAATAACGGTGGTTGTGCAATATACACGTAACCATTTTCAATAAGCGGTTTTGCATATCTAAAGAAGAATGTTAATAATAAAGTTCTAATATGAGCACCATCCACATCAGCATCGGTCATAATGATAATTTTATGATAACGTAATTTTTCTAAGTTAAATTCTTCTTCATTTTTGCTAATAGTAATTCCAAAGGCCTGAACCATAGATTGAATTTCATTATTAGCATAAATCTTATCCAATCTGGCTTTTTCAACGTTAAGAATTTTACCTCTTAAAGGTAAAATAGCTTGGAACATTCTGTTTCTACCTTGCTTAGCAGAACCCCCAGCAGAATCTCCCTCAACTATATAAATTTCACATTTTTCAGGTTCTCTATTAGAACAATCAGCTAATTTACCGGGAAGAGTCGAATTTTCTAACACAGATTTTCTTCTTGTCAGTTCTCTTGCTTTCCTAGCGGCTTCTCTTGCTCTTTGAGCTTGAAGAGTTTTTTCAATAATCAATCGAGCAAGTTTGGGATTAAATTCTAGCCATTCCTGAAGTTTTTCTTTAACAACATCTTGAACAGCAGGCATAACTTCAGAATTACCTAATTTTTCTTTTGTTTGACCTTCAAATTCAGGATTTTCGATTTTTACAGAAACAATTGCAGTAAGACCTTCTCTAACATCATCACCGGAAAGATTTTGTTCATTATCTTTCAAAATTTTATTAGATCTTGCATAATCATTTAAAACACGAGTAATAGCGTTTCTAAACCCTGTTAAATGAGTTCCGCCTTGATGAGTGTTGATGTTATTAGCAAAAGATAAAATTGATTCATTATAAGAATCAGTATATTGCATAGCAACTTCAACTTTAATCTTATCAACCATTTTTTCCATATAAATAGGTTCGTCAAACATAACAGTTTTATTTTGATTTAAGAAAGAAACATAGCTTGCGATACCGCCTTCATAATGGAAAACTTCTTCTTTATTATCTTTGTTATCGTGAAGAACAATTTTTAACCCTTTATTAAGGAAAGCCATTTCTCTAAATCTTGTTGCAACTATATCAACATCAATTTCGGTTGTTTCAGTAAAGATTTCCGGGTCAAGCCAGAAAGTAGATTTTGTACCGGTTTTAGTAGTAGGGACAGTTTTTTCAACAGGAGCAGTAGGTTCACCTCTCAAATATGTTTGACGCCAAACATAACCGTCACGAGATACTTCAACAACCATTTTTTCAGAAAGAGCATTAACAACAGAAGCACCAACACCGTGCAGACCGCCTGAAACTTTATAACCTCCATCACCAAACTTTCCGCCTGCATGAAGTACAGTATGAACGATTTCAAGAGCAGATTTTCCGCTATCAGGTTTTATATCAACCGGAATACCACGCCCGTTATCCTCAACAGTAACACTATTATCTTTATTGATAGTAACATGAATTTCTGTACAATAACCTGCAAGAGATTCATCGATTGAATTATCAACAATTTCATAAATACAATGATGAAGTCCCCTTTGCGAAGTAGAGCCGATATACATGCCAGGTCTCATTCTAACAGCTTCTAAACCTTCTAAAACTCTAATATTACTAGCGTCATACCCTTGTGTCATTCATCCCCCTCAAATAAATTAAAATCTTTTAGTATTATAATTGTACCATAAAAGAAATTTTTGAGTAATTAGTTTTTAGAGGTTTTTATGATTGAAAAAATAAATCTGTATGATATTGAATATAACGAAAGCTATAACAAAAAATTAGTATTTGATAATGAGAATAGTTCGTTAACATTAATCTCTTTTAAAGCAGGAAAAGAAAGAAGTTTACACATAGACGAGCAGGATGAAGTTGCACAAATTATCGAAGGCAAAGCAGAAATTACAATTGGAAGAGAAAAATTCATATTAGAACAAAATGAAATGATAGTCATGCCTGCCAAAATTCCACACGGTTTAAAAGCAATAAAAGACACAAAAATGTTATTATTAAGACCAAAGCATATTCATTAACAAATATAAACTTGATTTTTTGTTATTTAGTTGGTAGAATTAATTCTGTCACAGAAATATAAGGGCCTGTGGCGCAGCGGTAGCGCAGAGGACTCATAATCCTTTGGTCGTGGGTTCGAATCCCTCCGGGCCCATAAAAAATAGACAAAACTAAAAAGTTTTGTCTATTTTTTTTAAATAACTTTCGACTAAGGTTTCCTCTCCAAAACAAATTTACAAAATCATTATAAACTAAATTCCCAATTAATTATTGGACTAAAAAACAAAAGCTGAAATCAAAGAATTTTTACAATCCTGTTAAACCGCAATCCAAAGTTGGAGCAAAATTTAGCCCCAACTAAACTCATCAACTTCTAAACCAATGATTTAAATATTAGCAGAATGTAAAGTTTTGTAAATATATATTTTTTAAAAGTCAATTTTTAAATAAAAAAAGACTTCATGAATATATAGGGAAAAAATAGGTTACTACAAAATTATAAGGTAGATGTAAGAATCATTTCGATTTGCGATTACTAAATTGTAATTTAAAAAAGAGATGTAGACTTAGTGTATACCGAAGAAAGGCAGGTTTTTATGTCAGGATACGCGATAGATAGCATAGGATTTAATCCATATCAATATGCTAACGATCAAGCTTTTTGGAATGCATACAATTCATACAATGTGAATTATAAAGGTGCAAACCAAACAGCAACAGGAGCAACAACAACTTCACAACCTGCTGATACGACAACAACTTCTCCTTCTTTTAAAAGTTTACCAAAGGCAGATTATTCAGAATCTTCAAGTTCTAAAGGATTAGTAACAGCTCTTGTTGCTACAGGACTTGGTGTTGCAACTTTAGTTTATGCACAAAAAAGAGGTAACGGTGAAGGAATAAAAGCCGGATTTAAAAATATTTGGAATGGTTTAAAAGGTTCATTTACCAAATCTGCTGATGAAGTAGCTGATGCTGCTGGAGATGTAGCTAAAGATAAGCTTAATAAATTAAAGATTATATATGAAAAAGGTAAACCTAAATTCTATGTACCAGGAAAAATGGAAACAGTTCCTAATTCAGAAATTGCTAATTTCTTGGACAAGAATAAAAGATTAAAAGGTATAAGAACAAGAACAGGGCAAACTACAATTCTTGATGGTACTTTTAAACTAGTTGATAATGGTATTGAAAATACAGTTACATTTAAAGATGGTAAAGTCACAGGGCTTCAGAACGACAAAGGTGAGAATATTTTAGACACATTCTTTGATAAAGATGGAAAAATTATTGATGGGTTGATACCTGAACAACTACCTTTTGCAGAAAAAGTCCTTAAACAAATTTCCAAAGTACAAAAAGGTGAGTTGACACCAGCAGAATTTAAAGGACTAACTAATATCAGATATCAAACCAGAATCGGTGATAATTTGCTAGAAGCAACTAGGGGAACAATAAACTCAGATCCAACAATTATTGAATTGAAAAGATTAAAAGCTTTAGATGAAAAATCTGATGAGGTCTTAACGTATATTAGAGATATGCGTGAAAAAGGGGTAGATATTTCTGCTATTACGCAAGAAGATTTCATTGCCAAAAAGAAATTGCCAAATGGCTTTAAAGTTAAAGAATTTACTTTCGATTTCGGAGGCGGAAAGAAGATTTTAGTCTTAGATGGTAAGCCTGTTGCCATGATTGAAGATAAGAAAACTTATGGTTTAAATACAACAAAATTTAAAGCATTTCTTGAAAGAACTACTAGCGATAAGAATAACGAAAAACTTATTACAGAATATATTGAAAAAGCTCTTAAAGATAATAAAATCCCTGAAGGTGCAACTATTATACCAGTATAAAATAATATTTCTCCTAATTAATAATATTCCAAGCCCCAAAATTAAAAGGGGCTTTTTATTTTTGGCAATACTTTTATTAGTTTATTATGTTATACTCAACTTATGAAAAAGTTTTTATTATCTTTATTGGATTTTATTTATAAGAAAAAGTGTTATTTTTGCTCTTCTTCCAAATATTCTCTAAAAATGTGTCCTAAGTGTTATCAAGAACTTGATTTTAGATCTATTCAGCCTGTTAGAATTATTGAGGGAGTTAATATTTATTCTTGTGGGATTTATAATAAGAATTTGCAAAAATTAATTAGAGGATTAAAATACCACAATCAAAAAGAATTAGCATATTATCTTGCTAAATTTATGTATGAATATTTTATTCTATTAGATGATAAAAGGGAGTTTCAGGTAGTTCCGACTCCTTTACATAAAAACAGGATTAAAAAGAGAAAATATAATCATATGGATTTAGTAGTGGAGGAGTTTTGTAAGTTTGCGAATTTAGAGCCAAATTATGAGTTAATAAAAAGAATTAAGGATACAAAAGCTCAGTATAAGCTTACAAGATTAGAGAGAATGGAGAATTTAAAAGACGCTTTTGAAGTTAATATAGAAAAAAATCTTAATAAACCTATATTAATTCTTGATGATATTTCAACAACCGGTGCGACTTTTGAAGAAATGATAAAAACTTTGAAGGATAAAAATATAGACACTATTTTATGTCTTGCAGCTTCAAGTCCTGACTAAAATATGTTAAAATAGGTATGTAAGTTTTAGGAGAGCTATGTTTAATAAGAAGAAAACCAATATGGAGCTTGAAATTTGTGAACAGACAAAAATTGTTCCTTATATTTTGATGAAATATATTGATCCGCAAACAGGTGAAATTAAGATTGATTTACCGCAAAATATAACAAAAATAATTTTAGTAGCTTCTGGTTCATCATATCATTGTGCAAGATTTGCGATTGAACTCATAGAGAAAATTTCTAAAATAGAAACAAGAGCGATTTATTCAAGCGAATTTTTATTAAAGAGTGTTATTCCGCATGATGAAAATACTTTGTATATATTCATAACTCAATCCGGAGAAACTTCTGATACTATAAAATCCTTAGAAAAAGTAAAATCAATTTCAAATTTGCCGACTCTATGTATTACAAATAAAGAGAATTCAACAATTTGGAATTTATCAGATTATCAAGTTGCTTGTTATGCCGGAGAAGAAAAGGGAATTGCTGCTACAAAATCTTTTACTTCCCAAATGTTATGCTTAATTTTAATTTCTTTGAAACTTATTGAAAACAGTAACGCAGATAAAAATTTAATAACAAGATATAAAAAATCTTTGTTTAGTATTCCTGCAACAATGGAAAAGGCTTTGGCAAAGCGAGCTGAAATTAAAAAACTTGCAAAAATATTAGCAAAAGAAAAAAATATTGTAATTACAGCAGATGGAATTTCTTATTCTTTAGCTAAAGAAGCTGCTTTAAAGATTAAAGAAACTTCTTATAAAAATATTTCAGCTGCAATTTTAGGTGAATTTATGCACGGGCACATTGCGGTTTTGAATAATAAATCAACTTTAATTTATATTTCTGTTGATAAAATTTCAGAGCGTTCAATTTTAAATCTTAAAAAAATAAAAGCCGACTATAACCCTAAATTGGTTATAATCGGACTGGTTGATATTCAACTTAATCCAAATTACATCATTAATATAAATTGTGAAAATGAAATTCAGCAACTTTTTGCTAATGTATTAATTATTCAACAGCTTGCCTTAGAAATTGCATTAAAATTAAAACGTAATGTCGATCATCCTAAAGGCTTGCAAAAAGTTGTTAAAGATAAAATTTAGCCTTCTGCGGCTTCTTTGCCTTTATATCTTGCGGATTTTGCATTCACTGCATAACATATTGTATTTAATTTTTGAGATAACATAAACATGTTTCTTTGAATTGTTGCTACATCGTTCATTGCTTCTAACATTTTTTGCGGGTCTATCATTGATTCCATTGCGTCGTGGTTATCAACTTTTTCATCTGCATATTTTTTTACAAGCAATTTATCGATATAATCTCTTGCTCCAACTGCCATAATTCCTATTCCCTATTTTCCCTATATACATATATAAAAACTTTTTGTATAAAAAAATTGCTTTTTTGTAATCTTTTGTTACAAATATATATAATTTATTAAGCAGATATCAACAAGATTTTCTTGAAATTATTTAAAAACTAATACTCAATTAATTAAAGTTTTTTAAGAATTTCTTCTAAACAGATTTTTACGTGTGCGTAATTTAAGCCACCTTGCATATAAGCTACATATGGCTCTCGCATAGGTCCGTCTGCTGAGAGTTCGATAGTAGAACCTTCAATAAATGTTCCGCCTGCCATTATTACTTCATCCTCATATCCTGGGATATGTTCAGGAATTGGAGTTACATAACCGTTTACAGGTGACAAGGATTGGATTGTTCTACAAAATTCTTCTAGTGGTTTTGGTGAGCCAAAAATAATGTTTTGGATTATATCAGTACGTTTTTCATCGTATCTTGGAGAAGAATTAAACCCAATATCTTCAAAAACTTTTGCTGCTAAAATAGCTCCTTTTACTGCTTCTGAGACAATAGATGGTGCCATAAACAGACCTTGAAAAATCAATCTATGTTGATTGAACATTGCTCCGCCTTCGGATCCAATACCTGGTGCTGTTAGTCGATTTGCTGAACGTTCTACATACAGTTCTTTTCCTGCGATATAACCTCCGGCTTCTACGATTCCACCTCCGGCATTTTTGATTAATGAGCCTGCAATTAGGTCGGCTCCGACTTCTAAAGGTTCTTTTTTATCTACAAATTCGCCATAGCAATTATCTACAAAACAAATACAGTTTGGATTTTTAGATTTAACAATTTTACAAATCTTTTCTATAGTATCCATTGATAACGATTTTCTTGTAGAGTAACCTTTTGAGCGTTGGATTAGAACCATAGTAGTTTTTTCATCTACCATTTGTCCTAATTTGTCGAAATCTACATCCTCTCCGTTAATCAAAGGAACTTCGTCATATAAAACTCCGTTTCCGATTAGTGATGATCTTTTTGTTTCATCATCACCTTGAGTTCCTATAACTTCAAGCATTGTATCATAAGGAGTTCCTACTGCTGAAATTAGTTTATCACCGTATTTTAAGTTCCCGAATAAAACACAAGCAAGTGTGTGTGTGCCTGATGCAAAATGGATTCTTACTAATGCTTTTTCAGCTTTAAATACATCTGCAAAGACTTTATCTAAGGTTTCTCTTCCCATATCATCGTGACCGTAGCCTGATACTGTATAAAAATGTTCAGGAGCTACTCGATTATCGATAAAAGATTTTAGAACTTTTCTTTGGTTAAAATCTCTTATTTCATTTACTTCTTCAAAAATTTCGGTCAAACTTTTTTCGGCTTGTTTTATATCATATTGCATTTTAAGACTCCTTAATTACAACGTAATTATAAAAATAAAGTGGTTTAGTGTCAAACTTTCGTAAGTAATGTAGAGAATAGAAAATTATTAAAATTGAGTTTATTGTGGGGTATGAAAAAATCTTCAATCATCTTGGTAGTTTTTATAATTTTCCCTGTTTTTATTTTTTTATTCGGGATATTAAGTAGTTATACTGTTTATTCTTCTAATTTGCCTTATGAACTTTATGACAGTAATAATTATAGTTATAAAGATAATGGTGATAAAATTTTGTTTGTAGTTGATTATTCTAATAGTATGGGGGAGTTTCTTAATCATAAAACTAAAGCGAGTTTGGTTAAAGAAACTATGGATTATATTCTTCCGCAAATTTCACCTCAAACGAAGGTTGGGTTAAGGGTTTATGGGCACACTTGTAATTTAATTGCATATAATGCTTGTAGGAGTTCGGAACTTCTTGTCCCTTTGGGCTTTGTTAATTCTTCTTCAATAATGCAGAGTATGTCAAAATTACGTCCTAGAGGTATGACGCCGATTACTTATTCTCTTAAACAGGCTGTAAGAGAAGATTTTGCAGGGTATGAAGGGATGAAGCATATTATTTTATTAACTGATGGTGGTGAAAATTGTGATGAAAGTCCGTGTGATTTTTCTATTGATTTGATTAAGGAAAGAAAGGATATAAAAATTGATGTCATTGCATTTAATGTACATGATAAGGATGATTTAGCACAACTTAAATGCACAGCAAATGTAACAGGTGGGAATTTTATTCAAGCTGAAACGCAGGCTCAGTTAATGAATTCTATGGAGAATTTAATTGTTCCGCACAAAGAAGTTGAGGCTAAAATTTATAGCTCTTCATCTGATTGATTTTTTCTTTCAACTTTAAGTTTATCAATTCTTTGTGAATCCATTTTTAAAACACAGTATTTGAAGCATTCATCTTCAATTTCATCGTTTTCTTGTGCGATTTTACCTAAGTTTTTAACGAAATAACCGCCTATTGTATTAACGTCTTCGTCTGATAAATTAACGTTAAAATATTCACAAAATTCATCCATACGCATTTTCCCGCAAATTTCAAAACATTTGTTGCTCAATATTTTAACATCAGATTCTTCTTCGTTATCAAACTCATCTTGAACTTCACCGAAAACTTCTTCCATAACATCTTCTAATGTCACTAGTCCGCTTGTTCCACCAAATTCGTCTAATACAATTGCAATTTGAGAATGGCTCTTTTGAAATTCAATTGCTAAATTTTTTACAGGCATTGTTTCCGGGATTTGAAAGATTGGACGTAAAAGTGACGATATATCTATTTTTTTATTATTTACCATTAGAGGATATATATCTTTTACGTGTAAAAAACCTATAATATGATCTTGATCTTTATCATATACAGGATATCTTGTATATTGATTTTCGATTAATAAATTATTTAAATCATTTAATTCTATATCAAGAGGAATACATACCATATCTGTTCTTGGAATCATAATTTGAGAAGCTGTTAAATCTGAAAATTTGAAAACATTTTGTATCATTTCAGCTTCTTTTTCATCAAGAACGCCACCTTTAAAACTTGCATCAATTAACATGTTTAATTCTTCAGTAGAATGTACCATATGATGTGATGTTGCAGGTTCTATTTTAATAAGTTTTAAAAGAGAATTTCCTAATCCGTTTAGTAGAAAAATCATTGGAGCAAATAATCTTGTAATAATATACATAGGTTTAGCAACCCAAAGAGTTGTTTTTTCAGGATCTTGCAATGCAATGGATTTAGGCATTAATTCCCCGACTACTACGTGTAAAATCGTTATAATAGCGAACGCTACTGTTACAGAAACAGTGTGTGTTGCAAACATATCAAGTTTTTCCGGTAAGAATAAAAATAGTGGGTGAATTATTCTTGCAAGAGTAGATTCTCCTACCCAACCTATTCCTAAACTTGATATTGTAATCCCTAACTGTACTGCAGCAATATATCTATCAATGTGTTTTAAAGCGTCTAATGCTAATTTAGCATCAAAATTACCTTCATTTGAAAGCTGTGCAATTCTTGTTTTTCTAACTCCGACAAGTGCAAATTCTGCTGCTACAAAAAAACCGTTTAAAAACAATAAAAATGTTATAAAAAATAAGTTAAAAATAAGTTTTAAATCTACTTCCATAAAGCCCCATTATTAATAAGTTAACTTAGTTAATGATAATATAAAATACTGTTAATAGCAAATTTAAGAAGTTTTATCTGGGTAAAATATAGCCCCAAATTGGAGTACAATCATTTTCTAACATACAAACGTAAGAAACTCTTTTTTTACGAGCCCCTTTTAGTTTAAAATCAGCTTCTCCATAAACAATGGAAGATATAAATTTATCTCCCAGGCGTTGTTCGTATTCATCTATGAATTCTTTTTTAGATTTTATTGTAACTTCCTTGTTGCAAGTTTTGGAATAAATTTCTTGCAAATAATCTGTAGAGGTTGTTGCAAATACGGAAGATTGCAATATAAGATATGCAAAAATACTTAATGAGAATATTTTTTTCATAAAGAGATTATAACATAAATTAGAAGTTTTTATGTTACACTATTGAGGTGAATAGTTAGGGGGGTCCACCCCAGGGTTGCAGAAAATTCAAGAAATAAACGTTATTATTTCGCAAGATATTTTCTCAAAAAGACCAAAAGGACAGAAAGAAGAAAAATGGAAAAAAACAAAGAAACTTTGAACGTGCTAAGGCACTCTTGCTCACACATCATGGCTCAAGCTGTACAAAAGCTGTTTCCTCAAGCAAAGTTAGCTATTGGACCTGCTACTGATACGGGATTTTATTACGATTTCGATTTAACTGACGGACATGCTTTTACCCAAGATGATTTAGTTAAAATCGAAGAAGAAATGAAAAATATCATCAAACAAAATTTAACGTTTGAAAGATATGAAATACCTGATGTTGATGCTCAAATTGCAGAATTTAAATCCGAAGGAGAGATTTACAAAGCAGAGTTATTGGAAGAACACAGAAACGATAACCCTACTCTTTATTTAACAAAAGACAAAAATGGAAATGTTCTATTTAATGATTTATGTGCAGGACCTCATATTCCGAATACATCATACATTAAAGGAAACGCAATTAAGCTTTTGAAAGTTGCAGGAGCTTACTGGCGTGGTAATGAAAAAAACAAAATGCTTCAAAGAATTTATGCGACTGCATATTGGAATAAAGAAGATTTACAAGATTATTTAACATTCTTGGAAGAAGCTGAAAAACGTGATCATAGAAAATTAGGAACTCAGCTTGATTTATTCTCTGTAAGAGAAGAAATCGGTGGCGGGCTTGTTTTGTGGCATCCAAATTTAGCGATTGTAAGAGAAGAAATAGAAAATTATTGGAGAAGTGAACACAGAAAACGCGGTTATGTAATTGTTAATACTCCTCAAATTGCAAAATCTAAACTTTGGGAAATTTCAGGACATATGGATCATTACAAAGAAAATATGTTCTTTATCCAAAAAGATGAAGATTCTGATGATCAATTTGTAGTGAAACCTATGAATTGTCCATTCCATATTTTGATTTATCAAGCAAACAGACATTCTTATCGTTCTTTACCTCTTAGAATGGCAGAATTAGGAACTGTTTACAGAAAAGAAAAATCAGGAGCTTTAGCAGGATTAACTCGTGTTCAAGGATTTACTCAAGATGATGCTCATATTTTCTGTACTCCTGAACAATTAGTTAGTGAAATTAATGAAATTATAGATTTTGTCGCTGATACAATGGCTATTTTCAAAATGAATTTTGAAGTTGAATTATCTACACGTCCGGAAAGTTATGTCGGAGATTTAGCTAATTGGGAACTAGCTGAAGCAGGACTTAAGGAAGCAATGGACAAACGTGGAATGAAATATGATATCAACGAAGGTGATGGAGCTTTCTACGGACCTAAAATTGATTTCAAAGTTAAAGATGCTATTGGTAGAACTTGGCAATGTGCAACTATTCAGCTTGATTTCAACTTACCTGAAAGATTTGGTATTAAATACCAAGATAAAGATGGTAGTATGAAAACTCCTGTAATGTTACACAGAGTTATCTTTGGTTCAATGGAAAGATTCCACGGTATTTTAATTGAACATTATGCGGGTGCTTTCCCTACTTGGCTTGCTCCTACTCAAGTTGCGATTGTTCCTATTTCTAACGAAAAACACGCAGATTTTGCAGCAGAAGTATACAAAAAAATGCGTACATTAGGTATTAGAGCAAAATTAGATGACAGATCTGAATCAATGAATTACAAAATAAGAGAATCTCTACAAGATAAAAAAATTCCTTATGTATGTGTAATAGGTGATAAGGAAATTGAAGCTAATGCTGTTGCAGTTAGAAAACGCGGTGTAGGGCAAGTTGGTACTATTGCCGTTAATGAATTTATTAATCAAATTGAAGAAGAAATTAAAACAAGAGCTTAAGCTTTTAAACTTGATTTTAACGGGCTCAAAGATAAAATCTTTGAGCCCGTTAATTTATACAATTGTTAGGTGGTTCTCTTTTGAAAAATACATAGATCTAAGTTCTTGAATTCTGTTCTTGGCAAAAATTGCATCTTCTGAAAACTGTTTTAATTCAAGGAATTTTTTGTAATATCTTATCGCATCTTTGTATTTACCGAGTTTGTCAAAACTCATTGCAATTCCTAAATAAGCTTTGTAATAATCAGGGTTTAGTTTTATTAATTTAAAGAAAGTTTTTGAAGCCTCTAAGAAATTTTCCATTCCCATAAGCATAGCAGCCTTGTTGTAGTATGCTTTTAAAAATCCCGGGTTTGTTTCTATTAATTTGTTATAAATCATTAATGATAAATCAGCTTCGTCAACAAGTTCGTGTGCTATTGCAAGCTGGATTTGAGCTTCGAGGTTTTCTCTATTTATTAAAATTGCTTTAACTAAATATTGAATAGCGTTAGCCGGTTCGCCTTTTGATAAATAACAAACTCCCAGTTCAAAGAAATAGTTATCGTTACTGTCATCTATATTGATTAATTTGAGAAGTGTACTGATAGCTTTTGAATATTCTTTTAAATATTTATAAGAAGATGCTAAACCAACATATGCTTTTACTTCATTTCTGTCCATTAATATTGCTTGAAGATAAGTTTTAACGGCATCTTTGTACATTTTAGAGAAACGTAAAGCATCGCCTTTTACACAAAGGCTGTAAGCTCGTGATTGATTTGGCACAGTAACCTTTTCGGTAACTTTTGCCAAATTATCTTTATTTACAGAATTAATTCCTGTATTTATAAGCATATTCCTCTCCCTACTATATCTTATACTTTGGAGAGGAAAGTTTTAACGACCAAAGGGTTAATATTTCTTAATCAAATGGTCAATATTTTGGCAAATTTTGTTTTTTTTATGTATTATATAATGAGTAATTTGTTACCAAGAATTTAAGGAAAGATTAGTGGCTAAAGAATTATTGAAGAAAATATCAATCAAAGAAGATGTTGAACAAAAAATAAAAGCTCCTATTGTAGAAGCATTAAAAATAGCTTATGATAATCCAACATATCAATTTCATATTCCCGGACATACCAAAGGGAATGCAATATTTAAAGATTTTAAAAAATTAGTTGGAGAAAAAGTTTTAACAGTAGATACAACAGATGAGTTTGATAATTTAGGGACTTTACATCCTGCAACAGGACCTATAAAAGAAGCTCAAGAACTTGCTGCTGAAGCTTTTGGTGCAAAGAAAACATTTTTCTTGTTAAATGGTTCAACTTCAGGCAATCTTGCTTTAGCTATGGCTTTAACAAAAAAAGGACAAAAGATTTTAGTAAATAGAAATTGTCACAGATCTATTTTGACAGGTTTAATTATATCAGGAGCTGAACCTGTTTGGATTTGTCCTAATAAAATAGATGATTGGTCTGTTTGGGGTAACATCGAAGCTAATAAAATTGATAAAATGTTAACTGAAAACAACGATATTTCAATGGTTTGGATAACAAATCCAACTTATGAAGGTGTTGTTTCTGATATTAAGGCAATAAGTTTGGTATGTAAAAAACACGGAGTTCCATTTATTGTTGATGAAGCTCACGGCTGTTTGTGGAATTTTAATAAGGATCTGCCTGAAACAGCTTTGAAATTAGGGGCTGATGCGGTTGTGCATTCTCTGCATAAAACTGGCGGAAGTATGAGCCAAAGTTCAATGTTGCATATTTCAAAAGATTCTTGTATAGATGAAGTTGCCGTTGAAAAGGCTTTAAAATTATTGCATACAACAAGCCCTTCACTTTTATTATTAGCAAGTTTAGATGCGTCTAGAGCAAATTTACAGTCTAAAAAAGGGCAGAAACTTCTAGAGAAAGCTGTTGAAAATGCTAAATATTTAAGAAAAAGATTGGATAAAATTCCTAATTTACATCAATTAAAAGGTGATTTTGGTTATAAAACTGATGTTACAAAGGTTTTCGTTAAAATAGACGGTCTTTCCGGAAAGAGATTAGAATCTATTTTAGAGATCGATTTTAAGATTGAAGTTGAATCAGCTTCTGATATTGGAGTTTTAATTTTATGTAATTTAGGAAACAAGCGTTCTGAATTCAAGTATTTGGCAGATGCCTTGGAAAAAATTGCTGAAAATCATTATCAAGATATTTATTATTTGGAAAAACGTAAACATATGCCAATGTTAGATCCAATAATCAAGATGAGTTTAAGAGATGCTTTCTATGCAGAAAAAGAAAGAATTCCAAAATCTGAGGCTATTGGTAGAATTTCGGCAGAAGTTGTAGCAGAATGTCCTCCTGGAATTTCGATATTACTTCCTGGCGAGTTAATTACAGAAGAACATTTACCATATTTAAATGATTATGATACATTGGAAGTGGTGAAATAAGTTTAATAAATATCAATAAAAAAGCGACTTTATTAGTCGCTTTTTTAAAACCTTTGATAAAAAATTTTACCTTCATTATCAATACTATTTTTCATACCTTGATGTATTAGGGTTTTGTAGTTTATTACATCAAATTTGTATGGGGTTGGAAGATCGTCCAGGTCTATTGCAATTCCAGAGATTGATTCGTTATCAGACCAAATAGCAAAATCAATGTCGGAACCGTTACGATATGTTCCTTTAGCTCGAGAACCGTATATTACGACTTTTTCTATCTCTGGTTTAGATTTGAAATAGTCTAAAAGTTCGTTCATTGTTCTTTCTGGAAGCCCAAATTCATTGTTAATTGTTTTTTCTTTTTGGAACCAATAAAATAAATAAGCAATTATTTCTATATTTGCTTTTGCTTCGCATAATGCTTGAATTTCATTATCAAGAATTTCTGATAAAACAGTCATTCTGCCTTCAAGTTTACTTAAAATTTCTTTTTTTAACATAAATTCACCTACTTTACTAGTTTGCACAACTATTATACTAAATTGATTAAAATATGTCAATAGACTAGAATTATAGTTAATATGACTAATAAAAATGATAATTTAAGTAGCAAAATTGGAATAAAAATAAAACTTTTGAGAACTAAAAGTAAGATTTCGCAGGAGAGTTTGGCTTTTATGGCTGGATTGAATAAAAATTCAATTGGGGCAATCGAGCGTGGAGAAAGTTCACCAACAATAGAAACGTTAGATAAAATTGCAAAAGCTTTTAATATAGATATTATAGAACTTATTGATGTTTCTAAATTTGAGATTTAGAAAATGGAAGTATGAATATAAATACAGACGTACGGAATGCTTTGCATTCCGCACGTCTGTTAATCAATTATAAATTTTATTTTCCTTCAACAACCGCTTGAGCAGCAGCAAGTTTTGCTTGAGGGATTCTGAATGGAGAGCAAGATACGTAATCTAGTCCGATTTTGTGAGAGAATTTCACAGAATCAGGATCTCCGCCGTGTTCACCACAAACCCCACCTAATAATTTAGGATTTACTTTCTTACCTCTTTCCATAGCGATTTCCATTAATTGACCAACACCTTTAGTATCAAGTGTTTCGAATGGATTACTAGGAAGGATTTTTTGTTCAACGTAACGTTTTAAGAATTTACCTTCAGCATCATCTCTAGAGTAACCAAATGTCATTTGAGTTAAGTCATTTGTACCGAAAGAGAAGAATTCTGCATATTCAGCGATCTCATCTGCTGTTAATGCCGCACGAGGGATTTCTATCATAGTACCGAATTTGTAATCAACTTTTATACCTTTTTCGTTCATTACATCTTCAGCAACTCTTTCAAGAATTTCTTTCGCAACTCTTAATTCGTTAACGTGACCGATAAGAGGAATCATAACGTAAGGTTTTACGTTAACACCTTCTTTTTTAGCGTCGCAAGCTGCTTCAAAGATTGCTCTTACTTGCATTTCATTGATTTCAGGGTAAGTAAGACCTAATCTGCAACCTCTTAAGCCCATCATAGGGTTTGATTCAGATAATCCTTCTACGATATGAAGCATTTCTTCTTTTTCTTTATAATCTTCGCCTTTAGCTTTCAATGTAGCAACTTCTGCAATTAAAGCTTCTTTAGAAGGTAAGAATTCGTGAAGAGGTGGATCTAAAAGTCTGATTGTCATAGGTTTATCAGATCCTAATGCTTTAAACATAGCGTAGAAATCAGAATATTGCATAGGTAATAATTTAGCTAAAGCTTCTTCTCTAGCTTCTTGAGTACCAGCAATAATCATCTTTTGAACCCAAGGAAGTCTGTCAGGATCCATAAACATGTGTTCTGTACGGCATAAGCCAACACCTTCTGCTCCGAATTTTAAAGCGTTTTCGATGTCTTTAGGGGTATCAGCATTCGCTTCCACTGTTAATGTTTTGATTTCATCTACCCATTTAAAGAATGTAGTGAAATTTTCGTCAATTTTAGCATCAGCTAATTTAACCGCACCTGCCATAACGATACCTTTACCGCCATCTAAAGAGATTATGTCATCTTTATGGTAAACAGAACCATCTGCACCGGTTAGAGTTCCGTTAGCTAAGTCGATTTTCATATCTTCGCAGCCTGAAACGCAAGGAATCCCCATGCCTTTTGCAACAACAGCTGCGTGAGATGTAGCTCCGCCCCTAAGAGTTAAGATACCTTGAGAAACTGCCATTCCGTGAATATCATCAGGACAAGTTTCTACACGAACTAAGATAACTTTTTCACCGGCTTCACCTCTTTTTGCTGCTTCTTCCGTATCAAATACGATTTTACCAACAGCAGCTCCAGGAGATGCGTTTACACCGTGAGCGATTTTCTTAGCTTCTTCCATTGCTTTTACATCGAAGCAAGGTAATAAAATTTGGTTTACTGAATATGGATCTACTAATTGAATAGCTCTTTCTTTAGTAATAATACCTTCTTTGCACATATCAACAGCAATTTTTACAGCAGCTGCTGCAGTTCTTTTACCGTTACGAGTTTGAAGAATGTATAATTTACCTTTTTCTATAGTAAATTCCATATCTTGAACGTCTTTATAGCCTAATTCTAATTTTTTAGCAATATCGACGTATTGTTTATATAATTCAGGCATTTCTGTTTCTAATTCACAAATAGGTTTAGGTGTTCTAATACCTGCAACAACGTCTTCACCTTGAGCGTTTGTTAAATATTCACCATAGAATTTATTTTCACCTGTAGCAGGGTTACGTGTGAATGAAACACCTGTTGCACAATCATCTCCCATGTTTCCGAATACCATTGTTTGAACGTTTACAGCAGTACCGAAATTATGGTCAATTTTGTTCATATTTCTATAAGCAACTGCACGAGGAATGTTCCAAGAACGGAATACCGCTTCGATTGCTTCTTGTAATTGAACATATGGATCTTGTGGGAATTCTTTGCCTGTTACTTCTTTAATTACATTTTTATAAATAGGAATTAATGATTTCCAACCTTCAGCAGATACTTCTGTATCAGATTTTACGCCTTCTCTTTCTTTAACTTTTTCAACTTCAGCTTCGAAATATTTTTGTCTGTCCATTTCCCAAGCAACAGACCCGAACATAGTTAAAAATCTTCTATATGAATCGTAGCAGAAACGAGGGTTGTTAGTCAATTTAACCATAGCCTCTACTGTTTCATCATTTAATCCTAAGTTAAGAATAGTTTCCATCATCCCAGGCATTGATACTCTTGCACCTGAACGTACGGAAACTAATAGAGGATTTGTTTTATCACCGAACTTTTTACCGATTTGATTTTCTACATCAGCCAAAGCTTTTTTTACTTCATCCATTAAACCTTCCGGCATTTTGTTACCGTTATTAATGTAATCCATACAAGTTTCAGTTGTGATAGTTAATCCAGGAGGAACAGGCAAACCTAAATTAGTCATCTCTGCTAAGTTTGCGCCTTTACCACCTAGTAGGTTACGCATGTCTGCGTTTCCTTCTCTAAATAGCCATACTCTTTTATTAGCCATTTGTTTCTCCTTTTTTCAAATAATAGTAATACGCTCTTAAATTTTATAATTTCAAGTAATATAAGCTTATCATGAAGATAACTTGATGTATAGGGAATTTTGTAAAGGATTGTTACAAAGAGATGCTGAATTAAACATTTTAAGATTTCATACTATTAATATCCCTATGCGTAAGTACAAAGAATAGATAGGTAATATTTTTAAAATTTTGTATAATATAAAGGAATATTTATGATAAAAGTTCAAAATGGTTTTTATCGTATTTTATATATCCTTCTTTTTGAAGTTTTGAAAGTTCAAAACTCATTGCACTTCTATCTACATTTAAATAGTCTGCTAAATCTTGTCGATTAAAGTTAATTGTAAAAGTATTAGAGTGATTTTTTTGTGCTTCGTTAGAAAAATAAGTCATTAACTTGTCTCTAATAGTTTTTTGTGAAACATTTTCAATTTTTTGGATAAGTTCAATATTTTCTTTACTAAGTATTTGAAAAAGATTATTGATTAAAACTTTGTGTCTGACGCAAGCGTTTTGGCACATTGATGTACATTTTTCATATCCTAAAATTAAAACTAAAGTATCTTCGACTGTGATAGCATCAACGCTTGATTCAACATCTTTAGACCCGACAAAGGATAAGGCAAGATTGTCATTTTTTTCTAATCTGGAAATTATAATTCTTCTTCCCCAATATGAATCTTTTTCAATATTAACAGCTCCATCTAATATTAAATATATATTGGAAATCATATCCCCCTGTCTTATAATCATTTCTTCTTTTTCATACTTCCGAACCCTCGCATTAAAACATTCCAACAGTCCTCTTAATTCTTCATCATTCATACCAAAAAACACCGGCGAATTTTTAATCTGATTATAATATTTTTCAAGTCTTTCCATATTTAGAGCCTTTATTTTTAAAAATATCTTTTTGTTGTAAAAACAACGGAAATGTTGTTAAACATAGTTTATAATAAAAATGTAAAAAATAAAAGACACAGACAATTAAAATATAAGGAGCAAACAAATGACAACACAACAAGAAGAAAATTTAATCAATTTATTAGACGGATACGTAGAAAAAGGCGGACATCACTTAAATGTAAACGTGTTTAATCGTGACACATTATTAGACGCACAAGCACATCCTGAAAAATATCCACAATTAACAGTAAGAGTATCAGGATATGCAGTAAACTTCATTAAATTAACAAAAGAACAACAAGATGATGTAATTTCAAGAACATTCCATAGTTCATTAGCTGGATAGTCGGGAACTTGTCCGTCAAATATTAGGAGTATGTAACTACACATATAAAAAAGGGGAATCTCCCTCCAAAAACCAATAACTTAAATAATAAAAATGTCTCGGGGCTAAATTTAAGCCCCTTTTATATTTCAAATTTTTATTAATCTAGACTTTTCTAGCTTTTTTTAAAATTTTTTTCAAAGCTTTTTCTATAATAGGAATTTTTTCCTCAAAATGAAAAGACTCTCCAGATTCTGTACTCAATTTTTCACTAATCAAATCTAAATGATTTTCTTGAATTTTATCATAATATTTATTAGCTTCCCGAAAAGCATTTAATTCTTCTATAAGTCTGTATCTGCTGTTTTGTAAAAAATCTATTTGATCATATATATTAAATTTTTTTAAAAAGTTCGGAAGTAAAGTTTTTTCTAAAAAATCTAAATCCAAATTATTTTTAGAATAAAAATAATTTCTGTAAAAAGGCTCTGTTGATATTGATAAATTCTTTTCATAATTCTTTATCATTCTTTGCAGATGTTTAGGATTTGTTATTTCACAAAAAAAATGAAAAAATTCATGCATAAAAATATCTGCATCATAAATTGATACTTTTTTATCAAAAATATTTAATGGAATTGCTATTTTAAATCTGTCAGCAAGAGAACAATTCTTTGGGTTAAATCCTAACAAAGTACAACCTTTATAATTTGCGTTTGTAGAATCATCAATGAGGAATTTTATTTTATTATTTGTTACTTTTTTTATATTCCTGATAAAAACATCAGGAGAAATATCTTTTTCCACAAATTCTTGATTAATTTTGCTAAAAAGTTGTTCATTAAGAGCTTTGGCTTTTTCCAATCTTTGTGAATAAGTTCCTTTACATATCGAAAAAGGTAATTTTACAGTTTTAGCTAACTTTATCATATTGTTTAAAGTACTCTAAATATAAAATTTGTTAGCTGAAAAAATAGATGTAAAATTAATAGTAAATATATTTATTATTAGTATTTCCCCCTTGAAAAATTTGTAAATTTTTTGTAACATATATTTATAAATATATTTATTATAAGAAGAGGAAATATTAAATGTTCGAACGTTTTACTGAAAAAGCGATAAAAGTTATAATGCTTGCACAAGAAGAAGCAAGAAGACTTGGGCATAATTTTGTCGGTACAGAACAAGTTTTATTAGGCCTAATAGGAGAAGGTACCGGAATTGCCGCAAAAACATTGAAATCAATGGGTGTAAATTTAAAAGATGCACGTATAGAAGTAGAAAAAATTATCGGTCGCGGTTCCGGTTTTGTAGCGGTAGAAATTCCATTTACTCCCAGAGCAAAAAGAGTTTTAGAATTATCTTGGGATGAAGCAAGACAATTAGGTCACAATTATATAGGTACAGAACATTTGTTGTTAGGCTTAATTAGAGAAGGAGAAGGCGTAGCAGCAAGAGTTTTGGAAAATTTAGGTGTTGATCTTAATAAAGTAAGAAGCAATGTTGTAAAAATGCTTGGAGATTCTAAGCCGCAAACAGCATCAGCTGGTGTTGGAGGATCTTCTTCATCAAGTTCTCAAGCAAGTAAAGTAAAGACTCCGAGTTTAGATGAATTCGGAACAGATTTGACATTAGCGGCGTCAGAATTAAGATTAGATCCTGTTGTCGGTAGAGAAAAGGAAATCGAAAGAGTTATACAAATTCTTGCAAGAAGAACAAAAAATAATCCGGTATTATTAGGTGAACCTGGGGTTGGTAAAACAGCAGTTGCAGAAGGTTTAGCTTTAAGAATTGTTAATAATGAAGTACCTGATATATTAGAAGATAAGAAAATAATTCAGCTTGATATGGGGTTATTGATAGCAGGAACTAAATATCGTGGTGAATTTGAAGAACGTCTTAAAAAAATAATGGATGAAATTCGTCAAGCAGGAAATGTTATTCTTGTAATTGACGAAATGCATACATTAATTGGAGCAGGAGCAGCAGAAGGAGCAATAGATGCCGCAAATATTTTAAAACCTGCTTTATCAAGAGGTGAAATTCAAGTTATAGGTGCTACAACTTCTGATGAATATAGAAAATATATTGAAAAAGATTCCGCTTTAGAGAGAAGATTTCAACCTGTAATCATTGATGAACCTTCAATAGACGAGACTATCGAAATTATAAGAGGGTTAAAACCAAAATATGAAGAGCACCACAATTTAATAATTTCTGATGAAGCGATTATTGCCGCAACTAAATTATCAAGCAAGTATATTAATGATAGATTTTTACCGGACAAAGCTATTGATGTTATAGATGAGGCAAGTTCTAAAGTCAGATTAAAAGTTTGTACATTGTCTCCTGAAGGCAAAGAGCTTGATAAAGAGTTAAAAGAAATTATTAAAGAAAAAGAAGAAGCGATAAGAAATCAAGAATTTGAAAGAGCTTCAGCTTTGAGAGATGACGAAGCCAATATGAAAGAGAAAATAAGAGAAGTTTCAGAAGAATGGCGTCGTCAGAATGATGCGAACAAGCCTACAGTAACAGAAGAAGATGTTGCTCAGGTTGTAGCAACAATGACGGGTGTTCCTGTAACAAAATTAACAGAGGGTGAGTCTGAAAGATTATTAAAACTTGAAGAAACACTTCATTCTCGTGTTATTGGTCAAAACGATGCTGTGACAGCAATTGCAAAGGCAATAAGAAGGGCAAGAGTTGGTTTAAAATCTCCAAACAGACCAATCGGAAGCTTTATCTTCTCAGGTCCAACCGGGGTTGGTAAAACTGAACTTGCGAAAGCTTTAGCAGAAGCTATTTTTGGAAGTGAAGATAATATGATAAGAGTTGATATGTCAGAATTTATGGAAAAACATTCAACTGCAAAACTTATCGGTTCACCTCCCGGATATGTTGGTTATGATGATGGAGGTCATTTATCAGAACTTGTTAGAAAGAAACCTTATTCAGTTATTCTCTTTGATGAAATTGAAAAGGCTCACCCGGATGTGTTTAATATCATGTTACAAATACTGGATGACGGAAGATTAACTGACGCAAAAGGTAAACACATCAATTTTAAGAATACAGTAATTATCATGACCTCTAACGTTGGTGCTAGTATGATCACTACCCAAGGTAAGCTAGGTTTCTCTACCGCTGAAAATGAAAAGAAAGATAAATATGAAAAACTTAAAGATACTGTTAATGAAGAATTAAAGAAAGCATTTAGGCCTGAATTCTTAAACCGTATCGATGACATCATTGTATTCTCACATTTAAGCAAAGAAGAAATCAGAGAGATCGTTGATTTAATGATGAAAGATTTGTTCAAACGTCTTTCTGAAAGAGATTTATCAATTGAAGTTACTGATGAGGTTAAAGATTTCTTGGCAAAAGACGGGTATAATGAGGCTTATGGTGCAAGACCGTTAAGAAGATTAATACAGAAAAAGATAGAAGATCCGTTAGCAGAAGAAATTCTTACTAATTCTTATCAGCCGGGGGATACAATTCTTTTAAAATTAGAAGATGAAAAAATAGTTTTTGAAAGAAAAACCCCTGAAAATTCAGAACAATTAGAAAATGCATAAACTAAAAGGCTCCGAGTTTTCTCGGAGCCTTTTAGTTTTAATAATATATTTATGCTATATAATTAATACTATTTTCAGGAACAATATCTTTTAAAACGTTTTTTCCAGCAAGTAATAGGGAATCACCGCTAGGTACATCTTTAAAAACTTCAAGATTTTTTGTATATTTTTCTGCTAATCTTTCATTTTCTGTTCCATTTAAATTCATGCCTGCTTTTACAAATGACTTTAACTCGCCACCGTTAATTTTTGTAGTGATCATCACTTTATCCTTTCTGTTTTAGTACACACACATACATCAATTTTAAAACTAATGTATCAAATTTTACATTTATTTACAAATGCAAGATTCTTTTTAGATTATAATTAAGACATAAAGTTTTTACAAGAGGAGTTTCGATATGGGATTAGAAAATATAAGAAAAATAGATAGTGAAGTTGCTCAATATATAGATGAAGAATTAAAAAGACAACAAACCACAATAGAATTAATTGCAAGCGAAAATTTCACTTCTAGAGCTGTAATGGAAGCTTGCGGAAGTGTTTTAACAAATAAATATGCCGAAGGCAAACCTCACAAACGTTATTATAATGGTTGTGAAGTTATTGATAAGATAGAAGAATTAGCACAAAAACGAGCTTGTGAATTATTTGGTATGGCTCATGCTAATGTTCAGCCTCATTCAGGAGCACAAGCTAATATGGCAGTTTTCGTCGCAGTACTTAAACCAGGAGATAAAGTTTTAGGGATGGATTTATCAAATGGTGGTCATTTAAGCCACGGTTCTCCTGTGAATTTTTCCGGTTTATTTTATGATGTAAAAAGCTATGGAGTTGATGCAAACGGCAATATTGATTATGAAGATGTCAGAAAGCAAGCTTTAGAGCACAAGCCAAAACTTATAATCTGTGGTGCAAGTAATTATTCTAAAATAATTGATTTTAAAAAGTTTAGAGAAATCGCGGATGAAGTTGGTGCATATTTACTGGCAGATATCGCACACATTGCAGGTTTAGTTGCAGGAGGAGTTCATCCATCCCCAGCTGGTTACGCCCAATTTGTAACAACAACAACTCATAAAACACTAAGAGGGCCACGTGGCGGAATTATAATGTGTGATGAAGAATTTGCGGCAGTGATTGATAAGGCCGTTTTCCCAGGAATACAAGGTGGGCCATTAGAGCATATTGTTGCTGGAAAAGCTGTTGCTTTAAAAGAAGCTATGCAGCCTGAATTTAAAGAATATGCAAAACAAATAGTTAAAAATGCAGCCTCTTTAGCACAAGGGCTTCTTGATAACGGAATGGATATAGTTGGTGGAATGACTGAAAATCATTTGATGACACTTGATTTAAGAAAAACCGGTAAAACCGGTAAAGATATGGCAAATGTTTTAGAAAGAGTAGGAATTACTGCAAATAAGAATACTGTACCAAATGACCCACAAAGTCCATTTGTTACAAGTGGTATAAGATTGGGTGCTGCGGCAATGACTACTCGTGGATTTAAAGAAGATGACATGAAAGAAGTAGCTCGTATTATTTCTGAAGCGATAAAAAATTCGGATAATGAACAAATTTTAAGAGAATTAAGAAATGATTCTCTAAAACTTTGTGAAAAGTACCCATTGTATTAAAAGTGAGGATAGGAAAATTATTATTAAATTAACACAAGCACATATAATTGGTGCATTTATATCATATATAATAGGGGTTTTTATAGTACCTTTTGTGATTGAATTTTCACAAAAAGAAGGACTTGTAGACGTACCTAATGAAAGAAAAATCCATAAGGCTCCCATATCAAGACTTGGAGGCGTTGCCATTTGGTCTAGTGCTATGCTTACTTTTCTTGTACTTGTTTTATTAAGTTATTATCCTTATGGCAGCCTACTTTCAGGAATTCTTCTTGGTGGTTCATTAATGTTTCTTTTAGGTTTGGTTGATGACGTTTATAATTTAGATGCTAAATTTAAATTATTAATTCAACTATCTATTGCAACAATAGTTTACCTTTTAGGAGTTCAGATTGACACTATTTTTAACCCTTTTGGCGGAATTATTCATTTAGGAATATTTTCTTATCCTATTACTATTTTATGGATTGTAGGCATTTCTAATGCTGTTAATTTTATAGATGGCGTAGATGGTTTAGCAGGTTCTGTTATTACAGTTAGCTCGATTTCTTTAGCACTTATAGCTGTTGCAATGACTCCGGCTCAACCAATAACTGCTTTAATTGCATTCATTTTAGCAGGCTCAATGCTTGCATTCTTAACATTTAATTTTAACCCTGCAAAAATCTTTATGGGAGATTCAGGAGCTTTATTTTCAGGATTTTTACTAGCAACTTTATCTATTGCAGGAGTCATGAAAGGAGCTGCTTTAGCTGTTTTATTACCATTCTTAGTTTTAGCTGTTCCTATTATAGATATCACTTTTTCAAGTTTAAGACGTATTATGAAAGGTAAATCACCATTTGTAGCTGATGCTGAACATATTCATCATAAACTCCTTAAAGCAGGACTTTCTCAGAAAAAAACAGTTGCTGTTCTTACATTTGTTGCAATTGTTGGTGGAGCTCTGGCTACGTATTTTACAGGTGCTCTAAAAAATTATTTTATATATATCGCAGTATTAATCTTAATTATGATAATTCTAAGTATAATAAGTGTTATGACAAAACCTAATACTGCAAATACTTCAGAGAAAGATTCATAATTTTCTATAAGCCACCTTGTAACTTAGATAACGCTTCTTTGTTTTCTGGTGGAAGATACATAGCATAAGGATTGTTTATAACAAACTTACACCCAGGAATAGGGGGAAATTCTTGTCGCATTCCAATGACTTTTTTATACCAATCAAATGCGTTTGTATTCTTTGAAATCAATTTTACATTTCCATTACACATAGCCTCGTCACTTCTTCTCTGTGCAATTTGCAACAATCGTGTTCCAATATCTTTATAATATTCTAAACCTTCAGTATAATAAGGAGTTGACGGATTCGAAAAATTCCTTAATTCATCAACAAATACATGGCTCAAATCTTTTGTTTCCCAAGGTTGAGGAATATATTTCTTTATAAAAACATCTACAGTTCCAATGATTTCATCTTTATCATTTTTTAAAGTATAATTTTCAATATTTTCACCTTTAAATTTTTTGAAAACATTTAATGTTGTATTTCCACCGTCTTTCCTTACCAAAACTTTACCAATATATCCTTCCAAACAACTTCCTATATTAGTATGTGTTAAACTATCTGGGATATTATGCTTAAATGAAACATTTTTATTTAAAGATACTTGGTTATAATAAAATTTATTATTTGAAATATTATTTATACTTATATTCATATTGATATAAAACCTGTAAAAAAAAAATTTGCTAAAAAAAGAATTGGTAATTACCAATTCTTTTTAAAATCTTTTGTACAAATTTTATCAAGATTCTTCATCATCTAAATATCTATAATCTAATAGACTACCTTCATATTCAGAAGAATCATCTCCATAATATAAAGACATATTATTTACAATACGATTTGTATCTTCAATTTTTTGTTTTTCAATAGCCGAATTTACTCCATATGCATTTATCTCTTGGTTTGTAACTTTACCATCTTTATTAGTATCAATTTCATTAAAATGAGAAAGAACTGTTTCTTGTAAAGAAGTACTCATTCCTGATGAAGCTCCAAGTGACATAATTTGTTCTCTTGTTAAACCTTGCGTTGCCATATTTGTCATTAAATTTTGAATCTCATCTGCTGAAATTGTCCCATCTGCATTTGAATCAACGGAATTAAAATTATTTAACAAATAAGATGAAAAGGTTGAGCCGTAACCGGTATTTGTAATTGCAGTATTACTCAAAGCATTTGTTAAATTTTCAACAGTTAATCCGTCAGAATACTGACTTGATAAAAGTGAAAAAGAATTTGTAAGTCCCGCATTAATTCCTGAGAATAAAGAAGAACCATCTAATCGTTTACTCATAATATATCTCCTTGTGTTTAGTTACAATCTTACATGATTAGTTTAATGTTTTTTCTCAATAAGTCAATCATACAAAAATATGGTATTTACCTGAATATATGTTATAATGACAATATTGAGAGGTTTTTATTATGTTCAAACGTAAATGTAAAATAACATTCATAACTCACGGTGCAACCGTTCATACGATGGAAGGTATTATTTGTGACACAGAAAAATATCCAAAATTAAATGAATTTGGAGAAGAAGAAGTAGAAAAAGTTTGCGAATATTTGGAAAAACGAGCTGTTGCATATGACACTATTTATACAAGTGCTTCAGCAAGATGTACGCAAACAGCACAAATTATTGCTAAATTATTTAAGAAAAAAATTACTATAATTGATTTAAAAGCACGAAATCACGGAGATTGGCATGGTAGGTCTTATTCTGATTTATATGATGAATACGGAACTCGTGCAATTTTACAAAAACCTAATAATGGAGAATCTCTTGAAGAGTTCAATAGTCGGGTAATATCGATTATAAATAATTTAGTAGAAGAAAATAAGGGTAATCGAATAATTGTAGTTACAACTCCTGATGTAGTTCAAGCAGCTATTGCTTCTGCTTTAGAGATTTCACCTTCTAATCAATCTAAAAATCTTATTAAAACCGGAACATTAACCCAAATAAGTTATTTTGAAGATGATTGGGCAAGTGTAATTTACTCTGATTACATGCCGATATAAAATATTTTTTCATACATAAAAAAAAGATAGTTGAAATTTCAACTATCTTTTTTATGTAAATTTTTATTAAATTTTTGAATTTAAATTAAAGATTCTAAAAAAAATGTCGTTAATAAATTTGTTGTATTGTCAAAGGAGTTTATTATGGATAAAGATTTAAAATTCAAATTAGAGCAATTACAAAAATTTATAAATGAAAACAACAATAAACTTGAATTAGAAAAAATTGAAAAATTTAATGACTTAATGAAAGAATTTAGTTCTGAAAATGATGAAAAAACCGACAAAAATGAACTTTATGATTTTATAAATGAATTAAATGACGAATTTGGCTGTAAAAAACGTTTTGTCAAATTATACAAAAATGTTATTGATTTTGACGATATTATCAATACAGTTGATAAACTAAAAGAAATTTGTAAAATTAAGATAAAAAATAAACAAGAACAGTAAAGGAGATTATTTGAAATGACAAATTCAATACCTGATTATTCAAATTTAAAAGCTAATTTAAGCTCAATGACTCGTTTTTTTAACGATCAAGGGGTAAATTTAACAGAAAGTGAAAAAGCAAAAATAAAAAATATTTTTGACGAATCTAATGTAGAAAAAGAAAAAGATAAAAATATCGAAGAACAACTTACAGGAGTCGAAAGAACAAACTTTTTAGAAAAAATCAAACAAGCAGCACCAAATATTTATAATAAAATAGTAGACTTCTTTGTATCTTTAGAAGTGGTTGAAGATATGAAAAAACATGAAAAAGAAAGTTTAGAAATGCTTGAAAATGAAAATCTAAAAAATAAAGATTCAGAACCAAGCGAAAAATTTGGATTAATCTAATTTTAAATAACAAAATTTAAGCCTTCTTGTTTGTCAAGAAGGCTTAAACATATATTTTAATAAAAATTAAACATTAGCAGTAGCTCTAGGACCTGCATTAACGATTTCAGCAGGCATATTTGGATATTTGCTAGCGAAATTGTCAGCAAACATTTGAGCTAATTTGTTAGCTTGTGCATCATAAGCAGCCTTATCAGCCCACATACCACGAGCATCTAACATTTCATCCGGAACGTTAGGACAAGATGTTGGGTAATCTACATTAAATACATCGTGATGTTTGAATTCAATAGAATCAAATGAGCCGTTTAATGCAGCAGTTACCATAGCTCTTGTATAAGCTAATTTCATTCTCTTAGCACCAGAAGCTGCAGAACCGCCAGCCCATCCTGTATTTACTAAGTAAACTTTAGTACCATATTTTTCTAATTTTTCACCCAACATTTGAGCATAAACAGAAGCATCCATTGGCATAAATGGTTCGCCGAATAATGTTGAGAAAGTAGGTTGAGGTTCTGTAATACCTCTTTCAGTACCAGCCAACTTAGAAGTAAATCCTGTTACAAAGTGGTACATTGCGGCATTTTTATCTAATCTTGAGATTGGAGGTAATACACCGAACGCATCAGCTGTTAAGAATATAACAACTTTTGGAATACCACCTTTAGATGGGATTTGAGCGTTGTTTATATAGTTAATAGGGTAACCAACACGAGTATTTTCTGTCAATGAACCATCTTCAAAGTCAAATTCTCTTGTTTCTGGATCCATTATAACGTTTTCAACTAAAGAACCAAACTTGATAGCATTGTAAATATCAGGTTCATTTTCAGCTGATAAGTGAATACATTTAGCATAGCAACCACCTTCGAAGTTGAATACACCATCAGGAGACCAGCCGTGTTCGTCATCACCAATTAACTTTCTGTTTGGATCAGCTGATAAAGTAGTTTTACCTGTTCCTGATAAACCAAAGAATACAGCTGTTTCGCCTGTTTTAGGATCCATATTAGCAGAACAATGCATTGGAAGAACATTTTTCTTAGTCATAACATAATTCATTGTTGCGAATACAGATTTTTTAATTTCTCCTGAATATTGAGAGCCGCAAATGATAATTTCGTGAGCTTCATAGTCAATAGCAATACAAGCTTCAGAATTTACACCATCTACTTCCGGATCGCATTTAAAACCAGGAGCACAAAGAATTGTATAATCAGGTTCACCATAATTTGCTAATTCTTCAGCTGTTGGTCTGATTAATAATTGGTGAATAAACAAGTTTTGACTTGCCATTTCATTGATAACTCTGAATTTTTGAGTATAAGTCTTGTCAGCACCTGCGAAACCATCAAAAATAAAGATTTCACGATTTTGCAAGTATGCTGCTATTTTTCCTTTGATTGCATCAAATTTTTCTTTACTTATAGGTCTGTTTACTTTACCCCAAGCAATGTCATTGTGAATACTAGGAGTATCAACAATAAATTTATCTTTAGGAGAACGTCCGGTATATTTTCCGGTTGTTACAACTAAAGCACCGGTGTTACTTAAAGAACCTTCTCCTAAACGTAAAGCAGATTCTGTTAATTGAGCTGGTGTCAAATTACGATATACTGCTTTTGGTCCTATAATACCAAATTTTTCAATTCCGTATGTTTCCATAATATAGCTTCCTCCTTTTTAAAGCTTAAACATATACATGATTACTCTATTACAAAAATGTTTTTAAATCAACAAAAAAGCGAGTTAAACCCGCTTTTTTAAAATTATGAATTTTGTAAACCTCGTTTAAATTCTTCAGGTCGGCTCGAACGAGCAAGAGCATCTTCTAAAGTAACTTTCTTCCTCATATATAAATCTCTTAGAGCCATCTCTAACGTTTGCATACCAAATCCTGAGTTTGTCTGCATTGTAGAATATATTTGAGCTGCTTTTGCTTCACGAATTAAGTTTGCAATTGCAGGAATTACTAACATAACTTCTTGAGCCATAACACGCCCTTGTTTTGTACCATCAGCTTGCAACAATGGTAAAAGAGTTTGTGAAAATACAGCAACAAGAGAGTTAGATAATTGTACACGAACTTGTTGTTGTTGTCCTTCAGGGAAAACATCAATTATACGGTCGATAGTTTGTGAAGCAGAAGATGTGTGAAGTGTTCCAAAAACTAAGTGACCTGTTTCTGCTGCAGTTAATGCCAATCTAATAGTATCCAAGTCACGCATCTCACCAACAAGTATAATATCTGGGTCTTCACGAAGTGCTGATTTAAGAGCGTTCGCAAAACTTCTTGTATCTTGACCCAATTCTCTTTGATGAATAATTGAACGTTTTGATGGATGAATAAATTCTATAGGATCCTCAATTGTCAAAATATGTTCAGATCTTGTTTCATTAATATAATTAATCATTGCCGCCAAAGTAGTAGATTTACCTGAACCTGTAGGACCTGTAACCAAAACTAATCCACGTGGCTTTTCAGCAATTTTTCTAACAGTATCTGATAAACCTAATTCTTTAAATGAAGGAACCTTAGACGCAATTACACGAAACGCGGCTGCATAATTCCCTCTATCTTTATAAATATTTACCCTAAAACGGCTAAGTCCTTGTATACCGTAAGAAAAATCTAATTCCCAGTCTTGTTCAAGTTTACGACGTTGTTCTTTGTTTAACATAGGAAATAACAGTAATTCTACCTCTTCAGGTTTAAGTGCAGGGACATCCATTCTTTGCAAATTCCCATCAATACGTACTACCGGCGGTAAACCCGCAGAAATATGTAAATCGCTGCCTCTTTGTTTTACTACGACTTCCAAATATTTTTCAATAAGCATTTTGATTAAGCCCTCTTTTGTATTTGATAGTTTTAACTACCGACAATTCTCTCTTATAAAATATATCATGTAATCAAATTTTTGTAAACAAAGGGTTGAATAAAATTCAACCCTTTACTGTATTATAATAAATTAGCTAAATATTCATTTATAGCTTTTGCAGCTTTTTTACCGGCTCCCATTGCGTTGATTGCATTTGAAGTACCGACCGGAGCAACATCCCCTCCTGCAAAAATTGTAGGAATAGAAGTTTCTCTCGTCTCTGTATCTACTGTAAAATACCCTTTTTTATCAGTAGCAAAATCTAAACCATCCATATGAGCTGATTTTTGAATAATAGGGTTTGGTCCTGTTCCTAACGCTACAATTACAGTATCAACATCTAATTCTGTATACTTACCTGTTCCAACCGGGGAGCGTCTGCCTGATTCGTCTGGCTCACCAAGTTCCATTATTTCAAACTTCATTCCTGCGACGTATCCATCTTTTCCGATAATTTCGCAAGGAGCATGAAGGAATTGAAAAATAACTCCTTCTTCTTTTGCGTGACGGATTTCTTCTAATCTTGCAGGAAGTTCCGCTTCTGTTCTTCTATATACAATATAAACTTTTTCAAACCCGACTCTAACTGCAGTTCTTGCAGCATCCATCGCAACATTTCCCCCGCCGATTACTGCTACAGATCTACCTACTTTAAGTGGAGTTGCCGTATCTTCTTCGTTTGCTTGCATCAAATTAACACGAGTTAAGAATTCGTTAGCTGAAAAGACTCCGTTTAAATTTTCTCCGGGAATATGCATCATTTTTGGAAGTCCTGCACCTGAACAAATAAATATTGCATCATATCCATCTTCTTTTAATTGCTTTAATGTTATTGATTTTCCTACAATAACATTTTTTTCAAATTTAACTCCCATTTCTTTTAAAGCATCTATTTCTCTATCTAAAACAGTTCTTGGAAGTCTGAATGGAGGAATACCATATCTTAAAACTCCGCCAAACTTATGCAATGCTTCAAAAATTGTTACATCATGTCCTGCTTTTCTTAAATCAGATGCAGCAGTTATACCAGCACAACCTGAACCAACAATTGCAACTTTTTTACCTGAAGGAACAATCTCTGTTTTCTTAGCTTCCGTATTATCACCTACATAACGTTCCAAAGCTCCAATTGCAATCGGTTCACCTTTTATTCCTAAAATACACTTACCTTCACACTGTCTTTCTTGAGGACAAACCCTGCCACAAACAGACGGAAGCATGCTTGTTTGTCTGATAACTTCACCTGCTTTTTCAATATCGTCTTCTTTTAAAGCTTTGATAAAATCAGGTATTTGAATATTTACCGGACAACCCTTTACACATTGAGGATTTTTACAAGTTAAACAACGACTTGCTTCTGCTTTTACTTGCTCTGCCGTAAAATTATCTTCTACAGGCAAGAAATTATGTCGACGTTCTATTTTGTCTTGTTCGTGTGGTCTTTGACGCATATTAACAACTCTCCTTAATTCTTAATATTTTCTACGATAAAAGTATAGCAAAAAAATCTTTTATTGTATAATATTTTTATGAAAAATATTATTTTTATCTTTGGGACACGTCCGGAAATTATAAAACTTGCACCTGTAATATTAGAATTAAAAAAATATCCGCAAGATTATAATGTAATTATTTGCAATACTGAACAACAAAAAGAACTTTCAAATCAAACTTTAGCCTATTTCGGTCTAAAAGCAGATATTAATTTAGATTGCATGAGAGAAAATCAATCTTTGTCATCTGTTCAAGCAAGAATTTTAACTTCTTTAGACAAAGTTTTTCAAGAAAATTCTATTGATGCAACTATTGTTCAAGGTGATACAATGACTGTTTTATGCGGAGCTTTAACAAGTTTTTATCATAAAATTCCGGTTTTCCACGTTGAAGCTGGACTTCGTTCTTATGATATTTATGAACCTTTCCCTGAAGAAGTAATGAGACAGATGACTTCCAGAGTTGCTCAATTACATTTTGCTCCGACAGAAGTTAATAAAAAAGCTTTATTAAAAGAAGATATTCCGGAAAATAAAATACACGTTGTAGGAAATACTGTAATTGATGCTTTATTCTGTTTATCAGATGAAGTTATTGAAAATTCCAGAAAATTCTTTGAAGAAACTAATAACATTAAAATTGATGACAAATTAGTTTTAATTACAGCTCACAGAAGAGAAAATCACGGTGAAAGAATTGATAGAATAATAGAAGCAATTTCATATTTAGCTAAAAAATATGAAAACCATACTTTCGTTATTCCGGTACATCCAAATCCTAATGTTAAAAATAAAATACACGAAAGATTAGGACATTTTTCAAATATTCATTTATTAACACCATTAGATTATCCATATTTGGTTTATTTAATGAAAAATGCAAAGCTTATTTTAACAGACTCAGGCGGAATACAAGAAGAAGCACCGTCTTTTGCTTGCCCTACTCTTGTTATGAGATATGAAACAGAAAGAAAAGAAGGAATAGATGCAGGAGTATCAAAACTCGTTGGGGCTGACTATGATAAAATCCTTGCAGAAAGTGAAAAAATCCTCTCCTCAACAAAAGAAAATACACGTCTAAAAGCTCAAAATCCATACGGAGACGGAACAGCATCTAAGCAAATTGAAAATATTATAAGAAAGTTTTTTGCATAAATCTATCATGATATAATTCCTTTATGGATGAAAAAAAGACAAAAAAAGTTATAGGCCTAATGTCAGGGACTTCTTGCGATTCAATTGATGCTGCTTATTGTGAAGTTAATCCGGATTTTTCCGTAAATTTGATTCATGGAATAAATTTTTCTTACCCTGAACATATTAAATCAAAAATTTTTTCTGCGTTTAGAGGCGACATTAATATAAAAGATCTTTGTCAATTAAATTTTTCAGTCGGAAAATGTTTTGCGGATGCTGCAAATGTTTTAATTAGTGAATTCGGGAAACCTGATTTAATATCCAGTCACGGTCAAACGATCTATCATTATCCATATGATGAAAAGCTGGATAATATATCTTTAAAGAGTACTCTGCAAATCGGCGAAAGCTCAATTATTTCAAAAGAAACAGGCTGTATGACTATTTCTAACTTTAGAGAAAAAGATATTGCATATAACGGTCAAGGAGCTCCCCTGGTCTGCTTTGCAGATGAAAAATGGTTTAAGAATTCTTTAGTACAAAATATCGGCGGAATTTCCAACGTGACAGTAATAAGTGATGATTACGAAACTTTCGGTTTTGACACCGGCTGCGGAAACATAATGATTGATTACTGCACTCAAAAATTCTTCGGTAAAAAATTTGATAAAGATGGAGAAATCGCTAATTTCGGTCAAGTTTGCGAAAGCTGGCTTGATTGCCTTCTTCAAGACGAATATTATTATCTTGATCCGCCTAAAACAACAGGAAGAGAATATTTTTCTCCTCAATATATTGAAAACATCCTAAAAACCGCTCCAGAAAACCATAATGATATTATAGCAACACTTACTGCACTTACAGCTAAAACAATAGCTCAAGCCTACGAAAGATTTGTTTATCCGCAAATTTCACGGGTTGATAACGTTATCATAGGCGGAGGAGGAGCTTATAACAAAACTTTAATGAAATTTTTAAGAACATATCTCCCTAAACATATAAACCTAAAAACCCACGAAGATTACGGGATTTCTAATAATTATAAAGAAGCAATGGCTTTTGCGTTGCTCGGCTACTGTACATATTATAATATTCCTAATAATATCCCGTCCTGTACAGGTGCGGATAAAAGAGTTGTTCTGGGTAAAATAACTTATTAAAAAAGTAAAAGCGATAATTAATCGTAAATTACCGCTAAATTATGTGTGTGTATTATATTATAGATTTCTAAATTTAAAACTTATGCAATCGCACTAAATTGTTTAGATTCTGAAGGTTGATTGTTATCATTTTCTCTAATCATATTAAAAGTTCTGTATAATTTGTAACCTAAAGCTTTTAACGGATTAGCATTGATAGAATCAGCATTTTGTGCGAACTCTTGATTTTGTTGGAATTTAATTGATGCATTCGCATCTCTTAACATTAATATAGCATTTTCTGATTCAGGATTTCTACTAACTTTTTGGTTTGCTCTAAAACCTATATTAGACATATATGAAATTTTATTTGTTAACATAATCATCACCTCTGTGACCTTTCTGTTAATTAAGTGTTTGTTTTACACTTCATTCAACAATTTCATTATGCAACATATAAAAAAATTTGTCAAGGGGGTTTTTAAAGTTTTGTTAAGTTTCATAAAACTCTCTAAATACAATGCTTTTAGGATAAAATGTCAAAAATACACTTATAAAATAGCCCAACTGGGTTGCTATTAACAGTGTATTTTTTACACTAATTAGCATGGAAATATGTTATTCATTTTCATAATTTGTTGTGGTAAAATAATTATGTGGGAGGGGAATATGCTCAGAGGTAGTGATAAGAACAGAAACAGTATTTTTGCAGAGCGTATGATGTGGTTTCAATACATTTTTGTCGGGGCATTATTCCTGTTTATTATATACCTCTTTTGTATCCAAGTTCTTGATTTACGTCATTTTAGAGTAAAAGCAAAAAACCAACGCAGGGCAAGTTCTTTTGTAATGCGTGGGGATATTTATGATAGAAACGGCATTAAATTAGCTACTGATACTGTATATTATGATATTTTTGCACGGAAAGAAGATTTTGTTCACACACCGGAAGAGTTAGCTAAGATTTTGGCTCCGATTTTAAAAATTTCTCAATTTGATTTAACTGAAAAATTAAAGCAAAATCACGAGATGATTTCATTAAAAAAGAATGTTGACAGGCATACCAGAGATGAAATTGCAAAATTAAATTTACGAGAAATTCCTATGGATAAAAAAAGTATCAGAACTTATCCTCAGGGGACTTTGGCTTCTCACGTTTTAGGGTATTATAATTTCGATGCAGACGTTGCTTCAGGCGTAGAATTAACTGCTAAAGACAAATTAGAAAGTGTTTCAAAAACTTCGAATTATGAAATGACCCCAAAGGGTAAAGTTATATATAACATTTCTACGGATCCTATTGCTGCTACCAAACCGGTTAAAGGCAAAGATGTAACTTTAACAATAGATGCTGCAGTTCAGCATGTATGTGAAAAAGCTCTTATGAAAGCTATAGAAAAATTTAAAGCTCCAAGAGGTGCCGTAATCGTTATGAATCCTAAAAACGGAGAAATATTAGCTTATGCGGTTTATCCTTATTTTGATCCAAATAAATTTAAATCGGCTACAAGTTTTCAAATAAAAAATTGGACCTTGACGGATGTTTTCCCCCCAGGTTCTACTTTTAAGACTATTACTGTAGCTTCGGCAATGGAGCTGGGAAAAATAAATCGTTACACTAAAATTAATGATACTGGAAAAATAAAAATTGGTTGGTGGACGATTAAAAATTATGATTACGCACGGCATCCTAATCCTGGGATGATTGATTTAGTTTATTTATTTGAACACTCAAGTAATGTGGGATCTATTATAGTAGCTCAAATGATGAGTAAATACGAATTTTATGGAATGTTAAAAAAATTTGGATTTGGCGAAAAGACCGGAATTGATTTACCTGGAGAATCTGTTGGGTTATTAAAATCTCCTTCTAAATGGGATTCTTCTGATCACGCTTCTATGAGTTACGGATATGGATCTTCAGTAACTGCAATACAGATGGTTTCTGCTGTTTCTGCTATAGCTAATAACGGTGTTAGGGTTACTCCGCATGTCATAAAATATTCTCCGGAAGAAGAAGCCGTTAAAATAAAGAAAACTCAAGTTATGTCACCTGAGCATGCTAAAATTGTTACTGAGCTTCTTATGGAAAGTGTTAACAGGGGGAAATCTGCCATAAAATCTGATAGTTTCAATATCGCAGCAAAAACAGGAACCTCAATTAAGCCTAAAGAAAACGGTTCCGGATATACGAATAAATTATATACTTCTGTTGTGGGGTACTTGCCGGCAACTGATCCTCAGGTTCTGATTTATGTTATTGTTGACTCAGCTCAAGGGGGAGAAATTTGGGGAAACACTGTTGCAGCTCCTATTTTTAAAGAAATATCTACTCAGATTGCTCATATTTTAAATTTAAAACCTGATAAAATTTAGAAAGGATTTTTATATGAAATTAAGAACTTTAGTTGATAATATTAATTACTTAAATTTAATAAATTTAGATGATTTTTCAGAAGAAATAACCGGAATTTCTTACAATTCAAAAAAAACCAATCCTAATAATTTATTTATTTGTCTAGTAGGAGAACATGTTGACGGACACGAATTTGCGGAAGAAGCTGCTGCAAATGGGGCGTGTGTTTTTGTTGTAGAGAGACAATTAAATCTTGATGTCCCACAAATTATAGTTTCTGATACATCCGAATCAATTGCTCAAATTGCAGATTTATTCTATTCATCACCTTCTAAAAAACTAAATTTAATTGGAGTTACAGGTACTAACGGAAAAACGACAGTCACACATTTAATACAAAAGATTTTTGAAGAAAATAATAAAAAATGTGCATTAATCGGAACTTTGGGACATAAGTTTTTCTCAGGAGATTCTTATCATGATGCAAAACACACTACTCCACAAGCTCCTGAATTACAAAAAATATTTTATGATATTAATGAAAAGGGTATTGATAATGTTGTAATGGAAGTTTCTTCACACGCACTTGCTCAACATAGAGTTGATTATTGTGATTTTAACGGTGCTGTTTTCACGAATTTAACACAAGATCACTTAGATTTTCATATTACTATGGATAATTATTTTAAAGCAAAAGCTAAATTATTTTCTGATTTAGTCGCAGGAGATTTTGCTGTTATTAATGCTGATGATGATTATGCTTGCAGGTTTATATCAGTTATTTCACCTACCGTAAATTTATATACTTACGGAATAAAGTCTTCTGCTGACGTAAAAGCTATTGATGTTAAATTTAGTAATAATGGTGCATCGTTTATTTGTGACATAAACGGTGAAAAATATCCTGTTTCTTTAAAAATGAACGGAATGTTTTCAATTTATAACGTTTTAGCCGCTATAACAACAGCTTTAGCTTCCGGACTTGATGTAAAAAAAGCAATATCAACAATGGAAAATATTATGGGAGTTGCCGGACGTTTTGAAATAATAACAAGTAATCCTACTGTTATTGTTGATTACGCTCATACTCCGGATGGATTGGAAAATGTTCTTAAAGCCGCTCGGGACATTACTCCTAGCGATGGGAAATTAATTTGTCTCTTTGGATGCGGAGGAGATAGAGATGCTACTAAACGTCCTAAAATGGGAAGAATAGCAGAAGATTATGCTGATAGAGTAATTGTAACAAGTGATAACCCACGTTCTGAAGATCCTCAACAAATTATTACAGATGTTTTGGCAGGATTTAAAAGCGTTAATGATGTTATTGTTGAACCTGATAGAGAGTTAGCTATTAAAGAAGCTAAAAAAATTGCATCTAAAAATGATGTTATTCTTGTTGCTGGAAAAGGACACGAAGATTATCAAATTCTTGCCAATGAAACTATTCATTTTGATGATAGAGAAAAAGTAAGGGAAATTTTTGGAGAAAATTAGTAATGAAAACTCCTCTTTTAATTGAACAACATTTTCACGGTGCTTTTGGTGTTGATTTTAATAAAGCAGGGATAAATGAGATTGTTGGATTATCTTATAAGCTTAAAGAAATAGGAATTGGCGGTTTTTTTCCTACTCTTGTTACTGATACTCTCGAAAATATTAAAAGACAAATAAGAATTATTAAAGAGGCTTCTAAAAAGAGTGATGGAATTCTCGGAATTCATCTTGAAGGAATATTTATTAATCCAATAAAAAAAGGAATTCATAATCCTGAACATTTTTTAGATTTAACTATTGAAAATTATAAAAAAATTGAAGATGATTTTATTAAAATTGTGACCTTAGCACCAGAACTTGATAATGGATTAATAGATTATTTAAGAGAAAAAAATGTAAAAGTTCAAGCGGGTCATTGTATTGGAGGGGATTTATCTAGAGTTAACGGAGTAACTCATACATTTAATGCGATGGCAGGTATTTCACACAGAGGAAAATCAACAGCTCTTTCAACTTTAATTAATGATAATATTTTTGCAGAAATAATAGCAGATGGTTATCACGTTAGCGATGAAGCTTTAAAACTATTTTTTAAAACTAAGCCTATTGATAAAGTAATTTTAATAAGTGATTCTTTACCTATAACGTATAGTAACATTAAAGAAACAATTTTTGCAGATTCTAAAATCTTTTATAACGGCTCTACTGCAACATCTTCTGATGGAACAATAGCAGGTAGTACAAAACTTTTACCTGAAATGATTAAAATTCTAGGACAAAAAAAATTATTTAATCCGCAGTTTGCAACCAATCCTTATATTTATCATAATATTGAACTTAAAGGAAATATTGAATGGGATGAAAATTTTAATATTATAAATATTGAATATTAACTTAAATTAAAATATAATAATTTAAAAAGTTTTAAGGGGTATGTATGGTAGATAAAAAGAGAATTTTAATAGTAGATGATGATACAGAAATAAGAGATTTATTGGAATTTGATATATCTTCAAGCGGATATTTTGTAGATACCGCAAAAGACGGAATGGAAGGTTTAACAAAAGCCCTTAACAATAGTTATGATTTGATTTTATTAGATGTTATGATGCCTAAAATGAATGGTTTTGATGTCGCTAAAAATATCAGACAAGCAAAAATTAATGTTCCAATTCTTATGCTGACCGCTAAAGGTACAATTGACGATAAAACAATTGGTTTTGACAGCGGAGTTGATGATTATTTAGTTAAACCTTTTGATGTACAAGAAGTTCTTTTAAGAATTAGAGTTCTGTTAAGAAGAAACCAACCGCCTGTTGAAACATTTACTTCAAATGAAATTCTTGAAGCAGGCGAAATTGAAATTTTCCCTGATACATTAGAAACCATTATTCTAAATAAAAGAATGAAATTAACACCAACAGAGTTTGAAATATTATATTGTCTTATGCAGCATTTTAATAAAGCTGTAACTCTTGCAACTTTATTAGAAGAAGTTTGGGGGTATTCAAGCGACGAAGATGTCAGAATGCTTAGAGTTCACGTCGGTGCTTTAAGAAACAAAATCGAGCCGGATACTAAAAATCCAAGATATCTTCATACTGTTACTAACGTCGGATACAAGCTAACCCCATTTGGAGAATAACTCATGTCAAAATTCTTTAGTAAAAGACATTTAAAAATAGCAGAACAAATTATTATTGTTATTTTTTTTGCTGTTCTTATTCCAATGACAGTTAGCGGACTTATTATTAGTAATATTAATCAACAATCTAATAGGGCTCAATTAAGATCTGCGGCTATTATGATTGCAAATATTGTTTCTGAAGAAATTGAGGTTTTTGAACATTCGATTAATAACGAATTAAATCAAATTATTTCTACTATTGAATATATGAATAATCGTTCTGAAGAACAAAAATATTTGAATAGCATTATTAAAGACTTATTATTTTACAAAGAATTAAGCATAGTTAATAAAAATGAACTTGAAAAATATGATATATATAATCTAAAGGATGATTTTGCGGTATTTAAGCGTCAATTAAAAGATGGCAGATATCTTGTTGCAGTTTTGAATATTAAAAATTTACAGAAAAATTTGTTTAAAACGTTATCAGATGATAAACGTCAAATTTATGTATTAGCAGGAGAAAATCAAGATTTAGTGGCGTCAAGTCATTATTCGGATAAAGGTTTCCAAAGCAGCCTGTTTCAACTTCCTCAAAAATTAGAAACAGACAAGCCTGTAGTTTATGGGGATAAAAAAAACCAACCGCTTGTTTATTTAAAAAAAACATCTCCGGATGCTTTAATTATTGTTAATACAACAGAAGCTGTTACCCGACATGCAATTGACTATAACCGAGATAAAATAATTCTTTCTATTATTATAACAATACTTACTGTTTTCTTTGTTGTTGGACTTTATACCTATTATTTATATATAAATATTAGACAATTATTCAAAGCAATAATTGCAATTTCAAAAGGAAATTATGAAAGGAGAATTAGACTTCTTACAAATGTATTTACACCTTTTGAGCTCGTTTTTTTAGGTACAGAGTTTAATAAAATGGTAGGACAAATTCATAAGTCTTATATTCAACTTAAAAAGAAAAATAAAGAACTTCGTCAATTAAATGAATTTCGTTCAAATATGGTTGATACAGTGAGTCACGAATTTAGAACTCCTCTTACAAGTATTCAAGGTTATACTTCTAGACTTTTAAGGCAAGATATTGAAATTGATGAAGAAATGAGGCAAAAATCATTAAAGATAATTAAAAAACAAGCTGAACGATTAAAAAGAATGATTGAAGATATTTTAGTTATTCCTGATATAGAAGGTGCAAGATTAAATTTTGATGTGACGGATGTTGCTATTGCTTCTGCAGTAGAAAATGCAATATTATTAGTAAAAAATGATTCGGAAAAAGAAATTATTAATAATTTAGAAAATTGTAAGATTTCAGTATTAGCTGATAATGATAGATTAGAACAAGTCTTTGTTAATTTAATCGAAAATGCCATAAAATACTCAAAAGATGATTCTAAAATTACTCTTGATTATGCAATTGATGGTGAAAAACTAATTATAAGTGTAAAAAATGATTATGATATTATTCCAAGAGAAAAATTAAAGACATTGTTTGATAAATTTACACGAGTAGACGACAAAACTACAAGAACTACAAGAGGTACCGGTTTAGGACTATTTATAGTTAAGGGATTAGTAGAAGGAATGAACGGTAAAATCAGATTATATTCAAATGAAGAATGTGGATTTTGTGTAAAAATTTATTTACCGATTGCATAGTTTTAAGAAAGTGAAATTAAAATGCAAAGATTACCGGAATATTTAAAAAGACCAATTATTGATACAGAAAAAACTAAAATAGTAAGAAGAATTTTAAAAACAAAATGTTTAAATACAGTATGTGACGGAGCAAGATGTCCAAATAAAAGTGAATGTTATGCAAAGAATACTGCAACCTTTTTAATCATGGGAAATGTTTGTACCAGAAATTGCAGATATTGTAATATATCTGTTGCTAAACCGAAACCTTTGGATTTAGAAGAACCAAAACATCTAGCAGAAGCAGTTAAAGAATTAGGATTAGAATTTGCTGTAATTACTTCGGTTACAAGAGATGATTTGCCTGATGGCGGGGCTGAACATTTTAAAAACTGTATTCAGGAAATCAGAAAAATATCAAGTGCAAAAATTGAAATTCTAACACCTGATTTTAAAGGAAAGAAGGAATCTCTTGATTTAATAATACAATCCAATCCGGAAGTTTTTAATCATAATATTGAAACAGTGAAATCTCTTTTTAAGACAGCAAGGCCTCAAGGTGATTATCAATGTTCAGTCGATGTTTTGAAATATATAAAAGAAAACTCTTCAATTATTACAAAATCCGGTATGATGGTCGGGTTAGGTGAAAATAAAGACGAGATTGAAGAAACTCTTTCAGACTTAAAAGATGCAGGGGTTGATATTTTGACGATAGGTCAATATATTCAGCCATCTAAAGAACATTTAAAAGTTGAAAAATATTATACTTTAAAAGAATACGAGAATTTAAAGGATTTAGCCCAAAAAATTGGATTTAAAAATTACCAAATAGCACCACTTGTAAGAAGTTCTTATCAAGCAAAACAATCTTGGCTTCAAGCCTTGAAATAATTTCAAATCCAATTTAAAATATTATTAGTAAAAAAGAAGAGAGAATATTATGCCAAAGTTGGATGAAGAGGTAAAAAAAATATTTGATGTTGGTTTTTCACTACATCAGCAAGGTAAACTTGAAGAAGCAGAAGTTGCTTATAATGAAATTTTAAAAAATAATAATGAAAGTGCTGAAATATATAACCTTCTTGGAGTTCTAAAATTACAACAAAATGACGTAATTTCAGCTATTCATTTTATCGAACAAGCTATAAAAAAAGAAGAAAATGAATATTTTTATGAAACCCTTTTTCAAGCATACATAAGAGCAAAATTATATAAACAAATCACATCATATGAAACGTTAGTTTTGAAAAAATTTCCACAAAATTTTTCTTTATTATTCAATCTGGCTTTAGCTTACAAAAATTTAAAGGACAACAAAAAAGCAATATTATTTTATGATAAAGCCTTAAAAATTAATCCTGCTTCTTATGATGGTTGGTTTAATTTAGCTCATTTATATAACATAGAAGGAGAGGTCAAAAACGCAATCTCGGCTTTAAAAATATGCCAAAAATTAAGACCTAAAGATAAAGATACAGAATATTTTTTAAGCTTAGCATATATGAGATTAAAAGATTATAATAAAGGATTAAAGCTTTTTGAAAGCAGATTTTCAAAAGATACAGCAATAGCATTGCAAAATAAAAGTTATCCAAACAAAGCTACGATGAAAAATCTTTGGAAGGGCGAAAATATAAAAGACAAAACTCTTTTAGTATATTATGAAGCGGGTTTTGGAGATACAATTATGTTTGCAAGATACCTTCCTCTTGTTGCAAATCGTTGTAAAAAGTTGATATTTATGGTTCAAAAACCTCTTGCACCGCTATTTAAAATTAATTCTTTGGGCATAGATGAAATTATTGACAGTTATATCCCGGAACAGAATATAGATTTTGATGTGCACGCTCCACTTTTGAGCTTACCATATTTACTAAAATTAAAAGGAGAACGTATTTTTGCTTATCCGGAAGGATACCTGAAAGCTGATGAAAAACTTGCAAAAGAATATAAAGAAAAATATTTTAATAACGATAAAATAAAAGTCGGAATAAAATGGCAAGGAAATACTTATTTTGATATGGATAGAGTTATTCCAAGTGAAGAATTTATACCATTAATGCAAGTAGAAAATACGCAATACTATTCATTTCAAACATTTGAAGGAAGTGAAGATATTTCAAAATTAAAACAAAATAACATTATTGATATCGGAAAAGATTTGATTAACTTTTCTCAAACAGCGGCAGCATTATCAAATTTAGATTTGGTAATTTGTAATGACACTTCACTAGCTCACCTTGCCGGAGCAATGGGAATTCCTTGCTGGATAATTCTACCTTACGAAGTTAATTGGAGATGGCATACAGATTTAACTAAATGTGACTGGTATGACTGCGTAAAACTATTCCGTCAACACAAAATTGGCGACTGGAAAAGTGTTTTCGAAGATATTTTATCAGAAATGCAACCGAATTAGGCTATTTGCCTAATTCATGTGCTTTCTTGGTTGTACTTTCTATTACATCAAAAAAAAGTTTTTCAGTATTGTTTTCATCCATACAATCAACACCAACTCTTGTACAACCGCCTTTTGTTGCGACATTAGAGATAAGTTCTTCCATAGAAATTTCCCTATTTAAAGCCATTTTCGCAGAACCAATTGCTGTTTGAATGCTTAGTAATAGTGCTTTATCATAATCAAGTCCTAACTTTTCTCCGGCACGAGCAATTTCATTAATAACTTTATAATAAAAAGCTGGTCCGGAACCTGAAATTGCAGTTACAATATCAATTTGAGATTCATTATCAACAATAATACATTTTCCAATTGTTGATAAAAGTTTTTGGATAAAATCTAAATCTTCTTCTTTAGCATATTTACCGCCAACCATACCGCTCATACCTTCCCCGACAAGTGCCGGAGTATTAGGCATAACTCTTATTACTCTTGTTCCTCGAGAAAGATTGTTTTCAAGTTTTTCAGTTGTAACTCCTGCCGCAATAGAAACAACAAGTTTATCAGAAGTAATTTCTTTACTTATTTCAACCAAAACATCTTGCACTTGATTAGGTTTTGTTGCAATAAAAATAATTTCAGAATTTTTAGCAATTTCAAGATTATCTTTGATAACTTTTATACCTAATATTTTAGATTTTTCTTCAATATTATCTTCTACTTGTGAAGCAATAATTTCTTCAGGTTTTAAAAATTTTGTTTTAATAAGTCCCTTAATTATAGCACTAGCCATTTTCCCCGCACCAATAAAACCTATTTTGTATTTATTCATATTAACTCTCCTTTATTATCTTAACCAAACTTAACCAATTATTTGACTAGAATACATGTTCATGATTACATGAGTATATTATAAGTAAAATTAGCTGAAAAGGAAATAGAAAAATGAGACGTACATTAGAAGGAACAAAAATTAAAAGACAACACGTAAGTGGTTTCAGAGCAAGAATGTCAACTCCTGGTGGACAAGAAGTATTAAACAGAAGACGTGCTAAAGGAAGACATCAAATTGCTATTACTGGAAGCAAAAGAGCGTAGTTTAAAAAGTTTATTTTAATAAAAACGAGAGTTATACAACTCTCGTTTTTTGTTTTGAAAACTTAAGCACCTGCGAGCTGTCCTAATTGAAGCAATTGATTAATGGTATCTTCATAATTAATTTTATCTTTTGTAGATTGTAAAAGGAAATTATTGATGTCTCCCATAAGAGCAATAGCTTTATCGCAATTTGGATCAGAGCCTTTAACATACGCACCAATATTAATTAAATCTTCATTTTTTTTATGTACAGCAAGTAAATTTCTAATAACACCAGCCGCTTTTCTGTGTTCAGGAGAAGTAACATCCCCCATAACACGACTTAATGATTGTAAAACATCAACCGCCGGATAATGGTTTTTATGAGCTAAATCTCTTGATAACATAATATGCCCATCAAGAATACTTCTTGCAGTATCAGAAATAGGTTCATTAAAATCATCACCTTCTACTAAAACGGTATAAAGTCCTGTAATGGTACCAAATTCATTTGTACCTGCCCTTTCCATAAGTTTAGGCATAAGAGCAAAAACTGATGGCGTATATCCTCTTGTTGCAGGAGGTTCTCCGATTGCTAAGCCGACTTCTCTTTGTGCCATTGCAATACGTGTTACACTATCTAACATAAATAAAACGTCAAGCCCTTTATCTCTAAAATATTCAGCAATTGAAGTCGCAACAAAAGCTGCTTTTATTTTAACTAAAGAAGGTTGCTCAGAAGTAGCAGCAACAACAATAGATCGTTTCATACCTTCCGGTCCGAGGATTTCTTCAATAAATTCTTTAACCTCCCTACCACGCTCTCCTATTAAAGCAATAACATTTAAATCAGCCGAAGTGTTTTTTGCCATCATACCGATAGTTGTACTTTTCCCGACACCAGAACCTGCAAAAATACCCATTCTTTGCCCTTTTCCTAATGTAGCAAATCCATCTATCGATTTTATTCCAAGACTTAAAGGCTCTGATATTCTTTTTCTTTTCAAAGGATTAATAGCTTCCGCCCTTGTAGAACGGTATTCTGTAAAACGGATATCTCCTAATGTATCAATTGGGTTTCCCAAACCATCAAGAACTCTTCCGATTAATTGTTTACCTACCCCAATTTTCATTGCACTTCCAGTATTTACAACAAAAGCTCCAGGTCTTATTCCATCTGCATTACCTAGCGGCATTAATAAAATTTTATCTTGTTTAAACCCTACAACTTCTGCCATTGTCGGAGGCTCATTGTAATCATTATAAATATGACATAAATCTCCAATTGAAGATTTCGGTCCGTCTGATTCTATTGTTAAACCAATTATCTCTGTAATTTTTCCAATTTCTTTGATTGCTTGAGTATTTTTTATAATTTCTAAATATTTATTCTTGTCCCAATTCATTATCTGTACCGGTTAACATTTTTTGTGTGATTTCTGTAATTTGTGATGAAATTCTGGAATCCAATCTAGAATTTAAAGTTTCAACGATTACTCCATCCGGAGATAAAGAATTGTCTTCTATTATTTTTAAAGTCTTAATTTTAGAAAATTCTTCTCGGAAACTTGGTATTAATTCAGTTATATTATCGACTAACTTTGGATTTACTATTATTGTAATATTTTCTTTATCATTCAGTTGTTTTATAGCTTCCAAAGTAATATTATGTAAAATTTCACTATTAAATTTTTCATGACATATTTTATCAGCAATAATAGAAATTAACTCAATAATATCGAGAGTTGCTGAATCTATGATATTTTTTTTAATTTCAAAATTACTGCTAGCAAGAACCTCTAAAGCTTTAATTCCTTCTATAGCATCATTCTGGAATTTATATAATCCATCCTGTTCACCTTTTTGAAACCCTTCATCATATGCTTGTTTTTTTATTTGTTCATATTCTTGCTGAGCCTTTTTTCTGGCCTCCTCTATAATCCTTTCTGCTTCAGTATTTGCTGTTTGTAAAACAACTTGTGATTTATTTTCAGCATTACTTATAATAACTTTTGCTTTAGCATCAGTTTCTTCAAGAATTTTTTGAACTTTTGCCTGTTGAGCAGTAACTCTCGATTGTTCAATTGGCAAAACAAAATTATCCCCAAGTTGAATATTATCACTTTTAATTCTATTACTACTCAATTAACTCATCCTCAACACTAGCTCTTGTAATAGTTATTTCTCCGGTAGCTTCAAGAGTTCTGATAGAATTAACAATGCTGGTTTGTGCTTCTTGAACTTCTTTAGCTCTTACAGGTCCTAAATATTCCATATCATCTGTAAGCATTTGTTTAGCACGTTCGGACATATTTTTAAATATTTTATCTTTGATTTCCTCTTTAGTACCTTTTAGAGCAAGAGCAAGTTGTTTAGTATCAATTTCTCTAAGAAGTCTTTGAATAGCCCTGTCATCAAGAATAATAATATCTTCAAATACAAACATCAGATCTCGCACTTCTTGTGCCATTTTTTGATTTTCAATATCCAGCCATTCCATAATATTCTTTTCTGTACCACGATCACAACAATTAAGAATATTCGCCAGAGATTCTACGCCGCCTGCATTTGAAAAATCTTGAACAAGTAATGCCGAGAACTTACGCTCTACTATATCTTCAATAGTTGATAATATTTCCGGATTAGTAGGAGTCATATCCGCAATTCTCATAGATACAACGGCCTGAACGTCCGGAGGTAAAAATGCTAAAACTTGAGCTGATAATTCAGGACGTAAATATGCGAGTATTAAAGCCAAAAGCTGCGGATTTTCAGATGCAAATGTATTTGCTAACTGAGAAGGATCAGCTTCATTTAAAAAATAAAACGGATTTGTGTTAACCATCGAATTTACTTTTTCTAAAAGTTTTGAAGCTTCTTGTTCTCCATAAGTTTGAGCAAGTAACTGTTTTGCATAACCAACACCACCTTGAGCAATGTAATTTTTAGCTTGAAATACGGTTTTAAATTCTATTAATACATCATTTAAATCTTCATCTGAAATTTTACCAAGATTAGCAATATCAAGAGTTATTTGTTCCAATAAATCTTCATCTTTTATATTTTTTAATATTTCAGAAGCCGTTGTAGGACCAAGAGCGATAAGAAGAGCCGCGACCTTTTGACTAGGACGCGTTATCGTTTTTTTTGCTTCTTCCTTAGCTTTTTTTATTTCTTCTATACCCATAATAACCTTCTAATTCTTTTTTTAATCTCTTATGAATGATGTTATTAATTTTGCTGCTTCTTCCGGAGATGCCATTACTGCCTCATTAAGTTCATTTATATTTTGTTCTTTTTGAGACTTTATTTCTTTTTTGTTAAACTCAAATTTCGGAAGTTCTTCTTCTTGTTCAGATTCTTCAATTTTATCAGGCAGCTCTTCCTGTACTATTCTTTCAGGTCTTTTCGGAGTCGGCATTTTTGATACGAAATTTTTAAGAATATACAACGCAAAACATCCAAGTATAAGTACAATAACTAATGGTATTACAGAAGATGTTATAAAGTACATCAATTGCTCTTGTTGATATTGTTTTGCAAATTCATCTTGAGCTTTTTTATCTATACTTACCCCTTCAAATTGCAAACCTGAAACTGAAATCACATCACCTCTGGAATAATCAACTCCAGAAGCCGAAAGAACCAAATTTTTCAATTCTTCTTTTTCAGCCTCTGTTAAAATCTTATTAACAGCAACAGCTATAGATAAGCGTTTTATTGTTCCGGGAGCATAGACAACCTGTTTTACCTCCTTGGAAACGCTATAATTAACAGCTGTTTTTTGTTTAGAATAATTTAAATTTCTTTGATTTACATTATTAGGGTTTGGAACATTGTTAGGATTTTCATAAGTTTCCACTTCTGTTTGAGAACTTGTAACAACTCCTTCTCCTTTGTCATTTACCGGAATATAACTTTCAATTGTTGACTTAGCTGAATTAAAATCTATGTCCGCGTTAACTTGTACTGAAACATTTCCTTTACCAACAATTTTTTCTAAAACGTCAGAAACTTTTTTAGAAATATCTTTTTCCAAATTCCCTTTAAAACTTTCCATGTCTGTAGAGTTTTTAGAAGTTTCATCAGAAAGAGTATTACCGTTCTGATCTGTTATAAATACTTGTTCAGGAGACATTCTAGGAACAGCATATGCTACTAAATTCTTAATTGCTTTTACTTGAGAAGCCTTTATCTTATACCCCGGCTCTAAAACTAAAACAACAGAAGCAGAAGGCTTTTCATCGCTGTCTTCAAAAATTGAACGTTCCGGCTCTGCTAACTGAACTCGTGCATATTTAACACCTTGTATTTTTTCAATAGAACGAGTCAATTCCCCTTGAAAAATTCTTTGTTTTGTTAATCTATTTTTAAAATCGGTAGAACCGAGCTGCATATCATCCAATAATTCAAACCCTGTGTCACTATTCTTGATTAAATCATTTTCAGCAACAAAAACCCTCATTTCATCTCTAACATTTGAAGGAACCAAAATTGATTTATGATCTTCCGAAACTTTATATCTGTATCCGTTTTTTTTCATCCCTTCAACAATACTAGTTGCATTGACTTCATTTAAATCAGAATATAAAACAACCCAATCCGGCTCCATAGCCTTTGATAAAAAGAATGTTGCAGCGATTAAAGTAATTATAATTAAAACAAGCATTCCGAGCTTTTGTCCTCCATCAAGCCCGTTCCACAACTTCTTCATATCATTAGCTAATAGTGCAAAATAATTATTTTCCATGTACTCCCCACGCACAATCTCTCAATATAATATTATCTTATCCGGAAAATCTTTTCAAATTGTAAATTTTCATTACAAGCTATCTCCAACATTTAAAATTATCGGTATTTTTCCTATTTTTCTCATTTGCCTTTCAAAATCTTTAATATCAACTTTTATTGCATCAAAAGTGTTATAATGCATTGGAATAACCGCAGAAGTTCTCAGCCATTCAGCAGCTTTTACCGCGTGTTCTATATCCATTGTATATTTACCTCCAACAGGAAGCATAGCGATATCCGGTTGATAAAGTTCTCCTATAATTTTCATTTCTGAATTTAAACAAGTATCTCCTGCGTGGTACAAAACCTTATCTTCAATTTTAAAAACTACACCGCAAGGACATCCTCCATATACTCCGTCAGGGGTTGAACTTGAGTGAAAAGCAGGCACAAGAATAGCTTTGCCCCAACTATAATCTCTCCAAGATCCTAGACCTAAATCAATCGTTTTTGCACCTAGTTTTGTACAATAATTCGCAAGTTCATAAATTGCTGTTATTGGGGAATTGGTACGTTTTGAAATCTCAACAGCACTTCCTAAATGGTCTCCGTGAGCATGTGTTACAAAAATATCACAAACATCTTGACAATTATAATTAGGAAAAGAAACTAAAAAAGGATCGATCAGGATTTTTTGTTCCTTTACAGAAATTTCAAAAGCACTATGTCCCAAATATCTTATATTCATTATTTAATCCTTTCCATTAATTTTCTAAGTCTTTTGTATTCTTTACCCCATTTTTGCATTGAATCAATTACAGGCCTCAAAGTATACCCAATATCTGTCAAATAATATTCAACCTTTGGAGGTTTTATATCATATTCTTCGCGAATTATTAAACCATCTTCTTCTAATTCTTTAAGACAATTAGTAAGAACTTTAGAAGTACATCCCAAGTTTTTTTTTAGCTCCAAAAAACGCATTTCTTTTTTTAATAATTCTTTTATAATCAAAATTTTCCATCTTGCACCGACCAACTGCAAAACTACAGTTACCGGATTTGTAGCCAAATCTTTATACTCCATATGCTCCCTACAAAAGTATACTTTTGATACTATAGTAGCATAAATTTAATTATTTGTCTTCTCTATTTTTTTCAGCATTACTCCAAAGTTCTTGAAGTTTTTCCTTAATCCCCATTCTTCCAAACCACTTAATAATAAAGCGTTCTTCATAGCCTAAGCCACCGTTTAATTTTGAACAATCACTAAGTTTAAAAACAGCTTCAGATATAGAGATTCTTATAAAAAAATGTGCTTCTTGATATTTAGACGGATCCATCCAAATCTTAATATTATTATACTTTGCAATATTAGTACTTCTAACGTTATGAGCATCAGATTGCTCTTGTATAATAAAATTTTTCAAACTATCTTCCATATCTTTAAAAGTTGCCATTTTTACCATCCTTAATTATTCAAACTATGAATAGGGGCCGGAATTCTTCCTCCGCGGTTTATAAATCTTTCAGAAGAGATCTCATTAACCTTCATAACAGGAGCTTCTCCCAAAAGCCCTCCAAAAACAACCTTATCACCAACATTTTTATTCGGTGCAGGAATAATCCTTACTGCCGTTGTTTTCTTATTAATCATACCAATTGCCATTTCATCCGCAATAATTCCGGCAATTGTAGAATTTGGAGTATCTCCAGGAATTGCAATCATATCAAGGCCAACAGAACAAACGCAAGTCATAGCTTCCAGCTTATCAAAAGTTAAATACCCCAAAGACGCTGCCTCAATCATGCCAGCATCCTCTGAAACCGGAATAAATGCCCCTGACAAACCTCCTACATATGAGCTTGCCATTATGCCACCTTTTTTCACTGCATCATTAAGCATTGCAAGAGCAGCCGTTGTCCCGTGAGCACCTGCCTGCTCAAGTCCCATTGCTTGAAAAATTTGAGCGACACTATCTCCTTGTGCAGGAGTAGGGGCTAAGGATAAGTCAATTACTCCAAAAGGAATATTCAACTTTTCGGCCATTTTTCTTCCGATAAGTTCTCCTGTTGACGTTATTTTATAAGCTGTCTGCTTAATTTTATTGGATAAAACTCCTAAGTCTGCATTTTGATCTAAATCCAAGATTGCGGCTCTTACAACCCCAGGGCCCGAAACACCAATATTTAATGCACATTCCGGTTCTCCATAGCCGCAATACGCTCCTGCCATAAACGGATTATCCCCGACTGAATTGCAAAATACAACAAGTTTTGCAGCTCCTAAACCATCGCTTTGAACTGTTAGTTCTGCTGATTTTTTTATTGTATCAGCCATTTTTATAACGGCATCCATATTGATACCGGCTTTTGTAGTTGCAACATTAACTGAAGAACATAATCTATTTGTATTTGCTAAAGCCTCCGGTATAGAATTTATCAAAGCAATATCGCCTTGAGTAAATCCTTTTTCTACTAACGCAGAAAAACCGCCTATAAAATCAATCCCCAAATCCAAAGCACTTTCATCAAGAGTTTTAGCAATTTTTATATAATCTTTCTCTTTACAAGCTTCTCCTACTAAAGATACCGGAGTAACTGAAATTCTTTTATTAACAATCGGAATAGAATAGTCATTTTCTATTTCAGTTGCATATTTAACCAAATTTTTAGCATATTTATCAAGTTTAAACTTAATTTTATCGCATACAATATTTACGTCTTCAGCTAAACAATCTCTTAAGCTTATAGCTAATGTCACAGTTCTTATATCAAAATTGTGAAGCTTAATCATATTGATTGTTTCTAAAATCAAATTTTCATCAAATATTGTCATAATAGATTGAATTATACCATATAAATCTTGTTTTGTGTATAATTAAAACTGTCATTTTAATCATAACTACACAAGTTAAATATAAAGAGGTAAAAAAGAATGCTGGTTGTAATGAATAGTCACGCTACAGAAAAAGACATTAAGCGTGTTGAGTTGTTTATAGAATCAAAAGGGTTTGAAGCTCGAGTTTCGCATGGTGAAGCAAGAACAGTTGTTCATGCAATCGGAGTAAAAGAAGTTGATCAAAGAGATTTTGAACTTTTAGCAGGAGTAGATGAAGTTATTCGTTTGACAACTAATTACAAACTAGCAGCAAGAGCTTGCCAGGGGAAAGATACTGTTGTAGAAGTTAATGGGGTTAAATTTGGAGATAAATACACAGGTCTGATTGCAGGGCCTTGCACAATTGAATCTTATGATCAGATGGATGAAACTGCACAAGAACTTTCAGAATCGAATGTTAAAATTATTAGAGGTGGTGCGTTTAAACCAAGAACAAGTCCTTACGCTTTTCAAGGGCTTGGAGAAGAAGGTTTAAAAATTATTAGAAGTGTTGCAGATAACCACGGAATGGCTGTTACTTCTGAAATCATGGAAGTTGCTCAACTTGAACTTTTTGAAAAATACGTTGATATTTTACAAGTCGGAGCTAGAAATATGCAAAATTTCAACCTCTTAAAAGAACTTGGACACGCACATAAACCTGTTATATTAAAGCGAGGATTATCTTCAACTTACGAAGAATGGCTTATGTCTGCTGAATACATTATGGCAGGAGGTAATAACCAAGTTATTCTATGTGAAAGAGGCATTCGAACTTTCGAAAAATATACTCGAAATACTCTTGATTTAACTTCTATTCCTGTTATAAAGAAATTAAGCCATTTACCGATTATAATTGATCCTTCTCACGCTACAGGCTTAAGAGATAAAGTTGAACCTATGTCAAGAGCCGCCGTAGCAGCAGGTTGTGACGGTCTGATTATTGAAGTTCACCACGATCCGGATAGAGCTATCTGTGACGGAGCTCAATCGTTATACCCTTGGCAATATGATTTATTGTATAAACAAATCAAACAAATTGCTCCGATTGTTGGGAAAGAAATTATTTAAAAAACAAAAGCTCCTTTTTAAAGGAGCTTTTGTTTTTCTATATTGATCTTTTTATTAAAACATCAACATATTCTATCGCTCTTCTTGAAATATCTTCTCTTTTTACTATAGTTCCAAGAGCTCTTATAATTTCGTCCATAGAAATTAATCTATGCGGTAAACAAACAAATTTATTCGCAGCTTTTCTTATATCTTGCAACGCATTCCATAAAGCTTTATTAGGATCATAAATATCTCTCTTACTTATATCTATTAACTTATCATCACTTCTTAGTTTTTTTAATAAATCTATTTCAGATTGATTATTTAAAATTGTTTTCTTAACATTATCTGCAGAATCTCTTAATTGTATATAATTATTAAAATTATTATATAAATTTACAACATTATTTCGTAAATTATAAAATTCTTCATTTAATACTTCTCTAGAAGTTGAACGAGAATATTCTCGATTTAAATAACCTTCTTTTGAATCTTTATAAAAATATTCAAAACGCGATTCACTCTTTATTGTAGAGTTTTTTGTATCTTCATAATCTTTACTTATAGAAGACATTTCTTTACTTTTCAGATCTAAAAACTTATTTAATTTTTTATTCAAGACAATTAAAGAATCTTCTCTGTTCATTGCAGGAACTTCTGTGATTGTTTTTCTTATTTTACCTGTTTCCGAATTTTTAAAATATGACTCTGTTCCTAAAATATCTTTAGAATATTCTTTGTCATAATAAGAATTATCCTTAATAAACAATTCTTCATTATCCGGAAGAGTTGAAGCATAAATACTAAATTGCTTTTTCGGAGCCATCTTTGATGTATTATTTTGTTCCCAACTATATGGACTGTATTCCATTCTCCAATTATCGTTTGTTGATTTATTTGTAAATAAACCTTTAAAATTTGTATTATTTATTGCATTAATTTTCATCTTTTTACCCCTTTTTTATTTCTTTTATTTAATAATTTTAATGCCTTGTCTTATATAAAATTCTTTTAAAGAATTAAACATAGGTTTTAATTCTTTTTCTATAATTTCAGAAATTAAATTTGTTTTTGTTTGTTTATCTTTATTTAAAACTACAATATCACTCTTATTTAATTCAATTTTCTTTTTACAATAATCAATATTTGCGATACAAATTTTTATTTTTTCTTGGCATTTTTTTATATTATTTTTCATGTTATCAATTTGAGATTTTATGAAATTAATTTCTTCTTTATCTTTATCAATAGTTTGAACTGCTAATTTATCAAGTTCAGAATACTTATCATTTTTAGCTTGATAATTTTTTTGTTTTATTTCTAACAAACATTTTTCTTCTTCAGATCTTCGTGCACTTGCAGTTAACTCTAAATTTTCTTTTTCTTTATCTTTAATTGTTCTATTTATATTTTCTATACCATCTTCTAAATTTTCTTTTCTATATCTTGCATTACCAGCTCTATCATAAAACCCTGTACATTCAGCAGCTTGCCACTGTTGATATTGAGCTTCTGCCTTATCAGCATGACCAGCCATTTCTCTTCTATAATAATAATTTCTTACTTCTTCAAAATCATTTCTATAATTTGTTCTATTTTTTCCTAAATAATTAGTTTCAACATCTTCAATTCTTGGATAACTAGGCTCATTATCATATACAATATAATCCACTCTATCTCTTATTGCATCTGTAATCGGCTCAAGCGGATCTGCATAATAAGCTCTTCCTGTTTGATTTAAATGATAAGAACCTAAAGTTTTATCAATACTTGAATTCTTATGCCAATGAATAGAATCTTCCAAAGAATGCACTCCTCTTGAATAAGAATAAGCTTCTTCATGACCTTTAAATGTGTTTTTTGAATAATTAGTAATACTAATTGGTGATATCTTCATATAACCTCCTTAAAATAATAAAACCTAACACTAGATATATAAAAATTTATTTCACTCGTGATATAAAAAATATATTTTGAACAATGGTAAAACAAACAAATAAAAAAATCATGCAAATTTTAAGAAATATTACGATAAAAATATAAAATTATTTCATTATATAATAGAAATATGTCGAAGTGGTGGAATTGGTAGACACGCAAGATTCAGGTTCTTGTGGAGAAATCCTTGAGGGTTCGAGTCCCTTCTTCGACATTTACTTTTTCTTTACTAAAAAGAAAAAGTAAACAAAAAGAAAAGAACATTTTGTCGGCAGACAAATTACCTACCATTGTTTAAATTTATTCTACAAGTCTGCCTCAAAGTAAAACTACTCTATAAAGAGACGAAGAACCCCAATGCGGAGCATTTTAAGGGTTCGAACGCGAACGAGCAAAGAGTGGAGA